>JASBSJ010000044.1 GCA_030148985.1 Sphingopyxis sp.
GCGTTGCCAATCAGGCGTTTCTTTTGCGCGCGCTCGGCGAAGAGGATGCGCTGCATTATGCGGGGCGCGATGTCGCCGGTATGTTGCGGCTCGATGATGCCGGTGCGCTCTATTTTGCGCGTGAGGGCGATCGGGCAACGCCAGTGCGGATGCTGCAAATCCCGCTGACGCCGGCCGATACGCACGGGCCGATGCTGCTCGCCATGCTCGACGAGGAGATCGGACCCGCCGATCGCGGCACGGCGCAAAGCTATATCGAAACGCTGCTGTCACTGCTGCCCTTCGGGCTTGCGCTCGTCGATCGCGACGGCCGCTTTCTTTACATGAACCGCGCTTTCATGCGCGCCGCGGGCGTCGCCGATGGCAAGAAGCCGCGCTACCCCGGCGATCTTGTGGTCGGCGAGGACAAGGGGCCACTCGCCGACATGATCCGCCGCCACAGCAGCGGGCAGCAGGTGGGCGGCGACCTGTCGATCCGGCTGGCGGGGCAAAGCGGCGACCCGGTGTCGATGCGCATCGTCGGCGTACGTGGGCTGGGCGAAGCGGCGGTTCTTCTCAGCCTCAAGGATTCGAGCGAGGAATCGCGCCTGAAACGCCAGGTCGCGCAGGCCTCGAAAATGCAGGCGGTGGGCCAGCTTGCGGGCGGCGTCGCGCATGATTTCAACAATATCCTGACAGCGGTGCTGGGCGCGTGCGATCTGATGCTGATGCGGCATACGCCGGGCGACAGCGACTATGACGACATCCAGCAAATCCGCAGCAACGCCAATCGTGCCGCCAGCCTGACGCGGCAATTGCTCGCTTTTTCGCGGCAACAGACGCTGCGGCCGCAGATATTGCAGCTGCCCGACGTGATTTCCGAAGTGTCGCACCTTTTGAAGCGGTTGATCGGCGAAACGGTGCAGCTGTCGGTGCATCATGGCCGCGGGCTCGGCGCGGTGCGCGCCGATCCCGGCCAGCTCGAACAGGTCATCATCAACCTGGCGGTCAACGCGCGCGACGCAATGCCCGGCGGCGGCACGTTGACGATCGAAACCTTTCCGGTGACCGCGGCCGACGTGCGCCAGATGGGCAATGAATTCATGCCGCCCGCCGACTATTGCGTGCTGAGGGTCAGTGACACCGGCACCGGCATCCCTCCCGACATCTTGCCTAAGATTTTCGAACCCTTTTTCACGACCAAGGATGTGGGGAAGGGGACGGGGCTGGGCCTCTCAACCGTTTACGGCATCATCAAGCAGTCCGCGGGCTTCATCTTTGCCGACAGCAAGCCGGGCGAGGGAACGAGCTTCTCGATCTATCTGCCCGTCCATCGGGCGGCCGGCGACGCGCCCGCCGCACCGCAGCCGCCCGCAAAGCCCAAAAAGAGCCAATGGGGTAGCGGGACGATCCTGATTGTCGAGGATGAGGATATGGTACGCGCGGTCGCGGAACGCGCGCTGACCCGTGCGGGTTATAGCGTCGTTACCGCCGCGCAGGGCGAGGAAGGGCTCGAACGCTTTGCCGAGATGGAGAAGGTCGATTTGGTCATAAGCGATGTCGTGATGCCGACGATGGACGGGCCCGCGATGGTGCGCGCAATGCGCGCCAAGCGGCCCAACCTGCCCGTGCTGTTCATGTCGGGCTATGCCGAGGAGCAGCTGCGTCAGTCGATCGACATCGACCATGTTGCCTTCCTGCCCAAACCCTTTTCGGTCGCGCAACTCGCCGAAGCGACGTCGGCGGCGCTAGACGAGGCGGCGCATCGCGGGGGACAGGATGGCTGAGCGGCGCATCCTGATCGTCGAGGACGATGTGCTGATCGGCATGATGCTGGTCGATATTTTCGACGCGCTCGGCCTGCCCGAGCCCGCGCAAGCGGCGAGCAAGGACGATGCGCTGGCGCTCATCGCGTCCGAACCGATTGCCGGCGCGCTCATCGATATCAACCTGGGCGAAGAAAAAGGCTGGCCGGTCGCCGACGCCCTCGCCGCCAAGGATATTCCCTTTGCCTTCACCTCGGGCGGCGGCGACGTCATTCCGCCCGCACATGCGGGGCGCCGCTTGATACCCAAGCCGTTCCGGATCGGCGACATCGAGGCGGCGATTCGGGAGTTCGGGGCTCCATAATCCGTCGTCGGCGCCGAGGCAGGGGTCGCCATCGGCCTTACGTCAACCTCCAACCGCCCCCGCTTTCGCGGGCGCGACGCTGATTTGATTTAATTATGTTCTCCTCTTGTTCCACAAGAACAAATGTGGCACATAGGTCCGGCGTTGCGATGCGTCCGCGGTCGCTCTAGAGCAGGAAAGGACGGCAAATGGCCGGACAATTGTCACTCGTCGAATCGGGGAAATCAGTGAACGGAACGGACAGGCAGAAGGCGCTCGACGCCGCATTGGCGCAGATCGACCGCGCCTTCGGCAAGGGCTCGGTGATGAAGCTGGGGTCGAAGGAAGCAATGCAGGTCGAGGCGATCTCGACCGGGTCGCTCGGCCTTGACATCGCGCTGGGCGTCGGCGGTCTGCCGCGCGGCCGCGTCATCGAAATCTATGGCCCCGAAAGCTCGGGCAAAACCACACTGGCGCTGCACACGCTCGCCGAAGCGCAAAAGGGCGGCGGCACCGTCGCCTTTGTCGATGCCGAACATGCGCTCGATCCCGTCTATGCGAAGAAGCTCGGCGTCAATATCGACGAACTGATCGTGTCGCAGCCCGACACGGGCGAACAGGCGCTCGAAATCGTCGACACGCTCGTGCGCTCGAACGCGATCGACGTGCTCGTTGTCGACTCGGTCGCGGCGCTCGTTCCGCGTGCCGAGATCGAGGGCGAGATGGGCGACAGCCACGTCGGCCTGCAAGCGCGGCTGATGTCGCAGTCGCTGCGCAAGCTCACCGGGTCGATCAGCCGCTCGCGCTGTATGGTGATCTTCATCAACCAGCTGCGCATGAAAATCGGCGTGATGTACGGCAACCCCGAAACGACGACCGGCGGCAACGCGCTCAAATTCTACGCCTCGGTCCGCCTCGACATCCGCCGCACCGGCCAGATCAAGAATGGCGACGAGATCGTCGGCAACACCACCCGCGTGAAGGTGGTGAAGAACAAGGTCGCGCCGCCGTTCAAGCAGGTCGAATTCGACATCATGTATGGGCAGGGCATTTCGAAGATCGGCGAGATCCTCGACATCGGCGTCAAGGCCGGGCTGGTCGAAAAATCGGGCGCCTGGTTCAGCTATGATTCGATCCGCATCGGACAGGGGCGCGAGAATGCGAAGAATTTCCTGACCGAAAATCCCGAACTTCGCGAACGGCTCGAAGCCGCAATCCGCGGCCGGACCGACGCGGTCGCCGAAGAGATGATGGCGGGCCCCGACGACGACGCGAGCGACGACGACATCTGACGATCGTCCGGCCGGTTTGCGCGTTCGCGCGAACCGACCGGCAAACGGCGGCGGGCCTCGTGGCCTCCTTGTAGCCGCGGACACCTGCACGCCCCTCTCCCCCGCAGGTGGGCCCGTTGCCGTTGATCGTCGGTGGTGGGAGATATGATCGAAAGACGCTTGGAACGGCGGCTTTGGGGTGGGAAGCGGACGTTGCTATCTTAGCCGGGAACGACCGCAAGCTCGCCGCCGCCCATTGCGATGACGCCCCATCGCGCGCTTCCGACAGTGTAGTAGGCATCCCATCCTTCATAGCCGCACGACTGGTTGAACACGTCTATGCGAGTGCTGCCGCCGAACTCGATCCGTAGATCGCCCGTTTCCTCGTCAACGTGCAGATTTTGGACGACCAACTCGCTAAGCATGGATGCCGCCCGCTCCTCGCCATCGAGCGGAGCGGGGAGACCGAACTGTTGGCCATCATCCTCGTCGCCGAATGCTATTCGGCCATTCGCAACGATACGCCACGGCACCCTAAAGGCAATCGTGAACTGATCGCCGAAGTTTGCACGCCAGAATGGCGGTTCCCGCTCCATTGAGCAGGTTCGTCCGATGAATGCTTGTTTGAAATTTTCAATATGATCCCGTTCCATGAGGCACTGCTCGCATCAGAAGAGAATGTCCGCAAGCGGTCGTTTCCAGACTTTGCAAGCCACGCTCCTCCCCATCGACTTGCGATGGGGAGGTGGCAGCCTGCAGGGCTGACGGAGGGGTCGAGCGCGCAGCACTCGCTGACGCTCGCGGCCCTCCGCCACCGCTTTGCGGCGGTCCCGCTGGCGCTGCGCGTCGTCTGCGACTCCCCAAGGCTTCGCCGCAGGGGGATTTATGTCCACAACCGGACGTTCCCAGCCATCCGTCAGGCGGTCGATTTGACCGGTCTCGGCCAAGTGCGAGCTGAGCCCGGCTATCTCATACCCCTCCAACTGACCGGGCGGGACGCTCTGTAACGCTGTTCATCCACGCGAAGGTTTTCCGCAAACGACTCGCAATAGCATATTGACCAGGCAATTTCGCTTCCCTAGAGCGCCGCTATTGCGAAACACTCGCAATCAAACAGGGGAAGAATTTTGACCAGTCACCGCTCGCCGTTCCCGTCCCGCCTTGCCGTCGGCAGCGCCATCGGCATTGGGCTCGCCGCAACCGTACAGCCCGCGATGGCGCAGGATGACGACGGCGCTTACTGGCTCGCGCGCAAGAACCAGATCGTCGTCACCGCGACGCGCACCGAAGTGCGGGCCGAAGATCTGCCCGTCACCGTCACCGTCAAGAGCGCAGAGCAGATCGCCGACGAGCTGGTGACCGACATCCGCGACCTCGTCCGCTTCGAACCCGGCGTCAGCGTCCAGCGCCAGCCGGCGCGCTTCGGCGCCGCGCTCGGCGCGACGGGCCGCGCGGGCAACGACAGCTTCAACATTCGCGGCATCGGCGGCAACCGCGTGCTGATCCAGGTCGACGGCGTGCGCGTCCCCGACGGCTTCAGCTTCGGGGCGCAGGCGTCAGGGCGCGGCGATTATGTCGACCTGGGCCTCATCAAGTCGGTCGAGATTTTGCGCGGCCCATCATCGGCGCTCTATGGCAGCGACGGCCTCGCGGGCGCGGTCAGCTTCATCACCGCCGACCCGGCCGATTTCCTGAAAGGCGGCAAAAGCGTCGGCGGCCTCGTCCGCGCCGCCTATAGCAGCGCCGATGAGGAGTTTAGCGAAACCGCGATCCTCGCGGGACAGAGCGGCGACTGGTCGGCGATGGCTGCCTATACGCGCCGCGATTATCGGGAACTCGACAACAAGGGGACGGTTGGCGGCACCGGCGCGACGCGGACCGAGCCCAATCCGCAGGACGGCCGCTCCGATGCCGCGCTCGCGCGCATCGTCTATGACCCCGCCAGCGGCCACAAGCTGCGCCTGACCGGCGAATATCTCGACACGCGGCTCTACACCAACGGCCTGACCGGGCTCAACGCTTCGGTCGACCGGCTCGAAGGCTGGGACACCGGGGAGCGCAAGCGCGTCTCGCTCGACTGGAGCTGGGAAGGGGAGGGGGTGATCGATTTCGCGCGCGTCGCGCTTTACTGGCAGGACGGCGAAGACAGTCAATATACCGAGGAAGACCGCACCACGCTTCCCGATCGCACGCGCCTCAACACGTTCGAAAATCGCGTCATCGGCGCTTCGGCCGACGCCCGCGTCGATTTTGCGACCGGCGCAATCGCCCACCGCCTCGTGTTCGGCGGCGACATCAGCAAGACGCGCCAGCGCGGCCTGCGCGACGGCACCGTGCCGCCCTTTGGCGAAGTGTTTCCGACGCGCGCCTTTCCCGAAACCGACTTCACGCGCGGCGGCCTGTTCGTGGGCGACGAGATCAGCGTCGCCGACGGCCGGTTGATCCTCTATCCGGCGCTGCGCTTCGACTGGTATGATCTGTCGCCGCAGGACGACCCGCTGCTTCCCGCCTTTTCGGGGGCGGGGCAGGATGGATCGCGCGTTTCGCCCAAATTCGGCGCGCTGTTCAAGCTGACCGATACGGTACGGATTTTCGCCAATTATGCGACAGGCTTCAAGGCGCCCGAGCCGGGGCAGGTCAACCAGTTCTTCGAGAATCTGGCCTTCGGCTATACCTCCGCCCCCAATCCCGATCTGGGGCCCGAGCGCAGCGAAAGCTTTGAGGGCGGGCTGCGCTTTTCCAGCGACCATGTCAGCCTCGACGTCACCGCCTTTTCGGCGCGCTACAAGGATTTCATCAGCCAGGAAGTGGTGGGGGGCAGTTTCACGCCGGCCGATCCCGCCGTCTATCAGTTCGTCAATCTCGACCGTGCCCGCGTCAAGGGCGCCGAAGCGCGGTTCGAGGGGCGGGCGTCGTCCGGCCTCTATACGACGCTCGCCCTTTCCTATGCGACCGGCAACTCGATCGATCCCGATGGGACGCGCGTACCGCTATCGACGATCGATCCGTTCAAGCTCGTCGTCGGCGTCGGTTATCGCGACCCGCAAAGCGGGCGTTTCGGCGGCCAGATCGTCCTGACGCACAGCGCGCGCAAGGAGGCGTCGCGGACCGAGGGGCTTTGCTCCCCCACCTGTTTCCGCCCCGATGCCTTCACCATCCTCGACGCCACCGCCTTTGTGCGGATCGTTCGGGGGCTGAGCCTGCGCGCCGGGGTCTTCAACATATTGGACCGCAAATACAGCTGGTGGAGCGACGTCCGCGGGGTCGCGTCCACCTCCACCATCACCGACGCCTATACCCAGCCCGGCCGCAACGCGAGCGTGTCGCTAAGCTATCGTTTCTGACCTGAATAAAGGACTCATCCGATGAAAAAAATCACGATTATCGCGGGTCTGCTGCTGTCGGCGGCGCTGCCCGTTGCTGCCTTGGCGCACCCGCCGATCGCGGCCGATGCCGCCGCGGCCAATTTCGAACAGGACCGCGCCGACATCCTTGCGATGGCGGGCAATTACAAGGTGCGGTTCGACATGCAGGAATCGACGCGCTGGGACGCGGGCTATACCCCGCTCGCCGCCAAGACGTCGGGCGGGCACGAGGTCGTCCGCGTCATCGAGGATACGGGGCGCAAGATCATGCTCCAGCACCTGCTCGTCATCGAACATGAGGGCAAGACGCACATCATCAAGCATTGGCGCCAGGACTGGGAATATGAACCCGCGCGCGTGCTCGTCTATTCGGACCGCAATGAGTGGGTGTGGGAAGACGTCCCCGAACGGATGCGCACTGGCCGCTGGTCGCAGACGGTGTATCAGGTCGACGACAGCCCGCGGTACGGCGGCTGGGGCCAGTTCGAAACGCAGGGCGGCATCCGCCGCTGGCGTTCCAACTGGACCTGGCGCCCGCTCGCGCGCCGCGATGCCGTGCGCAATCCCGTCTACGACCGCTATTATGCGATCAACCGCCACCAGCCGACCCCCGACGGCTGGATCCACTGGCAGGACAACACCAAAATGGGCACGAAGGACGGCAAGCTGGTGCCGATCGTCCAGGAATATGTGCTCAACACCTATACCAAATACGACCAATATGACGCGAAGGCCGCCGACGATTATTGGGCGGCGACGAAGGATTATTGGGCCGCGGTCCGCGCGGCGTGGGACCGTGTCGCCGCAGCAAAGGGCGGCATCGCGATCGACGAAAAGGCCGACACCGGCACCGTCATCAGCGGCCGCCTCCTCGAAATCGCCGACGAAGTTCAGGACGGCAAGCTGACGACCGCGAAAGCCGTCGCCGAAGCGACGAAGCTGATCGAGACCAACACGCGCAAGCTTTGACGATCTTCACCATGTGAAGCCCGCACCTGGGGGCGGCCGGAAACGGCTGCCCCCGTTTTGTGCCGGGGGGGCGATGGCGGCGTGGGGTGGGAAGCGGTCGGAAGCGCTCCTCCCCGGCACGGGGAGGGGGACCATGCGAAGCATGGTGGAGGGGTACGCGGTGTCGAGCGCTGCGTACGACCTCCCGTACCCCTCCACCACCCTGCGGGTGGTCCCCCTCCCCCGTTGGGGGAGGACCGCTTCAGGCTGCAATCGGTCGAAAACCGACAACAACCCCGCACCGGCTTTTACTTCTTCATACCCTCGACGCTCCATATCCCGGCGCCGCGCGTCGCGATGAACAGGAAGATGAAGCAGTAAAGCGCGATCGTCTCGCCGCCATTGGCAATCGGAAAGGGGCCCTGGCTGCCGTGCGCGACCCAATAGCCGACCGCCGACATGCCGCTCGCGACAAAGGCCGCGGGGCGGGTGAACAGGCCGATGACGATCAGCGCGCCGGCGACGATTTCGATCGTCCCCGCCGCATAGAGCATCGGATTGAGCGGATAGGGAAAAGCCGCCGGGAAGTTGAAGAATTTCTGAACGCCGTGCGCCAGGAACAACAGCCCGGCAACGATCCGCAGCAACGCAAACGCTTGTTCGCCATAGCCATCGAGAAATTTCATGACACGCCCCCTCTCATGCTGATGAGGCGCCAAAGCTAACCCATTTTCGGGCGCGCACGAAATTTTTTCAGCGCATCATGTCACACCCGCCATTCCTGCCTCGTCATGTCTGGGTAACCCCCCCCCTCGAAGGAGACATGACATGACCCACGTAACCGACCCCTTCGCCGCCGCGCCGCAGCTGATGAAACAATGGATGGGCGTCAGCCTTGCGGTGCAGGACAGTCTTGAACCGAGTCTGATCGAACTGGTAAAAATCCGGGCGTCGATCCTCAACGGCTGCGCCAATTGCATCAACATGCACACGGCTGAAGCGCGCGCCAAGGGCGAAACCGAACAGCGCATCTACCTGCTCGCCGCGTGGCGCGAAGCCCCCGTCTATACGCCGCGCGAACGCGCCGCGCTCGCCTGGACCGACGCCTTGACCACGCTGTCGCAAGGGCACACACAGCAGGCAGCAAAGGAAGCGCTCGAAGCGCATTTCACCCCGGAGGAACAGGTGAACCTCACCCTGATGATCAACGTCATCAATGGCTGGAACCGCATCGCCGTCGGTTTCGACCTGTGGCTCGAAACCCCGGCGGCCAAGGCGGCCTGATGACGGCGACACGCCCCGGCGACGCGGCGGACGCAGCGGGTCTTTTCGACCCGCTGCGCCCAATGCTCACGCGCGTCGCCTACCGGAGGCTGGGCTCGGTCGCCGATGCCGAGGATGTCGTGCAGGACGCCTTCATCCGCTGGCTCGGCACCGATCGCGAGGCGGTGCGCGAGCCTGCTGCGTTCCTCCGCCGCACGGTGACGCGGCTCTGCCTCGACCAGCTCAAATCGGCGCGGGCGCAGCGCGAAACTTATATCGGCCCATGGCTCCCCGACCCGCTTGTCGAGGAGGAAGCGGCCGACGACGATGTGACCCTGCCGCTGATGCTCGCGCTCGAACGGCTCTCCCCACTGGAGCGCGCGGCCTTCCTTCTCCACGACGTATTCGGCGTCGAGTTTGACGAGGTGGCGAAAACGATCGACCGCGACCCCGCCGCAACGCGCCAGCTCGCGGCGCGGGCCCGCGCGCACGTCCGCGACGCGCGTCCGCGCTACAAGCTGGAAAAGGAACGCGGACTCGAAATTGCGCACGCCTTTTTTGAGGCGTCGCGCAGCGGCGATATGGCAGCGCTCGGCGCCATGCTCGCCGCCGACGTCGGCATGTGGGCCGACGGCGGCGGCAAACGCCCCGCCGCCGCGATCCCGATCCTCGGCAAGGCGCTGGTGATGAAGGTGCATCGCAGCATCGCGGTATTGCTGCGCAAATATGGCTCGACGCTTGTCCACGCCGGGATAATCAACGGCCTGCCGGGTTTCGTGACGCGCGAAGCCGACGGCGAGCTTCAGACGACGGCGCTCGAGATCGAGGACGGCAGGATCGTCGGCATCTATGTGATGCGCAACCCCGACAAGCTGCGGCATGTGCATTGAAGGGGGTGGCCGGTTTCGATTAAAGCAGGACATAAATCCTCCCTGTGGCCGAAGGCCATGGGGAGGGGGACCGCTCGCGCAGCGAGTGGTGGAGGGGCTGCGACGTCGGCGCCATTGCTCCTCCGTCAGCGCTTCGCGCTGCCACCTCCCCATCGCTGCGCGACAGGGAGGATTGTCACTCTGCAAAGTCCGGACGCGACCGATTGCGGTCTTTTGCCCGAAGAGCCCTGTTGGAACAGGATTCGCGCAGAGGCGCAGAGATCGCAGAGTGAAAGCACATTCTCCTCTGCGATCTCTGCGCCTCTGCGCGAATCATATAGAATGCCGCGTTTCGACCGGTTTCGGACGGAAGCGGCCGTTGCCGATCCTCCCCCAACGGGGGAGGGGGACCACCCGAAGGGTGGTGGAGGGGTACGGGAGGTCATACGCCGCGCTCGACACCGCGTACCCCTCCACCATGCTTCGCATGGTCCCCCTCCCCGTGCCGGGGAGGATCGCTTCAGTCCGCTCCCCACCCCAAAGCCGCCACAGGCAAGCCGCCAAAAAACGCTGTCCTACTGCGCCGCGGCGCGGTAGCGGATGGGCATGACGCCGAACGACGATCCCGCAGGGGCAAACGCCGCCCCGAAAACGCGATTTGCGAGTGAAGTTGCGCAGTTTTCCGCCATTTTGTCTGCGCGGCTTTTTTCGTGCTGAGCGTCGAAACCCACGCCGCGACGCCGTGGCCCGATGCGCTCGATTGGGAGGTGCGCGCCGCCGAAGCGGTCGCCGCGGCGCTCGCGATCACGCCTTTTGCCGCGCTCGCCGACGCGGCGCCGCTCGTCGAGGTCGCGGTCCGCCTGACCGACGATGCCGAGGTCCATAGGCTCAACCGCGATTTCCGCGGCAAGGACAAGCCGACGAATGTGCTCTCCTTTCCGCAGGTGCAGGACGATCTGCTCGAAAGCCTTGCGAACAGCGACGATGGCGAAATCCTGCTCGGCGACATCGTGCTTGCGCGCGAAACCTGCGGGCGCGAAGCGGAGGAGAAGGGGCTTTCGCTCGCCGATCATGCGACGCACCTGATCGTTCATGGCGCGCTGCATCTGGTCGGATACGACCATATGGACGATGTGTCGGCGGCGGCGATGGAGGCTTTGGAGGTGAAAGCCCTTGCATCGCTGGGCATCGCCAATCCATATGCGGATCAGGATTAACAAGGGAAACGCTGCAACCATGCCCGACGACCAGGGGTCTTCGAACCGATCGGACGAGGACAGTAGCAGGTCCGGACTGCTGTCCGGACTGAAAAACCTGCTGTTCGGCGGCGACAAGGAACCGTCGCTGCGCGAACAGATCGAAGATGTCATCGACGAGGCCGAGGAAGAGGGCGACGATCGCCGCGGCAGCAACATCGTCGGCGACCTGTCGCCGATCGAGCGCAAGATGCTACGCAACCTCCTCCATTTCGGCGAACAGACGGTCGACGATGTCGCGGTGCCGCGCGGCGAGATCATTGCCATCGCCGAAACCGCGACGTTCGAGGAAATCCTCGCGATCTTTGCCGACGCAGGCCACAGCCGCCTGCCGGTCTATCGCGAAAACCTCGACGAGGTGATCGGCATGATCCACGTCAAGGACGTGTTTGCCGTGCTCGCCGAAAAACGGCCGCCGCCGCCGATGCTCGACCTGCTGCGCCAGCCGCTCTATGTCCCGCAATCGATGGGCGTGCTCGACCTGCTTGCCGAAATGCGCGCAAAACGAACCCATCTGGCGATCGTGATCGACGAATATTCGGGCACCGAAGGCCTGCTGACGATCGAGGATCTGGTCGAGGAGATCGTCGGCGAGATCGAGGACGAGCATGACGACGAACCCGAGCCGCTGATCGTCGCGGGCGAGGGCGGCTGCTGGGAAATCGATGCGCGCGCCGAACTCGACGACCTTGGCGAAGCGGTCGACCCGCGGCTTGGTGAGGTCGAGGAAGATGTCGATACGCTGGGCGGGCTCGCCGCGGTGCTTGCGGGCCATGTACCCCAGATCGGCGAAATACTCGTCCACCCGAGCGGCTGGCGGATCGAGGTGACCGACGCCGACGAACGCCGCGTCCATCACCTGCGGCTGCACCCGCCGGTCGAGGTCGATCTGGAAGCGCCGTCGGAGCGCGGCGAGGGTTTTTGACACAATTGCCTTTGCCCGTCCGAGCGACTAGGCGAGGCGGGATGGAAGTTTCCGATCTTCGCATCGCCCTGTTCAGCGGCAATTACAATATGACGACCGATGGCGCGAACAAGGCGCTCAATCGGCTCGTCGGTTACCTCTTGGCGCATGGCGCCGCGGTGCGCGTTTATTCGCCGACCGTCGCCAACCCCGATTTCGAGCCGACGGGCGATCTGGTCAGCGTGCCGTCGATGGCGATTCCGGGACGCAGCGAATATCGCATCCCCTTAAGCTTTTCGGCAAGGGTGCGCGAAGACATCGCCGCCTTTGCCCCCAATATCGTCCATATCTCCAGCCCCGACCGCGTATCGCGGCAGGCTGCGGCGTGGGCCCGGCGGCGCAAGATCCCCGTCGCCTGTTCGGTGCACACGCGCTTCGAAACCTATTTCCGTTATTACAACCTGTCGTTCCTCGAGCCGCTCGTCGTCGCCTGGCTTCGCAAACTCTACCGCCGCTGCGACGCGCTGATCGCACCGTCCGAAAGCTTTGCGCAGGTGCTCCGCGACCAGCGGATGAACTATGACATCGGCATCTGGACGCGCGGCGTCGAACAGGGGATTTTCAACCCCGGCGGCCGCGATCCGGACTGGCGCCGGGCGCTCGGCATCGCCGACGACACCCCCGCGATCGCCTTTCTCGGCCGGTTGGTGATGGAAAAGGGGCTCGACGTGTTTGCCGATGCCATCGACGTGCTGACGCGCCGCGGCGTGCCGCATCAGGTGGTGGTGATCGGCGAAGGGCCGGCCGGCGACTGGTTCGAATCGCGCCTGCCCAACGCGCATTTCGTCGGTTTTCAGGGCGGCGCCGATCTCGCCCGCGCGCTCGCTTCGTGCGACATCTTCTTCAACCCGTCGGTCACCGAAACCTTTGGCAATGTGACGCTGGAGGCGATGGCGTGCGGGCTACCCGTGGTGGCGGCGCGGGCGACGGGCAGCGCGAGCATCGTCAAGCATGGCCAGACGGGTTATCTTGTCGCGCCGGGATCGATCTCGGGCTTCGCCGACCATCTTCAGCGCTATTGCCGCGACGCCGCGTTGCGCGCCGACCATGGCGCCGCGGCGGTGCGCGAAAGCGGTGCCTATCAGTGGGACGCGATCAATCAGGCGGTTGCCGACACCTATGTGCGCCTCATCCGCCAGAAACAGCGGCGCGGGGGCTGAGCACCCGATGGCGGGCGATCTTTTCGGCGATGAGGGCCCGGCGGCGCAGCAGGGCGCCACGGCCGGCACCGCTCCGCTCGCCGAACGGCTGCGCCCGCGCGCCTTGACCGATGTCGTCGGGCAGGAGCATCTGACCGGCGCCGACGGGGCGATCGGCCGCATGGTCGCGGCGGGCCAATTGTCGTCGATCATCCTCTGGGGTCCGCCGGGCACCGGCAAGACGACGATCGCGCGCCTGCTGGCCGAGGCGGTGGGGATGCGTTTCGCGCCGCTGTCGGCGGTCTTTTCGGGTGTCGCCGATTTGCGACAGGCCTTTGCCGATGCCGAAAAAATGGCCGCGGCGGGCAAGCAGACCTTGCTCTTCGTCGACGAAATCCACCGTTTCAATCGCGCGCAGCAGGACGGTTTCCTGCCCTATGTCGAGCGCGGCACCGTCGTGCTCGTCGGTGCGACGACCGAAAACCCCAGTTTCGCCTTGAACGCCGCGCTGCTCAGCCGCGCGCAGGTGCTGGTGTTGAATCGGCTTGACGATGCCGCGCTCGAAGCATTGATCGACCGCGCCGAGGGTGAGGTCGGCCGCAGCCTGCCGGTGACGGCGGAGGCGCGCGCGGCGCTGATCGCGAGCGCCGACGGCGATGGACGTTTCCTGCTCAATCAGGTCGAAACGCTGTTTTCCGTCGCGATCGACGCGCCGCTCGATCCCGCCGAGCTCGCCGCCTTCCTTCATCGCCGGATGCCCGTCTATGACAAGGGCGGCGACGGCCACTACAACCTCATCTCCGCGCTGCATAAAGCATTGCGCGGGTCCGACCCGCAAGCGGCGCTCTACTGGCTCGCGCGGATGCTCGTCGCGGGCGAGGAACCGCTCTATGTGCTGCGGCGGCTCGTGCGCTTCGCCAGCGAGGACATCGGCCTCGCCGACCCGCAGGCGCTGGTGCAATGCCTCGCCGCCAAAGATGCCTATCAATTCCTTGGCTCACCCGAGGGCGAACTCGCGATCGTGCAGGCGTGCCTCTATCTTGCGACCGCGCCCAAATCGAACGCCGGCTATGCCGCGCAAAAGGCGGCGTGGAGCGCCGCGCGCGACACCGGCAGCCTCGCGCCGCCGGCGAACATCCTGAATGCTCCGACAAAGCTGATGAAGGATCTGGGCTACGGCGCGGGCTACAGCTACGACCATGACGCCCCCGACGGCTTTTCGGGCGACAATTATTGGCCCGACGGGATGGCGCCGGGCGACTATTACCGCCCCGTCGATCGCGGCTTTGAAAAACGGATTGCGGAGCGCATGGCCTGGTGGGACGAACGGCGGGGCCAGCGAAGCGGTGGTTAGAGCAAATTGCGACGACAGGCTGTTGCGGTCGCGCGGTGGTGGACGGTTGCCAGCGCGAGGGCGACAGCTCGAACGGGCTCGACATCGTGAAGCTCGCGGCGGTCGCCGCCGCCGACGGCGACCAGCGCTATTCGAAGGGCGGATAGCGCTCAAACGTTGGCAGGCCGCTCAGCTTTTCCATCCAACCGATACGCTCGGCGGTCTGGATCTGCGCCTGCGCAGGAATCAGATCGGGATCGTCGAGCGTCGCGGTCTGCACGTCGATCTGACCGGGGAAAATCTGGTCGTTGGTATAGAAAAGGCCGGTGCCGCAATCCCCACAGAAATGGCGGCGGCCATGCTCCGACGACGCATAGATTTTGGGCGTTCCGCTGATCTCGATCTCGTCGGTGCCGACCAGCCCCCACCCAACCATCGGCGCGCCCGCATGACGGCGGCAATCGCTGCAATGGCAAAGCGCATGATGCTGCACTGCCGTGCTCATGGAAAAACTAATGCCGCCGCAGTGACAGCGGCCGGTGGCGCGGGCTGGAGTTGTCATGACCAATATCCTTTCGACTGTTTTTGGAACATATCATGAACACATGCTTCTCGGCCAGAGCAATATCACTCTCGGCACAGAGCAGAGTTAATACAAAATAAAGCATGTTCAGGCAGGAGGGGAGCGATATGGATCTGAACGCCACAAGGACCCCGATCGGGTCCGAGCCATTCTCGCGCCTAATTTCTTCGCTCCCCCGTTATGCGGTTGCAGTAGCGGTCTGCGGGGTCGCGGCGGCGGCATTGCTCTCGGTCCCCAATCTTGGCCTGTGGTATCTGCAGCGACAGGATCAGTGGCTCCTGATTGCTGGAGCCTTGCTGCTGATTGCCTGCCTGCGCGGTCTTCGCGATCGCCAGGCCGCGTTCGACGCATCGTGGCGGTTGGCGCTGACCGTGGGTACGGTGATGATGATCGCCACGCTGGCGGGCCATTATTGGGTTCTCTCGGCTTATGGCCTGAGCGCCGATGAGCAACTCGCCGATTTCGATGCCGCTATCCTGGCGAAGGGGCAGATCGCGGCTTCGCTTCCGGCGCAATGGCGAGATCATGCCGACGCGCTGAACACGATGTTCATGTATCGTACCGATCATCGCGTGGCGTGGGTGTCCGGCTATCTGCCGGTCAACGCCGCGCTCCGTGCCCTGATCGGCTGGATTGCGACGCCGGCCTTGACGGGTCCGCTGCTGACACTTTTGGGGGCGCTCGCGCTCTGGGGCTGCGCGCGGCGGATATGGCCCGAAAATCGCGAAGCGGCCGTGGTTGCCTTGCTGCTCTATACCGGGACGGGGCAGATATGGCTGAATGGCATGACCGCCTATGCCATGCCGACACATCTGACGATCAACCTGTGCTGGCTTTGGCTCTTCCTCCGTAGCCGCTGGTGGACCGACGGGGCGGCCCTGGCGGTGGGGTTTTTCGCGGTGGGTCTGCACCAGCTTCATTATCACCCCATGTTCGCGGCACCGATATTGTTCCTCCTGCTCTTGCGCCAGGAGTGGGGGCGCGCGGCATTCTACGCATTCGGCTATCTGGCGATCGGGCTGTTCTGGCAAGGCTGGGCCTATGGGATCGCGGTATTGACCCTCGACGGAACGCCGCCGGATGGGACACGTGCCAGCTATTTCTACTACTTGCTCGCCAATCTGGAGAAGGTTGAGGGGCTGCGGATCCCGAACATGACGGCCAATCTGTTCCGCCTATTGACGTGGCAGCACCTGTTGCTTCTGCCGCTGTTCCTGCTCGGTGTCAGGATCGCGCGTCGCGATCGTCTGGCGGCGGCGCTCCTCGGCGGCATATTGCTGACTCTTCTGGTTCGCTTTGCTGTTCAGCCTTTTCAGGGCCATGGACTTGGTTATCGCTATATTCACGGCTTGATCGGCAGCTTGATTCTGCTCGCCGTCTATGGATGGGTTTCACTGGGCGATTCACTGCGTCGATGGCGTCCTCTGCTGCTGCGTACCACTATGGTGAGCTGCCTCTTGCTATTGCCGCTGCAGGCGTGGATGTCGCATCGCTTCTATGCCCCTTTCGCCAAAGTGTCGGATCGCATCGACGCGGCATCGGTCGATTATGTCGTGATAGGCGCTGGTGACGCGCCCTATGCCGTCGATCTCGTGCGCAATGACCCCTTTCTGCAAAATCGCCCGCTCCGACTGGTGCGGGAAAATCTCGACCCGGCGCTTCAGGCCCGGATATGCGCTGCGCGGCCATCGATCGCACTGGTGGATGCGGGGGCTCTGAGACCGATCACCGATTATTTCAATGCCGCCCCATCGGTCTCGGCCGATAACGAAAACCGGCGCCTGGCCTCAAGCCTGAGCCGGTCGGGGTGTCGCGTCGAACCGCTCTGAATCGAATGCGATCTCCCGTTCGCCTCAATCCCCCAGATCGACCCGGTGCCGCTCGGCCCAGGCCCGATACTGACCGCGCGGGTTCGGCGACGGCTGGGCGAGGATCGCCGGCATATCGGCACGCAGCGCGCCAAGGTCTAGCGAGCGGATCATGGCCTTCACCGGCCCGACGCCCGCGGGGGTGATCGACAGGCGTTCGATCCCGACGCCGAGCAGTGCCATCGCTTCCAAGGGTCGTCCGCCCATTTCGCCGCAAACACCCAGCGCCACCTTCGACCCCGCAACGATCCGCACGACGCGCGCCAGATAGCGCATCACCGTCGGCGACAGCCAGTCGTACCGCTCGGCGAGCCGCGGGTGCGCGCGGTCGGCGGCGAACAGGAATTGCGTGAGGTCGTTGGTGCCGATCGACAGGAAGTCGAGGTGCGGGAGCATCAGGTCGAGCGTTTCGACCAGCCCCGGCACTTCGAGCATCGCGCCATAGCGGATCGCTACCGGCAGCTTCTTGTTGTGGCTAGCGAGCCAGGCGCGCTGCCCGACGAACAGCTCGCGCGCGGCTTCATATTCCCATGGTTCCGACACCATCGGGAACATGACGTTGAGCGTGCGTCCGGCGGCGGCCTCCATCAGCGCGCGCGCCTGTACCTTCAAAAGCCCTTCGCGTTCGAGCGCGAGGCGCAGCGCGCGCCAGCCCATCGCGGGATTTTCCTCCTGCGCGCTGTCGCCGACATTCATATAGGGCAGCGCCTTGTCGCCGCCGATGTCGACGGTGCGGAAAATCACCGGGCGGTCGCCCGCGGCGTCGAGCACATCGCGGTACAGCCGCTGCTGCCGTTCGCGCGCGGGCAGCGTGGCCGAGACAAGGAACTGGAACTCGGTGCGGAACAGCCCGATGCCGCTGGCGCCGGTCAGGTCGAGCGCCGCGACATCCTCGCGCAGCCCCGCGTTGATCATCAGCTCGATTGGAACGCCGTCCTTGGTGATCGCGGGCAGGTCGCGCAGCGCGGCGAGCGTGGCGCGGCGCTTTTGCGAGATTTCGAGCTTGGCGTCGAACGCCTCCTGCACCGCGGGCGTGGGGCGAACATGCACTGAGCCGGCGCTGGCGTCGAGCAGCAGCAGGTCGCCCTCGCGGATCGAACTGCGAACGTCGCGGACGCGGCCGATGACGGGTACGCCCATCGCGCGCGCGACGATGATGACATGGGCGGTGAGCGAGCCTTCTTCGAGCACGACGCCCTTCAGGCGGCGGCGGTCATATTCGAGCAGTTCGGCGGGGCCGAGGTTGCGCGCGATCAGGATCGAATCATGGCGCAGGCCCATCTGCGCCGCGGTGCCCATCTGCCCCGACACGATGCGGATCAGCCGGTTCGACAGATCTTCGAGGTCGTGCATCCGGTCGCGGAGCAGCGGATCGTCGATCTGGCGCATCCGCATCCGGGTGCGCTGCTGGACGCGCTCGATCGCCGCCTCGGCGGTCAGGCCGCTGTCGATCGCCTCGTTGATCCGCCGCGACCAACCCTCGTCATAGGCGAACATCTTGTAGGTTTCGAGCACCTCTTCATGCTCGCCGCCGACGCCGAATTCGGCCTGGCTCGCCATGCGGTCGATCTGTTCGCGCATCTTGTCGAAGGCGGCATAGACGCGGTGACGCTCGGCCTCTGTATCGTCGGCGACCGTATGCTCGATGGTGATGCGCGGCTGGTGGTACACTGCGACCCCGGCGCCCATGCCGTCGACGAGCTTTTGCCCCGACAGCCGCTGCGCCGACTGGTCGGCGGTCGCGGCGTCGGTGCGCGCGGCGGTATCGACCAAATCGGCGTTGGCGATCAGTTCGGACAGCACCATCGCGACCGTTTGCAACGTCTCGATCTCGATATCGTCATAGCGGCGGGGTTCGGCGTGCTGGACGCAGAGCACGCCGACGGCGCGCTCGCGGCGGATGATCGGCACCCCGGCAAAGCTGTGGAACAATTCCTCACCCGTTTCGGGGCGATAGGAAAAGTCGGGGTGCGCCGCCGCCTCGTCGAGGTTCAGTGTTTCGATCTGGTCGGCGATCATCCCGACCAGCCCTTCGCCAAGGCCCAGGCGGGTGACGTGCACCGCTTCCTGCTTCAGCCCGCGCGTCGCATAAAGTTCGAGCGCGCCGTCGCGCAGCAGGTAGATCGAGCAGACCTCGCTATCGAGACATTCGCCGATGATGCCGACGACCTGGTTGAGCTTGCCCTGCGCATTGACGCGCGATGCCATCACCTCGTGCAGCCGGGTCAATATGGTGCGCGCCGACTGGGCGGCCGACGAGGGCGGGGGCGGGGCGTTGGTCATCGCCATCCTGCTATCAGAAGGATGCGGCGCGCGCCAATACCCCGCGCGTGATTGCGCAATCTAATCCTGTGCGGCGGCAGTCGGCGTCACTTGTTGGACGGCGGATCCGCGGGCGCGCTGGTCGATGTGGCTGTCGGGCCGACGGGGAATGCCGACGCGGTGGGTGCGGGCGCGCTCATGATCGTCGGTCGCGGCGCATATTTGGCATCCCACGCGGCGACGTCGGCCTGATATTTCGCATAGGCCTCGTAAAATTCGTTGAAGGGCTCGTCGAGACGAAGCAGATGCGCGGGCGCCTGCTCAACGATCTGCGCGCTCGGGGTCGAGGACACGAGCTGGGCGATTTCGTTCGCGCGAGCGCAGAAGGCGCGCTGTGCCGGCGGCTGCGCGAAATAGTTGAACAGCTGGGTCGACAGGCGGTCGCGCGCGGCGGTGCCGTTGGTCTTGGTTTGCTTGCCGAGTTCGCGGATCACCGTCTTTTCGGTGGAGCGGATCGTCTTGCCATGCGCCTTGATGATATTGTTGTAGGCAGCGACCAGCGTGGCTTCTTCGAGTCCGCGGCACCCGATCGCCGCGACGTTGAGCCCGATCTTGAGCTGCCAGAAGGCGCGCTCGCCCGTCACGCCGCTGTTGGCGGTCACGAATTTACCGTCGATCCCGCGTCCGGGCAGGATCTGCGTCAGCGACGCATTGCCCGGCGGCATCGGCCGCGGCGGGATGACGACGACCGGCGGTGCCGGGGGAGGCGGTGGAGGCGGGGGGGGCGGCTTGGGCGCACAGGCAGCAACGCTCGCCAGCAGGCCAGCCAGGATGATCTTACGCGACAAATTCATGATCCACTCCCCAACCGCAAAACAAGGTGCGGCATCAACCCCGGGCGTGCAAGGCCGCTTCGGCCTGTTGCACCAGCGATGCGACGATTTCGGCCGCACTCTCTTCTTTCGATACCATACCGACAGATTGCCCTGCCATTAACGACCCGTTTTCGACGTCGCCGTCGATCACGGCACGGCGAAGCGCGCCCGCCCAATAATGTTCGATTTCCAGCTGCGCTTCCATCATGTCGACCTCGCCCTTGTCGAGCTTGTTCGCGACTTCGCGCTGCTTGGCGGTAAAGGCTTCGGTGCCGGCATTCTTGAGCGCGCGGACCGGAATGACGGGCAGGCGCGGGTCGATCTGCACACTCGCCACCGCTTCGCGCGCCGATGCGCGGAGGAAAGCCTTTTTGAAATTGGGATGTGCGATGCTCTCGGTCGCGCAGACGAAACGCGTGCCGAGCTGAACCCCCGATGCGCCCATTTCCAGATAGGCGGCAATCGCTTCGCCGCGGCCGATGCCGCCGGCGACAAAGACCGGAAGCTCATCGGCGAGCGAGGGCAGGATTTCCTGCGCCAATACGCTCGTCGAGACGGGGCCGATGTGGCCGCCGGCTTCCATCCCCTCGATCACCAGTGCATCGACGCCCGACCGGACGAGTTTCTTGGCAAGCGCGAGGGTGGGGGCGAAGCAGATCACCTTCGCACCCGACGCCTTGATCGCTTCGAGGCTGCCTTTGGGGGGCAACCCGCCCGCCAATACGACATGGCCCACGTTATGCTTGGCGCACACGTCGATCAGCTCGAAAAGCTGGGGGTGCATGGTAATAAGGTTGACGCCGAAATTGCGCGTCGCCAGCGTCTTGGTCGCCGCAATTTCGGCGTCCAGAAGCTCGGGCGTCATCGCGCCGCATGCGATCACGCCGAAACCGCCGGCGTTGCTGATCGCGCTGACCAGATGGCGTTCGGAAACCCAGCTCATTGCGCCGCAGAGGATGGCATAGTCGCTGCCGAGAAGCTCGGTCCCGCGGGCCATCAGGTCATGGATTTTGCTCATTGACGCCGCCTTTGCCAGCCCCGGCGTTGCGGCGCAATGGATTGCGATGACCCGACCTGCGGCTCGTCGTGCGGGAGACTCGGTTCGGCGCGCACGAAAAGGGCCGCCCCGGCGGGGCGGCCCCTTCTGTGGGGCTGGGCGTCAGCGCTGCTGCGGGTTCTTGCCCTGGTCCTGGTCGGACCGCTGGCCGCCCTGCTGGCGATCCTGGCCACCCTGCTGTTGCTGCTGGCGGCGCTGCTCTTCGTCGCGATCCGCCTGCGGGTTTTTCTGGTTCTGCTCGTTGGGGTTGTTAGCCATTTTCCATCTCCTCTTTGCCGCGCCATGCCATCATGGTGCAGCACTGTATCAACACGAGGGTGCTCCCCAATGTTGCACCCCCATCGCCGGGGCGTGGCCGCGGCGGGACAGGCCCCCCAATTTTCGCGCAACCGCTGCGTCTTTGATCGGTTCATTCGATGACTGAATTCAGCTTATTCGGTTAGGTCGATTGACGGGCGGGGCCTATCGTGGCGCGAAGATCGAAAGGATGCCGCCATCGACTCGACGCCCATCCGCGCTTTTCCTGCTCCGGCGGCCGTCCGGCCGTCTGCGTCATGCACGCGTCATCGCAACCGACCATCATCATAAAAACCCTGAGAGGAGAGACTGTATGAACGACCAGACCCCCATCGGAAGCGGCTGCCCCGTCCACCAGCCCGGCGGCGTTCGCGCATTGCTCGGCCGCACCAACAAGGATTGGTGGCCCGACATGCTGGCGACTGAAATCCTCAATCCCAATGGCCCGTCGAACCCGATGGGCGAGGATTTCGATTATGCCAAGGCGTTCAAGTCGCTCGACTATCAGGCGCTGAAGGACGACCTGAACGCGCTGATGACCGACAGCCAGCCCTGGTGGCCCGCCGACTATGGTCACTACGGCCCCTTCTTCATCCGCATGGCGTGGCACGCCGCGGGCACCTATCGCACCGCGGACGGCCGCGGCGGCGCCAACAGCGGGCAACAGCGTTTCGCGCCGCTCGACAGCTGGCCCGACAATGGCAATCTCGACAAGGCGCGCCGCCTGCTTTGGCCGATCAAGCAGAAATATGGCAACAAGATCAGCTGGGCCGACCTGTTCATCCTCGCGGGCAATGTCGCGATCGAAAGCATGGGCGGGCCGGTGTTCGGCTTCGGCGGCGGCCGCGTCGATGTCTATGAACCCGAACGCGACATTTATTGGGGCAGCGAAGACAAGTGGGTCAATCAGGGCGTCCAGACGCGCATCGACCCGACGAAGGGAATGGAAACGATCGAAGGCCCGCTCGCCGCGATCCAGATGGGCCTGATCTACGTCAACCCCGAAGGCCCCGGCGGGAATCCGCACGACGACGAAGGCATGGCGCGCGACATGAAGGAAACCTTCAAGCGCATGGCGATGAACGACGAGGAAACCGTCGCGCTGACCGCCGGCGGCCACACCTTCGGCAAGGCGCACGGCAATGGCGACGCCTCGCTGCTCGGCGCGGCGCCTGCGGGCGGCGATCTGGCTGCGCTGGGCTTCGGCTGGGTCAGCAGCCATGAGAGCGGCGGTATCGGCGAGCATACGGTGACCAGCGGCATCGAAGGCGCATGGACCAACACGCCGCGCGAGTGGACGGAGAATTATTTCCGCCTGCTGTTCGACTATGACTATGAACTGGTGAAGTCGCCCGCGGGCGCGAACCAGTGGCAGCCAATCAACCAGAAAGAGGAGGATATGGCCCCCGCGGCGTGGGATCCGAGCATCAAGGTTCCGACGATGATGACCACCGCCGACATGGCGCTGAAGCGCGATCCCGCCTATCGCGCGATCAGCGAGCGGTTCCGCCGCGACCATGAAGCGTTCAAGGATGCCTTTGCGCGCGCCTGGTTCAAGCTGACGCACCGCGACATGGGGCCCAAGGTCCGCTACCTCGGCCCCGAAGTCCCGGCCGAAGACCTGATCTGGCAGGATCCCATTCCCGCCGGCACCATGCCCTCGGACGCCGAGGTGCAGGCGGTGAAGGACAAGATCGCCGCGAGCGGCCTGACCGTCAGCCAGCTGATCAAGACCGCCTGGGCGTCGGCGAGCACCTTCCGCAAGTCCGATTTCCGCGGCGGCGCCAACGGCGCGCGCGTGCGCCTTGCGCCGCAAAAGGACTGGGAGGTCAACGAGCCCGCGATGCTCGCCAAGGTGCTGGACACGCTCGACGGGTTGCGCGGTAGCCTGTCGATGGCCGATGCGATCGTGCTCGGCGGCGTCGTCGGGCTGGAGAAGGCGATCAAGGACGCGGGCTTTAACGTCGCCGTGCCGTTTGTGGGCGGCCGCGGCGATGCGACGCAGGAGCAGACCGACGTCGAAAGCTTTGACGTGATGGAGCCCGAAGCCGATGCCTTCCGCAACTATGTCGGCAAGAAGAAGCTCGCGGTGAAGATCGAGGAATTGATGCTCGACCGCGCGTCGCTGCTCGGCCTGTCGATCCCCGAAATGACGGTATTGATCGGCGGACTGCGCGTGCTTGGCGCCAATCATGGCGAACGCGGGCATGGCCATTTCACCAAGCGGTCCGGCCAGCTGACCAACGACTTCTTCGTCAATCTGCTGGGCATGACGAATGTCTGGAAAGCGGTCGAAGGATCGGAGGATCAGGAGTTCATCGCGACCGACCGCAAGGGCGGCCACGAAACCTGGCGCGCGACCCGCGCCGACCTGATCTTCGGCTCGAATTCGGAACTGCGCGCGGTCGCCGAAGTCTATGCCGAAAGCGGCCATGAAGAGAAGTTCGTCAAGGATTTCGTCAAGGCCTGGACCAAGGTGATGAACGCCGACCGGTTCGACCTCGCCTGATCGCCGCGGCCGGTCCCGCATCATGCCGCGGGACCGAAAGCGGGGTCAGGACGACGCGTCGCGACCCGCCCCCGGGGACATGGGCCCGGGGGCGGGTCTTATTTTTGGGGCTTAGGGTCATGTCCTTAAAGCGACAAAAGATTCGCATGGACGCGCTCATATTGTCTCCTTTGTGGCTTTAGCGAAGCCGTCGTCGCGCAGCACGGCGTTCACGACCGTCATGTCGGGACCGCCGCTGACGTCGATCGCGCCGCCCTTCAGCACGCGGACGATCGTGACGCCGTTGAGCGCGCGGTCCATCGCGATGCTGAACTGATGCGTGCGCCCCGTCGCGATCGCGCGATCCCATGCGGCGGCGAAGCTGGCGGCGTCCGGCCGCTCACGCAGGCGATAGGCCGAGGCGCGGCCCATGCCGACCGCGCGCGCCGCCTTGCCAACCGAACCCATCGCTTCGAGCGCGCGAATGAAATTGGCCTGCGTTTCGGGTGTCCAGCCGTCGGCGCGGCGGCGGTCCCTCGGGACGGGGGTGAAGGCGAGGCAGGTGCCTGCGAGAAGCGGAGCGGGTGGGGCGGTGTGTTCCATCGGCCAGTTTGAAGCATGGCGGAGTGAAGTAGGAAAGGCCTATTTTGATGTTGGATTTTGGGTGGGGAGCGGCCGATCCTCCCCCGCAGGGGGAGGGGGACCATGCGAAGCATGGTGGAGGGGTACGGGCCCGCATCGGCCGCGTTCGGCCGATGGTACCCCTCCACCACCTTCGGTGGTCCCCCTCCCCGTTCCGGGGAGGAACGCAACGGCAACAATCGGCCGAAACTCGCCGTCAGGCCAGCAACCCGCCCGCCAGCAGCATCGCCACGCGCACGTCGATGCCGCAGCCTTCGGCGCGTTTTGCCGCAACGAAATCAGCGATCTCATCGAGCGGGACGCGGTGGACGGTGATGTCCTCGCCACCGACGCCGCCGCCGTCGCCGACCTTGGTCAACCCGGTCGCCACCAGCAGCGTGAAACTTTCGCTGACCATGCCCGGCGAGCTGTAGAATTCGCCGACGGTGCGCCATGTCGCGGCGCGATAGCCCGTTTCCTCTTCCAGCTCGCGCGCCGCGGCGACGTCGGCGGCTTCGCCCGCGCTGTCATCGCCAACGAGCCCGGCGGGCAGTTCGAGGCAGTTACGTTTCAGGGGCACGCGATATTGCTCGACCAAGATGACGTGGCGCCCGCCCGCATCTTCGTCGATCGCCAGGATCACCGCGGCGTGAATGCCGCGCGAGCGCGAGACATATTCCCAATTGCCCTGCTGTTTGACGGTGACGAAGCGGCCTTCCCAGCGCGTCTCGATGGGCGTGTCGGGGGCAGGGCGGGTCATGTCAGATTTCGATCAGCCGGTCGCACAGTTCGTTGGGATTGCCGTCGCTTTTCGGGAAATGTGTCGCAAGCACGGCGCCCACCTGTCGCACCGCCTCCGCCATGCCCTCGCCGGGCTGGCCCGCGCGGATACGCTCGATCAGCGCGGCCATCGCGTCGCCCCAGATGGTCGGCGCGACCTTCGATGCGATCGCCTCGTCGGCGACGATGTCGGCGCGATGCTCGGCGAGGCTGACGTAGAGGACGACGCCGGTGCGGCCCACCGTCTTGGCCTCGGTGCCGACCTTGAACAGATCGATGGCGCGCGCGCGGGCACGCGCGGCCTTGATCGACCGCGGCGTCAGCGCGAGGCGCAGCGGGCGCCACAGCAGGATCAGCCAGATGCCGATCCATTTGACGACGCCAAAGGCGATGATCGTGCCCAGCCACTCGTTCGCGGTCGGTTCATGCCCCCAGCCGCCGCGCAAGGCATCGTAAAGGCCGCGATAGAAATCGGGGAACAGCGCGACGAGCGACATGGCGAGGAAGGCGCCGACGCTGGCCCAGACGAGCGCGACATCGTCATAATCGCTCGACCGTGCGGCGATGATCGTGACGATCTCGCCATCGGTGTGGCGCTCGGCCGCCGCGACCGCATCGGTGACGATGCGATGGTCCTCGGCGCTCACATGGTTGACCTTGCGTGGCATGTCCCGTGCTCCTACCAGCCGCCCGACGCGCCGCCGCCGCCGAAGCTGCCGCCGCCGCCCGAAAAGCCGCCGAAGCCACCGCCGCCACCGCCCCACGATGATCCGCCGCCGCCGCCCCAGCCGCCCCAATCGTCATTGTCGCCCCAGATGATGATCGGCGCCGCGCCCCATGGGCTGTCGCGGCGTCGCCGCCGTTTCTTGCCGCGCCCGCGGCTCGCGAACCAGGGGATGATGAAGAAGATGAGGATGATGAAGCCGAGGAAGAACAGTCCGCCGAAATTGCCGTCGTCGGCGCGGTCGCGTTCGGCGGCGGCCGCGGCTTGCGCCCGCGCCGCGGCTTCCTCGGGCGGCAGTTCGATCTGCTGCGCGATCGCGTTCACCCCGGCCTGGATGCCGCCGGGATAGTCGCCGTCCTTGAAACGCGGGGTGACCGTATCGCGAATGATCCGTCCCGACAGCGCATCGGTCAGCACGGGTTCGAGCCCCAGCCCGACCGCGATGTGCATCCGCCGCTCGTTCGGCGCGATCAGGAAAACGACGCCATCGTCGCGCTCGGCATCGCCGATCCCCCATTCGCGGCCAAGCCGATAGCCATAATCGGCGACATCGCGGCCCTCGAGATCGCTGACCGTCGCGACGACCAGCTGGTGCCCGGTGCGTTTTTCGAGGTCGAGCAACTGCGTATTGAGCGCGGCTTCTTCGGCCGCTGGGATGATGTCCGCCTGATCGACGACGGGATTGCCCGCAAGCTTGGGGAAGGTCTGCGCAGCCGCGGGCATCGCGAGAAGCAGCAGCCCCGAAAGGGCCGCTGCCGCCAGCGAACGGAGAAAGGTGGGCGTGCCCACCTTATTGCCCGAAATCGACCTTCGGCGCCTGGTTGGCGTTCGGCGTCACCGCGCGATACGGCGTCATCGGCTCTGCGCCATGGACGATCTTGGCCCCGATGATGTCGGGGAAGGTGCGGATCGTCGTATTATAATCCTGCACCGCGGCGTTATAATCCTGCACCGACACGTTGATGCGGTTTTCGGTGCCCTCGAGCTGCGTCATCAGGTCGGCGAAGCGCGCCTGGCTCTTGAGGTCGGGATAGGCTTCGACGGTGACGAGCAGGCGGCCGAGCGCGCTCGATACATTGCCCTGCGCCTGCTGGAACGCCTGCACCTTTGCGGGGTCTTCCAGATCGTCGGTGCTGAGCTTCACCTGCGTCGCCGACGCGCGCGCCTGGATCACGCCTTCCAGCGTCGATTGTTCGATATTGGCGGCGCCCTTGGCGGTTTCGACGAGGTTGGGGATCAGGTCGGCGCGCCGCTGATAGGCGGCCTCGACATTCGCCCATTTGGCCTTGGCGGCCTCTTCCTTGGTCGGCACGCTGTTGATGCCGCATGCGGACAGGCTCATCGCGGCGACAGGCAGGATCAACCAGCGGGCGTTGCGATAGGTCATGGTTATCAGGCTCCCTCCGGCGGCGTTTTGCCGCAACAATACACATAATAGGAAGCCGCTTGCCTTTGTGCAATCGCCGCGGCACGCTTTGCGGACGGGATCTGTCTTTCGGGGAGCGTCAACATGTTGGGCGAGTTCAGGGAATTCATCGCCAAGGGTAATGTCATGGACCTTGCGGTCGGTGTCATCATCGGCGGCGCTTTCGCGACCATCACGACCTCACTGACCGAAGATGTGATCATGCCGCTGGTGGGCGCGCTCTTTGGCGGGGTCGATTTCACCAGCAAATTTATCCTGCTTGGCAGCGTGCCCGACGGCGTATCGGCGACCGACTATGCCGCGCTCAAGGAAGCTGGAGTCGCAATGATCGGTTATGGCGCGTTCATCACCGCGGTGATCAATTTCCTGATCCTGGCCTTCATCATCTTCCTGCTCGTCCGCTGGGTGAACCGCGTCGTTCGCAAGCAGGAGGCGGAGCCCGCGCCCGCGGGGCCGAGCGAGGTCGATCTGCTCACCGAAATTCGCGACGAATTGCGAAGGAAATAACCGCTTTCGTCATCCCGGCGAAGGCCGGGATCTCGCCGGTGCGTAAAGGGGATAGGGCGAGATCCCGGCCTTCGCCGGGATGACGGTGGATAGGGGGCATGGTGACCCCCCTTTCCAAGCGCGGGCGGGTTTCCTATATGGGTCTTGTCGGTTTCGGCCGACTATGAGGATAAATGGTGTCGTGGAATAGGCACAGCGGACCCGGGGGCAGTACCCGGCGGCTCCACCACAAACCCGCGTTTCTTCGATGGGCGCGCGGGTTTCTGACGGGGCCGAACCAGGATCGACGTGTGTTCAAAGACGATATTTTCTTCCGGGCTGAGTAACCCGTTCAAGGCTCAAAACCAATAGGTGCTAACGATAACGAAGCACTCGCTCTTGCTGCCTAACCGATAAGCCTCACGGCCTAAGGTTAGACAAATAGAACGCGGTTCGGACCGAACCGGGCAACAGAATCGGATACCAGCGGCTGGGGACGAGCCGGGCAACAGAATCGTCCCACCTTTCCCGCTATCGCCGATTTATACGCATCATTATGCGCATGATTCTTGACGTTTCGCGTCCTCATGCGTATTATTATACATATGGAGCGCGACAGCAGGAAAATTGTCCGGCGGTTGGAGGATGAGGGATATGCCCTCGTGGCCACACGCGGATCGCACCATAAATTTCGAAAGGGCGCGGTCATGATCATCGTCCCGCACCCGAAGAAAGACCTGCCTGTCGGCACCGCTCGTGCGATCGCCAAAATGGCGGGATGGATTTGAAGGAAGACGCAATGACCCACTATATCGGTGTCGTTCACAAGGATGCGGACAGCAGCTATGGCATCGCCTTTCCCGATCTTCCGGGCTGTTTTTCGGCGGGGGAAAGCCTGACCGAACTCGAACGCAATGCGATCGAGGCGCTGGAATTGTTTCTGGATGGCGAGGATATCGAGGCGTTTCCGGCCAGCGATATGACCGATATTCGAGCCGGCCTGTCGGAGGATGATCAGGGGGCCATGCTGATAGCCGTACCCTTCATGCGTTCGGGCGGCCGGACCGTGCGGGTGAACTTCACCGTCGATGCCGCGACGCTTGCGGCAATCGATGCCGCCGCCAAGCGGCGCAAACTGTCCCGCAGCGCCTTTTTGGTCAGCGCGGCGCATAATGAGATGAGCGGAGCGCATTGAAGTCGGCTTCGTAGCCGGATCAGTGCGCGCTTTCGCAGTGGCGATGATCGCCGAGGGCCTCGATCACGCGGCAGTCGGCGGCGGCGCCGCCGCGGCAACGGCCGACGATACGGGCGAGTTCGTCGCGCAGCGTCGTCAGTTGCGCGATCTTGGCCTCCACCTGTGCCAGATGTCGGCTGGCGATGCGGTCGGCGTCCGTGCAATCGCGCGCGGGATCGTCCGACAGGTCGAGCAGCGAGCGGATTTCCTCGATCGTGAAGCCCAGATCGCGCGAATGGCGCACGAAGCTCAGCCGCGCGCGGTGCGCCTCGCCATAGCTGCGGTAATTGGCCGCGGTGCGCGCGGGCGCGGGCAGCAGGCCGATGCGCTCATAATAGCGGATGGTTTCGATGTTGGTGCCGGTGGCACGCGACAGTTCGCCGATTTTCATCGCTTGACCCTGTAGTTGATACAGGGTGCATATAGGGTGCCGACTCGAAAGACCAAGGAGCTTTGACGATGGCCGATTCCTGCTGTGCCGGCAAAAGCGGCGCGACGGCGCTGAACGATCCGCGCTGGCGCCGCATCCTGTGGATCGCGCTGGTCATCAACGCCGCGATGTTCGGGGTCGAGATCGTCGCGGGCGTCGCCGCCGATTCGCGCGCGCTTCAGGCTGATGCGCTCGATTTCCTGGGCGACAGCGCCAATTATGCGATCAGCCTGGGCGTCGCGGGCATGGCGCTGGCGTGGCGCGCGCGCGCCGCCCTGTTCAAGGCGGTGACGATGCTGGCGTTCGGCCTGTGGGTGTTTGGCTCGGCGCTCTGGGGCTTCGTGGCGGGGACCGCGCCCCATGCCGAAACGATGGGGATTATCGGCGCGCTGGCGCTGGTCGCCAATGTTGTAGTCGCGCTGATGCTCTATCGCTACCGCACGGGCGATGCGAACATGCGCTCGGTCTGGATCTGCTCGCGCAACGATGCGATCGGCAATCTGGCGGTGATGGGCGCGGCGCTGGGCGTGTTCGGCACCGGGCAGAGCTGGCCCGACCTGGCGGTGGCGGCGATCATGGCCGCGCTCGCGATCTGGGGCAGCATCGAAGTGTTCCGCCATGCGCGGGGCGAACTCACCACCTCCGCGACCTGACCTGACCTGACATGGCGCCCAAGCCATAACCTGAACCTATGCCGCGCACACCGATAGGGGGATAGGAGCGCGGGCCCGCGGCGGATAGCCGGAGGCGATCCGTTTCAGGGGAAGAGACATGGCAAAACCACCCTTGTCGCCGGCACGGTCCGGGGGCAATTTCATCTTCACATCGGGGCAGCTCGCGCGCGGCGACGACGGCGCGATCGTTGCGGGCGGCATCGAGGCGCAGGCCGAACGCGCGCTCGCCAATCTGGTGGCGGTGCTCGCCGACGCCGGTTGCGCGCCCGCCGATGTCGTCAAGGTGACCGCCTGGCTGACCGATCCTGCCTATGGCGCCGCGTTCAACGCCGCCTATATCCGCGTTTTCGGCGAACCCTGGCCCGCGCGCTCGACCGTCGTGTCGGCGCTGCTGGCGCCGGGGGCGCTGATCGAGGTCGAGGCGATCGCGCTTCGCCCATGACGGCAAAGGCCATTGGCCCCCGGCTCCTGCGCGAGTACAGGGGTGGAATGCGGTTTCGCCAGATTGAGGTCTTTCACGCCGTCTATACGCACGGGTCGATCAGCGCGGCGGCGCGCGCGCTGGGCGTGTCGCAGCCGTCGCTGTCGAAGACGCTGCATCATGCCGAGGACAGCCTGGGCTTTCCGCTCTTCCATCTCGTGCGCGGGCGGCTCGTCCCGACCGACGAAGCTCATGCGCTGATCCGCGAGGCAGGCGACATTTTCGAACGGCTGGCGTCGTTGCAACAGACCGCGCGCAACCTGTCGCAGGCGGGCGGCGGGCATATCCGGCTCGGCATCGTCCCCAGTCTCGCGCTCGACGTCGTGCCACAGGCGATGGCGCAATTTCGGCGCGAATGGCCGCGCGTGACCTTTGAAGTGCATACGCACCACCACGACGACCTCGTCCGCTCGCTGATCGAGCGCGAGACCGACATCGCCATCGCCTATACCCCGCCGCCGCACCCCCGGTTGACGCACACGCTGCTGACGCAGGGCGAACTTGTGGTCTTTTGTCCGCGCGGTGCGTTTGAGCCGATCGAGGGGCGGCTACCGCTCGACCGGCTGGCGGACCGCGACCTGATCGGCGTGGCGGCAACGGGGCCGATCGGGGACGTGCTTACCTGTGCGGTGCGCGAGCGCGGCATCGCCTATCGCGAGGCGGTGTCGGTGCAGACCTTTTTCATCGCCGCGCGGCTGGCGCAGCTCGAAAGCGGGATCACGGTGGTCGATGAATTCACCGCGCGCGCCTGGCAATCGCCCGACTTCGCTTGGCTACGTACCGACCCGCCGCTCGAGTTCACCATCTCGTGGGTGACGCTGGAGGATCGCCAGCCGTCGAAGGTCGCGCGGCAGTTCCTGCGCACATTGGGCGATGTACTCGAGGCAAGTCGGACCCCCAACCCATAACCCCAACCTATGGGGCGCATAAATGTTACGGCTTTGCGTCAATCGGCCATGCGATAATCATGAACCGGGAAAGCGGGGCGTAACAATCGGCGTCGCGCGGGGGAACGGATCGGCACATGCGGGCAGAGTTTCGCCTTGGCGAAAATAGGTTGACGGCGCGGCCGCAGGACGTCGTCGTCATCGGCGCCGGCGTCGTCGGCATGGCCACCGCGCTGACGCTGGCCGACCGCGGACACCGCGTCACCGTGATCGACGGCGCCGCCGAGGCCGGCCGCGGCACCTCCTTCGCCAATGGCGCGCAGCTCAGCTATGCCTATACCGACGCGCTCGCCAGCCCCACGACGCTCGCGCAGATGCCGCGGCTGCTGCTCGCGCGCGACCCTGCGCTGCGCCTCCATCCCAGCCTCGATCCCGATTTTCTGCGTTGGGGGCTGGCCTTTCTGAAGAACGGCTCGGCCGCGCATTTCCGCCGCAACACGCTTGAGGGGCTGGCGCTCGCGATCCAGTCGCGCCGTGCGCTGCACGCGCTTGCGCGCCGCCACGGCCTCGATTTCGCGCACGGCACGCCGGGCAAGATCATCCTTTATCGTTCGGCGCGCAGCTTTGCCGCGGCACGCGCCATCTCGGCCGACAAGATCGCGGGCGGCGCCGAGCAGGCGTTTCTCGACGCCGACGGCGCGGTGGCGGTCGAGCCGATGCTGGCGGCGATCCGTCCGCAGATCGCCGGCGCGATCCACACCGCGAACGAAGAAGTGGGCGACCCCTATCGGTTCTGCACGGCCGTGCAGGCGGCGCTGGCGGCGGGCGGCAGCACCAGCCATTATGCCACGCAGGTTGCGCACATCGACGTCGATGGACCGCTTCCCGCCGCGGTCACGGCGGCGGGCACGCGGATTGCCGCCGACCGGATCATCCTCTGCACCGGCGCCGACACCGTGACGCTGGCGCGGCGACTTGGCGTGCGCTTGCCGATTCAGCCGATGAAGGGCTATTCGATCACCGCGCCGCCGGGCGCCGCCGCGCCGCGCGTCAGCATCACCGACGCCGCCAACCGCGTCGTATTCGCGCGGCTCGGCGACCGGATGCGGATCGCGGGGCTGGCCGACCTTGGTCGCCGCGACACCAATGTCGAGCCCGCCCGCCTTGCCGCGCTGATCGCCAGCGCGCGTGCCGCGCTGCCGGGTGCGGCCGATTATGACGCGATCGAATCGAGCTGGGCGGGGCTGCGGCCGATGACCCCCGATTCGCTGCCGATCATCCGGACGATTGCGCCCGGCGTGATCGCCAACACCGGACATGGCGCGCTCGGCTGGACCTATGCGGCGGGATCGGCCGAGCGCGTCGCCGCCATCGTGGAGGGAGAGGGCTGAAGGGCTAGCCAATGGACAATCGGATTTCAACCCAGGGAAGGGCAAAGTGATGAAAAGGGGTCTTCGCATTTTCAGCCTGATGAGCGGCATGTCGCTCATCGCCAGCGCAACCGCCGCCATGGCGCAAGACAGCGCGGCGCAGACGGCGCAGGATGTCGCCGATGCCGACGAGGAAATCGTCGTCATCGGATCGCAGATCAAGGGCGCCGACGTCGCGGGGTCGCTTCCCGTGACCTTGCTCACCGACCAGGACATCGACGCGATCGCTGCGACGAGCGGCGACGAGCTGTTCCGGGCGATCCCGCAGGCAGGCGACGTGGCGTTCAACGAAAGCCGCGACGCGGGCGGGATCAACGATGCGCGCGGCGACGTCGCGTCGATCAACCTGCGCGCGCTGGGCACCGGCAACACGCTGGTGCTGCTGAACGGCCGCCGCATGGTCCTGCATCCCGGCACCCAGTCCGAAAATCTGGTGCCGGTGCAGAGCGTCAACACCAACGCCATCCCGGTGCTGGGCATCCGGCGCGTCGAGGTGTTGCTCGACGGTGCCGCCGCCGTTTATGGCTCGGATGCGGTGGCTGGTGTCATCAACACCGTGCTCAAAGATAATTTCGACGGGTTCCGCGTGACCGGCGAATACAGCCTGACCGACGATTCGGATCAGCAGGAATATGAGCTGGCGTTCGAGGCGGGGCACACCTTTAACGACGGCCGCACCAACGTCTCGCTGTTCGGTTCGTTCAGCCACCGCGATCCGCTGTTCGCCCGCGAACGGCGCAATTCGCGCTCGTCGGACCTGCGGTCGCTCGTCGTCGGCACGCCGTTCGAAGGCGATACCGACTTCCGCAACACGTCGATCGACACGCCCTGGGGCGAGTTCCAGCGGCTGACCAACAGCTTCGCGCCGTCGACGACCACTGCGCGGATCAACGGCACGGCCTTGACGACCAGCGGCATCTTCCACGTCCAACCCGACACGAACGATGGCTGCATCGCGCCGACGCAATATGCGGGCACCTGCTGGGACAACAGCTCGCTGTCGACCGTATCGACCGACGAGAATCTGCGGTACGACACCAATTTCGAGCGTACCGTGCTCGGCCGCAACAACCGCCTCAACCTGTTCGGATTCCTGAACCATGAATTTGATTCGGGGCTGGAGCTTTATGCCGAGGCGGGCTGGTATCATGCCGAATTCCGCTCGATCCGCGAACAGGAAACGGCGCTCGCGAACCAGCGCCTCATCATTCCCGCCGACGCCTATTGGAACCCCTTCGGCCCGGTCGGCAGCCCCAATCGCATTCCCGGCCTGACGGGTGTATCGGACGATGGCGTACCGATCGAACTGCTCGATTACCGCCCGATCGACGCCGGTCCGCTGATCGTCAAGGTCAAGAATGACACGACGCGCTTCCTCACCGGCCTGCGCGGCGAACTGCTCGGCTTCGATTTCGATACCGCCGCGCTTTATTCGAAGGCACGGACCGCGGACAAGATGCGGACGATTTCGATGACCTTGTTCCAGGAGGCGCTGTCGCGCACCGACGCGACCGGATATAATCCGTTCAACGGCGGCGATCCGCTCAACCCTGGCACGCTCGATTCCTCGCCCAACCCGCAGGAAGTGATCGACAGCTTCATGGTCGACATCGGCCGGGTGAGCACGACCGAGCTGTATCTGGCCGATTTCAAGATCAGCAAGAACGATCTTTTCACGCTGCCCGGCGGCCGCGTCGGCATCGCGGCGGGGGTCGAGTTCCGCCACGAAACCTTTAGCGACGACCGCGACGACCGGCTTGACGGGACGATCGCCTTCACCGCGCTCGACGGCTCGTCGAACGGCAGCGACACGATGGGCGCCAGCCCGACGCCCGACAGCAGCGGGTCGCGCGACGTTCTGTCGGCTTTCCTTGAATTTGCGGTGCCGATCGTCTCGCCCGAGATGGACGTGCCACTCATTCACTCGCTCGACCTGCAGCTCGCGGGCCGCGCCGAATCCTATCAGGGTTTCGGCTCGGTGGCGAAGCCGAAGGTTGCGCTGTCCTGGTATCCGGCGCCCAATTTCCAGCTGCGCGGCAGCTGGTCGCAGAGCTTCCGTGCACCGAACCTGCCGCAATTGTTCGAAAACGGCATCCAGCGGTCGAACACGCGCACCGACTGGATCCGCTGCGAGGCGGACCTTCGCACCGGAGAGATTACCAATTTCGACGATTGCGGCCGCACGCAGGGAATCGTCAGCAACCGGTCGGGCAGCAAGGAGCTTGAACCCGAAACCGCCGAGAACCTGTCGTTCGGCGGCACCTTTCAGCTCGATCTGGGCGGCGCCGGGCGGCTGACCTTCACCACCGACTATTGGGAAATCCGCCAGAAAAACGTGATCGGCCTGTTCGGCGATTCGAACGCGCTGATCCTCGATTATCTGCTGCGACTCCAGGGATCGTCGAACCCCAATGTCCAGCGCGCCGCGCCGACGCAGGACGACATCGACGATTTCGCCGGCACCGGGATCGATCCGGTGGGCGAGGTCATCCAGGTGATCGACAATTACACCAACCTGACCCCGCGCAAGGTCCGCGGCCTCGACTTCGGCCTTTATTATCAGGTCCGCGATACGGGGATCGGCAGTTTCAACCTGCGCGTCAACGCTGCACGTCTGCTCGAATTCTACCAGACGCCCGGCACGCTCCAGCAATCGCTGCTCGATGCACAGGCGAATGGTGATATTGATCCGACGATCAACGTCGTCGGCGCCGAGGATCTGGTCGAGGAAAATGGGCGGCCCAAATGGCGCGGCTCGGCGAGCCTCAGCTGGCGTTACAAGGGCTGGGGTGCGGGCTGGTACGCCAGCTATGTCGGCCCCGTCACCGACACCTCGGCGTCGCTGGCCGACGGCACGCGCTTCCGCGTCAAGGATCATATGACACACAGCCTCTATGTGCAGTATGAGCCGGAAGAGGGCTTCCTGAAGGACACCCGCTTCCGCATCGGTGCGCGCAACATCTTCAACAAGCTCGCGCCGTTTGCCGATCAGACCTATGGCTATATCGGCGACCTTTACAGCAATCGCGGTCGCCAGGTTTACGCATCGATCAGCAAGCGCTTCTGATGCCACGCCCGCGGGCCAGACTGCTGGCCGCCGCGCTCGCGCTGCTCCTGACCGGGGCAGCGCGGGAGGCGGCGGACCCGGCGACGATCGACCTGATCATTGCGGGCGGCCGCGTGATCGACGGCACGGGCGCCCCGGCGCGCACCGCCGAGGTCGGCGTCGATGGCGACCGGGTCGTCTTCGTCGGCGCCCGGCCCGCGGGATTGACCGCCGAACGGACGATCGACGCGGCGGGGCTGATCGTCGCGCCGGGCTTCATCGACCCCCACACCCATTCGGGGGCCGCGGCGCTGTCGGCCGATGCCGCCGACCGGATGCTCGCCAACCATCTGCTTCAAGGTGTTACCAGCATCGTCATCGGCAATGATGGCGGCGGCGGCCCCGATGTCGGGGAAGACTTCGCGCGGCTCGCTGAACAGCCCGCGGGGGTCAATGTCGCCAGCTTCGTCGGGTTCGGCGCGATCCGCCGCGTCGCGGCCGGTGATGCCGATCGCGCACCGACCGCCGCTGAGCTTGAGCAGATGCAATCTCTCACCGCGCGCGCGATGTGCGATGGTGCGCTCGGCCTGTCGGCGGGCCTTTATTATGCCCCGCAAAGCTTCGCCAGGACGGACGAAGTGGTAGCGCTGGCGCGCGAGGCGGCCGTGCGCGGCGGGATATATGAAACCCATTTACGCGACGAGGGCAGCGCCTCGATCGGCCTGCTGCCCGCGATCGACGAAGCGATCGGCATCGCGCGCGCGGCGGGGCTACCGCTGCATATTGCGCATATCAAAGCGCTCGGCGTCGATGCGCGGGGCATGGCGCCGCAGGTGATCGCGCGCATCGCCGCGGCGCGCGCCGGGGGCACGGCGATCACCGCCGACCAATATGCGTGGGAGGCATCAAGCACCGGCCTGTCGTCGGCGCTCGTTCCGCGCCGCGCGATGGATGGCGGCCGCGACGCAATGGTTGCGCGGCTCAAAGCCGCCGACGCGCCGCTCCGCCGCGACATCGTCGAACTGCTGCGCATCCGCGGCGGCGCCGGCGCCGTGCTGATCGTCAGCGGCGCGCATCGCGGCCAGCGGCTGGACGCGATCGCCGCGGGCTGGGGGATCGATCCGGTCGATGCCGCGGTCCGCGTCCTGATCGCCGAACCGGGCGCGCGCATCGCCTCGTTCAACATGGCAAAGGACGACATTGCCGCCTTTGCGCGCCAGCCCTGGGTTGTCGCCAGCTCCGATGCAACCGATGGCCATCCGCGTCGCTGGGGCAGTTTTGCGCGGCGCTGGCGGCTGTTCGTTCATGATGAGGCGTTGATGACCGAGGCCGAGTTCATACATCGCAGCGCGGGCCTGACCGCCGAAATCCTGGGGCTTTCACATCGCGGCACGTTGACTCCGGGGGCCTTTGCCGACATCGCGGTCTTTGATCCCGCAAGCTACGCCGAACAGGCGACCTATGACGCGCCCGACCGGCCTGCGCGCGGCGTTCACTATGTGCTGGTCAACGGGCGCCTTGCTGTTGAAAAGGGCGCGCTGACCGGCGTTCTGGCGGGACAGCCGCTGCGCAAGCCGCGTCAACCGAACTGGAGTTGTCCCGAATGACCGACACGATCCTGCCGGCCGCCACCCCCGAACCGCGTCCCGGCCCGCTGCGCCGCGCGTTCGGCCTCTGGTTCGGCATTGCCCTGTGGAAACGCATTCTCGGAGCGCTCGTCGTCGGGGCCGTCGTCGGCATGGCGTGGGGCGAGGGCGCAACCGCGATCGGCTGGATCGGCGAGCTGTTCGTGCGCCTTATCCGAATGCTCGTCATCCCGCTCGTATTCCTGACCATTGCCTCGGGCGTCGCGGCGCTCGCCGATCCGAAGCGGCTCGGCAGCATCGGGGTCAAGACGCTCGGCATGTATGTCTTTACCACCGCGCTCGCAGTGACCACCGGCCTGATCGTCGCGACGCTGATTGCGCCGGGCGAAGGCGCGAGCTTTGCCGGCGCGGTGCCCAAGGCGGTCGCGCAGCCGCAAGATCCCGCGCGCATGTTTATCGAAATCATCCCCGACAATCCGATCGGCGCGATGGCGAACGGGGCGACGCTCTCGGTCATCTTTTTCGCTATCCTCGTCGGCGCGGGCGTTATCGCGGCGGGCAAGGGCGGCGAACCCGTCCAGCGCCTGCTCGCCAGCGGGGCCGAAGTGATGCTGCGCATCGTCGGTTTCGTCATGGAAACCGCGCCGCTCGGCGTCTTTGCACTCATCGCCGTGGTGATGGGAACCAGCGGCCCGTCGAGCTTCCTCGCGGTGCTCAAGCTCGCGCTCTGCGTGCTCACCGGATCGCTCATCGTCACGCTTGTCATCCATGGCGGCATCGTCGTGCGCCTGCTCGCCTGGTTGCCGCCCATGCCCTTTTTCCGCGGCATCGCCGATGCGATCATGGTCGGTTTCTCGACCTCCTCGTCGAGCGCGACCTTGCCCGTCGCGATCCGCGTTGCCGAGCGCAACCTCGGCGTCTCGCCGCCCGTCGCCTCGACCGTGCTGCCGCTGGGCGCGACGATCGGCATGGACGGCGCCGCCATGTATGTCGCAATGTTGACCCTGTTCGCGGCGCAGGCGTTCGGGGTGCAGCTGACGTTCGCCGACTATCTGGTGATCGCCGGGACGACGACGATCGTCGCGATGGGGGTCGCGCCGGTGCCGTCGGGGTCGCTCTTCGTGCTCGCCGCGGTGCTCCATGCGATCGGCATCACCCCCGAACAAACCGCGATCGTGGTCGGCTTCATCCTGCCGTTCGATCGCATTCTCGACATGATCCGCACCGTTCCCAACGTCACCTCCGACCTGTCGATCGCCACCGCGGTGGCGCGGTGGGAGGGGGAGATGGATGTCGATGTCTATCGCGCACCCAACGACGAATGAGGTTTTATCGATGATGTTTTTTCGCCGCCTGCTTGCCGCCACCCTGTCGCTCGCGCTTGTCCTGCCGCTTCCCGCGGCGGCGCAGAGCCGCCATCTGCTCGAATATCCGTCGATCCATTCGCCGACGGTCGGCACGCGCGGCATGGTGGTGAGCCAGAATGCCATCGCGAGCGAGGTCGGCGCGCAGGTGCTGCGCGACGGCGGCAATGCGGTGGACGCGGCGATCGCCGTCGGCTTCGCGCTCCCGGTCACCTTGCCGCGTGCGGGCAATATCGGCGGCGACGGCTTCATGATGGTGTACGACGCCGCGACGGGCAAGGTGCATACGCTCGATTTCCGCAGCATTGCCCCGGCTGCCGCGACGCCCGCGATGTTCGTCGACAAGGACGGCAAGGAACGTCCGATCGCCAGCTATGGCTATCTCGCCCCCGCCGTCCCCGGCACTGTCGCGGGGCTCGATCATGCGCATCGCAAATGGGGCAAGCTGCCCTGGGCGAAACTCGTCGAACCGGCGATTACGCTCGCTCGCGACGGGGTGCGGTTGACCGCCGACGAAGCCTTCGTCTTCAGCTGGGGCAAGGATCGCCTGTCGAAGAGCACGGCGGGCAAGGCGACCTTCTACAAACCCGGCGGCGAACTCTATGCCAAGGACGAAGTGCTGAAGCAGCCCGACCTCGCCTGGACGCTCGGCGAGATTGCGCAGCACCGCGCCGACGGTTTCTACAAGGGCGAAGTCGCGCGCCGCATCGCCGCCGATATGAAGGCGAACGGCGGCCTGATTACCGAGGCCGACCTCGCCGCCTATCGCGCGATCGAGCGCGCGCCGCTCGTTGGCAGCTATCGCGGCTATCCCGTCTATACGATGCCCCCGGCGAGTGCGGGCGGCGCGACCCTGCTCAACATCCTCAACCAGCTCGAACATTTCGACATCAAGGATATGGGCGCGAACAGCGCCGCGTCGCTGCACGTCATGGCCGAAGCCATGAAGCTCGCCTATGTCGACCGCTACCGCGCGCTCGGCGACCCCGGTTTCGTGACCGCGCCGGTGCGCGGCTTCATCGCCAAAGCCTATGCCGCCGAACGGGCGAAGCTGATCGATCCCGAGCGCGCCAAGCCGATGCGCCAGATGCCCGCGGGCGATCCGCTCCGCTATGAAAGCCCCTCGACGACGCATTATTCGGTTGCCGACAAGGACGGTAATGTCGTCTCGACCACCTATACTTTGGGGTCCGATTTCGGATCGGGCGTGATGATCGCGGGCACCGGCGTCCTGCTCAACAACCAGATGAACAATTTCAGCCACGAACAGGCGTGGGAAGCGCAGCGCAGCGGCACACCGCCGCCGCTCAACGCGCTCCAGCCCGGCAAGCGGATGCTCTCGACCCAAATGCCGACGATCGTCATGAAAAAGGGCAAGCCCTGGCTCGTCACCGGGACGCCGGGGGGAAGCACGATCATTACCACGGTCGTTCAGGTCATCGTCAATGCGGTCGACCATGGCCTGAATGTCGCCGAAGCGACGCACCAGCCGCGTATCTATCAGGGTGCGGTCAACGCGCTGCGCGTCGAGCCCAATTTCAACCCCGACACCGTCGCGCGGCTGAAAGCGATGGGCCACCCGATCACCAGCGACGAAACGATGGGCAGCGCGCAGTCGATCATGATCGAAAACGGCCTGTTCCTGGGCGCCGCCGACCCGCGCCGTCCCGGCGCGCTGGCGGTCGAGCCATGAGGCGGCGGCTGTTCCTCGCCGCCGCGGCGCTGTTCGCGGCCGGCCTGCCCGTCGCGGGCGGTGCGCGCGACGCGGCGCCAGCGCCGGTATCGGCGGCGCACGAACGCCAGGCCTTTCTTGCAGCGGCCCATCCACTGGGGGTCGAAGCGGGGCTCGACGTGCTGCGTCGCGGCGGCAACGCCATCGACGCAGCCGTCGCAGTCCAGGCGATGCTCGGCCTGGTCGAGCCGCAAAGTTCGGGGCTGGGGGGCGGCGCCTTCCTGCTCTATTATGACGCGGCGACGCGGACGATCACCGTCTATGACGGGCGCGAAATGGCGCCTGCGGGCGCGACGCCCGACATGTTCCTGGGCCGTGACGGCAAGCCGATCCGGTTCCGCACCGCGGTGCTTAGCGGCCGCGCCACCGGGGTGCCCGGTGCGGTCGCGATGCTCGCGCACGCGCAAAAGGAGCGTGGCAAGCTTGCATGGGCGGAATTGTTCGACCGGACGGCGCGCACCGCCGACGAAGGCTTCACCGTCACCGCGCGCCTCGAACGCTTTGTCCACGGCCCTTATGCGCAGGCGAAGGCGCCCGACGTCGAACGCTATTTCAGCAACGGCAAGGGCGGCAAGGTCCGCGCCGGCGACCGGCTGCGCAACCCGGCCTATGCTGCCTTCGTCCGCCGCCTTGCCGCCGAGGGCCCCGACGCGCTCTATCGCGGCGAGACCGCGAAGCGCATTGTCGCGCGCGTGCGGCAGGGTGACCTCCCCGGCAGCATGACCGAGGCCGATCTCGCCGCCTATCGCCCCGTGGTGCGGCAGGCGCTGTGCAACCCCTATCGCATCTATATCCTCTGCGTGCCGCCGCCGCCGTCGAGCGGGGTTGGCCTGCTGCAATTGATGGCGATGGTCGAGCGCACCGACATTGCTGCGCGCGGGCCCGCCGATCCGGTTACGTGGGTGAAATATGCCGAGGCGAGCCGCCTGATGTATGCCGACCGCGACGCCTATGTCGGCGATGTGCCGAATGTGCCCGTCGCGGGGCTGCTCGATCCCGCCTATGTCGCGTCGCGCGCGGCGCTGGTCACGGGGCAGGCGGGCGCGCCGCCCGCGGCGGGAACGCCGCCCGGCGCAGCGCCCGCGCGCATCGACGCGACCGCCGAAGTGCCCGGCACCTCGCATTTCGTGATCGTCGACGGCGACGGCAACGCCGTGTCGATGACGACGACGGTCGAAAGCTTCTTCGGGTCGGGGCGCATGGTCGATGGCTTTTTCCTCAACAACCAGATGACCGACTTTTCTTTCGTGCCGTCGGGCCCCAATGCGATTGCACCGGGCAAGCGCCCGCGCTCGTCGATGGCGCCAACGATCATTCTCAACCCCGACCACAGCCTTGCGGGCGCGATTGGGTCGCCCGGAGGCAACGCGATCCTCGCCTATGTGTCGAAGGCGCTGATCGGCGCGATCGACTGGAAACTGCCGATGGAGCGCGCGATCGCGCTGCCCAACATGGTTGCGCGCGGCGCCAGCTTTGCGGGCGAGGCGGCGCGCTTTCCCGACGACTTCCGCGCCGCGATGGCCGCGCGCGGCGTCACCGTGCGCGCCGGGTCGGGCGAGGATTCGGGGCTGCACGGCGTACTGATCCGCGACGGCCGCTTCGACGGCGGCGCCGATCCGCGCCGCGACGGTGTCGCGCGCGTCGTCACGCTGCCGCCCGCCGACACACGACTTCCCGACAACCTAGTTTCAGGAGTGACGCAATGACCGGACTTTCCCCCTTTCATGTCGCTTTCCCCGTCCACGACCTTGCCGCCGCGCGCCATTTTTATGGTGAGGTGATGGGCTGCCCCGAAGGTCGGAGCGACACCGACTGGATCGACTTCAACCTTTATGGCCACCAGATCGTCGCGCATTGCGTGGGCGCGAAGCGCGATGCGGTCGCGGGCCATAATCCGGTCGACGGTCATTCGGTCCCCGTCCCGCATTTCGGCGTCGTGCTGCCGCCCGCCGAATGGCGCGCGCTCGCCGACCGGCTTCGCGCGGCCGGGGTCGAGTTCGTGATCGAACCCTATACGCGCTTTGCCGGCGAGCCGGGCGAGCAATCGACGATGTTCTTCTATGATCCGTCGGGCAATGCGCTCGAGTTCAAGGCCTTCGCCGACGTCGGCCAGCTGTTCGCGAAATAGGAGGGCGGGGCATGACGGGGGGACGGTTACTGAAGGGCGGTGCCGCGGCGCTTGCGCTGTTTTTCGGCGCGGGCCAGTGCATGGTCGTTGCGGCGGGCGCGGCACCGAGCGCGACCGGGCCGGTTTCGCAGGCGGTGGCGGGTCAAGTGCATGTAGTGGGCGGCGAGGTCGATCTTGCCGCGCTCGACGCACGGCTGAACGGCGTGCCCGTTGCGCTCGCTGCCGACGGTCGCTTCACCGCCAACCTTCCCGAGGCCGGGCACTACCAGCTTGTCGTCAAGGGTCCGGGCGTCTTCGATGCGGTGTTCACCTTTGGCGCGGCCGAGCTGGCGGGACCGGACGGGCGGCGCGTGCCGCCGGTCGAGCTGGTCGCGCGGGCGCCGGGGCGCGTCGAGATGTTCTTCGGCGGTGACACGATGATCGCCCGCCGCTTCGAAACGCCGATCTGGAACGAGCGCACGCTTGTGCGCCCCGAAAGCCGCGCCGCCGACATGGCGCGGCTGCTTGCGCCGATGCAGCCTTATTTCGCGGGCTCGGACCTTGCCTCGCTCAACCTCGAAACCGTACTCGCCGACCGCGATCTGGGCGGGGTCGAGGGCAAATCGGTCGTCTTTCATACGCACAGCGACGCGGCCAAGGTGCTTGCCGATGTCGGCATCGACTATGTCAGCCTCGGCAACAATCATGTCTATGACCAGGTCGAAGCGGGGCTGGCGTCGACGGTTGCGGCGCTCGATGGGGCCGGGCTCGCCTGGTCGGGCGCGGGCAAGAATGAGGCGGAAGCGCTGCGCGCGGCGCGGCTCGACGTCGGCGGGCAGCGCTACGCCATGCTCGGCTTCGTCGGCTGGAAGGGGCGGGTCGAGCCCAATCAGGTCGCCGAAGCGGCGAAGGGCGGCGCGGCTTTCGGCAGCGACGACAATATCGCTGCGGCGGTGTCGCGCGAGGTGACCGCGGGGCACGCGCCGATCGTCCAATATCATGGCAGCAGCGAATATAGCGCGCGCCCGACCGCGATCAGCGAACGCCGCATGAAGCTCGCGATAGACAAGGGCGCGGCGCTGGTCGTCTCGCACCATCCCCACGTCGCGCACGGGCTCGAACTCTATAAGGGGCGGCTGATCGCCTATTCGCTCGGCAATTATCTGTTCGACCAATATTTCCCCGAAACCCACGCCAGCTTTGCCCTGAAAGTGTGGATGGACGGCGACCGGCTGTTCCGCGCCGAAGCGATCCCGATCCAGATCCTCGATTATCGGCCGGTCCCGGCAGTGGGCGAGATCCGCCAGGCGGCGCTGCGCCGGATCATCGACCTGTCGGCCGAGCGCGGCACCGCGATGCGCCTCGTCGGCGGGCACGGCGTCATCATGCCAGGCGCAAAGGCCGCGGTGCCCCAACTTTGTGCCGCCGCTGCGGGCCCGGGGCTTGCCGTCTATCACTATGATCTTCACGCCCCCGCTGCGCCATGCGCGGGCGCCGCTGCGGCGCCGAACGGCCGCGACCTGCTGATGCGCGGCGATTTCGAAGCGATGCAATATGCCGAGGCCAGCGACCGCAGCTGGGCGCTGCTCGGCGTCGAGGCCGATCTCGTCGCGCCCGGCCATAGCGGGCGGCAGGCGCTGCGTCTTCGCAGTTCGGGCGAGGGCGCGATGCTCGCGGCGCCCAAGACCTTTTTCCGCGCTACGGATGCGCGGCGCTACACATGGTCGGGTTGGATACGCGCCGACAAGGGCGCCGTGATCGAGGCGCTGGTGCAGGAGCATCCGAAGGGCAGCAACCGCTTTCGCGCGCTCGAAAGCGCGCCGGTGCGCGGCTTCGGCAGCATGACTTCAGCCGGCAGCGGCTGGCAGCCCTTTCGCTTCGAGCTTCGGCTGGCCGCCGAGGCACCGCTTCTGCCGCTCCGCCCGATGCTGCGCATTCGCGGCGGGACCGAAGCGATCCTCGACGACATCGCCTTTATCGCCTGGGATGAGGGTGTGGACGAGACCCCGCCCGGACGATCGCACGCCGCCGCGGCCGAATGACCGCGGCGGACGGGGTGGCTCAGGCGGGCAGCAACACGCCGTCGATCACATGGATCACGCCGTTCGACTGGATGACATCGGCGGTGCCGATCTTCGCCTTGCCGCCCTTGGCGTCGGTGACGTACCAGGCGCCATCCTTTTCCCAGACGGTGAGCGTCGTACCCTGAACGGTGGTCAGCGTGGCCTTGCCGCCATTCGCCTGTGCCTGCGCGGCGATGTCGGCGGCGGTCAGGCGGCCGGGCACGACATGATAGGTGAGCACGCCGGTCAGCGCGGCCTTGCTTTCGGGCTTCAGCAGCGTGTCGACCGTTCCGGCGGGCAGCTTGGCAAAGGCGTCGTTGGTCGGCGCGAACACGGTGAACGGGCCGGGCGAGGCGAGTGTGTCGACCAGCCCCGCGGCCTTCACCGCGGCAACCAGCGTGGTGTGATCCTTTGAATTGGCGGCATTTTCGACAATATTTTTGGTTTCATACATCGCCGCGCCGCCGACCATCGGGTTCTTGGCGAGGGCTGCGTTGCCGCCGGCCATCATGGCGGCCGCGGCGACCGCGAGCGCGATACGGGAAATAGCCATTTTACATCCTTCCAAATGTCGCACCCCGGGGGATGGGGCAGGATCAAGCTAGGGTGCGCAGGCGGAGGCGACGACCTGTCCTTTGGGCGGTATGTCAGCCGCGCGCGGCTTCCCACGCGGCAAGCGCGCGCGCGCGCGCCGCTTCATGACCGATCAGCGGCTCGGCATAACCCGGCGCACCGCTGTCCCGGCCATGGCTCGCCGTAATCTCGGCATCGGACAAATGCGCAATCTCGGGCACGAAGGCGCGAACATAATCGGCCATCGCGAACCGCTCGCATTGCAGCGTCGGCGACATGATCCGCGAAAAGACCGGTGCATCGACCCCGGTGCCCGCGACATATTGCCAGTTCATCGCGTTGGAGCCCAGATCGGCGTCGAGCAACGTGTCCCAGAACCAGCGTTCGCCGCGGCGCCAGTCGATCAGCAGATGCTTGACGAGGAAGGAGGCCGTAACCATCCGCACGCGATTGTGCATCCACCCCGTCTGCCACAATTCGCGCATTCCGGCATCGACGACGGGATAGCCGGTGCGGCCGCGCGTCCACGCCGCAAAGTCGCGGTCGGCATCCTTGCCGCGGCGCCAGGCGAAGCGGTCGAAAAGCGCCCGGCCGTTGCGGTCCGCATAATCGGGCATCTGGTCGACAAGGTTGATCCCATGCTCGCGCCAGCCAAGCTCCGAGCGATAGCTTTCGGCGCCGGCATCGCCGCGCTCGCCGATCGCATGCCACAGTGCGCGCGGCGAGATTTCGCCGAAATGGAGGTGCGGCGACAGGCGCGACGTGCCGGGTTGCGCGGGGCGATCGCGCCGGTCCTTGTAATCGCCGATGTCGCCCAACCAGCCCCGTACCGCGCTCCACGCACCTTTTTCGCCTGGCTGCCATTCGCCGAAATCCGTCGCCCAGTTCGGCTGCGTGGGCAGCAAATCCCAATCGGAAAGCGCGTCGGATCGCGGCCACGCATCCGGCGCGGGAATCGCGTCGGGCGCCGGGCACGGCAGCGCGGGCGGCATCCGTTCGAGCAGGCGGCGATACCAGGGCGTGAAGACGCGATAACGCGCGCCCTGCGCGTTGGTGATGCTGTCGGGCGCGGCGAGATAATTGCCGTCGTGCAAAATGAGCTCGGTGCCCGCAGGCATGCGCTCCTCGCTCTCTTTCCACCACGGTTCGTAAGCATAGGTCGCGTGGATGCGCCGACTGCCGGTTTCGCGGGCAAGCCGCGCCAGTTCCGCGTCGGCGGCACCGCGCCGCAGGATCATCTTGCTGCCGCGCTTGGCGAGGCTGGCGCCCAGCGCGCTCAGGCTGTGGTGCAGCCACCAGCGCTGCGCCGCGCCCATTTTCCACGATCCCGACGTTTCATCGTCGAGGATGAAGACCGGAATCACCGCGCCATCGGCAATCGCCGCCAGCAAGGCAGGGTGGTCGTGAACGCGCAGATCCTGGCGCAGCCAGAGCAGCGACGCGGTCATCGACCGCCCGCCTTCAGTGCGCGGGCGGCGGCGATCGCCGCACCCAGTGCGTTGCCGCTGCTCCACGCATGTTCGACGAAACCGTGCGACAGCCAGTCGCCGCAGGCGCCAAGCCCTATCGCATCGTTCCACAAATGACCAAGCTCGCTGCCCGCAGGCTGGCCGAACATCCAGCGCTGCGCCGCGGCGAAGCAGGGTTCGGGAACGGCGTGCCCGATCAGCGACCCCAGCTCGGACAAGAGGAGGTCGCAGACCGTCGCCTGATCGTCCGCAAGATGCGCCTCGCTCCAGCTCCAGTCGGCCTGGACGACCCAATGTTCGGGCTCGGCGCGTCCCGGCCGCGCATTGCCGCGGACGGCATAGATGACCGGGGCCGGGCCGCGGATGAAATCGGGGCCGTTGCCCAGCGACTGCCGGAACGCAAACATCGCGCTCCAGATCGGGCGCGAATGGGCGGCCATCGCAGCGCGCGCCATGCCGAAATCGTGGAGCGACAAGAGGGGCGCCGCCTGTTCGCCCGGAATGGCGACCACGGCGAGGTCGAACGGGCCGCGGCGTTCCTTTTCGCGGTGGAGAAACCAGCGATCGTCGACGCGCGACAGCGCTGTGATTGCGGTGCCCAGCCGAACGTCATGGCCGTCCGCCATATGTTTCAATGGTGCGTTCATTGTCGGGACACCGATCCACGCATCCTGCCCGGCGTCGGGCCAGGGTGCGGCGCATCCTTCGGCGTGCCAGCGCGCGACGCGCGCGCGAAAGGCTGGCGAGCGGGCGGTGAAATGCGTCGCGCCATGGTCGAACGCAATCTCGCCGCGCGGGGTTGCCGCGCGGCGCGTCGACATGCGCCCGCCGATACCGCGCGCCTTGTCGAACAAAGTCACCGCGACATTCGCCGCCCGCAGCGCGTCGGCACAAGCCAGCCCCGCGATCCCCGCGCCGATGATTGCGGCGCGCATCAGGCGCCGCCCCGGACCGACTGCCGAGCGGTGGAGGAGGGGAGAGAGAGGCGGGTGATCGTGGAACGCTCTTTCGCGCGCAACGTCTTGAATATGGGCATCGGCGCGCTCTGCCCGGCGCTGGCTCCTTGCAACAAGATGTCCCTTGGGGCAGGTCCATGACACTGGCAGGAGCGGGGTCGAAGCGGAATGACGTTAAAGGCGATGATCGCGACAAGCCCGATCGCGGCGGTAATCAGCAATCCCCATCTTCCCGACAATCCGATCGTCGAATGCAACGACGCCTTTGCCGCGCTGACCGGATACCGGCCCGACGAGATCATCGGCCGCAACTGCCGTTTTCTGACCGGCCCCGGCACCGAAGCCGAATTGAGCGACGCATTGCGCGGCGCGATCCGCGATCGCCGCGCCGCGCTTGTCGAGATATTGAATTATAAAAAGGACGGCACGCCGTTTCGCAACGCGGTGCTCGTCGCGCCGCTGTTCGGACCCAACGGGGAACTCGAATATTTTCTGGGATCGCAGATGGAGGTCGAGGGCGACGATGGCCGCATCGACGATCGTCGCGACGCCGCACGGGCGCGCATCGCCGCGCTGACGCCGCGGCAGCGCGAGGTGTTGCTGCTGATGGCCGAAGGACTGCTCAACAAGCAGATCGCGTGGAAGCTCGGCCTGTCCGAACGCACGATCAAGATGCACCGCTCGGCGCTGCTTCGCTCGCTCGGGCTCGAGACGACCGCCGACGCGATCCGGCTGGCGGTCGAGGCGGGATATTAGTCGCCGAAACCCATTGCCAACGGGCGGCTGCGATCCGCCTCCTCAATAACGGACGGTGACGAGCAGGCGCGCACGCCGGGGTTCGTTATAGGCAAGAGTTTCGGAGCCGTTCACGTCCCACGCAAAGCTGTTGAGAAGATTCAGCACCTGCGCGCGAACGACTGCATCATTTTGTCCGAGTTTGAAACCGAACCGAAAGCCGGCGTTTACCGTCGTTTGTCGCTCGACCTTGAGCTGCGTTCCATCGAGCGAAGCGCGACTTTGCCCCGCGCGGGCGCCGACATGCAGGAGCCCGGCATCGACGCTGAGGCCCTTTACCCCCGGGATGGCGAAGTCGGCATTCACTATTCCGCGGATCCGGGGAACGGCGACCGGCCGGAGTGGATCCGCCGCCGCGTCGTCGGCGCTGGTAAGTTCAGGGTCGAGAAGGACGGCGCCCGCCACGAGCTGCAAGCCCGGTACGACACGCCCGGCAAGCGAAAATTCGACGCCGCGATGCCGAACATCGCCGATAAAGCGATAGACATTGTCCCGCGCATCGACGCCGGCGTACGGCTTGCGGCTGTCGAAGGCGGCGAGAAACAGGCTGAGATCTTTCCGGATGGACCAGCGCAGGCCGACCTCGGCCTGCTTCACCATGATCGCGTTCAAAATCTCGTTGCGGTTCGCCGCCGAATTGGGTGCGACCCCCGCCTCTTCGAGCCCGCGCGAATAGCTTCCGAAAAGCTCGAAATCGGGCGCGATCGCGAAGCTGCCGCCGAGATTGTAAAGGAAAGGCGCTTGGGAAACCTTGTCGGTGGCGGCCGGTCCGCTGAAGCGTTTCGAATAAAATGACTTCAAGAGGCCGGCGTTGATTCGCGCGCGCGTCCCGATCGATCCGCGGTAGCCGATCCCGAAGCCAATCTGCGTCACGCCGACACGCTGATCGGCCGCAAGCAGGTCCAGATCGGGCTCGGCAATGTCCGCGGGGCGGTCACCCAGCGAAGGTGCGTCCAGAAGCAGCGATTGCGCGCCGCCGAATCGCGCTGTCGAGCGGCGGTAACGGACCGTCGCGTCGAACCGATGCGTCGCGCCCGTGCGCGGCACTTCGAGATGGGAGCGAAGTTCGGAGGACCAGGCCGTCGATCGTTGTTGCGGCACCGCGACAAGATACCCCGCGGCGTTACCATCGCCGTCGCTTTGAAAAAACTGGGCAAACGACCGGGTCGGATCTTCCTGGCCGAACGATAGCGTCGCGCCGATTCCGCTATGCGCCGTCAGTTCGTGATCCAGAAGAAGACCCCCGATTCGGCGTTGACCCTCGTCGAACGCCCACTTCTGGCCCAGGTAATTGCCCCGCTCGATACGCGGAGGAAGCGTGCTGTCGGTCGGGATAACGCGGAATTCTCCGCGCCGCCGGTACTGATATTCGCCCGCGAACAATTGTGCGCGGGTCGCCCCGCTCGAAACGCGCGCGATGCCTCCGACAAGAAAATCCTCGCCGCCCTTGCCGCCCTGCGCGTTGCGGACGTCGAAATTGCGCGACACGCCGATCGAGTAGCTCGACCGGCCGGAAGGAGACCCGTGGCGCAGGTTGAGTTCGGCGATCGGCTGGCCATAGACGTCATAGGTCACGGTCAACAGGCTTTTTTCGCCCGGAAGCGGATCGCGCAGGCGGTAATCGACCACCCCCGACGGGCCGGGCAAAAGCGTTCCGATCGTATTATAGCCGATACGGACGGTGCTGCTGTCGATGAAGAAATTGCTGACGCCCGAATTCTTCACGAAGTAAGTGCCGTTCAGCCGGTAATTCCCCGCGGCCTCAAGGCTGAAGCCCCGGACGGAGCGTTCATCATAGAGACCGATCGCCTCGTCGCCGCGTTTGTGTCCGAACGCATCGCCGGCCGATTTGACCGGGTTGGCGTCGGCCTGTGCCCGGGCAGTGCCGGGCGCGACACACAGGATGATGATGGCGAAAACTTGACGCATTTGATTACCCTCCGTTTGGAGGGCGCCGCTTGGCAGGTGAAGCCGGAACGCAATATCCGCTTCTTGCGGTCAAATATGGGAATGGTGCCGGCTACAGGATTCGAACCCGTGGCCCCCTGATTACAAATCAGGTGCTCTACCAACTGAGCTAAGCCGGCGTCTTGCGCCCCCTAAGCATTTTTCGGGCGGATGGAAACATCTCAAATAATGCCAAAGGTCCAGCCTTCGGTACGGGCCAGGGCGTCGGATAGCGGGGTAGGGGCCCAGCGGGCCGGATCGGAAGCAATGTCGCGCAGCCACGCGGCGGTGAGCAGCGCGTCGGCGGCATGGTCGCTGACGGGTCCGGCGATGCCGGCGGGCGGCGATCCGAGCGCGGCGAGCGCGGTGTCGAGCGCGGCGCCGTCGCGAATCTTGCTGCGCCCCGGTGCGAGCCCCGCGGCGCGCGCGGCAAGGCTGGTATAGATTTCGGCGAGCAGCGGGCCGGTCGTCGGCACCGGATCGAGCGGCCAGAGCGGGATGCGGCCGCGCAGGCGGTGGAGCAGCCGCATTCCCGAAAGGCTCGCCTTGCCGACCTGCGCCGCGCCGACGAGGTTGAAATTGCTGACGCTCGCGGCCTGTCTTGTCGCGCGCTGATGCTGTTCGACGACGCGCAGCCGCCCCGCGCCGGGCGCGAACAGGTCGCCAACCTCGCCGCGGCCATGGCGAAAATGGCGCCGTGCTTCGGGGTGGCGCAGGAAAGCGCCCGCCTCATAATGCGAGTCGGCGCGCGCCAGCCGCTCGACGAGCGACCAGAGCGCGGGCATGTCGGCGGGGCTTTCGTCCCATTCGGGAAAATAGCCGCCGTGGTCTGCAAAGGCGAAGGCGGCCGAAAAGTCGAAGCCGATCAGCATGTCGGCGCCGGTTTCGGCGACGCCCTCCAGCCACGCCAATATCTCGGCGCGCGACCAGATATGGCCGGGACGCACCAGCGCCGGGGCATCGCGACCGCTGGCGACGGCGAGCGCGATGCCGCGCTGGCGTTCGCCGCGCGCGCCCGACCAGTCGAGGGCGGCGAAATGGGTGAAACGACGCATTGCGGCCATCTAACGCCCCGATGGCGCTTGCACAAAGGGCGATGGCATCCCACATGCCCCTCATGCTGATCGAAACCGAATCGACGCCGAATCCCGCGACGCTCAAATTCCTGCCCGGCCGGGCGGTGATGGAGACGGGCACCCGCGACTTTGCGAGCCCCGAAGAGGCCGAGGCCTCGCCGCTCGCGAGCGCGCTCTTTTCGCTGGGCGATGTCACCGGCGTGTTCTTCGGCCGCGATTTTGTCTCGGTGACGATCGCCCCCGGTGCCGAATGGGCCGATGTGAAGCCCGACATTCTTGGCGTCGTCATGGACCATTTCCTGGCCGACGTGCCGCTGTTCAACGCCGCGAGCGCCGGTTTTTCGGTGCCGCCGGAGGATGCGGGCTTTGCCGACGATCCCGCCGACGCCGACATCATCGACCAGATCAAGGAACTGATCGAGACGCGCGTGCGCCCCGCGGTGGCCAACGACGGCGGTGACATCGTCTATCGCGGTTTCGACAAGGGCAATGTGTACCTCAAGATGCAGGGCGCCTGCGCCGGATGCCCGTCCTCGACCGCGACGCTGAAAAATGGCATCGAATCGCTCTTGAAACATTATGTGCCCGAGGTAACGGCGGTTCACGCCGTCTGACCGACCCGTTTCAGGAGATTATCTTATGAGCGAGCCGCTTTCCGACAGCGCCCTCGACCAGCTGTTTCGCACCGCGCGCACCTATAATGGCTATCTCGACAAGCCGGTTTCCCAGGCGCAGCTTCACGCGATCTGGGATTTGATGAAATTCGGGCCGACGAGCGCGAACAGCCTGCCGGCGCGGATTATCTGGTGCGTGTCGGATGCGGCAAAGGCCAGGCTCGCGGCGCTCGCGATCCCCGGCAACAAGGAAAAAATCCTTGCCGCGCCGGTCACCGCGATCATCGGCATGGACCTTGAGTTCTACGAACATCTGCCCGAATTTTTCCCGCACACCGACGCGCGCAGCTGGTTTGCGGGCAATGACGCGCTCGCCGAGACGACCGCGTTCCGCAATTCGAGCCTGCAAGGCGCCTATTTCATCCTCGCCGCGCGTGCGCTCGGCCTTGATACCGGGCCGATGTCGGGGTTCGACAATGATGCGGTCGACAAGGAATTTTTTGCCGATCAGCCCAAGGTGAAGAGCAATTTCATCTCGACGCTCGGCTATGGCGACCCGGCGACGATCTTTGACCGCAGCCCGCGTCCGGGCTTCGAGCGTTTCAACCGCCTTGTCTGACGAGCGAACGCTCGTCATCGATTGCGCCAGCGAAGCCTGCTCGGTCGCGCTGGTGGCGGGCGGGCGCGTCGTCGATTTTCGCCATGAAGTGATCGGGCGCGGCCACGCGGAGCGTCTCGTGCCGCTGATCGCCGAGCTGGCGGACGGCGGGCGCGCCGATGCAATCGCGGTCGGCTGCGGCCCCGGAAGCTTTGCCGGTGTGCGGATCGGCGTTGCGGCCGCGCGCGCGCTCGCGCTCGGCTGGCAGGTGCCCGCGCAGGGCTTTTCGACGCTCGCACTCGTTGCGGCGGCGGCCGCCGATGCGATTGCCGAAGCTCGCGGCGCGCTCGTCGTGATGGAGGGGGGTCACGGCCAATGGTTCGTCCAGCCCTTTGCCGCCGACCTGTCGCCGCGCGCCGACGTTCGCTCGCTGCTGCCCGACGCGGCGGCGGCGCTGGACGACGCGCTGGTCGTCGGCAATCGTGCCGAGGCGTTTGTCGCGCGGCGCGGGACGGCGCGCGCGCTGGCGGTGCTGCCCGATGCGCGCGCGTTCCTGCGCCTGCCGCCCGCCGCGCTGATCGAGCGGCCGAGCCCGATCTATGGCCGCGCGCCTGACGCCAAGCCGATGAGCGGCGCGTGACCGAGACGATCCGCATTGCCACCGCGCGCGTCGGCGATGTCGCCGCCGCGATGCGTGTGATGGAAGCGGCCTTCAACCCCGTTTATGGCGAGGCGTGGAGTACGGCGCAGCTCCTGACCTTGTTCGCGTTGCCCTCGGCGCGCGTCGCGATCGCCTGGGACGGTGAACGCGCGTGCGGCTTTTCCGCCGCGCGAATGGCCGGGCCGGAAAGCGAGCTTCTGCTGCTCGCGGTCGATCCCGCGGATCGCGGACGCGGGATCGGCAAGCGGCTGATGGACGATTGGCAGGCGTGGGCGGCGGAGCAGGGCGCCGAAGACTATTTCCTTGAAATGCGGGCCGATAATGACGCGGTTCATCTGTATGAACGCGCAGGTTTTTCGGAATGTGGACGTCGTGCTGCCTATTATCGCGGACAGGATGGCGTGATGCGCGATGCCATTACGATGCGCCGATGTAATGGCAATTCGCGTTGATCGGGCGTTGCGCAATTGCATCCAAAGTGGCACTAAATCCGCAGGCGAAAGGATAAACAATATTCGCCGTCCCGACTTTCGGGAAAGCCAAAAACAAGGAACGTCTCATGTCCGACCCAACCGACACCAATGAAATGCTCGTTACGCTGACGGCCGATATTGTTGCTGCGCATGTCAGCAACAACAGCGTCGCCATTTCCGATCTTTCATTGCTCATCAACAATGTCCACGCGGCGCTTTCGGGCCTGGGCAGCGCGCCCGTGGTCGAGGAAAAGCCGGTGCCCGCGGTGTCGATCCGCGCGTCGGTGAAGCCCGACTATATCGTGTGCCTCGAAGACGGCAAAAAGCTGAAGATGCTGCGCCGTCACCTGATGACGCATTATGGCATGACCCCCGACGACTATCGCACGAAATGGGGCCTTCCCGCCGACTATCCGATGGTCGCGCCCAACTACGCCGAAAAGCGCCGCGCGCTGGCGAAGGAAATCGGCCTTGGTACCAAGGGTCGCGGCGGCGGGCGTCGCCGCAAGACCAAGGTGTAAGCGTTTGCGAATGATCGCCTCGCGGGGCAGGGAAGGGCGGCGTCGTAGGGGTGCCGCCCTTGTTCTATCCGCGGCGCGTGCCTATACACGTTAACAACGACAAACACCGCTGCAACGGCAGGAAAGGCGAGCATGCCCGGCAATATCGATCTAGAGGCTCTGTGCCACGAAAAGGGGCTGCGCATCACCGAACAGCGCCGCATCATCGCGCGCGTTATCTCGGATTCGGAGGATCATCCCGATGTCGAGACGCTCTATGATCGCGCGTCAAAGATCGACAGCGGCATTTCGATTGCCACCGTTTACCGCACCGTGCGGCTGTTCGAAGAAGCGGGCATCCTCGACCGTCACGATTTCGGCGACGGCCGCTCGCGCTACGAAGCTGCGCCCGAGGCGCATCACGATCATCTGATCGACGTCGAAACGGGCAAGGTGATCGAATTCGTCGATCCCGAGCTGGAGGCGTTGCAAAAGGTGATCGCCGAACGGCTGGGCTTCCGCCTCGTCGATCACCGCATGGAGCTTTACGGTGTCGCCATCGATCGCAAGCGCGACTGATCGCTCCTCGATCACCTGGCGGACAATTGTCCGCCTGGCGCTGATGGTGCTGACGCTCCTTTTTCTGATCGTCCCGCATCTTGTCTATCGCGCGCTCGGGCGCCCGTCGCCGATGGTCATGGCCTTTCTCAACGCCGTCGGCTGGATCGCCGGGCTGCGCATCCGCACCACGGGAACGCGGCTTCGGCGCGACGTATTGTTCGTCTCCAACCATGTCAGCTGGCTCGACATATTGGCGCTTGGCGGCGCGGCGCGGTCGGCCTTTGTGTCGAAGGCAGAGGTCGGGACGACCCCGCTCGTCGGCTGGCTCGCCGACCAGAATCACACCGTCTATGTCCAGCGCGAGGCGCGGCGCGAGATTCACAGCCAGGCCAACGATCTCCGCAATGCGCTGGCGCGCGGCCGCCCGGTGACTTTGTTCCCCGAAGGCACGACCGGCCCCGGCGACGGCCTGCTCCCCTTTCGCCCCTCGCTGCTTCAGGCGGTGATCCCGACGCCGCCGCGGCTGCGCGTCCAGCCCGTGTTCCTCGACTATGGCGCGGAGGCGAACGACATCGCCTGGCTCGATCCCGAATCGGGACTCGACAATTTCAAGCGGCTGCTCGCGCGCAAGCGGCCGGTGCAACTGACGATCCATTATCTCGAGCCGCTGCCCGATGCGGTCGAGGCCGACCGCAAGCTGCTCGCCGAGGCCGCGCGCACCGCGATTGCAGCCGAAATCGCGCGCCCTTCCGCCGCGCCGCCGCATCGCCTATAGCGCGCCGATGAAATCCGACTCGTCCAAGAATTTCGGCAAAACCTTTCACGTCAAATCCTTCGGCTGCCAGATGAACGTCTATGACGGCGAGCGCATGGCCGAGATGCTGGGCGCCGAGGGCTATGTGCCCGCCGCGGACGGCGCCGACGCCGATCTGGTCGTGCTCAACACCTGCCACATCCGCGAAAAGGCGGCCGAAAAAGTCTATTCAGACATCGGCCGCCTGAAGCGCGCGGATGGCAGCACGCCGACGATCGCCGTCGCCGGCTGCGTTGCGCAGGCCGAGGGCGCCGAAATCGCGCGCCGCGCGCCGTCGGTCGATGTTGTGGTGGGCCCTCAGGCCTATCACCGCCTGCCCGAGCTGATCGCGCGCGCCGAGCGGGGCGAGAAGGCGGTCGACCTCGACATGCCGCTCGAAAGCAAGTTCGGCGCGCTGCCGAAGCGCAGCGGAAACCAGCGCCCGACCGCCTTCCTGACGGTGCAGGAAGGCTGCGACAAATTCTGCACTTATTGCGTCGTCCCCTATACGCGCGGCGCCGAAATCAGCCGACCCTTCGCCGACCTGATCGCCGAGGCGCGCGCGTTGGTGGCAGGCGGGGTCCGCGAGATCACGCTGCTGGGGCAGAACGTCAACGCCTGGGACGGTGAGGATGACCAGGGCCGCACCATCGGCCTCGACGGGCTGATCCGCGAACTGGCGAAAGAGGATGGGCTGGAGCGCATCCGCTACACGACCAGCCACCCGAACGACATGACCGACGGGTTGATCGCCGCGCATGGCGAGGTCGACAAGCTGATGCCCTTTCTCCACCTGCCGGTGCAGGCGGGCAGCGACCGCATCCTCGCCGCGATGAACCGCAGCCACAGCGTCGAATCCTATCTGAAGGTCATCGAGCGCGTCCGCCAAGCGCGCCCCGACATCGCAATCTCGGGCGATTTCATCGTCGGCTTCCCCGGCGAAAGCGAGGCGGATTTCGCGGCGACGCTCGCGATCGTGCGCGCCACCCGCTATGCGATGGCGTACAGCTTCAAATATTCGCGCCGCCCCGGCACCCCCGCGGCGACGATGGACGATCAGGTCGACGAAGCGGTGATGAACGATCGCCTCCAGCGCCTGCAAGCCTTGCTCAACGAGCAGCAGCAGGCGTTCAATGAAACGACCGTCGGCCGCACCACCCGCCTGCTGCTCGAACGCACGGGCAAGCGCGACGGCCAGCTGATCGGCAAGTCGCCGTGGCTCCAGTCGGTCCATGTCATCGCGCCGGGCCTCGCGATCGGTGATATGATTGACGTGCGCATCACCTCGGCGGGCCCCAACAGCCTGGGCGCCGAGCCGCTCATGGCGGTCGCCTAGTGGCGGTTTGGAAAGGCCGTGCCCCTGCGAAGGCAGGGGCCCATCTCCTTTCGTCGAATTTCGAGAGCATCGGTTATGGACTCCCGTCTTCGCGCGAGTACACAGGTTACTGTTGATCGAAGGAGCCCTGCCCACGTGTCCAAACGCCCGATGACCGCCGCTGCCCCCGCCGAACCCGGCGATCGCGTTCGACTGACGGCCGAATTTGAACGGACACAATTGCTAGGCATCCTCTTCGGCGAGTTCGACCGGAACCTCGTCGCGATCGAAAACCGCCTCGGCGTCTATATCTCGGCGCGCGGCAACCGCGTGCAGATCGAAGGCGAGGCCGAAGCCGCCGCGCGCGCGCGCGACGTGCTCACCGATCTTTATGACCGCATCGAAAAGGGGCAGGAGGTCGACGCGGGCATGGTCGACGGGGTGATCGCGATGTCGGCGCAGCCGACGCTCGACGGCATCATTCGCCACGACAAGGACGAAGCGCCGACGGTGATGATCCGCACGCGCAAGAAAACGATCGTCCCGCGCGCGCCCTCGCAGGTCCCCTATATGCAGGCGCTCGCGCGCGAAGACGTGATCTTTGCGCTCGGCCCCGCGGGCACCGGCAAGACCTATCTCGCGGTGGCGCAGGCGGTGGCACAGCTCATCACCGGCAGCGTCCAGCGCCTGATCCTCTCGCGCCCCGCGGTTGAGGCGGGCGAGAAGCTGGGCTTCCTGCCTGGCGACATGAAGGAAAAGGTCGATCCCTATCTGCGTCCGCTCTACGACGCGCTCCACGACTGCCTGCCCGCCGAGCAGGTCGAGCGCCGCATCGCGAGCGGTGAGATCGAGATCGCACCGCTCGCCTTCATGCGCGGTCGCACGCTCGCCGACGCCTTCATCATCCTCGACGAAGCGCAGAACACGACGATTCCGCAGATGAAAATGTTCCTGACGCGCTTCGGCATGAACAGCCGCATGGTCATCTGCGGCGATCCCAAGCAGGTTGACTTGCCGATACCCGCGACTTCGGGCCTCGCCGACGCGGTCGCGCGGCTCGAAGGGCTGGAAGGCATCAACGTCAGCCGCTTCACCAGCGCCGATGTCGTCCGCCACCCGATCGTCGGGCGCATCGTCGAAGCCTATGAGGGGCCGGGAAGCTAGGGCGGACGATGCCCGCTTTGGGTTAAGCAGCGGACGTTCGGACAGTGTTCGCAATCGTTCGAAACCGATCACCCGCATGGAGCCGCCCATCTGGCGTGGACTCGGCCTGCCGCTGCAGCGCCTTGCGTGCCCGCTGGCAACGGCTACAGATGATCCATGCCTGCGATCCGCCTGTTTGGCCTTCCTACCGACATCAACAGCAGCTTCGAGCGCGGCGCGGCGGGTGGTCCGGCGGCCATCCGTGCGGCGCTGTGGAGCGACCGGGGCAATATGGCGAGCGAGCTTGGCGGCGAGATCGGCACCGACATCGCCTTCACCGATGACGGCGACCTGCCGCTCGCCGAACGCACCGTCGAGGATGATGCCGCGATTCGCCGCCATGTTGCGATGCTGTGCGAGGATGGTGAGGTGCCGCTGGCGCTCGGCGGCGACCATGCGGTGAGTTTTCCGCTCGTCGAAGCCGCCGCAACCTGTTTTGGCCCGCTCCATATCCTGCATATCGACGCGCATCCCGACCTTTACGCCGATTTCGAGGGTAATCCGCGGAGCCATGCGTCGCCCTTCGCGCGCATCTGCGAGGCGGGTCATGCAGCGCGGCTGGTGCAGGTGGGTATTCGCACGCTGACCAAACATTGCCGTGACCAGGCCGATCGCTTCGGGGTCGAGATCGTCCCGATGGCGGGGTTCACGCCCGACGCGGTGCCGGTGCTGGACGGCCCGCTCTATATCTCGATCGACCTCGATGGGATCGATCCGTCCGAGGCGCCGGGCGTCGCGCACCCCGAACCCGGCGGGCTGACGGTGCGTGAGGTGCTGGCGGTGCTGCACAAGCAGACCGCGCCGATCGTCGGCGCCGACATCGTCGAGCATCATCCCGGCCGCGATGTCGGCGGCGTCACCGCGATCCTCGGCGCCAAGCTGGTTCGCGAAGTCGCGGCGCTGATCGACCGCAACGGCCCTTACAAGACCTGACCCTTTGAGGAGAGCATCATGACGCTGATCGTCCATCATCTGAACAACAGCCGGTCGCAGCGCATATTGTGGCTGCTCGAGGAAATCGGCGCGCCGTATGAGATCAAATTTTACGACCGCGATCCGGTGACCAACCTCGCGCCGCCCGAACTGATCGCGGTTCATCCGCTCGGCAAGTCGCCGGTGCTCGAGGAGTCTGACGATTCCGCCTCCGGCGGCAAGGGCCGCGTAATTATCGAATCGGGCGCGATCACCGAATATCTGTGCGAGCGGCACGGCGGCGGGCATCTCGTCCCCGAACGCGGCACCGACGACCATGTTCGCCACCTGCAATGGATGCACTTCGCCGAGGGTTCGGCGATGACGCCGATCCTTCTGCGCATCTATACCGCGCGGCTCGGCGAAGCGGCGGCGCCGCTCGAACCGCGGATTGCGCAACAGCTCGATTCGCATTTTGCCTATATGGAAAGCGAGATCGGCGACGATGGTCATTTCATCGGCGCCAATCTGACGGCGGCCGACATCATGCTGAGTTTTCCGGCCGAGATCGCGGTGATGCAGGGCATGGCACCGCGCTACCCCAGGCTCGCCGAATTTGTGAACGCCTGCCACGCGCGCCCCGCCTGGCAGCGGGCGCGCGAGAAGGGCGGCGCCTATTATGGCTATTAACCGGCGTGGCTGGCTGCCGCTTGCCGCGCTCGTCCTGTGGTCGGGTGCAGCGGCGGCGCAGTTGCCAGCGCTCGGCCCGGAGGTCGAGCGGATCGCGCCGGAGGCGGCGGGAGTCGCTGCCGCTGACGAACGCGCGGCGATGGAGCGCTTCGCGGCCTATACGATGGCGCTGGCAAAGCGCGACTATGTCAGCGCCTATGCGATGCTGCGCCTGTCGTTTCAGGCGGCGAACCCGCGGCTCGAATGGGAGATGAACCTGCGCAAGCGGGCGGTGCTGTGGGCCGACGGGACGCTGCGCGTGCTGCGGCTCAGCTGGTATCTTGATCCCGCCGGACAGCCCGCGGGACTGTATGCGGCGTTCGATTTCCGCGGCGACCGCGCCGACGGGACGATGGATTGCGGCTATGTCGTCGTCCACCGCGCGGCGCCCGATGCCGTGTGGACCGTGGTGCGCACCGACACGTCGGAAGTGCCGCCCGAACTGATCGAGGAGGGCGTGCCCAAGGCCGATGTGCTGACCCAGCTGCCCTGCTATCTGGGCAAGGGAATCGCGACGGCGTTCTGACCGGCGCGACCGATCAGCGTCATCGCGACGAAGCGGCTTGTCGCACCGCCGCAAAATGCCTAATTCGCGCGCATGACATCGACCAACGACATTCGCCGCTCGTTCCTCGACTATTTCGGGGGCACGGGGCACCATATCGAACCGTCGGCGCCGCTGGTGCCGTATAACGACCCGACGCTGATGTTCGTCAACGCGGGCATGGTGCCGTTCAAGAATGTCTTTACGGGGCTCGAAAAGCGTCCCTACAGCACCGCGGTCTCGGCGCAGAAATGCGTGCGCGCGGGCGGCAAGCACAACGACCTCGACAATGTCGGCTATACCGCGCGGCACCATACGTTCTTTGAAATGCTGGGGAATTTCTCCTTCGGCGACTATTTCAAGGAACAGGCGATCCACCATGCCTGGACGCTGATTACCAAGACCTGGGGCCTGGCGCCGGAGAAGCTGACCGCGACCGTCTATCACACCGACGACGAGGCGTTCGACCTGTGGAAGAAGATCGCCGGTCTGCCCGACGAGCGGATCATCCGTATCGCGACGAGCGACAATTTCTGGTCGATGGGCGACACCGGGCCGTGCGGGCCGTGCAGCGAGATTTTTTACGACCATGGCGACCATATCTGGGGCGGCCGGCCGGGATCGCCGGAGGAAGATGGCGACCGCTTCGTCGAAATCTGGAACCTGGTGTTCATGCAATATGAGCAGCTGCCGGGCGGCGAGCGCGTCGACCTGCCGCGGCCGAGCATCGACACCGGCATGGGGCTGGAGCGCGTCGCGGCGGTGCTGCAGGGTGTTCACGACAATTACGATACCGATACGTTCAAGGCGCTGATCGCGGCGTCGGTCGAGCTGACGCATGTTCCCGCCGACGACGCTCATAAGGCGAGCCACCGCGTCATCGCCGATCACCTCCGCGCGTCGAGCTTCCTCGTCGCCGACGGGGTGCTGCCGTCGAACGAAGGCCGCGGCTATGTGCTGCGCCGGATCATGCGCCGCGCGATGCGCCACGCGCACCTGCTGGGGGCGAAAGACCCGCTGATGCACCGGCTGCTGCCGTCGCTCACCGCCGAAATGGGCGCCGCTTATCCCGAATTGATCCGCGCACAGCCGCTGATTTCGGAGACGCTGGAGCGCGAAGAGGTCAAGTTCCGCCAGACGCTCGACAAGGGGCTGCGGCTGCTCGACGAGGCAACCGCCGGCATGGGCAAGGGCGACACGCTGGCGGGCGACGTCGCGTTCAAGCTCTACGACACCTATGGCTTCCCCTACGACCTGACCGAAGACGCGCTGCGCGCGCAGGACATAGCGGTCGACCGTGCGGGTTTCGACGCGGCGATGGCGCAGCAGAAGGCAGCGGCGCGCGCGGCGTGGAAGGGCAGCGGCGACAAGGCTTCGGACGACATCTGGTTCGACCTCGCCGAAACGAACGGCAGCACCGAATTTACCGGCTATACATCGACCGTGGGCGAGGGCGAAGTGATCGCGCTGGTCAAGGATGGCGTGCCGGTGAACGAAGCCAGCGCGGGCGACGCGGTCGTCGTGCTGACCAACCAGACGCCCTTTTATGGCGAAAGCGGCGGCCAGATGGGCGACGCGGGGACGATCGCGACGCTGGACGGCGCAAAGGCGTCGGTGAGCGACACCGGCAAGCCGCTTGGCCGCCTGCACACGCATCAGGCAAAGCTGGAGGCCGGGACGCTGAAGGTCGGCGACACGGTGCAGCTGACCGTCGATGCCGAGCGGCGCGACCGGATTCGTGCGAATCACAGCGCGACGCACCTGCTGCACGCGGCGCTCCGCAATCGGCTGGGCGGGCATGTGACGCAGAAGGGGAGTCTGGTCGCCGCCGACCGCTTCCGCTTCGACTTTTCGCATCCCAAGGCGCTGACGGCAGAGGAAATCGCCGACATCGAAGCCGATGTGAACGCGCAGATCCGCGGCAATGAGGCGGTGACGACGCGGCTGATGACCCCCGACGATGCGGTCGCGGCGGGCGCGCTCGCGCTGTTCGGCGAGAAATATGGCGACGAGGTGCGGGTGCTCAGCATGGGCAAGGCGACCGACAATCATTATTCGGTCGAACTGTGCGGCGGGACGCACGTCCGCGCGCTCGGCGACATCGCCCTGTTCAAGATCGTCAGCGAAAGCGCGGTTTCGTCGGGGGTGCGGCGGATCGAGGCGCTGACTGGTGAAGCGGCGCGGCAATGGCTGAATGCACGCGACGAGGCGTTGAAGGCGGCGGCCGCGGCGCTCAAGTCGTCGCCCGACGAGATGCCGGCGCGTGTCGCGCAGCTCGCCGAGCAGCTCAAAAAGGCCGAGCGCGATCTCGCCGATGCCAAGAAGGCGCTGGCCCTTGGCGGTTCCGGCGGCAGCGGCGGTGCGGCGGCGGGTCCGGCGGTCGAGCAGGTCGGCGATGTGGCGTTTTTGGCGCAGGTCGTCGAAGGGCTCGATCCCAAGGAATTGCGCGGCACGGTCGATGGGCTGAAGAAGCAGGTCGGCAGCGGCGTCGCGATGCTCGTCGCGGTCAATGACGGGCGCGCCTCGGTCGCGGTCGGGGTGACCGACGACAAGACGGGCAGCCACAGCGCGGTCGATCTGGTCAAGGCCGCGGTCGCGGCGCTGGGCGGGCAGGGCGGCGGCGGGCGGCCCGACATGGCGCAGGGCGGCGGCCCGAACGGCGGCGCGGCGAACGACGCCGTTGCAGCGGTGAAGGCCGCGCTCGCTTGAAACCGACGAAAAAGACGCGGCGCACCGATCATGCCGAACGGCTGATCGCGGCGCCGCTGATCGATGTGTTTGCGGCCTTCACCAGCGCCGACAAGCTGGTGCGCTGGTTGCCGCCTGAGGGCGCGACGGGGGCGTTCGAGCATGTCGATTTGCGGGCCGGGGGCGGCTTTCGGATGCGGCTGACCTTCGATGATGCTGAGGCCGAGACGAAGAGCGACGACGACAGCGATGTCGTCGACGTGCAGATTCCGGTGCTCGACGACGGGCGGCTGATCGTGTGGGAGGTCGAGTTTGAATCCGACGACCCGCGCTTTTCGGGGACGATGGCGATGCACTGGTATCTGTCGCGGCAGGGCGGCGGCACGCTGGTGACGGTCGATGCGCATCATGTGCCGCCGGGGATTTCGGCGAAGGATCATATCGAGGGGCTGAATTCGTCGCTGGCGAATTTGGCGAGGGTGGTGGCGGGATAGCCTCGGTTTCGGATGGGATTCGCGCAGAGGCGCAGAGATCGCAGAGATTCGGATTCACGCGGAGACGCGGAGGAAGAGAGAGAATGGCGGCATTGCCGCCTTTTATTTTTCTCTGCGAACTCTGCGCCTCTGCGCGAATATCTTCTTCTCCGCGCCTCCGCGCCTCCGCGTGAATCTTATAATTTGTACGTCATGCACCGAAGGGACGGCGTCGCCCCCGCGCAGGCGGGGGCCGCTATCGGTTTACGCAGCGATGTCGAGCAAGCCCTCCAGCGGCCCCCGCCTGCGCGGGGGCGACGGCTTAACTCAACTCTCCACCCCCTTCGCCTTCCCCCACGCCCGCGCTGCGGTGTAGCCCAGATACCCCGTCGCAAACAGCGCGTAGAGCGGTTCGGGGATGCCGGCGAGATAGGCGTTCATGCCCCGCGCGATGCCCTCCGCCATCTCCGGCCGCACCGCGGCGATCAGGCCCATCGGGATGGCCCAGAGCAAGAGCGCATACATGACATAGAGGAAGCTCGGCCGCGCGCGGCTGGTCCAGGGGTCGGCGCTGTTCGCCTCGGCGACGATCGCGGTCATGCGCGTGCGGATCGCTTCCATTTCCTGCGTGCCTTCGAGTTTGAGCAGTTCGAGCTTGGCGCGGTCGCGCGCTTCGGGGTCGGGGATGATCTTGTCGATCAGCTTGGCGATCGGGCCGATCAGGCCTTCAATAATGCTCATATGGGTGTTCCTTTCATCCTTAACTTGTCAAACTTGTCCCCTGGAGGCGTTGGAAATCAGGGGTTTGCATCGCCCACGCGGTTGGCGAGCCAGCCGTAGAGAAAGGCCTCCTGGCTGGGGCGGCGTTCGGCGAGCGCGATGTAGCGTTCGCCCTGCAACGCCTCCATCGCGCGGAGCAGGACGGTCTCGCCGCCCTTGCCGCGCGCTTTCAGCAAGCCGTCGAGCGCCGACAGCGTGCGCGGGCCGATCGCGCGGTCGACCGCAATGTCGGGATAGTCGCGCGCGGTGCGGTTGAGCGCGTTGAGCGCGCGTTGGAGAAAGCCGGCGGCGGTGGCGGTGCCCATGTTTACGCCGGTGTCGAAGAGCTCGGCGGCAATCGCGGGCGCGCGCAGCGCGACGCGGTCGAATGCGGGGCGCAGCCAATAGAGGCGGCGATAGATGGCCGCGGCGGTGTCGCGCGGCAGCGCGCGCATCGCGCCCGCATAGCCCTCCGCCCGCGCGACCGCCTCGGTGATTCCCCAACAGGTCGGGCCGCCGCGGTCGGCGGGGTGGTTTACATATCGGCCTTCGCGGTCGATGACGGCGTCGATCAGCGCGTCGGCGTCGCAGCTTGACGGGTGGGGTCGTGGCATGATTCGCTCCTGTGGTTCAGCTAGAAACCGTAACGAACCATATAGGAACAATGTAGGAAAGGATTTTCGCCATGCGGGCTTTGCAGGTGCACGAATTGCTGCCCGATCATGCTGGCGCGGGGCTTGTCGACCTGCCCGTCCCCGACGCGGGGCCGGGCGAGGTGCGCGTGCGCGTGCGCGCAGCGGCGGTGAATTTCCCCGACCTGTTGATGACGCGCGGCGCTTATCAGCTCAAACCCGACCTGCCCTTCGTCCCCGGCCTCGAATTTTCGGGCGAGGTCGATGCGGTGGGTGAGGGCGTGGAAGGCTGGACGGTCGGCGATGCGGTTGTCGGCGGCAATCGTTTCGGGGCGATGGCGGAATTTACCGTCGTGCCCGCGGCGTCGCTGCGGCCCAAGCCCGCGGCGCTCGGCTGGGACGCGGCGGCGGCTTATCCGGTCGCGTACCTCACCGCTTATGTCGCGCTCGTGCGGTGCGCGCGCGTCGAGCCGGGCGAATGGGTGCTGGTCCACGGCGCGGCGGGCGGCGTCGGGCTGGCGACGGTCGATCTGGCGAAGGCGCTCGGCGCACGGGTGATCGCGGCGGCGAGCAGCGCGGATAAACGTGCGGCGCTGGAACGTCTTTATGCGCCTGACGCCGTGATCGACGGCGCGCCGGGCTTTCGCGAAGCGGTCAAGGCACTGACCGGCGGACAAGGCGCCGACGTCATCGTCGACCCGGTGGGCGGCGATATATTCGACGAATCGACGCGCTGTATCGCCTTTGGCGGGCGGCTGCTCGTCGTCGGCTTTGCGTCGGGGCGCATCCCCGAACTGTCCGTCAACATGCCGCTGATCAAGGGATTTTCGGTCGTCGGCGTGCGCGCGGGCGAATATGGGCGCCGCTTTCTCGAACGCGGTGTGGAAAATCTGGCGGCGATCGATGCGCTCGCAGCGGCCGGGACGATCCGGCCGCATGTCCATGCGGCGCTCGACCTCGCCGACTGGCGCGAGGGGTTCGCTATGCTCGAAGAACGCGCGGTGGTGGGCAAGGTCGTGCTGCGGCCGTAATGGCGACAGCGCTGCCATAATTTTGCGACAAGCGGCGATCATGGCGGCGCGGGGAGTGTTATCGGCGGCGATGCCGCCTTGTTCGAAAGGAAATGACGTGAAGACATGGATTTGGGCGGTTGCCGCGACCGGCCTTGCGATGCCCGCGCTGGCGATGGCGCAGCCGCCGAAGGATGGCGGACGGATGTTCGCGATGCTCGACGCCGATGGCAATGGCAAGCTCGACAAGGCCGAAGTCACGCGGATGATGACGATGCGCGCCGACCGGAGCGGCGATGCATCGATGAAGTCGCCCGAAAAGATCGCCGCGTTCATGAAGCGCGCCGACAGCAATGGCGACGACGCCATCGACCAGGCCGAACTGGCCGCGTTCCGCAAGGCGCGCGCCGCCAGCGCGAAGTGAACTGCGCCGGCGGCGGCGCGCTGCCGTCGCCGGCCTCCGCTCTCACGGGGCGTCCCCAACGGAGCGAATAGCCTCTGTTTTCAGGAAATTTGGTCGGGACGAGAGGATTCGAACCTCCGACCCCCACACCCCCAGTGTGATGCGCTACCAGGCTGCGCTACGTCCCGACCGGCCCGATTGGGCAGGCGAGGCCCCTAGCGTGCCTTGGCAGGCGATGCAAGGCTCTCCTGAGCGAAGCTTGCGGGCGGGCTTGATCTGGCCCGCATCCTTCCCATTTTCGGGCGACGCTTGCCGCGGGGGAGGCGCGCGCGACCGGTTGCGCGCGCCTCCCCCGCGTGATAGGCGCCGCGCCATCCTTGCGTGCCGGTCCCGGTGGGGGCTGCGCGACGCTTTCGAACGGAAAGTCTTTCACCCATGTCGACGCAATTGCTTCTGACCCAGGCGGCCGGATCGGGCGGCGGGGCAGCCGGTTTCCTGATGCTGGTGCCCTATATCCTGATCTTCGCCGTCTTCTGGTTCTTCCTGATCCGCCCGCAGCAGGTGCGCGCGAAGGAGCATCGCGCCAAGATCGCGGCGGTCAAGCCGCGCGACCAGGTCGTGACCGGCGGCGGCATCGTCGGCAAGGTCACGCGCGTCGACGATGATTATGCCGACGTCGAAATCGCGCAGGGCGTCAAGATCAAGGTCGTCAAGGCGACGCTGGCCGACGTTTTGCAGCCCGGCGGCAAGCCCGCGAACGACTGACGCATCGGGGCCGGCGATACCGCCCGGCCCCCCTTTGCAATCGGATCACAGACCATGCTCGATTTCCCGCGCTGGAAAACCATCGGCATCAGCATCATCCTGCTGCTCGGTATCCTATTTTCGATCCCCAGCTTTCTGCCGGCCAAGACGTTCGAAAGCCTGCCGGGCTTTGCGCAGGCCAAGGTCAACCTGGGGCTCGACCTGGCGGGCGGCAGCCATTTGCTGCTCGAGGCCGACATCGACGACCTGCGCAAGACGCAGCTTACCAACATGGAAAAGACCGTGCGCACCGCGATGCGCGGGGCGAGCGGGTCCGACGACGACATCGCGATCGGTGAATTGTCGACGACGGGCGGCCGCATCAGCTTCCTCGTCCGCGATGCCGCGAAGCTCGACGCCGCGCGCGAGCGGCTGTTCAGCGAGACGCAGGGCGCCGGGCTGACCGGCCAGCGCGACTGGAATATCGACGTCGTCGATTCGACGCGGATCGTGATGACCCCGACCAGCGCCGGGCAGACGCAGGCGGTGGCGAACGCGATGGATACCGCGCGCGACATCATCGACAAGCGCGTCAACGCGCTCGGCACGCGCGAACCGACGATCATCCGCGAAGGCGACGACCGCGTCGTCGTTCAGGTTCCGGGGCTTCAGGATCCCGCCGCGCTCAAGGAGCTGATCGGCAAGACCGCGCGGCTCGAGTTCCGCATGGTCGATGCCAATGCCGACCCCGCCGAAGCCGCCGCGGGCCGCGTTCCGGTGGGCAGCGAAATCGTCCCCTATGCACCCGGCGAGGGCAGCGGCGCGGCGTTCGAAGTGCTGCGGCGGCAGGTGATGATCAGCGGCGAGCAGCTGATCAACGCGCAGCAAAGCTATGATCCGCAGACGAACGAGGCGGTGGTGTCGATCCGGTTCGATTCGGCGGGGTCGAGCACCTTTGCCAAGGTGACGGCGCAGAATGTTGGCAAAAGATTTGCCATGGTGCTCGACGGCCAGGTGCTGTCGGCGCCGTCGATCAACGAACCCATCCTGGGCGGCAGTGCGCAGATTTCGGGCAGCTTCACCGTCGCGAGCGCCAATGCGCTGGCGATCTCGCTGCGCTCGGGCGCGCTTCCGGTGAAGATGACGGTCGTCGAGGAACGCACCGTGACGCCTGAGCTTGGCGCCGATTCGATCCGCAAGGGCGCGATCGCGGGTATCATCGCGACCGTCGCGGTGCTGGTGTTCATGATCATCGTTTATGGCCGTTTCGGCGTCTATGCGAACATCGCGCTGGTCTTTAACATCGGGCTGATCGTCGCGATCATGGCGGCGTTCAACGCGACGCTGACCTTGCCGGGCATCGCCGGCTTCGTGCTGACCATCGGCGCCGCGGTCGACGCGAACGTGCTGATCAATGAGCGTATCCGCGAGGAGCTGAAACGCGGACGACGGGTGTTCCAGGCGGTCGAACTCGGCTATTCGGAAGCGAGCCGCGCGATTTTCGACGCCAATATCACCAACGTCATCGCGGCGGGGCTGATGTTCTGGTTCGGATCGGGCCCGATCAAGGGCTTTGCGGTGGTGCTGACGATCGGCATCATCACCAGCGTGTTCACCGCCGTCACCGTGACGCGGCTGTTCGCGGCGCGCTGGCTGCACAAGACGCGCCCCGCGTCGCTGAATATTTAAGGTAAGGGATCGACCATGCGTCTGCTGAAACTCGTCCCCGACGACACCAACATCCAGTTCCTGCGGTGGCGCAAGGTCGCCATGGTGATCAGCATCCTGATGATCGCCGCGTCGATCGCGCTCGTCGCGGTGCGCGGGCTGAACCTGGGCGTCGACTTTGTCGGCGGCCAGTCGGTGCGCGTCGAATTCACCGGCGCCATGCCGCCGATCGACGAAATTCGCGAAAAGGTCGGCAACATCGGCCTGGGCGAAGCGACGATCCAGCAGTTCGGATCGGACAAGGCGGTATCGATCCGCACCGCGCTGCCCGAAGGCGACAAGGCCGCCGCCGAGCGCGCGGGGCAACAGCTGGTCGCGGGCATATCCGAGGCATTTCCGACCGCCACCACCGGCTCGGTCGAAACCGTGTCGGGCAAGGTGTCGGAGGAGCTGCTGCGCACCGGGGCGCTCAGCCTGATCCTCGCGATGATCGCGATCTCCATCTATATCTGGATCCGCTTCGAATGGCAGTTCGGCGTCGGCGCGCTGTTCGCGCTGTTCCACGACGTCGCGCTGACCTTTGGTTTCTTTGCGCTGACGCAGATGCAGTTCGACCTCAATATTGTCGCCGCGCTGCTCACGATCATCGGCTATTCGCTCAACGACACGATCGTCGTGTTCGACCGGATTCGCGAGAATCTGAAGAAATATCGCAAGATGGAGATCATCCCGCTGCTCGACCTCAGCATCAACGAGACGCTGGCGCGCACGGTGATGACCAGCTTTACCATGCTGATCGCGCTTGCGGTGCTGCTGTGGGTCGGGCCGGATGTGATCTTTGGCTTCACCGCGGCGATGCTGCTCGGCATTTTCGTTGGCACCTATTCGTCGGTCTATATGTCGGCGCCGATCCTGGTGTGGCTGAAGGTCGGTCCCGACAGCTTCGTGCCGCGGACGACCGCGGCGACCGAAGGCGCCGAGCGGGTGTCGAGCAAGAACGACGACGGCGCGGTGGTTTGATTGCTCCGAGCGGGTTGTAAGCCGAGGGTGGGCAGCGGATATTCCCTATCTTCGTCATCTTCGTCATTCCCGCGAAAGCGGGAACGCAGGGAGGGGTCAGCCGACGCACGCTCTGGGTTCCCGCTTTCGCGGGAATGACGACGTTTTAAGATTGCGGAGTATCGCGTTCCCGATAATCCGCGCTGCCTAATCCCCAGCGCAGCGCCGCAGATGGTCGGCCAGTTCGCGGCCGTTGCGGTTCCAGTCGAAGCGGCCGTCGAGGCTCGCGGCCACGTCGGTCGGTGAAGGCGGGGCGGCGAGGATGTCCTGCACCGCTTCGGCGATCGCGCCCGGCGTGCGGGGCACGATGCGGCCCGCGGCGGGCGATGTAACGAGTTCGGCCGCGCCGCCCGCATCGCTGATGACGATCGGCGTGCCGCAGGCGAGCGCCTCGACCCACGCATTCGCAAGGCCCTCACTGGCCGAGGGCATGACGACGATGTCGGCGGCACGGTAAAGCATCGGCAGGTCAGCGTGGGCTACGGGGCCCATGAAATGCACGCGCGCTTCGACGCCCTGCTGGCGCGCGAGCGCGCGGTAGCGGCTTTCCTCCGCGCCCGCGCCGGCGATCCAGTAATGCGCGCCGGGGAGCGCGGGCAGTGCTTCGATGACGAGCGCCTGCCTCTTGCGGGGAATGAGCGCGCCGACCGAGAGGATCGCGGGGGCGTCGTCGATACCGAGCGCCGCGCGCGCTGCGGCGCGGTCGCCGGGATGGAAGCGCGCAGTGTCGATGCCCGTGTAGTGGACTGCGACCTTTGCCGGATCGATGCCGATCGCCGCCATGTCGCGGCGCATTGCTTCGGAGACGGCGAGCAGGCCCGCGGCTTTTGCCGCAGCGCCCAGCAGCTGCGCGCGCGTCGCCGAGGCGTGGCCGAAATGGCTGATGTCGGCGCCGCGGGCCTTGACGGAAAAGGGCAGGCCAAGCGCTGCTGCGACGCGCATCGCGGCGGGGCCGTCGGGGTAGAAGAATTGCGCGTCGATCACGTCGAACGTCCGGTCCCGGACCGCGCCGAGCACAGCGCGTGCGACCGCCGCGGGGTTGAAGCGTGCGCCGTAGCGCGGGATCAGCGTGAAACGTGGGCGGCGGACGGCGAGGCCTTGCCAGGTTTCAGCGCCGGGCAGGCTGCGCAGCGCGCGGTAGCGTGGGTGGAGCGCGAGCGGGAAGGGGGGGAGGCCGACGGGGGCGACGACAGTGAGGTCGATGTCCGGTTGCGCCGCGAGCGCGCGGAGGCTTTTTTCGACGAACAGGCCGAAGTTCGGGCGCGCGGCGTCGGGAAAAAGGGTGGTGATAGAGAGGATGCGCAAGGGGGCGGTCATGCCTGTCCTCTCATCCGTCCGTCATTGCGAGCGAAGCGAAGCAATCCAGGGCGTGACAAGCCGCTCTGGATTGCTTCGCTTCGCTCGCAATGACGGGGCTGGAGATCACAGGCTGCGCATCAAGCGCACCGCGACCGCGGCCCACGGCGGGTTACTGACGACCTGCTGCCGCTGCCCGGTGCCGAGCGGGAGCAGGTGGAGCTTTTCGCCATCGACGTTGAGCAGGCGCGCGAAGAAGAAGCGGCCGGCGGGGCGGGGGACGAGCAGGTCGCGGTTGAGCGCGCTGGCCCAGTCACCCTCGATCCGGCGGCACCAGATTTCGTCGCCCGCGCGATAGTCGCCGATCGACGAGGTGACGCGCACCGCGACCATATCCTCGCCCGGCCGCGCGGCGAGCGCCTGTTCGGTGCGCGTCGGCGCGTGCGCGCCGTCGGCGCCGAGCAGCGCGGTGATCGTCAGCTGCGCATCCTGCGGCAGGCGGACGAGTTCGGCGGCATCGACGCCGAGCGCTGCGGCAATGCGGTTCATCCAGCCGAGCGACAGCGTCCTTGTCCCGGTTTCGAGGCGGCCGATCGTCTGCGCGGTCGTCGGCGGATCGCAGCGCTGCGCGACCTCCTCGAGCGTCAACCCCTTCGCGCGGCGGACGGTTCGGATGCTGTTGATCACGGCCTTTGCCTTTCGATAACCAAATCGGTTTTTTCTTTCCTACATAATCATCCAATGTCAAGCCCCGTGTCCAACCGAAGGAGACAGAGATGACCGCACGCCGCCTGGAATCGCGCATCCATCCCGACGACCGGATTGATCCCGGCAAGACGGGGCCGCAGGTGATGCGGCATGTGACCGTCAATGTCGCCGAAAGCCCGATTGCCTGGCTGGCCTCGCGCGGGCTGCTGACCCCGGCCCAATTGCTGGCGGGCGAGCGGCTGCGCGCCGATTATGAACGCGCGGGGCTGGCGGCGCGGGTGACGATGCGCTGGGACGCGGCGCCGCCGGGCAAGAGCCGCGGCGGCGCGCGCGCGGCCGATGCGTCGCTGGCGCGGATCGACGCGCACCGGCGCTTTCACGGCGCGCTCGGCGCGGCGGGGCCCGGGCTTGCCGACATTTGCTGGCGCGTGATCTGCGCGGGCGAGGGGATCGGCGGCGCCGAAAAGGCGCTCGGCTGGCCCGCGCGGTCGGGCAAGCTGGTGCTGGGGCTGGCGCTCGACCGTCTCGCGCGTTTTTACGGGACGGGGTAGCCCGGAGCGTCATTGCGAGGAGCGAAGCGACGAAGCAATCTCCAGTGGGCGTCCGGTCGGTGCGATAGCTGGAGATTGCTTCGCTGCGCTCGCAATGACGCATGCTGGATAAGGACCAAATTTTCTTGAGGAGCGATTGCCAGCCCCGCCGCATCGTCCTATTCCCGTTGCATCCAGAAACTGAAATGCGACGGGAGACGCGCGATGACCGACCTGCCCCAAACCAACCTGACCATGCTGACGCTTGTGAAGCCCGAAGGGCAGCTGGAAGTGTCGCTCGAGCGGCGGCCTATGCCCGAACCGAAAGCGCATGAGGTCGTGGTGAAGCTGCTCGCGGCGCCGATCAACCCGTCGGACCTGGGCCTGCTGTTCGGCGGCGCCGACATGAGCACCGCGCGCGCTTCGGAGCGCGATGGGCTGCCCGTGCTGACCGCCGATGTTCCGCCCGCGGGAATGCGCGCGATGGCGGGGCGCGTCGGCGAGGCGATGGCGATCGGCAACGAAGGCTGCGGCACCGTCGTTGCGGCCGGCGCGTCGGCCGAGGCGCAGGCGCTGCTCGGCAAGACGGTCGCGGTGCTCGGCGGCGAGATGTACGCCGAATATCGCTGCCTGCCGGTGCAGATGGCGATGCCGCTGCCCGATGACACCGATCCCAGGGACGGCGCCTCCTGCTTCGTCAACCCGCTCACCAGCCTGGCCTTTACCGAAACGATGCGGATGGAGGGGCATAGCGCGATCGTCCACACCGCGGCGGCGTCGAATCTGGGTCAGATGCTCGTCAAGATTTGCGCGAAGGACGGTATCCCGCTGGTCAACATCGTGCGCAGCGACGCGCAGGTCGCGCTGCTGAAAGGCATTGGCGCGCAATATGTCGTGAACAGCAGCGCCGACGATTTCATGGAGCGGCTGATCGACGCGATCGCCGAAACGGGCGCGACTATCGGCTTCGACGCGACCGGCGGCGGCAAGCTGGCCGGGCAGATTTTGACCGCGATGGAGGCGGCGGCGGTGCGGCGCATGACGACATACAGCCGCTATGGCTCGGACACGTTCAAGCAGGTTTATATCTATGGCGCGCTCGACCTGTCGCCGACGACTTTCTCGGCGCGCAGTTTCGGCCTGACCTGGGCGCTCGGCGGCTTTTTGCTGACGCCGTTCATGGCGAAGGCGGGGGCCGAAGTCGTCGGGCGGATGCGCCAGCGCGTCGTCGACGAGCTGACGACGACCTTCAAGAGCCATTACAGCCACGAAATCTCGCTGACTGAGGCGCTCGACGTTGAAACCGCGCAGGCCTATAATGCCAAGCGGACGGGCGAGAAATATCTGATCCGGCCGCACGGATAAGGAAAGGGCCCACCGGCGGTGGCCGGTGAGCCCTTGATTTCGGGAATGTGGGGCCGGTGAACGGAGCGCCTGTGGCGACCGGCCCGAGGGCTGTCCTATGGCGCGAGGATCGCAACGGTCAGGTACAGCAGCAGCGGCAGGCCGAAGCCCAACAGCGTCAGGGCGGCAAAGGCGACGCGTGTCCACAAGACATCGAAGCCGAAGTGGTCCGCCATCCCGGCGCACACGCCGAAGATGATGCCGTTCCGGCGATTCTTGCGAAAACCCTGTTTCATTTCTTTCCTTTCGATCCCGACCCGAGGGGCCGGCGTTCTTTGCGGGGAGGTTGTCAGCCGATCAGACGATCAGCTGACCAACCTGCGCACCATTCTGGCCGACGATCGCGAACAGCATCGCCGAGGCGTAAAGCGAGGCGAAAGCGGCGAGGGCGTAGCTCTTGACGGCGTTGACGTTGAAATGGGCCATGATTTTTTCCTTCCTTGAACCTTCCATCCGGACCATCCGGTGGATGCCAACAGTTATGCAGGAGGCGTGCCAATTGCATTCATCCGCGGTTAACCGCGGTTTTTTGGTTCCATCGAAAATTTGATAACGCGGAATTTGCGCTTGATGAGTGAATTTTCCCAACGATAGGGAAATATCGCACACGATTGCGGGCGGCCCTATGCGCGTCGGCGCTGGCGTCGCCGCATCGGCTGCGGTAGGCGCGGTCGGGCATGACGCTTGTCCGCCTCTCGCTGACCGATTTTCGCAATCATGCCGGCGCCGAGCTGGCGGCTGGGCCGGGGCTGGTCGCGCTGCACGGCGACAATGGCGCGGGCAAGACGAATATATTGGAGGCGATATCGCTGCTCGCGCCGGGGCGCGGGCTGCGCCGCGCGCCGCTGTCCGACATGGTGCGTGATGGTGCGGCGGGCGGCTTTGCGATCTTTGCCGAGGTTGCGGCGGCGGAGGAATTGCCGCCGGTCGCGCTGGGGACGGGGATCGAACCCGCGCAGCCCGGACGGCGGATCGTCCGCATCAACGGCGCAGCCGCCGCCGCGACGGCGCTGGGCGAATGGCTGGCGATATTGTGGTTGACCCCGGCGATGGACCGGCTGTTCGTCGAGACCGCGGGCAACCGGCGCCGCTTTCTCGACCGCCTCGTCCTCGCGCTTGACCCGCGCCACGCGCAGCACGGCAACCGCTATGAAGCGGCACTGCGCGCGCGCGGCAAGCTGCTTGCGGACCTTTCAGCCGCCGATACGACGTGGCTCGCGAGCCTTGAGGCGCAGCTCGCCGACCATGGCGCGGCGATGGACGCGGCGCGGCTCAATACGCTGGCGGCGCTGGCGGCCGAGCTGGCGGGGCAGCCCGATGCGCCCTTTGCACGGCCGCTGCTGACGCTGGTCGACAGCGAGGGCAAGGAACGCGCCGCGTCGCATAGCGCCGAGGCGCTGAGGGCGCTGTTCGCCGCGCGCCGGCGGATCGACGCCGCCGCGGGCCGCGCGACCGCGGGGCCGCACCGCGACGATCTGGCGGCGGTTCATGCCGTTACCGGCCGGGCCGCCGCACGCTGTTCGACGGGCGAGCAAAAGGCGATGCTGCTGTCGCTCGTCCTCGCGCATGGCGATTGCGTCGCAAGGCTTCGCGGCCAGCGGCCGGTGCTGCTGCTCGATGAGGTCGCGGCGCATCTCGACCCGCTGCGCCGCGCGGCGCTTTATGAGCGGCTCGCGGGGCAGGGCGGGCAGGCGTGGCTGACCGGGACCGAAGCGGCGCTGTTCGACGCGATGCCGGGACCGGTGACGCGCTATCGCATCGCGGGCGGGCGGATCGCTGCTGCTTAGCGGTTCCCGCCGAAGGTGTAGCTGAGCGCGACGCCCACCGACGGCTGGCTGCGCGAACCGAGCTGGCGCACGACGGGCGAATCCGCCGCATCACCGACGAGCCGGTCGTAGCGGCCATAGACGCCGATGCCCCAGCGTCGGCTGAGCTGGCGCAGATAGCCCGCGGTCACGCCGACCGACTGCACGCCGCCGCTTGGATCGAAGGCAGGAAGGCCCGACGTTGCCGCCGCGTCCGGAGTCACGCCGAAATAGGCGCGGTGGTATTTGGCATCGCCCAGCGTTATGCGCGGACCGATCGAAAACAGCCAGTCGTCGCCCGATCGCGCGACGTAATCGGCGCTGACTTCGCCGACCCAGCCCTTGTGGCCGGAAAAGGCCTTGCGCCCCTCGACGCGCAGGCGGAGCGCGGGGGTGAGGTTCACTTGCGCAAAACCGCCCGCCTCGAACGAGAAACCGACGCTTGGCAGGTCGGCGCCGATGTCCGACGCCTTGCGTTTGCCGATGAAGCCGAGCGCAGGACCGAAGGCGAAATCGCCCGAATGGACGAGCGGCGATCCGAAGCTTTCGTCGGGGGCCTCGAACTCGAAATTCTCGCCCTCGCGCGCCCGCGACAGATCGATATAGGGGCCGACGCTGAATTTATCGGCGCCGGGCCATGAGGGCGACAATTGCGGCCCGAGGATCAGGCGCGTGCGTTTTTCGCTGCCCTCGCCCTCGGCTTGTGCGTGGGCCGGTGCGGACACTGCCGCGAGCGCGATGAGGAGAAGGGAGGCAGACTTGTTTCGATCGGTCATGCGAGATCCTTGTTGTTCCGCATGAAATTCCCTGCGGAGCGTTTCGTTCCTGTTCAGACCCCGAGGGGGCCGGAATCGCGGCCTATCGGTAGACGGAGCAGTGAAAGCGCGGCCTTACGGGAATGATGAAAATTCGCGTCAGATCGGCGACCAGTCGCCGCCCTTGTCGTCTTCATCGGCATCGGGTCCCGGTTCGGGCTGGCCGATGGCTTCGAGCAGCTTGTCGAGCACCGCGTCGACCCCGGCACCGCTCGCCCCCGAGAGCGCCATCACCGGATGGCCGCTTTCGGCTTCGAGTTCGGCTGACAGGGCGGCGATCAGCTCATCATCGAGCGTGTCGACCTTGTTGAGCGCCACGATCACCGGCTTGTCGATCAGATCGGCGCCATAGGCTTCGAGCTCGTCGCGCACGATGCGGTAGCTGGTCGCGACATCGGTATCGTTGGCGTCGACGAGGTGGAGCAGCACGCGGCAGCGCTCGATATGGCCGAGGAAACGGTCGCCGACCCCCGCGCCTTCGGCCGCGCCCTCGATCAGCCCCGGAATGTCGGCGACGACAAATTCATGCCCCTTGTGGCTGACGACGCCGAGCTGCGGGCGGAGCGTCGTGAAGGCGTAGGCGCCCACCTTGGCCTGCGCATTGGTCACCGCGTTGATGAAGGTCGATTTGCCGGCGTTGGGCAGGCCGACGAGGCCCGCGTCGGCGAGCAGCTTGAGGCGCAGCCACACCCACATTTCCTCGCCCGGCCAGCCCGGCCCGTGCTGGCGCGGCGCGCGGTTGGTCGAGGTTTTATAGCTGGCATTGCCGCGGCCGCCGTCGCCGCCGCGAAGGAAATGGACGCGCTCGCCCTCTTTGGTGAGGTCGGCGAGCAGGCTGCGCTCCTCGTCGTCGGCGAGGATCTGTGTGCCGATCGGAACCTGGATGACCAGATCGGGCCCACCCGCGCCGGTGCGGTCGCGGCCGGCACCCGGCGTGCCGCGCTTTGCCTTGAAATGCTGCGTATAGCGAAAGTCGATCAGTGTGTTGAGCCCGGCGACGGCCTCGAACACGATGTCGCCGCCCTTGCCGCCGTTGCCGCCGTCGGGGCCGCCATATTCGATATATTTTTCGCGCCGGAAACTGACGGCGCCGGGGCCGCCGTCGCCCGACTTGATGAAGATTTTGGCCTGATCGAGAAAGTGCATCGCGGGCCTTTAGTCGGAAAGCGGCACTTTGGCTAGGTTGCCGCGCCGAACGCCTGGCTTGCGTTGCCGCCCGGCGTGCGTACAAGCGGCGCAGGGCGAAAAGCCATAAACAATCAAAGGGGAGCCACTTTATGTCCGACAGCCTGATGCGCCGCAAATCGATCGTCCCGGATCAGCCGGACGGACAAGGACTGGCGCGGACATTGGGCTGGCCGCATCTGATCGCGCTGGGTGTCGGGGCGATCGTCGGCACGGGCATTTTGACGCTGATCGGCGTCGGCGCCGACAAGGCGGGGCCGGCGGTGATCCTGTCTTTTGCCGTCGCCGGGCTGATCTGCGCCTGCGCGGCGCTCGCCTATGCCGAAATGGCGACGATGATCCCCGCGTCGGGCAGCGCCTATACCTATAGCTATGTGGTGATCGGCGAGATTATCGCCTGGGTGGTCGGGTGGAGCCTGATCCTGGAATATTCCTTGGTGGTCAGCGCGGTCGCGGTCGGCTGGTCGGGTTATGCCGCGCCGCTGCTCGAGGCTTGGGCGGGGGCGCCGATGGCCTTGATGCAAGGGCCGGAGCTTGGCGGGATCGTCAACCTGCCGGCGATTGCGATCATCGCGGTCGTGGCGGGACTGTTGCTGGTCGGCACGCGTGAAAGCGCGACGCTCAATGCATTCCTCGTGCTGGTGAAAGTTCTCGCGCTGGCGATCTTTGTCGCGGTCGCGCTCCCCGCCTTCAACGCCGCCAATCTCGAACCCTTCAGCCCCTATGGCTTTGCCAAGCACATGGGCCCCGACGGCGTCGAGCGCGGGGTGATGGCGGCGGCGGCGATCATCTTCTTTGCGTTCTACGGTTTCGACGCGATCGCGACTGCCGCTGAGGAAACGCGCAATCCCGACCGCGACCTCAAGATCGGTATCATCGGGTCGATGTTCGTCTGCGTCGTCATCTATATCGCCGTCGCGGTCGCCGCGGTCGGCGCCATCGCCTATACGCGCTTTGCGAACAGCCCCGAACCGCTCGCGCTGATCCTGCGCGAACTCGGCAGTCCGCTCGCGGCGCAATATCTTGGCGTCTCCGCGGTCATCGCGCTGCCGACGGTCATCCTTGCCTTTTTCTATGGGCAAAGCCGCATCTTCTTCACGATGGCGCGCGACGGGCTGCTTCCCGCGAGCCTTGCCAAGCTGTCGTCGCGCGGGACGCCCGTGCGCATCACCATCTTCACCGCGATCGTTGTCGCGATCCTCGCGGGCTTCATCCCGCTGGGCGATCTCGCCGCGCTCGCCAATGCAGGGACGCTGGCCGCCTTTACCGCGGTGTCGGTCTGTATGCTCATCATGCGCCGCCGTGCGCCCGACGCGCCGCGCACCTTCCGCACGCCCTTGCCGTGGGTGGTCGGGCTCGGCGCGATCGGCGGCTGTATCTATCTTTTCTTCAGCCTGCCGGCGCAGACGCAATTCTGGTTCCTCATCTGGAACATCGCGGGCCTTGCGGTCTATTTCCTCTATGCGCGCCGCCATGCGGTGGCGGATTGATCCGCGGCGGCGCGTGAGGGCGGCGGGCCTGACCGGGCGATGATCCGTTTCGATCGCTCGCAGCAACGGCTCGCCGCGGGAATATCGGCGCTCGCCGGTTTTGTGGACGCGATCGGCTTTGTCGAATCGGGCGGCTTTTTCGTGTCCTTTATGACCGGCAACTCGACGCGGCTTGCGGTCGGCGTCGCCGAATGGACCTATGCGGGGCTGGTTGCCGGCCTGATTATCCTGCTGTTCGTCGTCGGCGTTGTTGCGGGATCGCTTGTCGCCGCGCGGGCCGCCGCGCGGCGGAGCGGGGTGATCCTGTTCGGCGTCGCTGCGTTGCTGGTCGTGGCGGGCGGACTGCGACTTGCCGATCAGGTGGTTGGCGCGGTTGCCTGCCTTGCGGTGGCGATGGGGATGGTCAACGCCGCGGTCGAGGGACGCGACGGCGCCGTGGTCGGCGTCACCTATATGACCGGAACGCTGGTGCAGATGGGGCAGAAAATGGCCAACGCGCTGCGTGGGACTGGCGACGGGCGCTGGTTGCCGCATCTGGCGCTGTGGTCGGCGCTTGTCGGCGGCGCCATCATAGGCGCGCGCGTAACGATATGGTCGCCGCTGGCCGCCTATGCGCTGGCGATCGCCGGCGCTGTGGCACTGGGCGGCCGCGCGTTATGGGTGGCGCGGCGCGCCTGACGACGCGCCGCGTCCCGATCAATCGAACAATTCGCTGAGGAAGCTTTTGTGCTTCTTCTTGTAGGGCTTGCCATAATAGCGGTCGTCATAGCCGCGCTCGCGATAGTCCGGCTCGCGATATTGCGGCGGCGGCGGAGGCGCCGCTTGCGGCCGTGCAGGGGCGGGCGCGGCCGCGGTTTCGCTGCGCTCGATGATCTTGTCCAGTTCGCCGCGATCGAGCCAGACACCGCGGCATTGCGGGCAATAGTCGATCTCGATCCCCTGTCGTTCGGACATGACAAGGTTCACGCGGCAGGTCGGGCAGAGCAGCCCCTGGGCATCGGTCACGCAGACATCCTTTCCTTACATCGTTTCACGGCGCCGAACGCGCGGGGCGCGTTTTGCGTTCCGCTATTCAGATAGGGGCTGCCAGTCGAACGCCAAGGGGCCTTGCGAAAGGCGAAGCGGCCGCGCGCATTACAGCCGCTCGATCTTTTGCGCCGCCTCGTCGATCAGCGCGACGATCTTGTGCAGCGCCGCTTCGTCGAGGTCGCGCTCGCCAAGCCGGTTCATCAGCACGGCGCGCAAATTGCCCATCGCGCGGCGGACCGAGGCGCTGTCGGTGCGCTGGCTTTCCTCGCCAACATCGGTCAGGCGCGCGATCAGCCGCTCGACCTGCTCGCGGTTTGCATCGAGCTCGGCACGGCCGGCGTCGGTGATCGCGAACAGTTTTTTGGCGCCGTCGCTCTCGGTCGCGGCGATCAGGCCCATGTCGCCCAGCAGCGTGAGCGTCGGATAGATGACGCCGGGGCTGGGCGCATAGGCGCCGCCGGTCAGCTCCTCGATACCGCGGATGAGGTCGTATCCGTGGCGCGGTTCGTCGGCGATCAGCTTCAGAAGGACGAGCCGCAGCTCGCCGCTGTCGAACATCCGACGGCGGCGGCCGCCGCGATCGTCGTCATGCCCGTGGCGTCCGCCGAAGCCGCGACCGAATCCCTTGCCAAAGCCGCGCCCGCCGCGGTGCATGGCATGACGCGCGCCACAACCGCGGCGGTGCATATATCCGTAAAACATCATTTTTCATTCCTATGAGCGATTCAAGATCTTTCTAAGATATATCTTAAACATATTTTTGCAAGAGGCGTTATCGCGCGCTACGTCCGCCGCGGCGCAGCGCGAGCGTAGGCGGCTCGAACGCACCGCTGGCGGCGGCTTTCAAAATCCGGCGAAAGGTGGGGCATTCCATATGGCTCGGCGCGCGGCACGCCGCCGCGTGGCGCAGCCCGTCGCGCATCGCGGCGAGGCGCGCGATCGTGTGGTCGATCTCGTTGGCCTTGGCCGACAGCGCGGTGCGGTCGAACTGCGGCGCGTGCTCGGCGGTGAACATCGCCGCGATCTCGTCGAGGCTGAAACCGGCGGCGCGGCCCAGCGAAATCAGCGCCAGCCGGTCGAGGATCGCGGGGCCGAACAGGCGGCGCAGCCCGCGGCGTCCGATCGAGGCGATCAGCCCGCGCTCTTCATAATAGCGCAGGGTGGAAGCGGGCACCCCCGACCGCCGGGCGACTTCGGATATGTCGAGAACAGACATGGCTTGACCTCAAGTTGACTTGAAGTGGCAGATTGTCGCGACCGATTCGCAAACACAAGGATGGATTTCGATGACCAAGGACATGACGACCCCGATCGACCAGGCGGCATTGTGGAACGGACGCGCGGGCGCGACGTGGGTCGCGAAGCAGGCGTTGCTCGACGACCTGTTCGCGCCGATCGCCGACGCGCTGGCGGATGCGGCCCAGGCGGCGGGAGCACGGCATCTGCTCGACATCGGGTGCGGCACCGGCGCGACGACGCTGGCCGCCGCCCGGCGCATCGGTGAAGGCGGCACGGCGCTGGGCATCGACATCTCGGCGCCGATGATCGCGCGCGCGAACGAGCGCGGCGCCGCCGAAGGGCTGCCGGTGCGTTTCATAGAGGGTGACGCGCAAAGCCAGGCGTTCACGTCCGCCGCTTTCGATATGGCGATCTCGCGCTTTGGGGTGATGTTCTTTTCCGACAGCGTCGCTGCCTTCGCCAATATCCGGCAGGCGATGACGCTCGGCGGCTTGCTGCACGCGATCGCGTGGCGCAGCCCTCGCGATAACGGCTTCATGACCGCTGCCGAACGCGCGGCGCAGCCGTTGCTGCCCGCGATGCCCGCACGCGATCCCGATGCGCCGGGCCAGTTCGCCTTTGCCGACAAGGACCGTGTCCTGGGGCTGTTGTGGGACGCGGGGTGGTCGGACATCGACATCGAAACGGTCGATTTTGCGTGCGCTTTTCCCGCGTCCGCGCTCGCGGACTATGTCGCAAGCATGGGGCCGCTTGGCCTGTTTCTCGCGCAGGTCGATGATGCCGAGCGGGCGCGGATCGTCGATCGGGTGCTGCCGGCGTTCGACCGCTATATCGACGGTGACGCGGTGCGCTTCACCGCCGCCTGCTGGTCGATCCGTGCGCGCGCCTGATCCGCGGGCGACGCAGAACGGGCTTCGCGCCTTGACTTTGCGGCGATTCGGGCTATGAGCGCCCCCGTGTTGTCCGGGCCTTGGCCCTGGCAATTCCGTCCGAGACAGTTGGTGAAGGGAATTTGCCCTTCTTAATTTCCAGCCGAGACGGGGAACAGTCTTTTATCGGTCGCCCGCCTGATACGTCAGGCGTCAGCGGCTTGACCGACCCCTTCGGACATCGTCAACGCAAATGCAGGCGAGCCTTGGCTCGCGCCTGTGTTTGCGTGTGTTAGCCGCCCGGCGGCTCCCGGCGTTTCGACGCATGGAGCATCCGGGCATAGAGTGGAGTATAGGCATGGATCGTACGGAAAAGGCCGAAGCCGTATCCTCGCTGAACGCTACGCTGGCAAATGCCGCTTCGGTTGTGGTCGTCCGCAACCTCGGCATGACCGTCGCCCAGTCGACGGTTCTGCGCCAGCAG
>JASBSJ010000054.1 GCA_030148985.1 Sphingopyxis sp.
TGGTGGTGAGCTGCCGCTCCCAACATTCGTCATTCCCGCGAAAGCGGGAACCCAGAGCGTGCGTCGGCTGACCCCTCCCTGGGTTCCCGCTTTCGCGGGAATGACGATGTTTTAAAGATGCGAAATGTCCGCAATCGGTCGTTAGCGGCCATAGCGGCCAACGGTCATTATGACGGCAAATGCCTAACCCCGCTTGCCGGTGATCCGGCTGATTTCCCTCGCCACCATCGCCTCGACCAGCGCGGGCAGATTGGCGTCGAGCCATTCTTTCAGCATCGGGCGGAGCGCGTCGAGCACGACGTCTTCCATTGTGCGGCCGCCGGCGGCGGGCGCTGAGGTAGTCGCCGCGGCAACGGCGGGCGCGACCACGGCGGTCAGCGCCTCGAGCGACTGGCGCGCGGCGTCGGCGCTTGCTTCGGAGACCAGTTCTTCGGCCTCGGGGGCTTCTGTGGCCGCCCGGTCTTCCTCATCCTGAAGGTCGAGAATATCGTCGGCTTCGGGGACGCGAATCTCGCGCGCGGCGCCGGGTGCTTCGTCGCGGGCGATCACGCGCCGAATCGACGACAAGATGTCTTCCATCGACGGTTCCCGCGACATATCGCCCATATACACCCCCTAAACCATCGCGATTACCGCATGGTTAACGCTTCCCTTACCGATTGGGGGCGTGTTTTGCCAAGCCTTATTGTGGCGGAAGCGCGGGCGGGCCTTCGGGTACGGCCGCGTCGGCCGACGGCACGGCGCGCGTGTCGGTCGCGACCTGTTGCGGTTCGGGATCGTCGGCCCAGTCCCACAGCTGGCCCTTCACGCGGCGATAATTGACCTCGGGATCGTAGAGCGCGCCGCCCTCGATCCCCAGGTCGCGCGCCTCCGCCTTGCCCATCGCGGCAAGGAGCGAGAAGGCGGCGACGTAGCTGTTGCGCTGCGCCGAGACGAGCTGGACCTGCGTGTTCAGATATTCCTGCTCGGCGTTCAGAATGTCGAGGATCGAGCGCGTGCCGACGCTGTTTTCGGCGCGCACGCCTTCGAGCGAGAGCGCGTTCGCGCCGACCGCCTGCCGCGTCGCGGCGATGATGCGCTCGTTCGCCTGCCACGCCGCGTAAGCGCCGCGCGTCTGGGCGATGACGCCGCGCTCGACCTCGACATATTGTTCGATCGCCTGGCTGCTGCGCGACTGCGCCTGGCGCACCTGCGCCGAACGGCGGCCGCCGGTGAAGATCGGTAAGGTGACCTCGACCCCCGCCGCCGCGCTCGACGTTTCCTGCGTCACGCTGACGCCGGGAACGCCGCTGTCCAGCGAGCCGAGGAAATTATTGTAACCGCCGCTGAGGATCGCCGACACTTTGGGCGCGCGGCTCGATTTGGCGGTGCCGATGTCGGCGCGCGACGCCTTGACCTGCTGGTTCGCAGCTTCGATGTCGGGGTTGCTGTCGAGCGCGATCGCGACCGCATCCTCGGCGGTCGCGGGCAGGTTGGGGAGCGGCGGCGGCGGCTCGAGATCGACCGGCGCTTCGCCGACGAGGCGGATATAGGCTTCACGGCTGGCGATCAGATTGGCTTCGGCGGTGCGCAGGTCGCCTTCGGCCAGTGCCAGCCGCGCCTCCGATTGGGCGACGTCGGTGCGGGTGAGGTCGCCGATTTCGAAGCGGTCGCTCGTCGCCTGCAAATTGGTGCGCAGCACGGCGACATTTTTCTGGTTGAGCTGAACGATCGCCTGATCGCGGATGACGTCCATATAAGCGCCGACGGTCTGCGAAAAAATGCTCGCCTCGGTCGCGCGCAGATTGGCCTGCCCCGCTTCGACGCGATATTTCGCCGCGCGCACCGCGTTGCGCACCGCGCCGCCCTGATAGATCGGAACGGTCAGCCGCCCCCCGCCGGCGACCGAGCGCGCGGGCGAGTTGAAACTGTTGCCGGGGATAATCAGATTTTCTTCATAGCTTGCCGTCGTGCCGAGTTCGGGCAGGCCGAAGCTTTTTTCGATCGGGACATTTTCGTCGTTCGCGCGCTGGCCCGCGCGCGCCGCGGTCAGCGTTGGGTTATTTTCATAGGCTTTGGCCAGCGCCCCCTGCAAGGTTTCGGCCTCCGCCGCCGTCGGCAGCATCAGCGCGCCGGCGGCCAGACCGGCAAGCCAGCGGGCACGACGAGGAGATGGTTTTTTATCGCTATCGATCATCGTGGTGTCAGCCTGAAACAAGAAGGGGGATGGACGGCTCAGAAACGGAAGCCCGCGGGGGCGGCAAAGCCGGGCAGCGGCGCGACGTCCATGTCGGCAAAGCTGCGCAGCGCGACCGCGCCGCCGGCCTTCACGCCCTGAACGAGCCGCGACACCGCGCCGTCGCGCCGCGCGGCGACGATGCGGCCGCCCTCGGCGAGCTGCGCCGTGAGCGCGTCGGGCAGGATGTCGATCGCGCCGTCGATGATGATGCGGTCATAGGGGGCGGCGTCGGGCGCGCCCGCGGCGAGCGGGCCTTCGATCCAGCGGACGGTCGCGTCGGCGGTCGCCGGCCTGGCGATGGCGAGCAGCGCGGGCGCTTCCTCGACCGCATGGACTTCGGCGCCCAGTTTCGCGAGCAGCGCGGCGGCATAGCCCGTCGCGCCGCCGACGAGCAGCACGCGCATCCCCGGACGGATCGCGGCGGCGACGAGCATTCGGCCGGTGACGAGCGGGGGGCTCAGCATCCGCCCGTCTCCAAGCGCGATCGCCCGGTCCATATAGGCGACGCTGGCGAGCGCGGCGGGCACATGCGCCTCGCGCGCGACCGCGCCCATCGCCGCGACGACCGCGGGATCGGTGACGTCGTTCGTCCTCAGCTGGCTGTCGATCATGGCGGAACGCATCTCCGCCGCGGTGATTTCGCTAAACCTGGTCGCCATCAGCCTGTTCCGATTCCCTGAAAGTGATGATCCTTTGCGGCCCGCTCTACCCGAAGCAATGCTGTATTGCAATAGTAATACAGCCCGACGATCCGCTGCCGCGCGCATAGCCCGGCGGAGCAGACGCGCCAACCCCGCATCGGCCTCTGAAATTGCCAAACAATCGGATTGCCAGTGCGGGGCGAAACGGCTAGGGGCGCTCACTCCACGCATTTCATGCGCCTGAGGCCCGATGGCGGAGTGGTGACGCAGCGGACTGCAAATCCGTATACGCCGGTTCGATTCCGGCTCGGGCCTCCAAATAACCGGTCGGCAGATGGTCCCGGTTTTCTGCTAGTTATGAGGCACTCACTGATTGTCGGTGATGGTCTCTGATTGTCCGTAATTGCGGCCGTTGGGGGCCTTTTTCGGGGCGGGAGAAGCCCCCATTTGCGCGAGGCCCCCAATGGCGCTGACAAATGCCGCAATCCGAAACGCCAAGCCTAGAGAAAAGCCCTACAAGGTTGCAGATTCGAAGGGCCTGTATCTCCAAATCAATCCCGGTGGCAGCAAGCTTCGGCGCCTGAAGTATCGTATCAACGGCGTGGAGCGGAAACTGGCACTCGGCGCTTATCCCTAAATCAGTTTGGCCGAGGCTCGTGAGGCGCGCGACGCTGCGGGCGCATGGTTTTCGCACGTCGGCATCGTCGCTCCTCAACGAATCGGGATATTGGAATCCCGACGCGATCGAGCGCGCCCTCGCCCACGCGGTCGGCGGCACCATCACCGATTACTGGCCCGCCACTGCATTCGGTGCCTATTGGGCGTTCGATGGCGCAAGCTTCGATTCCAGCTCTCGCGGCGAGGTTCGCCGGGATGAGCGATCCCGCTGACCAGACCCGGCTCGCGCTCGGCTTTATCGCCGGGCTAATTGGCGGCCGGTCGCAAGAAGGTCGCGCCAGGCAGGCATTTCGTACCGTCGGGCATATGAAGTCGTTGTACCTTTTGATGGTCCGTTACATCCGCGAGAAAGAGGATATCCAGCGCGCAGGCGGCGGCGTCTATTCCCCGGGACTGCGCGACGATGCGCAGGATGCGCGCAACGCGCTCATTGCCTTCATCCGGGAAACGCCCGGCAAGGAAGCTTTCCTCGCACTGCTTGAGATATCGCGCACGCGCGCCTCGAAGTACAACTCGCCGGCGACTATCTTCGAGATGTCCGGTCTAGCCGTGGCATCTTCCTCCTCGTCTATCTCGGTACCAAAACCTATTGGGATCTTCCGAATGGTCGTCGCGCGGGTAGCTTCGAGATATTAGGGCCGCTACGAATGCTGTATAACATGCCTACGAGGCGCCCTAAGGGGCGGCCGCGGCACCTGCCGTTGAAAGTCAAATATCCTGGCGGCGTCGACTGGGAGATAGCGAATGTCGACCGCAATATTTGCCCGTTTTTGATAACTGTACCTCATTTATCCGCAACCGGCGGTGCTAACGGGCCGACAAGATCATGACGAAGAAACGTCAGCCAGAAGCCGGTTCTGGCTGCGTGGCGGAGGCTTTTGGAAAGACCGCGATGCTCACCTGCAATGGCTTTGCGACGCGCTAGGTGCTGCGGAAGTCATGCCTACCGGTTCTGTGAACACGGAAACTTTCTGTTTGACGATCGCGAAGGTCGCTCACGCCTTTAGATTTGGCCATTTAGGGGCGAGGAGCGTCGAGCCTTTCCTGGGTGACATGATCAGGACCGCGAACTGTAAGCCTCGGGGGAGGTTCATCGGGTGCAGCGACCCGTCCGACGAGCCCCCGAGCCAGAACCTGCACGAAGTCAGCTTAGTTCAAGACGCGTCGGCAAGTCTGGTTGTGGTTCGGGTGAGGTTGTTTGCGATCTTGGGGATGCCAACCTATCAGGTGGTTATCGGCAGAACTCTGTAGTGTGTCAAGTCGTTGAACTGCCACCTACATAGTTCACCCGCCGAAGGTGCAGCTGTTCGCCGGGAGGTGCGACCGATTATCAAAGCGCATTTTGAAGCCGCGGCAGGCGCGTCTCTATCGCGTTCGCGACGCTTTCGTGGATGCTGCGTTCAAAGCTCTTTGGCATACGGGCGAGGGCCTTTTCGGCGGCGTCCGGCGCCCGTTCCCGAATTTCGTCGAACATCGCCTTAATTTGGGTCTTGCCGAATCCCGCTTCGCGCGCGGTCTCGACGAAGTGACGGCCCCAGATGTCGAGGATCTTGTATTTGCGACTGGTGCCGACCGACATAGCAAGCTTATAGCGGTTGTTCGGAATCTGTTTCTTGTCGAATGCCGGCTGCGCCGAGAGCACGTCATAGAAAGGGGTGAGGGCAAAGCCGCCCCCAGGGCGGAGGTAGATGCTGAAATTTTTGGCGTGCCCGTCGGTCGCGCCGATCAGCCAGAATATGATCTGGCTTTTGAAGAAATTGGCGCGGTCCTTCGCGGGCTCGTCGCTTGCGGCCAGCAGCTTCAATATGTCGACCGCGCTCGGCCCGTTCTGATGGCCGATGACGGTGGACTGATATTTGCGGGTCGGCGGGATGCCGAGCGCCTGGCAGCAATCCTCCTGGGGAATGCGGAGCAGCTCCTTGTCGCCGCGCCATTGGCGGTCGAAACGTTCTACGACGAGTACGCGGCGCCTGCCGAAAGTCTGGATATGCGTCTGCGCGATATCGAGCCCGAACTCGTTGAGCAGGGTCAGGCAATAATGCTCGTTGTCGACGCTTGAGGCCATGTCGATGACGCCCGTCGAGGTTGGTATCTTGCCGATCTGGGGCTTGAGGATATGCGTCGTCGGGGTGATGCCGACCGGCGTCATCCATCTTTTCTCGAAATTGAGCAGCGCTGTCTTTTCCTGCGCGCCCGCCACCGAAATCCGAAACTCGTGCTCGGGATCGATGCCGAGCGGCACGCCGCTGAGATTGGCGAGCATCTTCTCGATCGACCGGTCGCTGATCGGCTCGCCGTGGATGGTGCGATCTTCGCGCCCCTTCTCACCCGGTGGCAGAAATTGCATCGCGCCCACGCAGTCGCGGCCGATCTGTTCGAGCAGGCTATAGGCGTCGGTCCCCGCGGCACCGGTGCGCTCGGCGACGCGCCTCCGGATATTGGGATTGTCGGGAAGCAGATTGTCGAAGACCGCGGCGACAGGGGCGCCGCGATAGACGGTGCTGCGCAACGGTAGCGAGAGCGAAATCGCAAAGCGATGCCCCCATTCGAGCCAGCTATCGTCGTAACGAAAGCTGATCGCGCCGCTCGTCTCTTTGTCCAGCTGGCCCGCGAGGCGCCCGTTTATCAGGACGTCGAGCGGGACGTGCGTCTTCCGGCGCGCCATCTCAGAAGATGTCGCCGATGTCGGGAGCCGCCTTGGAGCGGGCACTGATCTGTATGTTGAGATCGAGTGCGGCAAGGACGAGCAGAAGCGTCTCGAGCTTGGTGCCGGCGCTGCCCTGCTCGATACTCGATATGGTTTTCTGGTGCTTTCCGATCATCTCGGCAAGCTGCTGCTGCGAGATGCCCTTGCGGGCGCGCGTGTCTTGAATATAGGCGCCCAACTGCGTGGCGGTTCGTACCATCTGGTTCATGTCATGCCTCCGGGCGTCGCTATACCCTTTAAGGTATAAAAATGCAATACACCTTGCAGGGTGTAATTCGGAATTATACCCTGCAAGGTGTATATTGACTTTATGCCCTGAAGGGTATAAAGGGGCGCTGAAGACGATAGTCGGCCGAAGAAACGACCGCTCGTCCGAAAGGGCTCCCGCTATCGCAACGACGCGGGTTGGGCGGGTCATCGATGTTCATCACCTCGGGAAGGTCCGCTATTGCCATTCCGCACCCAGAAGCAGTCGGTCTCCAACCGTTGAGAGTTTCGGACGCCGCCAGGCGTCGGAAAGTCTTCGATGCCCGAACCGCGGTGGTCATGGGCCGAGCTATGGGGAAAGCTGTTTTGTGCGGGCCCCGGTGCTGCTGAAGGTTGCCCAAAAGCAGACGCATC
>JASBSJ010000055.1 GCA_030148985.1 Sphingopyxis sp.
CGATGGCGAGCGTGACGGCGAATTCGGCCGCGCTTTCCTGACCGTCACCGAACCTTGCGTGCTGTTCGACGGATTATGGGACGTCGGCGAACGGCATCAGGTGTGGATGAGCCACGGCGACCGCGTGACGAAATTCGCCCCCGGTTTCCGCATCGTCGCGATCAGCGACGGCGCCCCCTTTGCGCTGATCGCCGACGACGGGCGCCGCTATTATGGCACGCAGTTCCACCCCGAGGTCGTGCATACGCCCGACGGGGCGAAGCTGATCGCCAATTTCGTCCGCCACGTCTGCGGCTGTTCGGGCGACTGGACGATGGCCGAATTCCGCGCGACGAAAATTGCCGAAATCCGTGCGCAGGTCGGCGACCAGCGCGTTCTGTGCGGCCTGTCGGGCGGCGTCGATAGCGCGGTCGCCGCGGTGCTAATCCACGAAGCGATCGGCGAACAGCTCACTTGCGTCTTCGTCGACCATGGCCTGCTGCGTATGAACGAGCGCGAACAGGTCGAACGCCTGTTCCGCGACCATTACAACATCCCGCTCGTCGTGGTGGACGCCGAGGAGCGCTTCATGGCGGGCCTTGCGGGCGTCACCGACCCCGAAAAGAAGCGCAAATTCATCGGCGCCGAATTCATCAACGTGTTCGAGGAGGAAGCAAAGAAGATCGGCGGCGCCGATTTTCTTGCGCAAGGAACGCTCTATCCCGACGTGATCGAGAGCGTCAGCTTCACCGGCGGGCCGAGCGTGACGATCAAGAGCCACCATAATGTCGGCGGCCTGCCCGAGCGGATGAACATGAAGCTGGTCGAGCCGCTGCGCGAGCTGTTCAAGGACGAGGTGCGCCTGCTCGGCAAGGAACTCGGCCTGCCCGACATCTTCGTCGGCCGCCACCCCTTCCCCGGCCCCGGCCTCGCGATCCGCATCCCCGGCGAAGTCAGCAAAGAGCGCTGCGACATATTGCGCAAGGCCGATGCGGTCTATCTCGAGGAAATCCGCAACGCGGGCCTCTATGACGCGATCTGGCAGGCGTTCGCCGTGCTGCTGCCCGTGAAGACGGTCGGCGTGATGGGCGACGGGCGCACCTATGACCATGTTTGCGCGCTGCGCGCCGTGACCTCGACCGACGGCATGACCGCCGACATCTATCCCTTCGACGCCAGTTTCCTGAGCCGCTGCGCGACGCGCATCATCAACGAGGTGCAGGGCATCAACCGCGTGGTGTACGACTATACGTCGAAACCGCCGGGGACGATCGAGTGGGAGTGACGGCGCGGCGTCACATCATCCGCGGCAGCCCACCCGCCAGCGCGTCGATCGCCGCGCGGATGCGCGCGGGCAGCGGCGCGGCGCGCACCCAGAGCGCGTGGACCGGATAGGGGAAACGTCCCGCATCGGGTAAAACCTCGACCAGAGCGCCGCTGGCCAGCCGGTCGCGCACGAGCCATGAGGGCACCCACGCCAGCCCCAACCCCGCCGCTGCGGTTGCGGCGAGCGCTTCCAGATCGCTGAAGCGCCACCGCGCCTTCGGTGCGTAGCGGATTACCGCTTCGCCGGGCGCAGGGAAAAGCCAGGGCGGAATCGCGCCCGACCGGCGATAGGCGAGCGTCGCATGATGGTCGAGGTCGGCCAGATCGTGCGGCGTTCCGCGATCGGTCAGATAGGCGGGCGCGCCGACCAAGACCATCTGCTGCGTTGCCAGGCGGCGCGTCAGATAGTCGTTGCCGCCGACGAGCTCGCCGGTGCGGATCGCCAGATCGAAACCATCCTCGATCAGATCACCCAGATGGTCGCTGAACGCGAGGTCGAGTTCGAGCCTTGGAAAACGCCGGGCGAGATCGAGGAGAACCGGCGCGACGCAAACGCGCCCGAAATGCACCGGCATCGTCACGCGCAGTCGCCCGCCGAGGTCGCCACCCTCGCTTTCCGCGAGCGCGTCAGCGGCGGCGATGTCGGCAAGAATGGCCTTGGCGCGTTCATAATAGGCGGCGCCAAAATCCGTGAGCGCCTGCCGCCGGGTCGTCCGGTGAATGAGTCGCACGCCGAGCCGGCGTTCGAGCGACTGGATATGTTTGCCGACCATCGGCCCGGAAATTTCCAGCGCCTGCGCGGCGGCCGTGAACGAGCCGGTTTCGACGACCTTCACAAAGGCGGTCAGGCTGGCGAAGCGGTCCATTGCAAACTCTTGGTTATCGCTGTTGGTCAATCCCAGCCCTATATCGCCGCGATAGCGTTTCGTATCGGATATTCCTTACCAGAAGAAAGGAATGACGATGCCGCGCGCCGTGATATTCGACCAGTTCGGAGGGCCGGAGGTTCTGCGTATCGGCGAGCTTGCCGTTGATGACCCAGGCGACGGCGAGGTCCGCATCCGCGTCAGGGCGCTGGGGTTGAATCGTGCCGAGGCGCTGATGCGCCGCGGGCAGTATATCGAGCACCCCGCCCTCCCCGCGCGGGTCGGCCTGGAAGCCGCGGGGACCGTCGATGCGATCGGGCTGGGGGTGCGCGGGCTGGCGGTCGGCGACGCGGTCAGTGTCATTCCGCCGATTTCGATGATTGCACACCCCACCCACGGCGAGATGGCGACGCTGCCCGCCGCGCACATCGTCCGGAATCCCGCGGGGTTCGATTGGGAAAGCGCCGCAGCGCTGTGGATGGCTTATCTGACCGCCTATGGCGCGCTGGTCGAGGTGGCGCAGATCAAAGCGGACGATTACGTCGTCATCACCGCGGCATCGAGCAGCGTCGGCATCGCGGCGATCCAGATCGCCAACATGATCGGCGCCCGCCCCATTGCGGTGACGCGCACGTCGGCGAAACGCGCGGCGCTGGTCGCCGCGGGCGCGGCGCATGTCGTCGCGGCCGAGGAGGAGGTGCTCGCAGAACGACTGATCGCCATTGCCGGACCGGCCGGGGTGCGCGCCGCGCTCGACGCCGTCGGCGGCCCGATCGTCGAGGCGCTGGCCGCGGCGATGGCGCCGAACGGGATCGTCATCGAATATGGCGGGCTGAGCGCAGAGCCGACCCCCTTCCCCATGCCCGCCGCGCTCGCGAAGCGGCTGACATTGCGCGGCTATCTGGTTCACGAGGTTATCGAGAACCCCCAGCGCCTCGATGCCGCCAAGGCGTTCATCCTGGGCGGCGTCGCCAGCGGTGCGTTGAAACCCGTGATCGACAGGGTTTTTACGTTCGACGAGATTGCCGAGGCTTACCGCCATCTGGAATCGAACGCGCAGTTCGGAAAGATTGTGGTGAGGGTTTAACCGTCGCCCGTGGGCGGAGGCGTCAGGTCGTTCGCACGGTGACGACATCGGGCAGGACATCGCCGCCGCTGACGCCCTCCCACCAGTCGCCGAGCGCGTCGATCAGCGGGACGAGGCGCAGTCCGGCCGGCGTCAGGTCATATTCGACGCGGCGCGGATAGCCGTCGAAGTCGGTGCGCTGGACGATGCCCGCGTCCTCGAGCTTGCGCAGCTCGAGCGTCAGCATCTTGTGCGAAATCGTCGGATTGTCGCGCTGCAAGTCGCTGAATCTTTTGGTTCCGTCGCTGAGATAATAGATCAGCAAGGTTGGCCAGCGCCCGCTCAGCACCTGCATCACCTCCTCGATCGGACAGCGCGAAACCAGTTCTTTCATCATCGCCCTCATGGTTACAAAAATGTGCGTAATTTACGCGCGCGACGGACACCCTATATCCGAAATCGCTGCGCAGCTCCCCCCTCTTTTACAAGACGATGGAGCAATAACTTGGAACCGATCCTTATCTATGGCTTCCCGCTGGGAAGTTCCATGGGGCTTGTCGCCGCGCTCGAATGGCGGGGCAAACCTTATCGCCTGTGCCGCGTCGATATGCTCGGCGAAATGCGCGAGCCTGCCTATGCGCGCATCAACGCGCGGCACGAGACGCCGACGCTGATTACCGACCAGGGCCGCGCGCTGACCGAAACGATGGCGATCGCCAGCTGGCTGGCGGTGCGCGACGACGAACGGCGGATCAGTCCCGATCCGCTGTCGCCCGACGCCGACCGGATGCGGCAGCTGATGGCGTTCATCAACACCGGCTTCACCGGCGCCTTCAGCCCGTTATGGGCGGCGATGGAGATGGACCCGCCGCGCCCCGCGCTACAGGCGGCGCTGCGCGAATGGGGCAAGGAGGCGGTGATCGAACGCCACGACAAGCTGGAAGCCATGGCGGGCGACGGTCCCTATCTGGTCGGCGACCGGCCGACGCTGGCCGACGCGCTGTTCGTCGGGGTGGCGCGCTGGCTGGACTTTCATGAGATCGCGCCGCCAACCCGCTGGCCGAGGCTCGCCGCGCTGCGCGCGCGGCTGGAGGCCGATCCTGCGGTTATTTATGCCACCGCGCTCGAAAGCGGCGAGAGTGCCGCGGGTAGCGGGCTGTGCCTTGGGCATGTGCCGCTGGCCGAGGCGATCGAGCGCTACGGCGCGTAACGCCGTGCGGCGGCGCGGTTGCGGGGCCGCGCCGCCGCTGGTACCAAGCGGCCATGGAGCGGATCGAAATCGAGGCATCGGGCGGGTGTCAGTGCGGCGCGGTGCGCTATCATGTCACCGCGGTACGCGACAGCTCGCACATCTGCCATTGCCGCATGTGCCAGAAGGCGGCGGGCAATTTTTTCATCGCGCTGATCGGCGTGCCGCGCGACGCGATTACATGGACACGCGGCAGCCCTGCGACGTTCAACAGTTCGGACAAGGCGGCGCGCGGTTTCTGCCGCGACTGCGGCACGCCGCTGCTCTACGACTATGCCGAAAGCGGGCACATCAACCTGACGACGGGGTCGTTCGACGATCCGTCGCAGTTCCCGCCGAAATGCCAATTTGGCCTCGAAGCCCAGATGCCGTGGTTCGACGAGCTTTCGATCCCTGCCGAGGGCACCACCGAGGAAACGATGGCCGCCTATGTCGGCGCGATCAAGGCGAGCAACCACCAGCACCCCGACCATGACACGGATGTTTGGCCGGAGGGATAAAAACTGGTTCCAACACTACCCGTCATCCCGGCGAAGGCCGGGATCTCGACCTCGCCATGCCAAGCGACGGTGAGATCCCGGCCTTCGCCGGGATGACGAGATATTGGGGGACGAGATAGTGAGGAAGGTCGGCGCTCTCTACTGCCCTAACCGCCCGAGCGGATCAGGTGATCGAAGGCCGACAGCGACGCCTTCGACCCCTCGCCCATCGCAATCACGATCTGCTTGTAGGGCACGGTCGTCACGTCGCCCGCAGCGAAGATGCCAGGCTGGCTCGTCGCGCCGCGCGCATCGACCTCGATCTCGCCGCGATCGCTGAGCGCCACCGCATCGCCCAGCCATTCGGTGTTGGGGATCAGGCCGATCTGGACGAAGATGCCCTCAAGCTCGACGAGATGCTCCTCGTCCTTGTTGCGGTCGCGGTAGCGCAGGCCGACGACCTTTTCGCCATTGCCGAGCACTTCGGTGGTGAGCGCCGAGGTGATGACGGTGACATTGGGCAGGCTGCGCAATTTGGTCTGGAGTACCGCGTCGGCGCGAAGCTGGCTGTCGAACTCGATCAAGGTCACATGCGCGACGAGCCCGGCCAGGTCGATCGCCGCCTCGACCCCCGAATTGCCGCCGCCGATCACCGCGACGCGCTTGCCCTTGAACAAGGGGCCATCGCAGTGCGGGCAATAAGCGACGCCCTTGTTGCGATATTCGGCCTCGCCGGGGACGCCCATCTGGCGCCAGCGCGCGCCGGTCGAGAGGATCACCGTCTTGCCCTTGACGCTCGCGCCGCTCTTCAGCTTCACTTCGTGCAGGCCGTTCGCGCCGCCGGGGATCAGTTCGGCCGCTTCCTGCACATTCATGACGTCGACGTCATAATCCTTCACATGCGCCTCGAGCTGCGCCGCGAGCTTCGGCCCTTCGGTGTGCTGGACCGAGATGAAATTTTCGATCCCCAGCGTGTCGAGCACCTGCCCGCCGAAGCGTTCGGCAACGATGCCGGTGCGGATGCCCTTGCGCGCCGCATAGATCGCCGCCGCAGCGCCGCCGGGGCCGCCGCCGACGACGAGCACGTCGAAGGGCTCCTTCGCGGCGATCTTCTCGGCCGCGCGCGCCACGGCGCCCGTGTCGAGCTTGGCAACAATCTGCGCCAGGTCCATGCGGCCCTGTCCGAAGGGTTCGCCGTTCAGGAACACCGCGGGCACCGCCATTACCTGACGCCGCTCGACCTCGTCCTGGAACAGCGCGCCGTCGATCGCGGTGTGGCGGATGTTCGGATTGAGCGCCGCCATGATGTTCAGCGCCTGCACAACGTCGGGGCAATTCTGGCACGACAGCGAAAAGAAGGTTTCGAAGGTGAAATCGCCTTCCAATGCGCGCACAGCATCGAGCAGCTCGGCATCTTCCTTGGGCGGATGGCCGCCGACGTGGAGCAAAGCGAGGATCAGCGAGGTGAATTCATGCCCCATCGGCAGGCCGGCGAACACGGCCTCGGCCTTCCCGTCATCGCCCCGGATCGCAAAGGACGGGCGACGCGCATCGTCGCCGTCGAAGCGCGCGGTCACGAGGTCCGACTGCGCTGCAACCTCTTCGACAAGGCTGCGCATCTCCGCCGACTTGGGCGATGCATCGAGACTCGCGACCAGCTCGATCGGACGGCGGAGGTTGCCGAGATAGGTTTTGAGCTGGGAGGTCGTATTGGCGTCGAGCATCGGCATGGGGAGAGCCTTTCGGACAGGAGCAAGGGTTCGCCGCGCGGGGGACACGACGAGCGGATTCCAACGGGGATCAAATAAGATGCCGTGTCCCCGCGAAGGCGGGGACCCATCACCGGCCGGTTCAAAATCGCACCGTCGGGAGATGGGCTCCCGCCTTCGCGGGAGCACGGGCTTGTTCAAATGGTCGGCTTAGATCTTGCCGACGAGTTCGATCGAGGGGGCGAGCGTTTCGGCGCCTTCTTCCCACTTCGCCGGGCAGACCTGGCCGGGGTTGGCGCGGACATAGACCGCGGCCTTGATCTTGCGGACCAGTTCCTCGGCATTGCGGCCGACGCCCTCGCAGGTGATTTCCATCACCTGGATCACGCCGTCGGGATCGACGACGAAGGTCGCCCGGTCGGCAAGGCCCGAATCTTCACGCAGCACGCCGAAATTATTGGCGAGGACGTGGTTCTGGTCGCCCAGCATGTGATAGTTGATCTTGCCGATCGCCGGCGAGCTGTCGTGCCACGCCTTGTGGCTGAAATGCGTGTCGGTCGACACGGCATAGACTTCGACGCCGAGACCTTGGAGCGTTTCATACTGGTCGGCGAGGTCTTCGAGCTCGGTCGGGCAGACGAAGGTGAAGTCGGCCGGATAGAAGAAGAACACCGCCCACTTGCCCTTGGTGTCGGCGTCCGTCACGGGGACGAATTTGCCCTGGTGGTACGAGGTGGCGTTGAACGGCTTGATCGAGCTTCCGATGATACCCATGGGAGAGTGTTTCCTTTTGTCGCTGCTGATTGCTGCACTGCAAAAATATTTGCAGGGGCCAGCTATGCCGAGCGGCCGCAGCACTCAACCCCAAATTTCCGGGCACACTTATCGAAGCAGTCGATTAGCGCGGTGAGCCTTTGATGCAGCCGTGATTAAGACGTCATCCCGGCGAAGGCCGGGATCTCATCGTCTCGGCCTGACGCACCGGCGAGATCCCGGCCTTCGCCGGGATGACGAGGAGGGGTATGCGGCGTTTCGATCTAGCCGGAGCAAGCTTTAGCGCCCGACCCTCTGAGCATCCGCCATCAGATCGATCACTTCGGTATCGAAATCGTCAGGCGCGCCGGGAGTGATCTTGCGGAACCGCCGCGCGCAATAGGCGGCCCGCGGGCCGAGGTCGGGCACATCGCGGAAGTTGAGCGCGGTTCCCGACTGTCCGCCGGTCAAGTCGGGCATGTCGGCGATCACCGCGCGCACCGTAAACACCGCGCCGGGGCGAACCTCGGGCGGATAGCGCGCGTGCCGGCTGATGCACAGCGCCAGGTCATCCACTCGCCAATCGTCTGTCATTATCGACCCTCCCTCAGCATTCACCAGGGTGGTTGGACGAAGGCTATCACATAAAAGTACGGCTCGAAAGCACCCCGTGACCCGTGGGGAGAGGCGCGAGAGCGAGCCCAGCGATGCCCTCGCTTGGCGTCAGGCCAAAGACATGGCGGAACACGCGCGACAGATGCGCGGTATCGGCAAAGCCCGCGTCCATCGCGGCGGTGCGGACCAGCGCGCCACCGGCCATCGCGACCGTCGCATGTTGCAGCGCCGACCAAAGCTTGAACTCGCGAAAACCCTGCCCCGTCGACCGGGTGAAATATCGCAGCGCCTGCGTCCGCTCCATCCCGAGTCGGCTCGCGAGTTCGCCTTGCGACATCCGCCACATCGGTTCGCCATCGATCGCCCGAACGACCACCGCGATGTCGTGGGGGAGTCCGTCTTCGCGCGGAGTCGCAAGCCGGTCGCGCAACTCGGCAACGGCCGACGCATTGCCTCCCAACGCCGCGCGCGCGACATGCGCCAGTGCGCCTTCGAGCGCCACCGCGAGCGGGGCATCGAACGGAAAGGCCAGACCGTTGAGGTAGAGGACGTCCGCCCCCTGTCCGGCAAGCGCGACGCCATGAACGACGCCCGGCCGGACGAGCAGCAAATCCCCCTCGACGCAAAGGCCATCGCGCCGGAGTCGCAGCGGGCCGGACCGGCCCGCGAGCACCGCCGTCACCAGATTGGCGTGCGGCGCAAGCGCCCGCGCGCCGACCGGAAAGCAGCTGGTGCGAAAGGGCGTCACCGGATCAGGCATCGGGGCGATTATTCACCCGGCGCGCGCCGCGTGCAAGGCGCGGGGCCGCGTCACCTATCGCGCGATGCCCGCCCGCGCGAAGGCCGCCTCCATCTGCGCGATATCGGGATAGACATGTTTGCTCACCACCTCGCCTTCGGGGTTGACGCGGATCACGTCGAGCATCCCGACATGCGCAACAAAGGCGGTGCCGTCGGCCATCGCGAGCGTCAGCACCATCGTCCAGTCGAAGGTCCAGTAATCGCGGCCGAAAATCCGTTTGCCCATCAGCATGGAGAAATCATAGGTCGCGAAAAGCTGGCGGCAATGCTGGCGCAGCGCCTCGCGCCCCTCAACCGGCGGCGATCCGTCGTGAAGCTGGAACAGCGTGTCGGCCGAATGCAGCGACGCGATCAGGTCGGCGTCCCTCGTCTCCCACCCGACATGATAACGGTCGAACAGCGCCACGGTCGGCAGCGTGGTTTCAGGCTCGGCGATAGCGTGCATCGTCTTTCTCCTTTGGTGGTCGGCCCGCATCCTAGGCTCCCACCGCCCGCGCGCGTTGAACAAACGTGCATTGCGCGGGCGCACGATATGGGCTGTGGAGGCGCAACAGATTCGAAAGGCGCGCGCATGACCCCCACTGCAAAAATCCTCCTCCTCGGCTCGGGCGAGCTGGGGCGCGAGTTCGTGATTTCGGCCAAGCGGCTCGGCTGCCATGTCGTCGCGTGCGACAGCTATGCGGCGGCCCCCGCGATGCAGGTCGCCGACGAATATGAGGTTTTCTCGATGCTCGACGGCGATGCGCTGCGCGCCGCGATCGCAAGGCACCGTCCCGACCATATCGTGCCCGAGGTCGAGGCGATCCGCACCGAAATTCTGGCCGAAGTCGAGGCCGAAGGCTTCCACGTCGTCCCGTCGGCGCGCGCGGCGCAGCTGACCATGAACCGCGATGCGATCCGCGACCTCGCGGCGCGCGAGTTGGGCCTCAAGACCTCGACTTTCGAATATGCCGAGACGCGCGAGGAACTGGCCGCCGCCGCGGGCCGCATCGGCTTTCCGCTGGTGGTGAAGCCGGTGATGTCCTCGTCGGGCAAGGGGCAGAGCACGGTACGCGATGCCGGCGGCATCGACGCGGCGTGGGATTATGCCGCCGCCGGGATGCGCGGCGATCGCCTGCGCGTCATTGCCGAGGCGTTCATTGATTTCGATTATGAGATCACGCTGCTGACCGTGCGGCACAAGGCTGGCGTGACCTTTTGCCCGCCGATCGGGCACCGACAGGAACGCGGCGATTATCGCGAAAGCTGGCAGCCGGCGGCGATGTCGGACGCCGCGCTCGCGTCGGCCGAGGATATGGCGACCAAGGTCGTCGATGCGCTCGGCGGCTACGGCATTTTCGGCGTCGAATTTTTCGTGAAAGGCGACGATGTCATCTTCTCCGAACTTTCGCCGCGCCCGCACGATACGGGCATGGTGACGCTGATCTCGCAGGCCTTGTCGGAATTCGACCTGCACGCCCGCGCGATCCTGGGCCTGCCCATCCCCGCGATCGAGGTTCCGCACGCGAGCGCGAGCGCGGTGCTGCTCGCCGACCGCGACTCGAGCGACTTTGCGATCACCGGCCTAGCCGCCGCGCTCACGCCGCCCGACGCCGCGACGTCGGTCGATGCGCGCATCTTCGGCAAGCCGGTGACGCGGCCGTACCGGCGCATGGGCGTAACGCTGGCGAAGGTCGCGGGCGGGACGACCGACGATGCGCGCGGGGCGGCCGTGGCGGCGGCGGGGAAGCTGGGGATCGAGTTTCGGTAGGGGGGTGGTGACTGGTTTCGACTGGTAGCGGACATAAGGAAAAGCCTGCCCCTCCCCTTCAGGGGAGGGGCAGCGAAGACTTGGCAGCTTGCTGCCTAGTCGTAGTGGGGTGGGGCCTATCGGCCTTGCACTATGCCGACAGGCCCCACCCCAACCCCTCCCCTGAAGGGGAGGGGCTTAGGCGGCCGCAATGTCAACTCCCCACCCCAAAGCCGCCGCACCTCCCCATCATATTCGCTTCATTCTTCCCGCCCGGCATCCTAAACGAAACCATGCCTCGGCCTTCCAATCCTCTGATCCGCTCGCTCGCCGTCGCGGCGATGCTGGTGTCGGTCGTCGCGATCCCGCTGATCTTTCGCGATCAGTTTATCGCTGCGAGCGATGCCGTGCTTGCGGCATCCGGCGAACGCCCCTTGGCCGCGGCGGCGCTGATCGTCGCCGCGCTGACGCTCGACCTGTTCCTGCCGGTGCCGAACGGCGTCACCAACACGCTCGCGGGGGCGGCCTTCGGCTTTCCGCTCGGCACGCTCGTCATCTGGCTGGGGCTGATGGGCGCCAGCGTTGCGGGCTATGCGGTGGGGCGCTGGGCGGCGGCGCCGCTCGCCAGGCGGCTGCTCGGTGCCGATGATCTCGATCGCGCGCACCGCTTTGCCGAGCGTGCCGGGCCGGTCGCGCTGATCCTGTCGCGCCCGGTCCCGATCCTGTCCGAACTGCTGATCATCGCCGCGGGGCTTGCCGCCATGGCGTTCGCGCGTTTCGTGATCGTCATGGCGCTCGCGAATCTTGGCGTCGCGATGCTGTTCGCGGCGATCGGCGCCGCGGCGGTCGAGCGCGCGTCGTCCGACCTGCTGATGCTGGGCGCGGTCGGGCTGCCGCTCGCCGCATGGCTCGGCTGGCAGGGCGTCGATCGGTGGCGCGCGCGATGATCGTCCGCCGTCTTGGCCGCGATGACGTCACCGCGATGCGCGCGCTGAATGGCGTCTATGGCGCCGCCTTCGACGATCCCGAAACCTATCGCACCGATCATCCCGACGATGCCTGGCTGGCGCGCCAGCTGGGCCGCGAGGGCGTGATCGTGCTGGTCGCCGAATTGGGCGGCAACATCGTCGGCGGCCTCACCGCCTATGAGCTTCCCAAGTTTGAGGCAGCGCGGAGCGAAATCTATCTCTATGATCTCGCGGTCGATGCGGCGCATCGCCGCAAGGGCATTGCCACGGCGCTGATCGCCGAGCTTCAGCATATCGCCGCCGAAACGGGCGCCTGGGCGGTGTTCGTCCAGGCCGATTATGTCGATCCGCCCGCGATCGCGCTCTACACCAAGCTTGGCGTGCGCGAAGAGGTGCTGCATTTCGACCTGCCCCCGCGGCCGCGCGGCGGATAGGAAGAAAGCAGGAACATCGCCCTAGGCCGCCCGCATCGCCGCTGCTACACCGCCCGCCATGTCCGAGAAGAATCACCTCTATCTGGTCGATGGCTCCAGCTATATCTTTCGCGCCTATCACCGCCTGCCGCCGCTCACGAACCCGAAGGGCGTGCCCGTCGGCGCGGTCTATGGTTATACGACGATGCTGTGGAAGCTGGCGAAGGATCTCCACGACGCCGACGGGCCGACGCACCTGGCCGTCATCCTCGACCATTCGAGCCAGTCGTTCCGCAATGAAATTTACGACCAGTATAAGGCGAATCGTCCCGACCCGCCCGAGGATCTGGTTCCGCAATTCCCGCTGATCCGCGACGCGACGCGCGCCTTTTCGCTGCCGTGCATCGAGATGGAGGGGTTCGAGGCCGACGATCTGATCGCCTCCTATGCCGAGGCCGCGGTGCGCGAGGGGTGGGACGTCACGATCGTGTCGTCGGACAAGGATCTGATGCAATTGATCCGCGAGCCCGACGGCGGCCCGCATGTCGACATGCTCGACACGATGAAGAATGTCCGGATGGGTATCGACGCGGTGAACGAAAAGTTCGGTGTGACCCCCGATCTGGTCGGCGACGTCCTCGCACTGATGGGCGACAGCGTCGACAATGTTCCCGGCGTGCGCGGCGTCGGGCCCAAGACCGCGACCAAGCTGATCCAGGAATATGGCACTCTGACCGCCGCGCTCGACGGCGCCGAAACGATGAAGCCCAGCAAGCTGCGCGAAAATCTGATCGAACATCGCGCGATGGCCGAGCTGTCGCGTATCCTGGTCGACCTGAAGCGCGACTGTCCCCTGCCCGATCCGCTCGACGCGCTGAAACTCGGCGCGATCCCGCCCGAACCGCTCAAGCTCTTCCTCGACGAGCATGGTTTCCGCTCGCTGTCGGCGAAGCTCGACCTTGGCACGGCGCCCTCCGGCCCGCCGACGCTGCCGCGCGCAGGCGCCGCGCCTGCCCCAGTCGATATGGCACCATCGACCCCGACGCTGCCCGCGATGCCGCCGATCGACCGCGCGCTCTATGAAACGGTGACGACGATCGAGGCGCTCGACCGCTGGATCGCCGACGCGCGGGCGGCGCATGTCGTCGCGGTCGATACCGAAACCGCGAGCCTCGACAGCGTCACCGGCACCCTCGTCGGTGTCAGCCTGTCGACGGGGGTGGGCAAGGCTTGTTACATCCCGCTCGGCCATGGCGGCACCGACATGTTCGCCGAAAAACCCGAACAGATCGCGATGGGCGACGCGCTGGCGCGCCTCGGCGCGCTGTTCGCCGACGATGCGGTGCTCAAGGTAGGGCACAACCTCAAATATGACATCGGCGTGCTGGCGCAGCACGGGATCGCCATCGCGCCCTATGACGACACGCTGGTGATGAGCTTTGCGCTCGACGCGGGCAAGCACCAGCACGGGCTCGACGAGCTTGCCAAGCTGCACCTCGACCATGTCTGCCTGACCTTCAAGGAGATGTGCGGAACCGGCAAGTCGCAGATCAGCTTCGCCGAAGTGCAACTCGACCGCGCAACCGAATATGCCGCCGAAGATGCCGAGGTCGCGTGGCGGCTGTGGAAACTGCTCAAGCTCCGCCTGCCGCTCGAAGGCGGGACGCGCGTTTACGAGATGGTCGATCGTCCGCTGGCCGCGGTCGTCGAGAGCATGGAACGCGCGGGCATCATGGTCGACCGCGAGTATCTGGCCATGCTCTCGGGCGAATTTGCGAACGAGATGCTGCGCATCGAGGGCGAAATCCATGGCCTTGCGGGACAGCCCTTCGCGATCGGCAGCCCCAAGCAGCTTGGCGAAATCCTGTTCGACAAGCTCGGCCTCAAAGGCGGGCGCAAGGGCAAGTCGGGCGACTGGTCGACCGACCAGAATGAGCTGGAACGGCTCGAACGCGACGGCGTGCCGATCGCGCGCAAAATCCTCGAATGGCGCCAGCTCGCCAAGCTGAAGTCGACCTATACCGACGCGTTGCAGCAACAGATCAACCCGGTGACCGGCCGCGTTCACACGAGCTACAGCCTCGTCGGCGCGCAGACGGGGCGGCTGTCATCGACCGACCCGAACCTTCAGAATATCCCGATCCGCACCGAGGTCGGCCGCCAGATCCGCGACGCCTTTATCGCCGCGCCCGGCCATGTGCTGATCGCCGCCGACTATAGCCAGATCGAGCTGCGCCTCGCGGCGCATATGGCCGACGTGCCCGAGCTGAAAGAAGCCTTTGCCCGCGGCGACGACATTCACGCGGCGACCGCGATCGAGCTGTTTGGTGAGGTCAACCGCGACACGCGCGGCAAGGCCAAGACGGTCAATTTCTCGATCCTCTATGGCATTTCGCGCTGGGGCCTCGCCGGCCGCCTCGAGATCACGCCCGACGAGGCGCAGGCGCTGATCGCGCGCTATTTCGAGCGTTTCCCCGGCATTTCGGACTATATCACCGACACGCTCGAAACCGCGCGCGCGCGCGGCTATACCGAGACGCTGTTCGGCCGCAAAACCTGGTTTCCGCGCATCAAGGCGGCGAACCAGAACGAACGCGCGGGCAGCGAGCGCGCCGCGATCAACGCGCCGATCCAAGGCACGAGCGCCGACCTGATCAAGCGCGCGATGGCACGGATGCCGCGCGCGCTGGTCGACGCGGGGCTTTCGGACGTCAAGATGCTGCTCCAGGTCCACGACGAACTGGTGTTCGAGGCGCCTGCGGACAAGGCCGCAGCCGCGGGTGAGGTCATCCGCGCGGTGATGATGGGTGCCGCCGAGCCGGTGCTCAAACTGTCGGTCCCGCTGGAAGTCGAGATCGGTACGGGGAAAAGCTGGGGCGACGCGCATTGATCGCCGGATTGCTGTTCACCGCGGCGCTCGTCGCCGATCCCGTCGGCGCGCCGCCCCAAGCCGCCGCTGCACAGGCCGATAGCGCGCGCCCGGCGCCGATCGCCGATACCGACCTGCGCGAATTTGCCGCGATCGCCGGGCGCAAGGTCGTCGGGCGGCCGGTCGGCGGGCCTTATCCCACCGCCGACAAGGTGCTGCTGATCCGGCGCGACGACAAAGGCTATCCGGTGGTCGCCGCCAGCCTGGGCTTTCCGGTGCGCCAGTCGCTCCCCGCGCCGCCCGACGGGACGCTGGCGGTGGTACGGTTGCACCAGCGGTCGGAGACGATCGTGCCCGGCCCGACCGCCGACGACCTGGCCTTTGTCGCCGCCAACAAGCTGCCGCTGTTCGTGATCGGCGAATGGGCCCGGCCCGCGCCAATGTGGGAAGTCGCGTGGGTCGACGACGCCGTGCGGTTCCGCACGATCGGCGAAGTCGGCGAAATCGGCCCCTGGCGCGACTGATCATCTCCATCGATAACTTGCACTCGACTGTACTGTGTATATAATACAGTGGGCGAGAAGGAGCGCATGTCATGCCGAGTTGGACGCTGAGCAGTTTCATCGCCGTTGCCCTCATGTCGTTCGCTACCGTCGCCGGAGCGCAAACCACCGCCCCGCCGCCGGTTGGCGAAAAGATCGAGATTCTCCCGATGACCTTTTCACCCGACGGCCTTTCGGGCCCTGGCGGCGAGCGTCTTCGCGATGCGATGACGTCTGCGCAGTTCATTGCGCTGGGCGAAGACCATGGCTTGGCCGGATCGCCCGAATTGGCGCAGGCGCTTGCGCATGACGCCGCGGCCATCGCCGAAACGCAGGATGCCGGCCCCGTTTACCATGTCGTTGAAGTTGGACCGCACAGCGCCGAATGGATTGCCGCGCAAATCCAAACCGGCGGCGTCGATTCGCTAAGCAACGCTTTCGCGGGGCGCCCGTGGGCAATGCCGTTTCTCACCAACGTCGAAGACGCCGCGCTCGCCGCACCCTTTGCGCGGTCCGGTCGGCTATGGGGAATTGATCAGGAATTCATCGGCGCGCCGTCGATCTTGCTCGAATTGCTTGCGGCGCGAACAAAAGACAAAACGGTACGCGCGCGTCTTGCCACGTGGATGGGACAGGACCGCGCGGCGCTGAGCGCAGGAAACTTCGGCGACGTCATGATGTCAACCGCCGGACCGACCGATTTCGCCGAACTGCGAAAGGGATTTCCCGATGATGCCGAGGCCGCGGCGATCATTGACGCACTCGCCGAGAGCGCCCGCATCTATCGCCTGAACAACGACGGCCAATATCTTCAGAATAATGAAGAGCGACGGGTGCTGATGCAGAACTATTTTCTCGCCGCTTACCGCGCGGCCGCGGTACCGGCACCGCATGTGCTGTTCAAAATGGGCGCCTATCACATGGGTCGCGGAACGACGCCGACCTCGATCTACGATATCGGGTCGCTGCTTCCGGGCCTTGCGGCCGCCAATGGCCGCACGTCGCTGCATATCGCCTATGTCCCGATGGGTGGCATGGTCCGGGCGGTGAAACCCTCGCCGGAAGGCTTCACCGGCGTTCAGCCCTATCGCGACGAAGTGATCGCCCCGATCTTCACCGCCGCCGGACTAGCGGCTGACGCGGTTCCGGCCCAGGGTCATGTCTTGATTCCCCTCGCGCCGCTGCGTCACAGTTTGCAGGGGAAGAAACTGCGTGACCTGCCGGTCTTTTCGCGCTTCCTGCTGATCGGCTTCGATTATCTGGTTACCACACGCAGTGCGGAGCCCGCGACGCATTTTGAGGCCGTCGGTAAACCGACGCCCCGGTAAGTCGCAGCGTCGGCCCGCCCCTTTCGCCCACGCAAGTTTCGCTCTATGACGATCCAATGACATTCGGCTGGCGTTTATGTGACAGCCAGCAACGAAGGATTTTCATGAGCAAGTTTCAGCCCGTCGCGCAGGCGCCGGTCCGTATTCAACAGAATATTCTCGCGCGCAGCGAACGCCGCCTGCTCAACTGGATTTGCCCGCGGCTGCCGCAATGGGTGACCCCCGACAAGCTGACCGTGCTCGGCTTTTTCGGGGCGGTCATGGTTGCGGCGGGTTATCTGCTCAGCTGGATCGACAGCGAATGGCTGGGGCTGTGCCTTGCCGGCTATATCGTCAACTGGTTCGGCGATTCGCTCGACGGCAGCCTCGCGCGCTGGCGCGGGATTGAGCGGCCGAATTACGGTTATTTCGTCGACCATAGCGTCGATGCGATCGCGACCTTCCTGATGATCAGCGCGATCGGCATGAGCCCCTATATGCGACTCGACGTCGCGCTGATGGGCGTGATCGGATATTTCCTGTTGTCGATCCACACCTTCATTTCGGCGAAGATCCTCGGCGAATTTCGTCTGTCCTATATGGCGGGCGGGCCGACCGAGCTTCGCCTGATGCTGATGGCGATGACCGCGCTGATGCCGGTAATCGGCGGCGCCGACATTCGCGGCACCAATTTCTCGCCCTTCGACCTGTTCGCGCTCGTCGTGTCGAGCATCCTCGTCACGCTGTTCATCGTCCAGACGTCGGCCACCGCGCGGATGCTGCGGCGGCGGGGCGGCTGACGGTTAGAGCGGCGCAGGTTAAATCAGCGCAACCTCAGTTCCGTTCGTGTCGAGCGGAGTGGGGGCACCCCGCGGCCGGGGGGCCCCCCGGGGGGGGGGGCGGGGTCGGGGGGGCAGAACCGGCGGGGG
>JASBSJ010000062.1 GCA_030148985.1 Sphingopyxis sp.
GGCCAAGCGCGTCACGATCGACAAGGACAACACCACCATCGTCGATGGTGCTGGCGACCATGATGCGATCAAGGGCCGCGTCGAACAGATCCGCGCGCAGATCGAAACGACGACCAGCGACTATGACAAGGAAAAGCTGCAGGAACGTCTGGCGAAGCTCGCCGGCGGTGTTGCGGTCATCAAGGTCGGCGGCGCTTCGGAAGTCGAAGTGAAGGAACGCAAGGACCGCGTCGACGACGCGCTCCACGCGACCCGCGCTGCGGTCGAAGAAGGCATCGTCCCCGGCGGCGGTACGGCGCTTCTCTATGCTACCAAGGCGCTGGCCGGCATGTCGGGCGTCAACGAAGACCAGACCCGCGGCATCGACATCATCCGTCGCGCGCTGCAGGCTCCGGTTCGCCAGATCGCCGAAAACGCGGGCTTCGACGGCGGCGTCGTCGCGGGCAAGCTGTTCGACCAGAACGACAGCAACTTCGGCTTCAACGCCTCGACCGACGTCTATGAAGACCTGGTCAAGGCGGGCGTCATCGACCCGACCAAGGTCGTGCGCACCGCGCTGCAGGATGCTGCCTCGGTTGCCGGTCTGCTGATCACCACCGAAGCCGGCATCGCCGAAACGCCCGAAGACAAGCCCGCCATGCCCATGGGCGGCGGCGGCATGGGCGGCATGGGCGGCATGGACTTCTAAAAGTCCTGAGCCGTTCGGCGCACAGCCAACGAAAAGAGGGCCGGGGGAGCAATCCCCCGGCCCTTTTCTTTCGCGCCCCTCTCCCCGGCATGACGAAATTGGGGCGACGGGACATTGCCAGTTCAGACGATGCCACCTAGCTAGGGCGGCGATGATCTTCACCCTCGCCCTCGCGCTGCTCGCCGACCTGCCAGCGGCCACCGCGCCGCCGCCGGTCGAACGCTGCGGCTACCAGATCGTCCAGTCCTTTCCGCACGATAGCTCGTCCTTCACGCAGGGCCTCTTCTGGCACGACGGGCATCTCTACGAAGCCACCGGCCAATATGGCCGGTCGCGTGTCGCGCGGCTCGACCTTCAGACGGGGAAGGCACTGGCCGAAACCCCGCTGCCTTCGGACCAGTTCGGCGAGGGCATCACCCGCTGGGGCGAGCAGATCATCGGCGTCACCTGGCACGGCGGCGTCGGGCACCGCTGGCGCATCAAGGATCTGAAACCTGCGGGCACCTTTCGCTATGAGGGCGAAGGGTGGGGGGTGACGATGGTCGGCGACGAGCTGGTGCTCAGCGACGGCACGCCCGACCTGCGTTTCTTCGATCCCGCGACGATGACCGAGCAGCGCCGCGTGACGGTGCGTTTTGCCGGGCGGCCGGTGGCGCAGATCAACGAACTTGAGACGATTGACGGCCAGATCTGGGCGAACGTCTGGATGACCGACTTCATCGTCCGCATCGACCCCGCGACCGGCAACATCGTCTCGCTCGTCGACCTGTCGGGCTTGAAAGCCGACGCCGGCGCCAGCGGCACCGACAAAGTTCTCAACGGCATCGCCTGGGATGCCAAGGCGAAGCGGCTGTTCGTCACCGGCAAATATTGGGCAAAGCTCTACGAGATAGCGCTCGCAAACTGCCGCTAGCTACGAAGCGCTGCCTCCATCCGCGCTGCCGCCGCATCATAGACGCGCGCCTTCAGCCCGGCCGTCACCGCTTGGGGCGCGCGGTCGGGGTGGCCGCCGGGAAAGGGCGGGGCGGGGTCATATTCGATCGCGAGCTGGATCGCCTGCGCGACCGCATCCCCGCGCATCCGTGCGATCAGCGTCAGAGCGAAATCGAGCCCCGATGTAACACCGCCACTTGTTACCAGATTTCCATCCTCGATGACGCGGCCGGGCTGATGCTCGGCGCCGACCAGCGGCAGCAGATGCGTATAACCCCAATGCGTCGTCGCGCGCTTGCCCGCCAGCAGCCCGGCGCGGCCGAGCAGGAAGGCGCCGGTGCAGACGCTCGTAATCCACGCTGCGCCCGCGGCCTGCCGCGCGATGAAGTCGATCGTCGCGGCATCGCCCAGCGCCTCTGCGACCCCATGCCCGCCGGGCACGCACAAGATGTCGGCTTGCGGCGCGGAGGTGAAATCATGCGTCGGCACGATCGCAAAACCGCTGTCGGTCGGGATCGGGGCAAGGCTGGCGGCGGCACCCGCGAGCACCGCCCCCGGCATCCGGCTGAGCGCCTGCGCAGGTGCGGTGAAGTCGAGCTGGGTGATGCCGGGAAACAGCAGGAAGACGATGGTGGTCGCGGGCATGTCGGTCATCGGATGGTCCTTCGCCAATGGTGGATCACCCAGGCGCACGGCTTTCGGGCATCGCTGCCAGCCCCGCTTCCCGATGGGACTCCATCTTCAGCGCCAGTCGCGAGGCCCGCCGAATCTAGCCCCACGGCAGCCCCACGGAAAGCCTATTTGTCGGCGCTGTCGGTTTCCGCCCGATCCGTTGCGGCCGCGCGGTCGCGGCTTTCGAGCATCGCGGCGGCATCGTCGAGCGCCTCGGCCTCGCTGACGGTGACTCCGCCCGGGCCGGGTTCGTTGTCGGTGCGGCTGCATCCCGCCGCGACGCTCAGCAGCGCCAGCGTCACGACCGACATTCCCAGCTTGTTCATCATCGTTACGCTCCCATGAAAAAGGGCCCCATCCGTGCTGGATGGAGCCCCATATCAGCCCGAAGGCGAACCGACGACTTACTGCTTGTCGTTGGCTTCGGCTTCGGCGGTTTCTTCGGCGATCTTGTCGCCGGCGGCTTCGGCGGCGTCGCCCGCAGCGTTCACCGTGCCTTCGACGGCGTTGCCGGCGTCGTCGGCGGCTTCCGCGGTCGCATCGGCGGCATCGGCGGCGCCTTCGGCCATCGCGTCGCCTGCCGCTTCGACATCTTCACCGGCCGAGTTGGCGGTGTCGGCGGCGGCGTCCTGCGTCTGTTCCGAGCAGGCGGCGAGGCTGAAAGCGGCGGCGGCCATCGAGGCGATAATGATCTTGCGCATGGGTTTCCTTTCGAATGCAATGGCCGGCTGGGGCCATGGGGTGAGACCTAACGGCCGATCCGCGGCTTGGCAACCGCGCTGCTGCGCCGCGCGGATCAGCGAACAAGCCGCAAAAGGAAAAGGGCCGCCAGCGTACCGGCGACCCCTTCCATGTTCGTCAGCCTGTGAAGGCCTAAAGAAGCTTACTTGGTGGCTTCTTCCATCGCGCCCTTGGCGGCGTCGGTTGCTTCCTGGGCCGCGCCGGCGGCTTCCGCAGCCTTGTCGGCAGCCGTGGCAGCGTCACCGGCCGCAGCGGCATCGCCCGCGGCGTCGGCGGCAGCGGCCGCGTCACCAGCGGCGTCGGCAGCGCCTTCGGCAGCTTCCATCGCGCCGTCAGCCGCGCCTTCGACGCTCGCAGCGGCGTCATCGGTGGCAGCTGCGTCGTCAGCAGCCTTTTCGGCGCAGGCAGCGAGGCCGAGCGAAGCGGCGAGGACGAGCGACAGAGTGATCGATTTCTTCATGTGGGAATACCCCTCTCAATGGAACTGATCGACCGGCACAGGAACTGATCGATCCCGAAAATTGCCAATCGCGAGCAGAATTACCGCCTCGCCAAAAGGGGTGCAACGACCTTTTTGGTTCGCCGCCCGCCTTTCATCGCAATCGCACCGAGAGCCGTCCGCGCACCGCGGAAATCGCGGCGCAACGTTCGGTTGACCAGATATAAAGAAAGCTTTATATGCCGGTTGGTGAGCGAGCTAATCGACATTTTCCGTGCCCTTGCGGACCCGACGCGATTGCGAGTCGTCGCTCTGCTGCGCGCGATGGAGCTGGCGATCGGCGAGCTGGCGGTCGTCTTGGACCAAAGCCAGCCGCGTGTCTCGCGCCACGTCCGCATTCTGGTTGAAGCGGGGATCGTCGAGCGGCGGCGCGAAGGAAGCTGGGTGTTCTTGCGCATTGCGAGTGGTGGACCTGTCGCCGAAATCATCGCTCAAGCGGACAAATGGCCTTTTTCGCCGCGCGAAACGCGCGTGATTACGCATGATGCGCGCCGCCTCGCGGCGGTCCGCGCCGAGCGCGCAGCGGCCGCCGAACGCTATTTTGCCGAACATGCTGCCGAATGGGATGCCATCCGCTCGCGCCATGTCGCCGAAAGCGAGGTCGAAGCAGCGATGCTTGCGATGATGCACAATCGCCGCCTGGGTCACCTCCTCGACATCGGGACGGGAACGGGCCGGATGGCAGAGATTTTCGCGCCAACCGCGCGCCGCATCACCGCGCTCGACCGCAGCCCCGAAATGCTGCGCATCGCGCGCACGAAGCTGGAGGGACAGACGGTTCCCGTCGATCTGCTCCAGGGCGATTTTCTGGAGTTGCCGGTGGGGGACGCGAGTGTCGACAGCATCGTCATTCATCAAGCGCTGCATTTCGCGCATGAGCCCGACCGCGTGATCGCCGAGGCCAGTCGGGTGCTGCGCGGCGGCGGGCACCTGCTGATCGTCGATTTCGCGCCGCATGAGGATGAGGAACTGCGTGCACTCGCCGCGCACGCCCGCCTCGGCTTCTCCGACGCGCAGATACGCGGCTGGTTCGCGTCGGCGGGCCTGCTGCTCGAAACCACACAGACGCTCGAAGGCGGGAAGCTTGCGGTCAAGCTGTGGCTCGGCCGCCGCCGGAGCGATCAGGATCAACCCCCCGTCAGCGACGGCGGACAGACTAAAAGGCTTGCCGCATGACTTCCAACCTTAATGCGCTGGCGGAAGCGCGCCGCGCCGCCGCGTCGCCGCTTTTCGCCAATCTCGATGGCGATGTCGGCGTCAGCTTTGAATTTTTCCCGCCGAAGTCGGAGAAGATGGAGGCGCAGCTGTGGGACACGTTCCGCACGCTCGAACCGCTTGCGCCGAGCTTTGTGTCGGTCACCTATGGCGCCGGCGGATCGACGCGCGAGCGCACCCACGCGACGGTCGCGCGCATCGCCGCGGAAAGCCAGGTGCCACCCGCAGCGCACCTGACCTGTGTCGAGGCGTCGCGCGCCGAGATCGACGAGGTCGCGCGCGCTTATTGGGACGCGGGCGTGCGCCATATCGTCGCGCTGCGCGGCGACGTGCCGGGCGGTGAGCCCTACCGCCCGCACCCGGACGGCTACGCCAATGCGGTCGAGCTGGTCGCGGGGCTGAAGGCGATCGCGCCGTTTGATATTTCGGTTGCCGCCTATCCCGAGGTCCACCCCGATGCCGATTGTCCGCAGGCCGACCTCGACAATCTGAAGCGCAAGCTCGATGCCGGCGCAAACCGTGCGATCACGCAATTCTTTTTCTCACCCGACAGTTTCCTGCGGTTCCGCGATACCGCTGCGGCGGCGGGAATAGACGCGCCGATCATCCCCGGTATTCTGCCCGTGTCGAACGTATCGCAGACGCGGCGCATGGCCGACATGTGCGGCACCGCGATCCCGGCGTGGATGGTGTCGCTGTTCGACGGGCTCGACGACCATCCCGCGGCGCGCCAGCTCGTCGCGGCGACGATCGCCGCCGAAATGTGCCGCCGCCTCTATGCGGGCGGCGTGCGCGATTTCCACTTCTACACCCTCAACCGCGCCGAACTCAGCTATGCCATTTGTCATCTGCTGGGGCTGCGGCCGGTATCGACATTGAAGGATCAGGCAGCATGACGCCTAACTCGACACAGGGCGCGCGCGACGCATTGGTGGCCGCCGCAAAGGAACGCATCCTGCTCACCGACGGCGGCTGGGGCACCCAGATCCAGAACCGCAAGCTGGGCGAGGGTGATTATGCCGGATCGCTGGGCCTCGGCCATGACCAGAAGGGCAATAACGACATCCTTGCGCTGACGCGGCAGGATGTGGTCACCGTGATCGGCGAGGCCTATCTTGCGGCCGGGTCGGACATTGTGTCGACCAACACCTTCAGCGCCAATCGGATCAGCCAGGCCGACTATGGCGCCGAGGCGCTGGTCGCGGACATTAATCGCGAAAGCGCGCGGCTGGGGCGCGAAGCCGCCGACAGGTTCGCGGCGCGCGACGGCCGCCGCCGCTTTGTCGCGGGCGCCGTCGGGCCGACGAACAAGACGCTGTCGCTGTCACCCGACGTCAACAACCCCGGTTTTCGCGAGATCGATTTCGACGAATTGAAGGACGTCTATCTGGAACAGGTGGTCGCGCTCGCCGAGGGCGGCGCCGATTTCATCCTGATCGAGACCATCTTCGACACGCTGAATGCCAAGGCGGGGATCGCCGCAACGCTGGAAGCCGAGGCGAAGGTCGGCCGCGAGCTGCCCCTGATGATCTCGATGACGCTGACCGACCTGTCGGGGCGCAACCTGTCGGGGCACACGGTCGAGGCCTTCTGGTACGCGGTGCGTCACGCGAAGCCGCTGACGATCGGGCTCAATTGCTCGTTCGGCGCCGCGCAGCTTCGCCCGCATGTGCGCGTGCTGTCCGACATCGCCGACGCGCTGGTGATGGTCTATCCCAACGCGGGCCTGCCCAATGAGCTTGGCGAATATGACGAGCTGCCCGAGACGACCGCCGGTTTGGTGCGCGAGTGGGCAGAGCATGGGCAGGTGAACATTCTCGGCGGCTGTTGCGGTTCGACGCCCGAGCATATCGCGGCGATGGCGAAGGCGGTTGAAGGACTGGCGCCGCGGCAGATTCCCGAAGTGCCGGTGCGGACGCGGCTGGCAGGGCTGGAGCCATTCACGATGGCGGCTTGATTGATCCTCCCCGCTCGCGGGGAGGTGGCAGCGCGCAGCGCTGACGGAGGGGGTTCTCGGTCAGCAGCCAAGGCTTTTTCACGAGAGCCCCCTCCACCACCGCTTCGCGGCGGTCCCCCTCCCCACGAGTGGGGAGGATCAGGAAGATAAATGACCGAAACCAACGCCTCCTCGACCTTCGTCAATATCGGCGAACGCACCAACGTCACGGGCTCCGCGGCGTTCAAGAAACTCATCCTCGCCGATGACTATGCGGCGGCGGTCGAGGTCGCGCGTCAGCAGGTCGAGAACGGCGCGCAGGTGATCGACGTCAATATGGACGAGGGCCTGCTCGACGCCGAATATGCGATGACGACCTTCCTGAAGCTCATCGCCGCCGAACCCGACATTGCGCGCGTGCCGGTGATGATCGACAGCTCGAAATGGAGCGTGATCGAGGCGGGGCTGAAATGCGTCCCTGGCAAGCCGATCGTCAATTCGATCAGCATGAAGGAGGGCGAGGAACAGTTCCTCGACCATGCGAAAAAGTGCATGGCCTATGGCGCCGCGGTCGTCGTGATGGCGTTCGACGAGGTCGGACAGGCCGACACGAAAGAGCGCAAGATCGAGATTTGCGAGCGCGCCTACAAGCTGCTGATGACGATCGGCTTCCCGCCCGAGGACATCATCTTCGACCCCAATATCTTCGCGGTTGCGACGGGGCTGGAGGAGCATGACAATTATGCGGTCGATTTCATCGAGGCGGTGAAGGAAATCCGCGTCCGCTGCCCGCATGTCCATTTTTCGGGCGGGCTGTCGAACCTGTCGTTTGGCTTTCGCGGCAACGAGACGGTGCGGCGCGCGATGCACAGCGTGTTTCTCTACCATGCGATCCCCGCCGGGCTCGACATGGCGATCGTCAATGCGGGGCAGCTCGATGTCTATGACACGATCGACCCCGAGCTCCGCAATGCGTGCGAGGATGTGATCCTCAACCGCAAGGTCGAGGGCGAGGAGCTAAGCCCGACCGAACGGCTGATCGCGCTCGCCGAACGCTATAAAGGAACGAATGCGGCGCAGGAAAAGGCCGCCGAGGAATGGCGCGGCTGGCCGGTCGCCAAGCGGCTCGAACATGCGCTGGTCAAGGGCATCGACGCCTATGTTGTCGACGACACCGAGGAAATGCGGCTGTTGATGCCGCGGCCGATCGAGGTGATCGAAGGTCCGCTGATGGACGGCATGAACGTCGTCGGCGATCTGTTCGGGTCGGGCAAGATGTTCCTGCCGCAGGTCGTCAAATCGGCGCGCGTGATGAAAAAGGCGGTCGC
>JASBSJ010000071.1 GCA_030148985.1 Sphingopyxis sp.
TTCGACTACAACACATACACCCGCCTGCTCGCCGATTTCTGCAACGAGGATCTGTCGGACTTCTATTTCGATATCCGCAAGGACGTCCTCTACTGCGACCTCGGCCCCGCCGCGCCGCTCGGCACCGACACGCGCCGCGCCTATCGCAGCGTGCTCGATACGCTCTTCCACGCACTCGTCCGTTACGCCGCGCCGGTGCTGGTCTTCACCGGCGAGGAAGTGTGGGGGACGCGCTATCCCGACGCGGGCAGTGTGCATCTGCTCGAATGGCCCGCCGTCGATGCCGCATGGAATGACGCCGCGCTGACCGCAAAATGGTCGGGCGTGCGCGCCCAGCGCGAAGCGGTGACCGAAGCGATCGAACCCTATCGCCGCGAAAAGACGATCCGGTCGAGCCTCGAGGCCGAAGTCACGATCCCCGATCCGGCGCTCGACACCGCGGCGCTCGAAGAGGTGTTCATCGTGTCGGTCGCCCGCGCGGGCAACGAACTCACCGTCACCCGCACCGAAAACCACAAATGCGGCCGCTGCTGGCGCCACCTGCCCGAGGTCGAGACCGACGGTGCCTTGTGCAATCGCTGCGACACGGTATTGGACGCAGAATGAACAGCCAACGTTCGCCGCACCTGCGCTTCGGCCTGTTGATCGCGGCCGCCGCCTTCATCCTCGACCAGCTTGCGAAATGGGTCGTCACGGTCCCGCTGTCGCTCGCGACCAAGCCGGGCGGCGAGATCGAGATCACCTCCTTCTTCAACCTGACCTGGGCGCAGAATTACGGCATTTCGCTGTCGATGTTCGCCGACCAGTCGCCGACCACGCGCTGGATCCTCGTCACGGTGACCGCGCTCGTCGCGCTCGCGGTGGGCATCTGGATGACGCGCGAAAAGGCGAAGGGCGACGTGATCGCGCTCGCGCTGATCCTCGGCGGCGCGCTCGGCAATATCGTCGACCGCGTGCGGCTCGGCTATGTCGTCGATTATGCCGATCTGCATTTCGGCGCTTTCCGCCCCTTCATGATCTTCAACGTCGCCGATGCCTGCATCAGCATCGGCGTGCTTTTGCTGGTTGCGCGCGCGCTGCTCTTGGGCGAAAAGGCCCCGTCGGCGCCTTCCGCATCGAGCGAACAGGCCGCCAAAGAGTAAACGGGGCGCATTGGGAGTTATTTTGTAGTGAACCGGACCACCGCCATTGTTGCCGCCTCGATTCTCGCGACGACGCTTTCCGCCTGCGGCTCGAACAATCTGTTCAGCCGCGACCGTCCCGACGAGATGATGGTGTCGCGTCAGGCGCCGCTCGTCGTGCCGCCCGACTTCGCGCTGACCCCGCCGGCTCCCGGCTCGGCGCGCCCCGGCGGCGAATCGACCGCGGAGCAGACGCTGCGCGCGCTGTTCGGCGGCGCCGCACCGCGCAGCGCGACCGAAGCCGCGATCATCGGCAGCGCCGACGGCGCCCGCGCCGACCCCGGCATCCGCAGCCAGATCGGCAGCCCCGACACGCAGGTCGTCGACAAGGGCCTCGTCGTCCGCGACATCCTCGCCGCCCCCGAAGGCGACGGCCGCGACGCGCAGGCGTCGATCCCCGGCGCGTAACCTTCGCACTTTTCCCGCGACGTTAGGGGTCGTCCTCAAAACCAATCTCGGCTTTGGGGTGGGGGGTTGCCGCTAAATCCTCCCTGTCGCGCAGCGATGGGGAGGGGGACCGCTCGCGCAGCGAGTGGTGGAGGGGCCGCAACGGTAGCGCCATAGCCCCTCCGTCAGCGGTTCCGCCGCTGCCACCTCCCCATGGCCTTCGGCCACAGGGAGGATATTATGTCTGCAACCGGCCGAAACGCGGCATTCTATAAACCGCGCGCAGAGTCGCAGAGCTGAAGCGCATTCACCTTTACGATCTCTGCGCCTCTGCGCGAATCTTGTTCCAACACGGTCCTGCGAACAAAAAACCGCTATCGGCCGAAACCAGACCTCACGACCGCATCTCTCCCCCGCCCCCGCCGCGCGGCAGCCATTCGTCGCCCCACGCCTTGATCGCATCATAGGCGGGGCGCAGCGCCTGCCCCGCGTCGGTCAGGCGATAGGCGGCGCGCTTGCCGTCCGGCGGCACGCGCTCCATCACCCCCGCCGCGACCATCCAGCCGAGGCGCGAGGTCAGCGCGGCGCGCGAAATGTCCAGCCGCTCGATGAAATCCTCGAACCGATCGAAACCAAGGAAGGCTTCGCGCAGGATCAGCAGCACCCAGCGATCGCCGAGCAGCCGCGAGGCGCGGCCGACGGAGCAGGGCGAACGCGAGGGCACATAATCCTTCATAAGTCTGGATTTAAGACTTGACGCCGCCGCGCGCAAGCGGCGATAAGGTCTACAATCCAGACTAAACAAGGCTCTCCCCCATGCGCGGACACCGCTTTGCCAGCAACGACGAAGCCGTCGCCTATATGAAAAGCGTCGCGGTCGACGCGTCGGGCTTCACCGCCTTCCTCGGCGTCGAGCCGATCCGCTGTTTCGAGGGCGAGGCCGAACTGCTGCTCGCGCTGCGCCCCGACATGACGCAGCATCACGGCTATGCCCATGGCGCGATCGTCGGGCTGATGGCCGACAATGCCTGCGCCTGGGCGGCGTCGAGCGTCATCGGCGACGTGGTCACCGGCAGCTACACGATCAACTTCCTCGCCCCCGCGCAGGGCAGTCACCTGCGCGCGAAGGGCAGCGTGGTCAAGGCGGGCAAGCGCCAGGCGATCGTCCGCGCCGACGTCTGGGCCGAAGGCGACGGCGAAGAACCGCGCCGCTGCGCGATCGCACAGGCAACGATCGTCCCGGTGGGCTAGCGAAAGATCAGCGACACCGCGGTAAACAGCGCCAGCGCCTCGACCATTGCGCGCGACGCATGGCCCGCGGCGCGCCAGTATCCGGTGCGCAAATGGTGCGCGAACCACAATATCTGCAAGGTGCCGAACCACAGCAGCGCAAAGACGAGCAGCGCCAGCCCCGCCACCTCCCACTCGATGCTCCCCATCCGCATCAGGATCGATGCGCCGCTGGTCATCATCGCGAACGGCGCGGTGACATAGCATTGGCTGTAAAAGGGCGGTTTCAGCGGCACGCGGTCGAGCTTGACGTGCCGCGCGCGCACCATGCGCGCCGCCATGATCAACGGAAAGATGCTGAAAAAGGCGACCCGCGCCAGGATCAGGCTGCTGTCGTCGCTGACGAAGGCGCTGAGCCCGGTGCGGTCGATCACCAGCTCGTCCTGCCCGACCAGCGACAGCTCGGCGGCGTGCGTCAGCGCAACGGTCAGCAGCAGGAACAGCGGTGGCGACAGCGTGTCGGTATATTGCCGCTCGGCCGGATCGCCGAGCTCGGCTTCCGAATAGGTCATCATCGTCAAAGGCTTGGTCAGCGTGCGCCAGAGCGTGACCGGATAGAAGATCAGCCACGACATGATTTCGTAGAGCAGCTCGTCGAGCGACTGGATGAGTTTCAGGAAATCCATTGGCGCCCTCTCCCGTTACGCCGCAGCAATGGTCGATGACCGCCGCCCATCCGACAGCCACCGCGCAAAGTTGCGCACCGTCGTCTGCGCGCCGTCTGGCCAGCGGGGGAAATCGCCATGGCTCAACGCGAAAGATTCGCAGAACTCGTCTAACCAGTCGCCCTGATTTTCCGGATCGATCGGCAAATCTTTTAGATAGTCGTCATCTGGATGTGGCGTTAGCTCGACGCCCCAACTGGAATAGTCTTCCGTGAATATTTTCCAGACGAACTCGGCAATATCGTGATCGCAATCCGCTAAGAGCAGCGCGATAAATTGCTGGTGGGTCGGGTTGGGTCGCCGCGCCGCCAAGACGAGCGCCTGCTGCTTCCATTTTCGTGACATGAAAGCCCACAGCAGTAGGAAAAGTCCGACGCAGCCCGCGGCGAACCACCACCCGCTCAAGCCCGCGCGCCCGCTTCCTCGACCCCCGCGCTGTTATGGCGCAGCGCCTTCAGCACGCAATCGACGATCTGCGGCGCGTTGAGCCCCGCGGCGTCATATTGCAGCTCGGGCTTGTCCTGATCCTGGAACATGTCGGGCAGGCGCAGCGTGCGCAGCTTCAGCCCGGCGTCGATCAGTCCTTCGTCGCTCGCGAGGGTGAGCACATGCGCGCCGAGCCCGCCGATGCTGCCTTCCTCGACCGTCACGCACACTTCATGGGCGGCCAGCGTCTTGCGGATCAGCTCCTCGTCGAGCGGCTTGGCGAAGCGCAGATCGATCACGCTCGTCGACAGGCCCCTTGCTTCCAAGGTATCGGCGGCTTTCAGCGCTTCGGCGAGCCGCGTACCGAGCGAGAAGATCGCCACCGTCTTGCCGCTCCGCACGATGCGCCCCTTGCCGATTTCCAGCTTTTCGGGAACCGCGGGCAGCGCCACGCCGGTGCCGTTACCGCGCGGATAGCGGAAGGCGATCGGGCCGGCGTCATATTCGGCGGCGGTATAGGTCATATGGACCAGTTCGGCCTCGTCCGCCGCCGCCATCACGACCATGTTGGGCAAGGTCGCCAGATAGGTGATGTCGAACGAGCCCGCATGGGTCGATCCGTCGGCGCCGACCAACCCCGCGCGGTCGATCGCGAAGCGCACCGGCAAATTCTGGATCGCCACGTCATGCACGACCTGATCGTAAGCGCGCTGGAGAAAGGTCGAATAGATCGCCGCGAACGGCCGCATCCCCTGCGCCGCCAGTCCCGCCGCGAACGTCACCGCATGTTGTTCGGCGATCCCGACGTCGAAGCTGCGGTCGGGATGCGCCTTCGCGAATTTGTCGACGCCCGTTCCCGACGGCATCGCCGCGGTGATCGCGACGATGCGCGGGTCGGTATCGGCCAGCTTCGCCAGCGTCTCGCCGAACACATTCTGATACGCCGGCGGCCCCGGCGGCGCTTTCGCCTGTTCGCCGGTGATGACGTCGAATTTCTGGACGCCATGATATTTGTCGGCGGCGGCCTCGGCGGGGGCATAGCCCTTGCCCTTCTTGGTCACCGCGTGGATCAACACCGGGCCATGTTCGCTGTCGCGCACATTTTCCAGGATCGGGATCAGATGGTCGAGATTATGCCCGTCGATCGGCCCGACATAATAAAAGCCCAGCTCTTCGAACAAGGTGCCGCCCATCGCCATGCCGCGGGCAAATTCGTCGGTCTTTTTCGCCGCCTTGTGCAGCGGCTCGGGCAATTTGCGCGCAAAGCGCCGCGCGATTTCGCGCAGCTCGATAAACGGCCGCGACGACACGAGCTTCGCCAGATAGGCCGAAAGCCCGCCGACCGGCGGCGCGATCGACATGTCATTGTCGTTCAGGATGACGATCAGCCGGTTGCCCGCCTGTTTCGCATTGTTCATCGCCTCATAGGCCATGCCCGCCGACATCGACCCGTCGCCGATCACCGCGATCGCGCGGCCCGGCTGGTCCTTCAGCTTGTTGGCGATCGCAAAGCCCAAGGCGGCGCTGATCGAGGTCGAGCTGTGCGCCGCCCCGAACGGATCATATTCGCTCTCGCTGCGCTTGGTGAACCCCGACAGGCCGCCGCCGGTGCGCAAGGTGCGAATGCGGTCGCGGCGGCCGGTGATGATCTTGTGCGGATAGCATTGATGCCCGACGTCCCACACGATCTTGTCGCGCGGCGTGTCGAACACATAATGGAGCGCGGTGGTCAGCTCGACGACGCCGAGCCCACTGCCCAAGTGCCCGCCGGTGGTGCCCACGGCAGAAATCATCTCCGCGCGCAGCTCGTCGGCGAACTGGCGGAGGTCTTCGGGCTTCAGCTTGCGGAGGTCGGCGGGGACATCCACCGTGTCGAGCAGCGGCGTATGCGGACGGTCGGTCATCGCGCGGTCATACTGCCAAGCGCATGGGGTGTCGAACGAAAAGGATTATTCGCCCTCGCGCTCGCGGGTCGCCTCCGCATCCCGCTTCGCCGTATCTATCTGCGCATACAGCCCGCGCACCATCAGGTCGGTGAACACCAGCATCACCCCGATCATCCCGACCAGCAGCGCGATCGCCGCGACCGGAAACGGCCCGACGCTCTCGATCGCCCCACGCCGCATCGCCACCGCAAGCAGCGCCGCGGCCGCCATCAGCGCATAGCCGATCAGGCGCGAGACGCGGCTCACGCTCCCACCTCGACCGTCGGCACGCCATAGTCGGCAAGGTCGATCGCCATGATGTCGGCGATCAGATTGCGTTTCGCGATATAGCGCGCCGCGTCGCGCAGATCTTTGGCGAGGTGGCGCTTGAGATAAGGCGCCGCCGTCATTGGGTCGCGCCCCGCGAGCGTCTCGCTGATTGCGAGCGCGCCCATCAGCGCGCGCTCGGGGAGATAGCCCTGCGCCCCCGCCGTGAACCATTGCCCGCCGCCATCGGCATATTCGTGACGTGCATAGCGTGCATTATTGCCGAGAAAAATGCCGAAGCCGAGCGCGACCGCAGTCAGGTCGGTCAGCAATTCGTGACAATCTTCGCCGCCCGGCATTGGCCGGTTCGTCCCGCATAGGAAATAATGCGCAATCTCATGCGCGAGCGTCGCGACCAGCGCAGCCTCGTCATCGAGCAATTGCCGGCTCGCGACGATTTCGGCAAGCCAACCACCCTTACCGTCATCGACGCCCTGAAATGTCCCCATCGCCTTGCCCGTTTCGGGCACCACCGCGTGCATCTGCGATACGGGCCGGAAACTGGGCTCGCCATCGTCCATCACCAACTGCACCGGCCAGTCACCGATCCCCGCAATGCCCATAATCTGCCCCAACAATTCTTCCGCGCGCGCGTCACCCGTCAGCGCGCTGTCAGGAAAGCAATCGCCGTCGGGGGTCGCCAAAATTCCGGTGCGATGCGCCTCGATCCCGCCGAATTCATCGAGCAGCCAGCGAAAGGCGGCGAGTTGCCACTCCCATTCCTCGGGGCCGAGCGGCCTTTTCGGTCCGAAGAAGTTCATCGCCGTGGCGGCCTTGCGCGCGCCGGAGTGGCCCTGCAGCGGGAACCAACGCGCCTCGCGGGGAATAGGACGGCGGTCATGACGGTGCGATGCATGAAAGACGCATGGAAGCAAAATCGCACCGCCGCAAGACGAAGTCGTTGCAATAGCCCGCGCTTTACTTACACCGTCGGAAAGAGGGGCAAGACCATAGGAATGATCGACGCATGTCCACGCCCCGTCCGACGCGCCCAGCCCGCCTTGCCCGCTGCGCGCACCCGCTGATCCTCGCTGCGGCGCTGTTTTTTGCCGCCCCCGCGGCGGCCGAGGATGTGCCGCGGCCCTATGACCCGTCCGCCGAAATCCTGATTTCGCCCGCCTGGGATCAGTCCGACGCTCCGCGCTATGTTCAGGACAGCGGCATCGACGAAGAGATATTGCTGCCCCCGGCGCGCGACGACGATGACGACGATTCCGAACGCACCTGGTCGCGCGACTATTTCGCGGTCGCGGCGGGCGTACTCAGCACGCCCAAATATAATGGCGACGACGACCGCCGTCTCCTCCCCGCCTTTTACCTGCGCGGGCGGATCAGCGGCTATTCCTTCTCGACGCGCGGCACCAATTTCCAGGTCGACCTGATCCGCCAGCGGCGCGGGCAGAAAACCGACTTCAAATTCGGCCCGATCATCAGCCTGCGCGGCGACCGCACGGGCAAGATCGACGACCCGCAGGTGGCGGCGCTCGGCAAGCGCAAGCTCGCGGTCGAAACGGGCCTTTTCGTAGGCGTATCGCACACCGGCGTCATCACCAGTGCCTATGATCAGGTCGCCTTTCGCTTCGTCGCGCTCAAGGATGTTTCGGGCCGCCACGGCAGCTGGGCCGCCTCGCCGACGATCGATTACGGCACCCCTTTGTCCAAGCGCGCCTATGTCGGCGTGTCGGCGTCGGTCAATTTCTACGGCAAGGGTTTCGGCCGCTATTATTACGACATCGATCCCGCGGGCAGCGCGGCGAGCGGCCTGCCCGTCTATGACGGCGCGGGGCGAAAGGCGACCGCGGGCAAATATACGCTGGGGCTCGCCGGCGCCTATGCGCTGTCGGGCGATCTGCGCAAGGGCCTCGTCCTGCTCGGCGGCGCGCAATATGGCCGCCTCGGCAAAGATTACGCCCGCTCGCCGATCGTCGCCGACCTGGGCGATGCCGACCAGTGGCTGTTCGGCGGCGGACTGGCGTATCAGTTCTGACGGGTATTGGGCGGTTGACGACATCGATCCTCCCTGTGGCGAAGCCATGGGGAGGTGGCAGCGCGAAGCGCTGACGGAGGGGCAATTACGCCGACGTTGCGGCCCCTCCACCACCGCTTCGCGGCGGTCCCCCTCCCCATGCCTGCGGCACAGGGAGGATTTAACGTCCGCTCCCCACTCCCAAACCGCCATTTCACCAACCAGCTTCGCCGCCAGCTCACATCCCATCCCTCACATATGCGCCGTGACCTCCGGCGGGTTCCACCAATTATTTCCCGCGCCATCCATATGTTGCACCGGCAGCGCCGCCATTTCGGCGGGCGTCAGATCGTCGAGGCACGCGATCGACACCGAATAATAAGCGCCGCCGATCTCCTCGACATAACCATGGCCGAAGGAGGCCACGCCGCACGTCCTGCAAAAGACATGATGCGCGCTCCCCGATCCGAACTGATAATCGGACAAAGCCGCCGGATCGGTCAGCAGGCGAAACGCCTCGGGCTTGATCTGCGCGCTCCAGCCCCTTTTCTTCGTGCAGATCGAGCAGTTGCACTTGCCCGTCCCGGCATCGAGGTCGACGTCGGCCTCGAACTTGACGGCGCCGCAGTGGCACGAACCATGGTGGGTTTTCAGCATCTTATCCTCCAGTGTCGCGGCGCCCGCTGCGCCTTCACCGGGGGTTTAGCGCGCGCCCCTGACAGATCATGTCAGGAGGCCGCATCCCACCCGGTCTGCCGCCACCAGTCGGCCATCAGCACCGCGCGCCGCCGCCCGAAGCGCTCGTCGCCGATCCGCGCCGCGGCGATCCGGTCGATGCGGAAACTGCGAAAATCCTGCCGCAGCAGGCACCAGGCGGCGATGACCTGCTTGTCTTCGAAATAGGCGAGCGCCGCGGGCCAGATCGCGCGTTCGCTCGTCCGCCCCTGCTCGTCGGCATAGTCGATATGCAGCGTCTTTTCGGACCGCATCGCCGCGCGCACCGTCGCCAAAAGGGGCCCGTCGCTCTCGCGCCAGCGGCTGCTGACCGGCCACAGCCCCGCCTCGTCGATCCGCTGTTTAAGCTCGTCGGGACTCGCCGCGGCGATCTTCGCGAGCGCCAGCCCCGCCGCGCGCGACAGGTCGCCGTCCTGTCGCCCCTCGACCCAGCGCGCGCCGAGCACCAGCGCCTCCAGCTCCTCGGCGGTGAACATCAGCGGCGGCAGGAAAAATCCTGCGCGCAGCATATAGCCGACACCCGCCGCGCCCTCGATCGGCGCGCCGAGCGCGATCAGCGCCTGAATATCGCGATACAGCGTTCGCACCGACACGCGCTGTTCCTCGGCCAGCACCTCCGCCGTCACCGGCCGGCGCCGCCGGCGCAAACTGTCGATGATCGCGAAAAGCCGCCCCGTCTTGTCCGCCATGATGCCCTTTGTCCGTCAGCGCCGCCGATAGGTCCAGCGCCGCGCCTTCGACCCGTCGATCGCCGAGATCGTCGCGGTCAGCGTGTCGCCGTCGCGGGCATAGGCGATGCGCTGCGGATAATCATGCGCCGCATTTTCGAAGGTCGCGCTGTTGCCATCGTGCCGCACCAGGGCGAACACGACCGGCGCCCCGCCCTGCGGCTGCGCGATATAGGCGAGCGCGCCGCCGTCGCCCGACGCGATGCGGATGAACTCATATTCGCGCAAGGTGTCGCCGCGCCCCGACCGGCTCACGCCCAGCATCACCCCGCCGCGCGGGGCGGTCCAGCTTTCCTCGGTCCAGCGCCCGTCGGCCTCGCTGGTCCACTGCCCCGCCAGCCAGCCCAGATCATCGACCGTCGCCGCCGGACTCGTCGCCACCAGCAACGCGGCCAAGCCCGCCGCCATCCATCGCCTCATCGCCGCTTATCCCCTGCCGCGGCGCGCGACTCGAATCGTCGCGCCACCGGGCCGGGACATTAGCGCAAACGGGCGGCGGCGCCCGGCGTTAAAAGCGCCCTACGACCTGCACTCCGTACAGCCGCGGTTCGGCGGGGATGAAGGTGGGGATGCCAAAGGCGCCGCCGGTATTGCCCGCATCGAGCAGATAATCCTCGTCGGTCGCGTTGCGGATAAAGCCCGCAATCTCGAACCGCTTGTCGGCAAAGCTCACCCCCGCGCGCGCATTGACCAGCGTCACCGCATCCTGGGCAATCAGCGGATTATTCGGCACCTCGAAGAAGATCTTGCTGCGATGCGTGATCGTCGGCGTCGCAAAGAAGCGCATCCCGCCGCCCAGCGGCGCGTCGATCGTGAAACCGGCCGCCGCCTGCCATTCGGGCTGAAGGCGGAAGCGGTCGCCCGCGAACACGCCGTTCGCTGCCTTGTCGTCGATGCCGCCGTCGATATAGCCGACATTGCCGAACAGGGTCAGCCACGGCGTGACCGCCAGCCGCGCCTCGGCTTCGACCCCCAGATTGCTCGCCGTGCCCGCGCTCTGGGTGATCGTCGTGCCGTCGGACTGCGTCACCGACACCTGGAAATTGTCGTATTTCTGGTAATAGACGCCGAGCGAGCCCGAAAAACCGCCGCGCGCGACCTTCAGCCCGACTTCGTAATTCCACACATTTTCGGCGGCGATCCGACCGACATTGGGCACCGGCCCGGTCGCGGTCGGCCGCGCGCTCAGATTGACCGTCGGCGAACGGCGACCCTTCAACACGGTGGCGAAGGCGTTGATGCCGTCGCCGAAGCGATAGAGGATGTTGAAGCGCGGCAGGAACGCCTTGAAACTGTCCTCGGACCAAAAGGTCTCACCGCCCGTGTCGACCTGTCCGGGGATCAGCGACGGCCCGCCCGTCAGCACCGATCCCGGCACATCGGCATAATAGCCCGACCGGCGCTTTTCGATCAGCGCGCGGATGCCCGCGGTCAGCTCCAGCGACTCGCTCGGCATCCACGTTCCGTCGGCAAACACCGAATAGCTCTGGTTCTTGCCGATATTGCCGAAGGTCGAGCTATAGGGGATCGCGCTCGCCAGCCCGCCGGTCAATATGCCGGTCGCCGCCGCCGCCGCGACGCTGCCGTCGGCGGCGATGCACGGCAGGCCGGGGACCAGCCCCGCCAGGCATTGCAGGAAGATCCCCTCCTCGCTGGAAAAGGGCACCGCCTGCGACCCGTCCTCGATAAAGGCGTTCCACCCGAACGATCCACGGAAACGGTCGCTATTATAGGAAAAGCGCGTTTCGTGGTTATACTGCCACCCCTTCGCATCCTCGGCGAATTCCAGATACCAGGCGGCGCTGCCGTCGGCATCGAACACTTCCAGCGAATCGAAATCGCGATAGGCGTTGACCATCGTGATCGTCCAATCGTCGGCGACCTGCCAGTCGAGGATCAGATTGGCGTCATAGACGTCGCGCGTCAGCCCCAGTTTGGCCGCCCCCAGCGCGCTTTCGGACAGCGGCGATCCGCCGAGCGCCGCATCGCCGAACGGGTCGGCCGGCCCCGACGCGGTCGGATAGGTGCCCGAAATGAACGGTGTGCCGCTGTTGCGCTGGCGGTCATAGGTCAGGATCAGGTCGGCGGTGAAGCGGTCGGTCGGGGTCAGCCGCAGCGACCCGCGCACGCCCAGCTGGTCCTGATCGTAGAGATCGTCCTGCCCGGCGGCGAGGTTGCGGACATAACCGTCGCGCTTTTTCCATTCGAACGCGACGCGCCCCGCCACCATGTCCGACCCCAGGTTGACGAAGCCGCCCAGCGTCATCGCGTCGAAATTGCCGTAGCTAGCGTTCACTTCGCTCGAAAAGCCCGGCTTCGGCCGCGCCGACACGATGCTGATCGCGCCGACCGCCGAGGCGGTGCCGAACAAGGTCGCCTGCGGCCCCTTGATCACCTCGATCCGGTCGACGTCGTAGATCGCCTGATACGACCCGCGCGATCGCGAGATGTCGGTGCCGTTGTAATAGAGCGTAACGCGCGGCGCCTGCTGCGCCGATCCGCTGTCCGACGTGATGCCGCGGATGACGATGCCGGGATTGTTCGCGCTCTGCTCCTGGATGTTGAGGCCGGGGATATAGTTCGACAGCTCGTCGAGGTCGCTGACCCCCAGCGCGCGCATCTGATCGCCGCTGATCGCCGAAATGGTGATCGGCACATCGACCGCGCGCTGTTCGATCTTTTGCGCGGTGACGACGATGACATCGCCCGATGCGCCCTCCTCATCGAGCGGCGCCGTATCGGCCTGCGCGAGCGCGGGGGTGGCAGTGGCGGCGAGCAGCAGCAGGGTAAGCGCACGGACGGAGCGAGCCATGGGAGAGACCTTCTTTGTTTTGGGTTTTGTTCGGAAACGAAACGACAGCTTCGCTCGCCGCTGTGACGCCCCTTCGCGTCGTTACCGCGTCGGCCCTGCGTCAGGACGATGACAGTTTCGCGCGTCCATGTTGCAGTGCGGCATCAATTTGGCGGGTGACTTTACGGCCACGGTCGCTAGACTGCGCGCATCCCCGGGGAGCCTGTCGCGCAAAAGCAGGTTGAGAGCGGAATAGACCGCGACCCGTTGAACCTGATCCGGGTAATACCGGCGGAGGGAGGGCCGGTATTCCACGCGCGGAATCTCCGTCTTCGCTCCGATAACCAACGGAGCGACTGCACATGGCCGACATCGATTCCCGCCTCGACAAGCGCGACGCCACGCCCATCGGCGTCACCACCGGCCCGATCCGCGGCAGCCGCAAGATCCACGTCGCGACCCAGACCGGCAGCGGCATCCGCGTCGCGATGCGCGAGATCGACCTCGACCCGCATTCGGGCGAGCCCCCCGTCCGCGTCTACGACACCAGCGGCCCCTACACCGACGTCAATGCGACGATCGACATCAACGCCGGCCTCCCCGAAATCCGCAGCCAGTGGATCCGCGGCCGCGGCGACGTCGAGGAGGTCACCCAGCGCGAGGTGAAGCCCGAGGATAACGGCCAGCTCGGCCCCGACCGCAGCGGCGGCGTCCCCGCCTTCCCCAACGTCCGCCGCCAGGTGCTGCGCGCCAAGCCCGGCAAAAACGTCAGCCAGATGCACTACGCCCGCCGCGGCATCATCACGCCCGAGATGGAATATGTCGCCGAGCGCGAAAACCTCGGCCGCGCGCGCCTGTCCGAATATAAGCGCGACGGCGAAAGCTTCGGCGCCAGCATCCCCGATTATGTCACGCCCGAATTCGTCCGTGACGAGGTTGCGCGCGGCCGCGCGATCATCCCCAGCAACATCAACCACCCCGAATCCGAGCCGATGGCGATCGGCCGCAACTTCCTCGTCAAGATCAACGCCAATATCGGCAACAGCGCGGTCGCCAGCGACGTCGCGGCCGAGGTCGACAAGATGGTGTGGTCGATCCGCTGGGGCGCCGACACCGTCATGGACCTGTCG
>JASBSJ010000073.1 GCA_030148985.1 Sphingopyxis sp.
GCTGACGATCGGGCGCAGCGTCGACAGCCTGCTCAATTACGAGACGGTCAAATATTTCGGCGCCGAGGCGCGCGAGGAGGCGCGGTATCGCGACGTCGCCGACCAATATGCGCGCGCCGCGGTGAAGAGCGAGAACAGCCTCGCGTGGCTGAACATCGGGCAGAGCCTGATCACCAACGCCGCGCTGGGGGGGGCGATGGCGTACACGGTGTGGGGCTGGTCGGTCGGCGAATATAAGGTCGGCGACGTCGTGCTGGTGAACACGCTGCTCGCGCAGCTGTTCCGCCCGCTCGACATGCTCGGCATGGTGTATCGCGTGATCCGCCAGGGGCTGATCGACATGGAGGCGATGTTCCGCCTGATCGATACGCCGCCCGAGATTTCGGATGCGCCGGGCGCCGCGCCGCTGGCGGTGAACGGCGGCGCGGTGGCGTTCGAAAATGTCGTCTTCGGGTACGAGCCCGACCGCACGATCCTGAACGGCGTGAGCTTTGCCGTCGGCGCGGGTGAGACGCTGGCGATCGTCGGGCCGTCGGGCGCGGGCAAGTCGACGATCGCGCGGCTGCTCTTCCGCTTTTACGACCCGCAGGGCGGGCGCATCCTGATCGACGGGCAGGACATATCGCAGGTCACGCAGCAAAGCCTGCGCGCCAGCATCGGTATCGTCCCGCAGGACACGGTGCTGTTCAACGATTCGATCGGTTACAATATCGCCTATGGCCGCGAAGGTGCGGGCGCCGACGAGATTGCGGCGGCGGTCGAGGGCGCGGCGATCGACAGCTTTATCGCGCTGTTGCCGCAGGGCTATGACACCGAGGTCGGCGAACGCGGGCTGAAGCTGTCGGGCGGCGAGAAACAGCGCGTCGCGATCGCGCGGACGTTGCTCAAAAACCCGCCGGTGCTGATATTGGACGAGGCGACCAGCGCGCTCGACAGCCGCACCGAGGCGGCGATCCAGGATACGCTCGAGCGCATCGCGGCGCGGCGAACGACGCTGGTGATCGCGCACCGCCTGTCGACGGTGACGAACGCCGACCGTATCATCGTGCTGGACAAGGGCCGCGTCGCCGAGACGGGGACGCACGACGAGCTGCTGCGGATGCGCGGGCTCTATGCCGACATGTGGGCGCGGCAGCAGGCGGAGAAGGAGGAGGGAACGGTTTAGGCCGCTCTTGTCCGTCATTGCGAGCGCAGCGAAGCAATCCAGAGTGTGCGTAGATCGCTCTGGATTGCTTCGCTGCGCTCGCAATGACGAGGTTTGAGGTCTTATAGATTCATTTCGACGATAATCGAAATATCTGTTGACAGATCTCGCTGATTTCCATATTTCCACGATTATCGAATCATTGAGGCCGCGATGGAATCCGAAATCGTTATCCGCGCGCTCGGCGCGCTTGCGCAGGAGCATCGGCTGGCGCTGTTCCGGCTGCTCGTGCAGGCGGGGCCCGAGGGGCTTGCGGCGGGGGCGATTGCCGAGGCGCTGGGGGTGCCGGCGTCGTCGCTTTCCTTCCATCTCGCGCAGCTCACCAATGCGGGGCTGATCGCGCAGCGGCGCGACGGGCGCTCGCTGATCTATTCGGCCGACTATGGCGCGATGACCGCGCTCGTCGGCTTCCTCATGGAAAATTGCTGCGGCGGGGCGGCGTGCGCGCCCGCGGCGGGATGTGCCACCGAATCCAACATCGAAAGGAAAAGCGCATGAGCCGGTTTCACATGCACGTCGGGGTCGCCGACCTCGATAAGTCGATTGCCTTTTACAGCGGATTGTTCGGCGCCGCGCCGAGCGTGACCAAGCCCGACTATGCCAAATGGATGCTCGACGATCCGCGGATCAATTTCGCGATCTCGGTGCGCGACGGCGCGCATCGCGGGATCGAGCATGTCGGGTTGCAGGTCGAGGATGCCGATGAGCTGAAGGCGGTTTATGGTCGGCTGAAGGACGCGGGGGCGCCGGTGCTGGAGGAAGGCGCGACGACCTGTTGCTACGCCAAATCGGAGAAGAGCTGGATCGCCGACCCCGACGGGGTGGTGTGGGAAGCCTTTCTGACCAATGGCGAAGCGACCGTGTACGGCGACAGCCCCGATTTCGCGCCGCTCGCGTCGGACAATGCTGCCGAAGGTGCGTGCTGTGTGCCGACCATGCCGCAGCAAGCGGCACCCAAAGTCTGCTGTTGATATGACGGCGGGGGAGGGGCTTGGCGTGCTGGTGCTGTGCACCGGCAATTCCGCGCGCAGCATTTTGGGCGAGGCGCTGATCGCGCGCATGGGCGACGGGCGGCTGCGCGCGTATAGCGCGGGGAGCAAGCCCAGAGGCGTGCCGCACCCCGCGGCGCTCCGCCTGCTCGGCGCCAAGGGCTTTGACGTTTCGGCGTTTCGCTCGAAAAGCTGGGACGCGTTCGCCGCTCCGGGCGCGCCGCGCATCGACATCGCGATCACCGTGTGCGGCAATGCGGCGGGCGAGGCGTGTCCGCTGTTCACCGGCGCGCCGGTGCGCGCGCATTGGGGGCTGGCCGACCCCGCCGATACGACGGGCGGCGCTGCGGCGGAGGATGCGGCCTTTGCCGAAACATACCGGCTGCTCGAAATGCGCGTCGCCGCGATGCTCGCGCTGCCGCTCGAAGACATGGCGCCCGCCGAGCGGCGCGCCGCGCTGAACGCGATCGGGCAGATGGAGGGCGCGGCGTGACGCGGCCGATCGCGGCCGAAGCGATCGGCAGCTTTTTCCTGTTCGCGACCGTCGTCGGATCGGGAATCATGGCCGAGACGCTGTCGGGCGGCAATGTCGGGATCGCGCTGCTCGCCAATGCGCTCGCGACCGGGGCGATATTGTTCGTGCTGATTGCGATGCTGGGGCCGGTTTCGGGCGCGCATTTCAATCCGGCGGTGACGCTGGTGATGGCGCTCGGCCGCCGCATCGCGCCGCGCACTGCGGTGCTTTACGTCGCCGCGCAGCTGGCGGGCGGCATCCTCGGCGTGTGGGCGGCGCATCTGATGTTCGACCTGCCGCTGCTGCAATTTTCGGCGAAGGCGCGCACGGGCGGCGGGCAATGGACGGGCGAGTTTGTCGCGACCTTTGGCCTCATTCTGACGATCCTCGGCACCGTGCGGCACCGCCCCGACTGGGTCGCGCCGAGCGTCGCGCTCTATATCACCGCGGCCTATTGGTTCACTTCGTCGACGAGTTTCGCCAATCCCGCAATTGCGGTGGCGCGCAGCTTTTCCGACAGTTTCGCCGGGATCGCGCCCGCCGATGTGCCCGCCTTCGTCGCGGCGCAGCTTGGCGGTGCGGTCGCGGCTTGGGCGTGTGGCCGCTGGCTGTTTATGGAGGATGCGGCGGGATAGCCCCTACCGCCGCGCGGCCGCGCTTGCTAGGGCGGCGGCATGTCCTCTCCCGCCGACGCGCTCCTCCCGCTGCTCAAATCCACCTTCGGTTTCGATCATTTCCGGGGTCGTCAGGCCGAGGTCGTCGATCGCGTGATGGCGGGCGAGCGTACGCTGGCGGTGATGCCGACGGGGGCGGGCAAGTCGCTGACCTATCAGCTGCCCGCGGTGGCGCTCGACGGCTGCGTCGTCGTCGTGTCGCCGCTGATCGCGCTGATGCACGACCAGCTGCGCGGCGCGCGCGCGGCGGGGATAAGAGCGGCGTCGCTGACCAGCGTCGATGCCGATTTCGCCGATACGCGCCAGGCGTATCGCGACGGCCAGCTCGACCTCCTCTATATCGCGCCCGAGCGCGCGACGGGCGAAGGCTTCCGATCGCTGATGGATGCGCGTGCGCCCGCGCTCTTCGCGATCGACGAGGCGCATTGCGTTTCGGAATGGGGGCATGATTTTCGCCCCGATTACCGCCTGCTGCGGCCGTTGCTCGACGCCTTTCCGGACGTGCCGCGGCTCGCGCTGACCGCGACCGCCGACAAACATACGCGCGAGGATATTCTCGTCCAGCTGGGCATTCCCGCCGAGGGGCTGGTGCTCGCCGGCTTCGACCGGCCGAACATCCGCTACCGGGTGATGCCGCGCGTCAGCCCGGCCAAGCAGCTTACCGAATTCATCGCCGCCAATCCGGGGCCGGGGATCGTCTATTGCCCGACGCGCGACGGGACCGAGCGCATGGCCGAACGGCTCGCCGCGGCGACCGGGCGCGGCGTCGCCGCCTATCACGCCGGGCTCGACCCCGAACGGCGCGCGCGGGTGCAGCATGATTTTGTGGCGTCCGAGGACGGGATCGTCACCGCGACGGTCGCCTTTGGCATGGGAATCGACAAGCCCGACGTGCGTTTCGTCGCGCATGCGGGGCTGCCGAAATCGATCGAAAGCTATTATCAGGAAACCGGCCGCGCGGGGCGCGACGGCGATCCGGCCGAGGCGCTGATGCTGTGGGCCGCCGACGACTTCGCGCGCGCGCGGTCGCGGCTGTCCGAGCTGCCCGAGGCGCGCGTCGCGGGCGAACGCGCGCGCCTCAACGCGCTTGCGGCGCTGGTCGAGACGGTCGAATGTCGCCGCGCGCTGCTGCTGCGCCATTTCGGCGAGAATCCGCCCGCTCGCTGCGGCAATTGCGACACCTGCCTCGACCCGCCGAAACAGGTCGACGCGACGGTGCTCGCGCAGAAACTGATGAGCGCGGTCTATCGCACCGGGCAGAGTTTCGGCGCGGGGCATGTCGAGGCGGTGCTGACCGGCCGCAGCGACGAGCGGGTCGTCAGCCGCGGGCACGACAAATTGTCGGTGTTCGGGATCGTCGAGGGCGAGGACGCACGGCTCATCAAGCCGCTGGTCCGCACGCTCGTCGCGCGCGAGGCGCTCCAGGCGACCGAGCATGGCGGGCTGATGTTCGGTCCCGCGTGCCGCGCGGTGATGAAGGGCGACGCCCCGGTGCTGATTGCCGAGCCGCCGGTGAAGCGCACGCAGCGCGCGAGCCGCAGCGACCGGGCGGCCGCCAATCCCGTGGGCGATCCGCTGTTCGACGCGCTGCGCGGGGTGCGGCGCGAGCTTGCCGCCGAGGCGGGGGTGCCGCCCTATGTCATCTTTCACGACGCGGTGCTGCGCGCGATGGCAAGCGAGCGCCCGGCGACGCGCAGCGACCTTGCGGCGATCCCGGGGGTCGGGGCGAAGAAACTCGAGGCGTGGGGCGATGCGTTTCTGAATGTGATCCGGCGGTTTTGATCGTTCGGTGTAGGTCGCCTGCGACCATAATCCTCCCCGTGGCCGAAGGCCATGGGGAGGGGGACCGCGCCCGAAGGGCGTGGTGGAGGGGCTGCGAGCGTGAGCGAGCGCCGCGCGCTCGGCCCCTCCGTCAGCGCTTCGCGCTGCCACCTCCCCATCGCTTCGCGACAGGGAGGATGTAAGCGCAGATCACTGGCATTCGCACCTTCACGCTTGTCAGCAACCAGTCGGCAGGAGTAGATCGCGGACATGAGCGATTTTCGTCCCCTGTCCGCCCAGTTCAGTGTCGCGCCGCAGATCGGCATCGAAGATGTCGCCGAGGCCAAGGCGCAGGGCTTTGCGATGATCGTCAATAACCGGCCCGACGGCGAGGAGCCCGCGGCGCCGCAGGGCGGTGACATCGCCCATGCCGCGGCGGCCGAGGGGCTGGCCTATGCGGCGATCCCGATCGGCCATGCGGGGTTCAGCCATGCGCAAATCGATGCGCTCGACAAGCTGCTCGGCGATGCGACGGGGCCGATCCTCGCCTATTGCCGGTCGGGGACGCGCTCGACGCATTTGTGGGCGCTGGCGCGCGCACGTGCTGGGGACGATGTCGGCGCGATCGTCGAGGTCGCGGCGAAGGCGGGGTACGACCTCACTAGTCTGCGGCCGATGCTCGACGCGCTGGCGGGGGAGCGGTGACGGCGGTTCTTGTCCAGACGGGCGCGTCGCTCGTCGCGGTGTTGTTCGTCGCCTGGCTGGTCGGGCGGATGGGGCTGGGCGCCGATCCGCGGATCGAGGATGCGGCTCATGCGATCCGCCTGGCCGAAGAGGCCGAGGCGGGGTTTCGCGGGACCGAAGTCGCGCGCGACCGCGCCGGCTTTGCCGCGATCGTGCGCAATGCCGAGGGGCGGATGCTGCTGCTGCGCGCGCACGGCAATTTCTTTGCCGCGCGGCCCGTCGATGCCCGCGTGATCGGGCGACTCGACAAGGATTTCCTGACGCTGACGACGCCCGAAAAGACGTTCGGCGCGGTGACGTTGCAGCTGGGGAAAGATGCGGGAATGTGGGCGAGCCGGATGCGCGAGGTGGGACGTGCCTGAGCTTCCCGATCCCGTCGCCTATGCGGTGCCCGGCTTTATCCTGTTGCTGATCGTCGAGATGATCGTGTCGCTGCGCGCCGACAAGAGCCGGTACGAGGCGCGCGACACGCTGACCTCGCTGCTGCTCGGCACGGGCAGCCAGGTCGCGGGTGCGCTCGTCGGCGCTGCGGTGATCGGCATGGCGGTGTGGGTCCATCAGTTCCGCCTGTTCGACATCGGCATCGCGTTCGAGACCTGGTGGTGGGCGTGGATTCTCTGCTTCGTCCTCGACGACCTTGCCTATTATGCCTTTCACCGGAGCGCGCATCGCGTGCGCTGGTTCTGGGCGAGCCATGTCATCCACCATTCCAGCCAGCATTATAATCTGTCGACCGCGCTGCGGCAGACGTGGACGGGGTTCTTCAGTCTCGGTTTTATCTTTCGCCTGCCGCTGTTCCTGATCGGTTTTCCGCCCGCTATGGTGTTCTTCTGCGCGGGATTGAACCTGATCTATCAATTCTGGATCCATACCGAGGCGATCAGGCGGATGCCCCGATGGTTCGAGGCGGTGATGAACACCCCGTCGCACCACCGCGTCCATCATGGGGTCAACCCGCGCTATCTCGACGCCAATTATGCGGGGGTGTTCATTATCTGGGACAAGATGTTCGGCAGCTTCGTTCCCGAACGCGACGACGAGCCGGTGCGCTACGGCATCGTCAAACAGCTCGGCAGCTTCAACATATTATGGGCTGCGGTCCACGAATGGGTCGGGATCGCGAAGGATGTGTGGGCCGCACCGTGGCGGCACAAGCTCGACTATATCTGGCGCGAACCCGGCTGGAGCCACGACGGCAGCCGCGCCACGAGCGCGACGATCAAGGAGCGGTGGCGCGCGGGGCGGCCGGTCGAGGAAGTGGCGGAGTAATAACCGTCGCCCCCGCGAAGGCGGGGGCCGCTATCGTTGTAAGCAGCGTGGCGGGCGCTGGCCTCCAGCGGCCCCCGCCTTCGCGGGGGCGACGTCTATGCTCTTGCCACGCCGCTTAATGACATTCATGTAAGCATCCGGGCGACCGCCAGCAGGCGGCGCGAAGGAGAGCGGCGCATCATGGATCAGTTCGACATCATCGTCATCGGTGGGGGCAGCGCGGGGAGCGCGGTGGCCGGGCGGCTCGCCGAGGATGGCACGCGCACCGTCTGTCTGGTCGAAGCGGGCGGGACGAACGACATCATGCGCGTGAAGACGCCGGGTTTCATGCCCTTCATCCCCAAATCGTCGAACTATCAATATGACACGCTGCCGCAGAAGGGGCTGAACGGCCGCACTGGATACCAGCCGCGCGGGCGCGGGCTGGGCGGGTCGAGCGCGATCAATGCGATGGTCTATATCCGCGGGCACCGCTTCGATTACGACCAATGGGCATCATTGGGCGCGACCGGCTGGAGCTATGTCGACGTGCTGCCTTACTTCAAGCGCAGCGAGGGCAATGAGCGCGGCGCCGACGAGTTTCACGGCGGGGATGGCCCGCTGAATGTGATGGACCAGCGCTGGTCCAATGTGACGAGCCGCCGCTTCATCGAAAGCGCGGGGGCGCTGCAATTGCCGCGCACCGCCGATTTCAACGGGCCTGATAATGAGGGTTTCGGGCTGTATCAGGTGACGCAGAAGGATGGCGAACGCTGGTCGGCGGCGCGCGCCTATGTCGAGCCGCTGCGCGGACGCGCCAACTTCGACATCCGCACCGGCGCGCTGGTCGAAAAGATATTGATCGAGGACGGGCGCGCGGTGGGGGTGGCGATCCGCTATGGGCGCCGCCGCGAGACGCTGCGCGCGCGCGGCGGCGTGGTGCTGTCCGCGGGGGCGTTCGGGTCGCCCCAGATCCTCATGCTGTCGGGGATCGGGCCGGGCGCGCATTTGCGCGAACAGGGCATTTCGGTGATCGCCGACCGCGCGGCGGTGGGCGCGGACCTTCAGGACCATATCGATTATGTGTCGAGCTGGGAGACGCGCTCGACCGATCCGCTCGGCAACAGCCCGAGCGGCACCTGGCGGATGGTGAAGGCGATTTTCGAACATCGCAACAAGCGCACGGGCATCATGACGACCTGTTTTGCCGAGGCGGGGGGCTTCTGGAAATCGCGCCTCGACCTGCCTGCGCCCGACGTGCAATATCATTTCGTGCCCGCAATGCTCGAGGATCATGGACGCACCAAGGTCAAGGGGCATGGCTTTTCGTGCCATGCCTGCGTGCTACGCCCCGAAAGCCGCGGGACGGTGCGGCTGGCATCGGGCGATGCGGCGGCGGCGCCCGCCATCGATCCGGGGTTCCTGACCGACGAGCGCGATATGGCGACGTTAAGGGCGGGCGTGCGGATGATGCACCGCATCGTTGCGGCGCCGCCGCTCGCCGATTATGCCGGGGTCGATCGGCATCCGGTCGACCTGGACGATGACGCCGCCCTCGACGCGCTGATCCGCAGCCGCGCCGACACTGTCTATCACCCCGTCGGCACCTGCCGCATGGGCAGCGATGCGGACGCGGTGGTCGATCCGGCGCTGAAGCTCAATGGCGTCGACGGCCTGTGGGTTGCCGACGCGAGCGTCATGCCGCGACTGGTCAGCGGCAACACCAATGCGCCGAGCATCATGATCGGCGAACGCGCGGCCGATTTTGTGAAAGCGGATTTGGGCTAGCATCGCCCTCCCCTTCAGGGGAGGGCAGCGAGACTTACGAACTCGTTCGTTAGTCGCAGCGGGTGGGGCCTATCGGGCTTGCGCAAGGCCGATAGGCCCCACCCCAACCCAGTGTCAGGTAAACCGTCCCCCGGACGGTTTAGGTCATGCCGGGGGCATGACCGACCTGACACTCCTGAAGGGGAGGGGCTTTAGATCGCGCACGCTTCCGCCAGCACGCGCCCGCGTCGCGTCAGATCGTATCGAGTCGCGGGCGGGCGCATATCGAGCACCTCGCGCCGGACAATTCCGTGCGTGCCCAGCGTCGTCAGCCCCTGCGACAGCGCGCGCGGGGTGGCGGGCGCGAGCAGGCGCGACAGCGCGTTGAAGCGGTCGTGCCCCGCACCGATGCCCGCGACGATTGGCAGACCCCAGCGCGTCGCCGCGCCGGGGGAAAGGCCGATCGCGCTTTGCGCCGCGGCGATCGTCGCGGCGCGCGCGGCGGCGGCGGCGCCCGCTTCGGTGAGTATATATTCGGGGCGCAGCGGGTGACCGTGGCCGGGATTGCGCCGGACCCAGCCGATCGTGACGGCGGCGTCGAGGGTGCGCGTCAGGCTGTCGCGCGCAAGGCCGAGGCGATGGATCAGCTCGACGAAGCGCGCGCCGCGATGCGCCGCGAGATCTGCGAGCAAAGGCACAAGCCAGCGATGGCTGCCGAGCTGGACGAGCAGCGGGTCGGGCGTGCTTGACGACATTTGCAAGTAACTATACAAATCGGACCATAGACGCAAGCGCGCCGGTCATGGGAGGCAAGACGATGGCATTGGAAATCGGGTCCGAACTCACCTGTTCGATGGGGGTCAAGGACATGACCGCGTCGATCGCCTGGTACGAACGCGTGATGCAGTGCGAGCTGCTCTACCGCGCCGACGAGATCGGCTGGTGCGAACTCAAGACGCCGATGGCGGGGGTGAATATCGGGCTCAGCCAGGTCGAAAATGTCGTGCAGGGCGGCGGCGCGACCAATGTGTTCGAGGTCGCCGACATTGCGGAAGCGAAGGCGCACCTCGATGCCCAGGGCGTGCGGCAGGATGGCGACATCCAGCATATCCCGGGGATGGTGAAACTGCTGACCTTTTACGATCCCGACGGCAACGCCTTCATGTTCTCGCAATCCGAAATGGGGACATGATGTCCGACGAGCGGATGGGCGTCGGCAATTGGCGGCCGCTCGATCCGCCCCGCTGACGCGGCTGCTCAGCAGGCGCGTGCGCACCTGAAACTGATCAATAATTGGCGGAGCGCGGACGTCGAAATCGGCCGGGCGACCTATCGCCTCGAAACGCTCGACCCGCTGGTGGTGCACGATTCGGTGCTGGACGAGAACGGCAGATGGTGGACCTCCGCCATGCTGCACTATAGCCGCAACAAGCCCTGAAAACCGTCAGTTTCGCGCCGCATCTATGCTGCGCACAAGAAAAGAGGGCCGGAACTTTCGTCCCGGCCCAGCCTTTCAGGCTCTCCCCTCCTGAAACTGTTGACGCAATGAATGCCACATTAATGTCATGTTGGGAAGGCCTAAATTAGCGGCAGCGCTGCCTAAATGTTGTGCAGTGCAGCGTGATCGCGGCGGGCCGGAACGAGGTGTCACTCCGGCCCTTTCGCGATCGATCAGAATGTCTTGCGCGCGGTGATGCCAAAGGTGCGCGGCTGGCCGACGGTGTAGCCGAGGCGTGCGCGCCCGCCGCGTTCGCGATCGAACGACAGCAGGGCATTTTCGTCGAAGACATTGTTGACATAGGCAATCAGCGACAGGCCGTTGTCGAAGTCGACCCCGGCGCTCAAGTTGACGAGCTGATAGTCGGGCAGTTGCAGGTCGACCGTCGTCGACGCCCCCGCCGGCGCGCCGCCGAAGGGCAGGCCGTGGACGAAGGTGCGCGGATTATTTTCCTGATCCGCCGGCTGCGTATAGCGGGTGCCGACATGCTGGACCGACGCCGCGACATACATGTTCGCGCTGTCGCCGATCGGCCATTCATAGCTGCCCGATGCCGTCAGCTGGAACTTGGGGACCGAGGGCAGGCGGTTGCCGTCGCGGATGCCCGTCGCGGCCGTTAGTGCGCCTGGCAGCGTCGAGTCGAACTCGGCCTCGATGATGCTGCCCGACAGGTTGAGGTCGAGCCCGTCGACGGGCGACAGCCCCAGCTCGAACTCGACGCCCATCGAATGCGCCTTTGGCACGTTGAAGACGATGCGCGACGAACAGGTGCCGGCGTCGAGCGTGACCTGAAGATTCTTGATGTCGTTATAAAAGCCCGCGGCGTTGAAGGTGAAACCGCGCCCCTGCGTCTTCACGCCGAGTTCGTAATTCCACAGCGTTTCATCGTCATAATCCTGAAAGCCGCCGAACAGCGCCTCGTCGTCGGGGGAGCAAAGCGGCAGGTTCAGCGGATCGTTGACCCCGCCGAGGCGGAAACCCTTCGATGCCTGCGCATTCACCGTGACATTGTCGCTGACGTCGTAGGACAGGAGGAAGCGCGGGGTGAAGCCGCTCGACTTGGTGCTGTCGGTGCGGTTGTCGCCGTTGGCGAAAAGCCCGCCCGACACGAAGCTGCGCGTTTCCTTGAAGTCATAATAACGCCCGCCGGCGGTTGCGGTGAAAGCGTCGGAGATGTCGTAGCTGACCTCGCCGAAGATCGCGAACTGCTTGATGTCATAGGGCAGGAAGGCGTTGTACGGCGAATCGGGGCCGAAGCCGTTGCGCACCGCGTCGGACGTGCCCGCGCCAAGCGTCGCATCGGTGACCGCATCATAGCCCGGCGTCGGCAGCGTCTGCGTGTAGACGCGGTCGATCTTGGAATAGAAGCCGCCGACGAGCCATTGGAACGGCCCGTCATTGTCCGAAGCCAGCCGGACTTCCTGCGTCCAGGTTTCCAGATCGGTGGTGTCGAGCAGGTTCGAGGGCAGCAGCACCCCCGCATCGGGGAAGCCGAGGTCGACCGACACCGATCCGGTGAGCGCGCTGGCATCGCGGCTGACGAGAATGTCGCGGTTGATGTAGCTCGTCACCGAGGTCAGCGTCGCACCGCCAAGGCCGACGTCGATCTTGAGGTCGGCGACCAGCGTTTCGTCCTCGAACGCCTCGCGCAGCAGCAGATATTGCTCGCGCTCGTCGAACGTCACCGCGGGGCGCGTCGTCGTGAATTCATTGGCGTAGAGGTTATAAATATCCTGCCGGTTGAAGCCGTCGGCCTTGACCTTTTGATAGACGATACGCGGGGTAATCGACAGATTGTCGCTGGGTTCGAAGGTCAGCGCGAGGCGTCCGCCATAGCGTTCGCCGCTGTTGACATCCTCCTTGCCCGCCGGACCGATCGCGTTGATGAAGCCGCCGTAGCGCGTGTAATAGCCGACCGCGCGCAGTGCGGCATTGTCACCCATCGGCACGTTGACCGCGCCCTTCAGATGGCCGCCGATGTCGTCGCCATCAACGAGGTTGAGGTTCGCCTCGACGCTGCCTTCCATCACGCCGATCTTCGGCTGGTTGGTGATGTAGCGGATCGTGCCGCCGACCGAGCCCGAACCGAACAGCGTGCCCTGCGGCCCGCGCAGCGTTTCGACGCGGTTGAGGTCGTAAAGATCGATGTCAGGGGTGAACAGCGAGAGCGAGATCACGCTTTCGTCGAGATAGACGCCGACCTGTTCCTTGACGCCCGGCTGGTCGCGCACGACCTGCCCGGCGGAGACGCCGCGCACCGACACCTGGCTCTGGCCGGGGCCGAGGTTCTGCACCGACAGGCCCGCGACGTTGCGCGACAGATCCTCGAGCGTCACCGCGCCCGATTTCTGGATGTCCTCGGCGGTCTGCGCGTTGATCGAAAAGGGAATGTCCTGAAGATTGGCGTCGCGCTTTGTCGCGGTGACGATGATGATGTTGCCATCGTCCTCGGCGGCGGCGTCCTGCGCCATGGCCGGGGTCGCGACAAGCGCAAGCGACGACAGGCCCGCGAGCAATGATGCCCGTGCATTCATGATAATCCTCCTCCTGATGGCCGATCTGGCGTCGGTCCGGCGGCGAAGGTGCCCATCTTGTTACAATTGCGCAATGGCGCACGAATCGGTCGCGTCCGATTGGCGGCGCGCTGTTGCATCCGGGCCACGGTGAAAAATGGCCAGGCCAAGGTCGTTCCGGCCACAGGTCCAAAAAAATGGCCGGGGTAAAACCCCGGCCAGTGGTTCGCAGGAGGAACCTGGTGAGGATCCCGCCGCCGTCGATTGAAAGGAGAGAGACGTGCGGCGGCGGGTATCCTGTCTCGTTAATAATTGTAGGCGCGCTCCCCATGCTCGCCGAGGTCGAGGCCTTCGCGTTCGACTTCGGCCGAGACGCGCCCGCCGGTGACCAGCTTTGCGACATAGAAGGCGATCGCCGAACCGATGCCCGACCAGAGGATCGCGACGAGAACCGACTTGATCTGGATCCAGAGCTGGCTGCCGAGGACATAATCGTCGCCCGCCGGGCCGCCGAGCGCGGCGAGCATCGTCACCGCGGTGCCGACCGAGCCGATGATCCCGCCGAGGCCGTGGATGCCGAAGACATCGAGCGAGTCGTCGAAACCAAGCTTCGGCTTCATCTTCATCACGAACCAGCAGCAGACGATCCCCGCGACCGCGCCGAGCAGGATCGCGCCGAACGGACCCGAATTGCCCGCGGCCGGGGTGACCGCGACGAGGCCGGCGATCGCCCCCGAACAGGCGCCGAGCAGCGAACCCTTGTGGCCGAGCGCACGTTCGGTGAGCATCCAGAAGAGGACACCGGCGGCGGTGGCGGTGAAGGTGTTGATCAGCGCGAGACCCGCCGAACCATTGGCTTCGAGCGCCGAACCGGCGTTGAAGCCGAACCAGCCCACCCAGAGGAGCCCGGTGCCGACGAGCGTCATGGTCAGCGAGTGCGGCGCCATGATGTCCTTCTGGTAACCCGAACGCTTGCCGATGATCAGGCAGCCGACGAGCGCGGCGATACCGGCGTTGATGTGGACGACGGTGCCGCCCGCAAAGTCGAGCGCGCCCCAGCCGAAGATCAGCCCGGTCGCTTCATCGGTGCCGCCCAGATACCAGACCATATGCGCGATCGGGTAATAGACGATGGTCAGCCAGATGATCGCGAACACCATCACCGCCGAAAATTTCATGCGCTCGACGAGCCCGCCGAGCACGAGCGCGACGGTGATGGCCGAGAAGGTCATCTGGAAGGCGATGAACACGAATTCGGGGATCACGACGCCGTCGGTGAAGGTCGCGACGGTCGAA
>JASBSJ010000079.1 GCA_030148985.1 Sphingopyxis sp.
GTATCGCGGATTTGGGGTGGTGAGTTGCCGTTCGGACCAAGCCACGCCCTCCCCTTCAGGGGAGGGCAGCGAAACTTGCCAGCTTGCTGGCTAGTTGCAGCGGGTGGGGTCCATCGGCCTTGCGCAAGGCCGATGGACCCCACCCCAACCCCTCCCCTAAAGGGGAGGGGCCTATTACCCTTCCACATTCCCCCGGAACCGGCGGCTGCCGCGCAGTCTGTCGCCGCTCGCCAGTTCGACCTCGAAATCGCCGCTCTTGTCGGTGACGACGCGCCGCACCGCGTCGCGCCGGACCAGCCGGCTGCGGTGGATGCGCGCAAAGCCCGCCCCCGCCAGCTCGGCCTCGATCGCGGTCAGGGTCGCGCGGTGGAGCAGGCGCTCGCCGCGCCAGGCGATTTCGACATAATTGCCCGCGGCGGCGATATGCTCGATCTCGGCGAGCGGCAGGTGGTGCGTGACCGATCCGTCGCCGACCGCGAGAGTCCGCGGCGGCGGCGGCGCCGCCGCCGCAGGAACCGGCGCGGCATAACGTGCCACGAGCCACTGGATCAGGAAGACGGTCAGGACGATCTCGACATAGGTCGCGACATCCTTGCGCAGTTCATAGGCGATCGGCGTGCCGTCGGGCGAATCGAACGCATAATGCTCGTCCATCACCCACCAGGCGAGCATCCGGAAGGCGACCATCAGCGCGATATGGCCGAAGGACATCGGAATGATGAGCAGCAGGTGGACAAGTGCTGCCCATGCCCAGGTGAGGCGCGGCGGGCGCAGCGCGCGCACCGCGAACCAGCAGGGGATGAGGACGAGCATCCACGCCGCAAAACTGGTGCTCTCGTAAAGCCAGGCATAGAGCGGGCGCACCTGATCGCCGAATGCGCCGCGGTCGGCGATATAGGAATAGACGTTTGACGTGATGCGGATCAGCCCGCGGATCACCAACGCGCCGAGCAGCAGCCAGGTCAATGTGCGGGCGCTGAAGCGGTTCGTCCCCGCACCGCCGCCGCTTGTCCCTGACCCCGCGATTTCCGTCACATCCGCTCCGCTGTTCGTCCCGCCGTCGTCGCCCGGCTCCGTCCCCGTCGATTAGCGGCAGCAGCGCGGCTCGGCAAAGGAGATTTGGCGCAATGAACACGAGACGGCATTATGGCATGGACTGGCTGCGCATCGCCGCCTTTGGTCTGCTGATCCTCTATCATATCGGCATGTTTTTCGTGCCATGGGGCTGGCATGTGAAGATTGCCCAGCCGCTCGAATGGGTCGAATTTCCGATGCTGGCGACGAACAGCTGGCGGCTGGCGCTGCTGTTCCTCGTGTCGGGCTATGCCAGCGCGGCGCTGTTTGCCAAGCTCGGCGGCAGCGGCGCCTTTGCACGCTCGCGCAGCGCGCGGCTGCTGATCCCGCTGCTGTTCGGCGCCGTCGTCGTCATCCCGCCGCAGCCGTGGGTCGAGCTGGTGACCCAGCACGGCTATGCGCAGAGCCTCGGCGCCTTCTGGACCGGCGATTATTTCCGTTTCGGCACGCTGGAGGGCATCGTGCTGCCGACGTGGCAGCATCTGTGGTTCGTCGTTTATCTGTGGGTTTATACGATGCTGGCCGCGGCGGTGCTGGCGTGGGTGCCCGCAGCGGTGCGCGGCCGGATCGCCGATGGGGCGGCGCGGCTGCTGGGCGGCGTGGGGCTGCTCATCGTCCCGCTGCTGTGGTGGCTGCTGGTCTTTGTCGCGTCCGATGGCCATGTCGAGACGCACGCGCTCCTCGATGACGGTCCCGCCCATCTTCACTATCTGATGCCCTTCTTTGTCGGCTGGTTGCTTCGCGTGCGGCCGGTGTTGTTTGTCGGCGTGGCGCGCTGGTGGCGCGCGGCGCTCGTGATCGCGCTCGGCGCTTTCGGCGTCGTCGCGGCAATCCTGTGGCTTTGGCAGCAGGGCATCTATCCGCCCGACTGGGCGCGGCTGCCGTTCGACATCGCGCGGCTGGTGCAGGGCTGGGCGGCGATCGTCGCGCTCGTCGGGATCGCCGACCGTTTTGCCAACCGCGACCATCCGCGGCGCGCGATGCTCGCCGAGGCGGTGTTCCCTTTCTATATCATCCACCAGACGATCATCGTCGTCGTCGGCTGGTATTTGCTGAAGGCGAATGTCGCGGCACTGCCCGCTTTCCTGATCCTGCTCGCGGCGACGGTGACGGGGTGCTGGCTTTTCTATGCGATCGGGCGCAGCATCGGCTGGCTGCGGCCACTGATCGGCCTGCAACGGCGATAGGGGGAGGAAAGCCATGGGGACGGTAAAGGGGATTTTGGCGGTGGTCGGCGTCGCGCTGGTGCTGGTCGGGACGCTGTGGGCGTTGCAGGGGCTCGACATCGTGCGCTGGCCGGCGAGCAGCTTCATGCTCGGCGACACGACATGGACACGCAACGGCGTCGTCACCGCGGTGGTCGGCGTCGTGCTGATCTGGTTTGCGCGGCGAAAATAGTCGGCAACTACAAATGTAGTTGATCTGTATTGCTGATGTGATACACCTTGTCCCGGCCGGGGATCGGTTGGAGATGAGGATGAAACGAAATTCGCTTGTGATGCCCGCGCTGCTGGCGCTTGCCGGACTGGCCGCGGTGCCGCTGCTTGCGCCGCCCGCCGCGTACGCGCAGGACGAGGTGCGCGCCGAGGACATCGCCGAAAACTATGCCGCGCTGCTCGAACAGGGTTATCTCTATCCCGAAACGGGCAAGCGCTATGCCGCGGTCCTTCGCGCCGGAATCGCCGCGGGGCGCTACAAAGGGCTTGCGGGCGAGGCGCTGGGCGCGGCGATCGATGCCGACATCGACAGCGTGGCGCCCGACGGCCATCTGCGGCTGCGCCTGCCCGAACCGGCGGCGGGCGCCCCCCCCGCGCCGGGCGGTGCCGGGCCGGTGCGGCGGCCGCCGAAGGTGCCGGTCGAGCAGGCGGGCTGGATCGCGCCGGGGATCGCTTTCGTGCGCTTCAACGTCTTTCCGATGGACGCCGCGGTGACCGCCGAAGCGACGAAGTTCATGGCCGATCATGCCGATGCCAAGGCGATCATTTTCGACATCCGCACGCATAATGGCGGCGGGCTCGATCAGATGGACGTGATCTTTCCGTGGCTGTTCGGAAAGGAAACGCGGCTTGTCACGATGGCGACGCGCGCGTCGGTCGATGCCGAGGGCGGATCGCCGATCGCAGGCATCCCCTCGATGCGGATGGTGAAGGGCGACGCGGGCATGGTCGCGCGCGAGCATTGGGCGACGCCGAACGACGACGCACGACTGCGCGATGCGAAAGTCTATGTGCTGACATCGGGCGCGAGCGCGTCGGCGGCCGAGCATTTCGCGCTGGCGATGAAGCATACGCGGCGCGGCATATTGGTCGGCGCGCCGACCGCGGGCGCCAATCATTTCGGGCGCGGCGAGGATCTGGGCGGCGGTTATCGCGCCTTCATTCCGGTCGGGCGCACCTATGATCCGGTGACCGGCAAGGATTGGGAGGGTGAGGGCGTGCTGCCCGACATTGCGGTGCCGCCGGCCGAGGCGCTGGAGCGCGCGCTAACTGACCTTGGCGTGGCGCCGGGCGAGGCGAAGACGCTGTCGGATGCGCATATGCCGAGCTGGCCGATGGAACGGCGGCGGCCGCGTGGCGTGCGCTAAACCTATTCCCGTCATCCCGGCGAAGGCCGGGATCTCATCGTTTCAGTTCGACGCACCGGCGAGATCCCGGCCTTCGCCGGGATGACGGATAATTAGGAGGCGGCCAGCTTCGTCAGCGCGTCGCCATCGACGCGCATCACGGTCCATTCGTCCATCAGCTTGGCGCCGAGGCTCTGGTAGAAACCGATCGACGGGGTGTTCCAGTCGAGAACCCACCATTCGAGGCGCGCGCAGTCGCGTTCGACGCAGAGTTTGGCGAGATGCGCGAGCAGCGCTTTGCCGAGCCCCGAACCGCGCGCTTCGGGGCGGACGAACAGGTCTTCGAGATAGATGCCGGGGCACCCCTCGAAGGTCGAGAAATTGTGGAAGAAGAGCGCAAAGCCCTGCGGTGCGCCGTCGATTTCGCCGATGATCACTTCGGCATAGGGGCGCGGGCCGAACAGGTTAGCGGCGAGCTTGGCTTCGTCGAAGCGGACTTCGTGCGCCAGCTTTTCATAGGCGGCAAGGTCGCGGATAAATTGCGCGATCAGCGGCAGGTCGGCGGGCGTGGCGGGGCGAATGGTCAGGGTCATGGGCTAGCGGATCATTCTGATGTCGAGGGTTGCAATCTCGTTGGCGTCAGCCATGCGCCGGTCTGCGGTCAGCACCGTAACGCCGAGCCGCTGTGCCAGCGCGAGGCAGGCGCGATCACCGAGCGACAGGCCAAGCGCTTTGGTGGGCGCGCGCAGCGCCGCCGCCTTCTCGGCCTGGTCGGCGTCAAAGTCATGGACATGAAGGTCCAGGCGATCGATCTGTCGCCGCGCCTGCGCCGCCGGGACACCATATTCGGTCAGCTTGGCGATGACTTCGCTCATATTGATCGTTCCCAGATGCGCGTCGCCGAGATGACCGACGACGCTATCGCTGCCCGTTTCGGTCATGATGACAGCAAGAACGGCGGACGCATCGACGACAATAGTCATGTCTCGCGATCTTCGGACGCGGCCTCTGCCCGGCGGTCTGCGATCAGCTCATCGACCAGCGATCCTCCATGCGGGCCGACGAGCCGTCGGAATTCCGACTGCACCTCGCGCACCACCTGCGCATATGTCTTGATCGTAAGCGTGTCGCCATCGCGCTCGATCACAAGCGTATCGCCTTCGTTGAACCCCAGTTCGCGACGCAATTCGGCCGGGATGACGATCTTGCCGCCTTTGATGAGTTTGGCATGATAGGACATGGCTTTCTCCCTAGGTCCTATCTATTCCCACAGGACCTGAAAGGAAGCAAGAGGCCTAAGCCGCCTTGCCGTGCGCCACATCCATGCTTACCGAACTGCCCGCGTCGATCTCCGCGGCCTTGGCTTCCACCAATTTCACGATGTGATCGATCATGTCGGCGTCGGCGACATGGTGGTCGGTGACGCCCGAGAGGTAGACCATATGCTTGCCGTTGCCGCCGCCGGTGATGCCGATGTCGGTCTCGCGTGCTTCTCCGGGGCCGTTGACGACGCAGCCGAGGACCGAGAGCGACATCGGGGTCTTGATGTGGCCGAGCGCCTCTTCGAGCGCCTGGACGGTGCGGATCACGTCGAAGCCCTGCCGCGCGCAGCTGGGACAGGAGACGACGCGGACGCCGCGGGTGCGCAGGCCCAGCGACTTCAGGATTTCATAACCGACGCGGACCTCTTCTTCGGGTTCGGCCGACAGGCTGACGCGGATCGTGTCGCCGATCCCGGCCCAGAGGAGGTTGCCGATGCCGAGCGCCGATTTGACCGTGCCGCCGATCAGCCCGCCGGCCTCGGTGATGCCGAGGTGGAGCGGGCAGTCGACCGCGTCGGCGAGCTGCGCATAGGCGGCGACCGCGAGGAAGACGTCGCTCGCCTTCACCGCGACCTTATAGTCGTGGAAATCATGGTCCTGGAGCAGCTTGATATGGTCGAGCGCGCTTTCGACCAGC
>JASBSJ010000080.1 GCA_030148985.1 Sphingopyxis sp.
TATAGGCATGGATCGTACGGAAAAGGCCGAAGCCGTATCCTCGCTGAACGCTACGCTGGCAAATGCCGCTTCGGTTGTGGTCGTCCGCAACCTCGGCATGACCGTCGCCCAGTCGACGGTTCTGCGCCAGCAGATGCGCGATGCAGGAGCCGACTTTCGCGTCACGAAGAACCGTCTTGCCAAAATCGCGCTCGACGGCACGTCCTATGGCGGGATCGGCGAACTGCTGACCGGCCCCACCGCGCTTGCCACCTCGACCGATCCGGTCGCGGCGGCGAAAATCGCGGTGGAATTTGCCAAGACCAACGACAAGCTTGAAATCGTTGGCGGCGGCATGGGTGACGTGGTGCTCGACGTGGATGGCGTCAAAGCGCTGGCTTCGCTTCCCTCGCTCGACGAGCTGCGCGCCAAGATCGTTGGTCTGGTGCAGGCTCCGGCCACCAAGGTTGCGCAGATTGCCGCAGCCCCGGCGGGCCAGCTGGCGCGGGTTTTTGGCGCATATGCCGCCAAAGAAGCAGCGTGATTTCGAACTGAACTGAAACTTGTGCCGGGCTTTCCCGGTTCTGATGGAGAATGAAAATGGCTGATCTTGCAAAGATCGTTGAAGACCTGTCGGCGCTGACCGTTCTGGAAGCTGCCGAGCTTTCGAAGATGCTCGAAGAAAAGTGGGGCGTTTCGGCCGCCGCTGCTGTCGCCGTCGCCGGCCCGGCCGCTGCCGCCGCTGGCCCGGCTGCCGAAGAGCAGACCGAATTCGACGTCATCCTGACGGGTGACGGCGGCAACAAGATCAACGTGATCAAGGAAGTCCGCGCGATCACCGGCCTGGGTCTTGGCGAAGCCAAGGCGCTGGTCGAAGGCGCGCCGAAGGCCGTCAAGGAAGGCGCCAGCAAGGCCGAAGCCGAAGAGCTGAAGAAGAAGCTCGAAGCCGCCGGCGCGACCGTCGAACTGAAGTAATTCGGTTCGCCTCCGGCGGGGTTTCCCGCCGCGCTGTGCAAAAGAAAAGGGCGGTGCCGCGAGGTGCCGCCCTTTTTCGTTGCACGCTAGTTATGAGCGCGAGAAGCCGGGACGAAGGTCGCGGCGGCCGCGCGCCGACTCGGGGCGGCGGACCTCCTGCTGCTGGGCTGCGGCGGGGGTTTCGCGCTGCGCGATTTCCCACGCACTGACGGGCCTCCGCGTCATATCCTTCTGCGCGCCGAGCGTCTGTTCATAGGCGAGGCGTTCCTTCCGGTCGAAGAAGCGCGCGCGCTTCAGGCGCTTCGGCAGGGTCAGGAACGGGTTGTCGGGCGTGGGGCCGGCCATCGCCATCGCTTCGTGACGGCCCATACTGCCGCTGGGTGCGGCGGCGAAGGCCGGGGTCGAGCGGACCGGCGCGGCGGTATAGGCGGGGGTGACCCACGGCTGATCGGGCGTCCGGGCGACGGGCATTGTCGATGCCAGCGGCGCGGCGGTTTCGGCCGCGCCGGGTTCGGCGCGGCGACGGCGTGCGAAGATCAGCCCAGCACCGCCGAGAGCGATCAGCGCGGCGGCACCGCCGGCGAGCTCCCACGGAAATTCGGCGGGGGCGGCCGGCTGCGCTTCGGCCGTTACGGGTTCGGCGGGCGTCGCGGTCGGCGGCACAGTGACCGGCGCGGCGACGGTTTCGGCCATCGGTTCGCTGGGCGCCTGTTCGGCTGACGACGGCGCGGCGATGGGGGTAGCGGTCGAGGTCGCGGGAGTCTGCCGCGCGCTCCGCTCTACGCGCGCCGGTGCCTCGGCGCGTGCGGGCGCTGCCGGTTGAGCCTCGGCCGGAGCGGGTTCGGCGGGCGCAATGTCGAGCGGGACGCGGATCACCGGCTGCGGCTCCGCGAGCTGCGTCGACCGCACGGTGGGGGGCGCGATCGTGGCGGGGCCGGTTTCGGGCGCAGTCGGCGCCGTTTCGGGCGCCGGGGTGGCGACCGGCGGCGTCATCGGGATCATCGGCGCTTCCTGCGCGAAAGCTGCGGGGGTGGACAGGGCCAGGAACGCGGCAATCGCGCTCGTGGCGGGGCGGGAGAGGGCGATATTTTTCGTCATAGTGCCGGGAAAACGAGCGCGCCGGGGATAACGCTGCGCAAAGCGGCGATTTTCCACGACGAACCGTTGCGGCGCGACGGCGGGGTGACTTTTTGGCGCTGATTGGGTGCCAATGTCAGGCGAGCGGGACGGGTGTCCTGCGGTCGAGGGTTGCGACGGCGGCGGTAGCAATCGCGTCGCCGATCAGCGCCATATCATCGCCCAGCCGCCGGTCGAGTGCCGCCGGGGAAAGCTCGGCAAGGTCGGCGATGAGCGGCATCGAAAGCGACAGGCGGAGCGTCCCCGCGCTGCGGCCATCGGCGAGCCGATGCGTCTTGACCGGTTGACCAAGGCGGATCTCGCGGCCGATTGCGCGGCGGGCGTGCTGCGCGATATGCGCGTGCAATGCCCGCGCGGCATCGACATCGCAGGCCGGCCAGCGCGCGGACAGGTCGATCGTGCGCAGCGTCTGGGTTGCGATGCACGACACACCGCCTGCACCCGGCACTTCGGTGACGCCCAGCCGCTCCGCCATGTCAATGACGTGCTGGCAGAAACGCGCCGACACCGCGGCCACCCGCTCTTCGGGCAAGGCGGCAAAACGCTCGATTTCGATGAGCGCGGCTTCGAGGCGCAGCAGCAGGCCGAAATTGCCGCGGGCATCGAGGCACTCGGCGCCGGGCCAGTCGGCGGGCCATTCGGCGCGATAGGCGATACGGCGGAGGCCCTGCGGCAAGGGACGCACGCGCGCACGGACCTTGGGCGGCACGAACGCAAAGCCGCTGAATGGCGGCCCGCCCGCGAATTTCGAGCCGGTGAGCATCACGATACAGCCAAGGTCGAGATAGCGACGCACGACCGCGGGGGCGATGCGCAGCTGGCAGGCATCGACGACGACGGTCATCGCGTCGCCATGCGCCGCGATCAGCCGCTCGACATCGGTCAGCGCCGGGAGCGTCAAGCCCGATTTCGACCCGTGGACGACATGGACGACCGCGCGGCGGCCGGCCGCGGCGGCGCGCTCGACATGCTGCGAAAGCTCGTCCGCGACCGCTGCCGAGGCGCGCGGCAGGCCGGCGTCGTCGCGCACCGCCACGTCGATCAGCTCGGTCCCCGCAAAGGCGGGATCGACCGCCGCCTGCGCGACGACGCGCGCCCCGATCGCGGTCTCTTCGGCAAAGAAGCGGCCCGCGGCGCTATGGATGCAGCCGCTGCCGACTTCGTCGCGGCCGAGCAGGACGGCGGTCAGCGGGCGTCCGTCATGGGCGGCCGCGAGGCCGACATATTCAAGGTCGGTGCCCGATGCGGCGAAGACGATCGCTGTCCCGTCGTCGAGCCCGAAATAGCGGGCCAGCCCGGTGCGGACCGCATCCAGTCCGCGCGCATAGCCATCCGCCGCGACCGGGCGGTCGAGCCGGGGACGCCAGCGGCGCAGCAGTGCCGCAAACGCATGGTCCGAAATGCTGCTGATCGTCGACGAGCCATAGGCGAGCGCATCGCTGGGCGCGGCGCTGGCGTGATATTGGTTGCGCCCCGCGGCATCGAGCCGGATGCGGCGATCGCCGCCGCTGACCAATATTTCGACCAACCGGGCCGCGTGACGGCCGTCGGTGTGCCGGGCGCGGGGATCGAAACCTTTGGGAGAGAGGAGCATCGGGCGTCCTGCGGGGAGAGGGATGCGGCCGATTTACCGGGAAAGCGTGACAGAGATTTGGCGTTTTCGTTGCAGCGCCGTCATCAAAAGGTCATTGCCGTGCAACCTTGATATGGTGTCGCGGCGTCATGCAGACCGCCGATCTTGAGCCCACGAGGCTGCCCGACCGGCTGCGCGAGACGCAGCGGCTTTTGTTCGTCGCCAAACATGCCAAATGGACGGGCGGGCTTCATCCCGAGGATGGCAATCACGCCGTCTATCACCGCGAAACGCGCGAGATACTCGAAGCCTTGGGAATGCCGCTGCTGGTCGCCGACAGCTATGAAGCGCTGTTCGACCGGCCCGACGCCGATTTCGCCTTTCCGCTGCTCAACCGCGGCGGCTTTTTCAATTCGGAGATGCTGCTGCCCTTGCTGTGCAACCGCATCGGGCTTCCTTATGTTGGCGCCTCGCCCATCGTTCGCGGCCTGTCGGACGACAAGCATCTGACAAAGCTGGAAGCCGCCGCGCGCGGGGTTGCGACCGCGCCGTGGACGCTGTTCCGCCGCGGCGCGCCGGTCGATGCGTCGCGCTGTCCGCCCGCGCGCCGCGGGGTGATCAAGCCGAACAACACCGCGGCTTCGTGGGGGCTTCGCGATGCGCACGACCGCGCCGAGCTGGCGCGCGCGGTGGCCGAGATCCACGCGCTCGACCATGACGCGCTCGTCGAACCCTTTATCGAGGGCAGCGACGTCGAGGTGCCGGTCATCACGTGCCGCGGCGCGCCCGCGATGCTGCCGATGATGATTTTCGAACAGGCCGATCCCAGCCATCTGCGCACCTATCAGGAAAAGCGCGACCTGGTCGACCGCAGCCAGAAATACAGTCTGAAGCTGTTCGACGATGCCGACATCGGCGCGCGGCTGATCGACTATACCGCGCGCATGGCGGACATATTCCGCCCCTTCGACTATGGCCGGTTCGAGTTTCGCGTCGATTTCGCCAGCGGCGACATCCGGCTGCTCGAGGTCAATCTCAACTGCAATCTGTGGTCCGAAAAAGTGTTCGGGCGCGCCGCGGTGGCCGCGGGCTTCAGCCAGGCCGACCTCATTGAGACGATCGTCGCCGAAAGCATGATCCGCCAGCTCGTCGGCTTTGCGCGGCGGGACGCGGCGTGAGCGGGTCGATCCTGATCCTCGCCGGGCGCCGCCCCGGCGCGGTCGATGCGCTCGCCGAGGCGCATGGCGTCGCCGACAAATGCCTGGTCCCCGTCGCCGGGCGGCCGATGATCGCGCATGTGCTGGAAAGCGCCGCGGCCACGGCGGCGGCGCAGATTTTCGTCTCTACGCACCATGCGCGGCTGCTGGACGATCTCGCCGATCCGGTGATCGAGCGGCTGGGCGAACGCCTGATCGTCGTGCCTGCGGCGGACAATCTGACGGACTCGGTGCTCGGCGTCGCCGACCGGGCGGCGTTCCCGCTGCTGATCACCACCGCCGACAATTGCCTGCTCACCCCCGCGACGATCGACGAGATCGGTAGCGAGGCGGCGCGGCTGGGGTGCGAGGCGGGGGTGGCGCTGGCGCGGCGCGCGGATGTGCTGGCGGTGCATCCCGAGGGCCAGCGGCGCTTTTACGAGTTTTCCGACGTCGCGGTGTCGAACTGCAACAGCTATTGGATCGGCCATCGCGGCGCGCTGAAAGCGGCCGAGGCGTTTCGCGGCGGCGGGCAGTTCGTCAAGAAGCCGCTGCGCGTCATGCAGGCGTTCGGCTTTATCAACCTGCTTCGTTTCCGGTTCGGGCTGGGGCCGATCCACCATATTTTCCAGCGCATTTCGCGCTACATGGGCGTCGATATCGCCCCGCTGCTGGTCAGCAACGGGGCGACGGCGATCGACGTCGACAATGAACGCTCGCTGCGCGTGACCGAGGCGCTGATGCAGCGCCCCGAAAAGCTCAATCCGCGACCCAGTTCCCGTGAAACCCCGGCGGAACGCGGTGCGGCAGATGGACGACGGCTTGCGGCGACCCGGTGAAATCGTCGGCGTTCAGGATGACGAGGTCGGTGGTTTCGTCATTCATGTCGACGACGAGGCCGATCAGCCACCCGTCATCCTCCGCTCCCGTCGCGCTGCGCGGGACAAAGACGAATTCGCCGGGGTGACGGCCGGGACCGAAGTTGTGGATGGCCGTCGAGCCGGATTCAAGGTCGTGGCGGAATAGCCGGGTGTCGGCGATTTCCATCTCGGTTGTCGCCTGGTTCGGCAGCGCGACCGAATAGATATAGCGGTAGGGCCGCGTCGTCAGCCGTTCGTCATAGCGCGGAAACTCCTGCGCATGGTCGTGGATGACGGTGCGCGTCGTCGTGCGCGCGGCGGGATCGATCGTCCAGCGTTCCATGCGCGACTTTTCGCTGTCGGGGCCGCGTTTCGAGGTCGCGAACATCGTTTCGTGCGCGACGACATCGACGATCACCTTGCCGTCGGCGGTTTCAAAGGCGTTGGCGGGATGGAAGACGTAGCAGGGATCGACCGGCACCCAGACGACCTCATCGCCGCGGCCCTTGCGGGGGAGCAAGCCGACGCGCGCCGGGTGGTTTTCGTTCCACGCATAGGGGAAAGGGTAGCCCGCGAGCAGCATCTTCATCGAAAAGGTGACGGGCAGGTCGAAGACGAGCACGTAATTTTCGGTGATCGCGCAGTCGTGGATCGAGGGACCGTCGCTGACGGCGATCGGCTCTTCGCGCACCACATGGGCCTTTTCGTCGAGCACGACGTGCCAGACCTTGTTCGGTTCGTCGCCGCGATAGGTGATCGCGTGCGTCTCGCCGGTGAACGGATCGACGTGGGGGTGCGCGGTGAAGGCGCCCGCGAGCGTGCCGTCGAAGGGGTTGTGCGCGATGGTGCCGAGTTCATAATCGAGCTCGACCGGCTTGCCGCCCGCCTCGACGATCGCGAAGGTGCGTCCCGCCATCCCGACGACATTGGTGTTCGGCGCGTCGTTCCGGTCGGCGCGCGGGCCGGGCGGCAGCGCTTTGCCGAGCGCGGTGCACGCCTCGGCGCCGCGGACCCAGCGGTTGCGATACCAGTCGGCCTTGCCGCCTTCGATGCGGATGCCGTGGACCATGCCGGCGCCGGTGAACCAGTGATAGCTGGCGGGGTCGGGCGCTGCGGCGGGATTGGGGCCGTTGCGCAGATAGCGGCCGGACAGCGCGGCGGGAATCTCGCCGTCGACGCGCAGCGCCTCGATCGTCAGCTCTTCGGTCATCGGCTTGTGGATGCCGGTGAGGAAGGGGTGCGCGTCGGTCGGACGGGGGAGCCGACGGCGGTTGAATTCGGCGACCTTGCCGATGGTTTTGACGACGGCGCCGCGGATCAGCGTTTCGACATTGCTTGCCATGGAGGTGCTCCTTACGGATGTTGGCGAAAGTGCCGCGTGGTGTGGGGTTGTGCGGACGACTCGAAATGTTTACATCGACAACATATGCATAGCAAAGATAACAGTGTCAACATAAAAGAGCGCAAGCCCAAGGCGGCGGGCGCCTATCATCATGGCGACCTGCGAGCGGCGGTGATCGCGGCCGGGTTGAAGCGGCTGGCCGAGGGCGACGGTGGCGAGCTGGGGCTGCGCGCGCTGGCGCGCGACGTCGGCGTCAGCGCGACCGCGCTGTACCGCCATTTCCCCGACAAGGAGGCGCTGCTCGACGCGCTGGCGGACGAAGGACTGCGGCGGCTGGGGGCGCTTCAGGCGCAGGCGTGGCTGAAGGCGGGCGGCGGCGTCGCGGGCTTCAAGGCGACGGGTATCGCCTACGTCCGGTTCGCGCACGACGAACCCGCGCTGTTCCGCCTGAGCTTCACGCGGCAGATGCCCGAGCGAAGCATGGGCGGCGACGGCGGTGAAGTGGCGTATAACCTACTGCGCGCCGGGGTCGGTGAGGCGTTGCCGGGTGTCGGCGATCCCGATACCGCGGCGCTGCACGCCTGGGCGCTGGTGCATGGGCTGGCGATGCTGATCCTCGACCGCCGCATCGAATGGGACGAGGCCAAGGTTGCCGAAGTTGTCGGCATGACCTTTGGCGGGGTGGGATAAGACAAAGCCGCGGCACAATAATTAGCGGTTTATTTTTCTATTTGCGGCTAATTGGCCCGATGACCCGGTCGCTAACCCCAAGAGTCGAAGCGGTCTTCTGGTTGCTGCTGACCGCCACGGGATATAGCCTGCTGGCGAGCTTGTCGCTCTATGCCACCAAAGGGGCTGACAATATCGCCGCAGTGTGGCCGGCGAGCGGATATTTGCTTGCGCTGTTGCTCCTGATGCCTCCCCGCGCGCGCGCCGCGGCCTTTGGCGGCATGGCGGTCGCCAGTATGGCCGCGAATATGTGGGCCGGAACGCCATTCTGGTCGAGTCTGGCCTTTACTGTATCGAACGGTGTCGAGGCGACGATTGCGCTGTGGCTGATCCGCCGCCGCGAGCCCGGCGAGCTGTCGTTCATGAATCCGCGCGCGGTGGTCGTTTTTTGCATCGCTGCGGTCGTCGCCAGCGTGGCCAGCGCCGCGCTGGCGACGCTGCTCTCGGCCCGAACCCCGGACTTTTTCCTGTCCTGGCTGACGACGGTTCTGCTGGGCATGTTGATCGTCACGCCGCCGATCGTGATGCTGGCGCGGATGATGGATTTGAAGGCGTTCGACAAGGTGCCGCGCGCGATGATGGCCGAGGCGACGGCGATTCTGATCACGACCGGCGTCGTCACAGTCATCACCTTTTCGCAGTCGCATTTTCCGATGACCTTCCTGCCGTGCATCGCCGTTGTGGCGGCCGCCCACCGGCTCGGCCCCTTTGGCGCCGCGGCGGGAATGCTGATCGTGACGATCATCGCGTCGCTGTTGTCGGGGCAGGGCTATGGGCCGATCGTGGCGATCGAGAGCGATCCGAAGGTCAAGGTGCTCTATCTGCAATTCTATCTGCTGTCGCTGCTGCTCACCACGCTGCCGCTCGCCGCGCTGCTGATCGTGCGGCAGCGGCTTGCCAAGCGGCTTGAACAGAGCCATCGCTGGCTGCTTCAGGCCGAAGCGGCGGCGCTCGTCGGCCATTGGCGTGTCGATCTGGTCGGCTGGACAATCTATTGGTCGGACCAGACCTATCGCGTCCACGGGCTGGAACCCGGTACCCCGGTCGATGTCGATTACAGCGTCCAGCAATATGTCGATGAAGATCGCGCTGCGGTCACCCGCGTGCTGGAAGAGGCAGTGCGGACGGGCGAACCGTTCGAGTATCAAGGCCGGATCGTCCGCGCCGACGGACAGATCCGCCATGTGAAGTCGCACGGTTCGATCGAAAGAGGCCGCGGCGGCCAGGCGATCGCAATTTTCGGGACCGTCCAGGATGTGACCGAAACGGTCGAAAATGCCCGGATATTGGAGGCGGCGCGCAACGCCGCCGAGCGCGTTGCAAATACCGACATGCTCACCGGCCTGCCCAACCGCCGGCATACGCTCGAGTTCCTGGAACGGGCGATAGCGGGCGCACGCGAGCATGGCGCGCCGCTGGCCGTCGCGATTTTCGACATCGATCATTTCAAGCGGATCAACGATGCGCATGGCCATGCGACCGGCGACCGGGTGATCCGGCATGTCGCGCAGCGCGCGAAATCGGCGCTGCGCGACGAGGATATGCTGGGCCGCATCGGCGGCGAGGAATTCGTCTGCATCCTCCAGCGATCGAGCGCGCAGGCGGCCGAGATCGTCGCCGAGCGGGTCCGCAAGGCGGTCGAAACGGGAACCGCGGCGGAGGGCGAGCTGCCGCACGCGACGATCAGCATCGGCCTGGCCGTTTATGACGGCGAACCCGACGTCGAGGAATTGCTGCATCGCGCCGACCAGGCGCTGTATGCCGCGAAGCGCGACGGCCGCAACCGGATGCGTGGTGCCGCCTGACGATGCGCGCTTTCTCGCGTCAGTCGATCGTGCGTGCGAGTTCGCGGTTCAGCCAAAGCGCGACGAGGGTGACGATCGCGCCCGACAGCAGATAGGCGCCCGCGGCGATCAGCCCGAATTCGCTCGACAGCCAGAGCGCGACCATCGGCGCGAAACCGGCACCGAACAGCCAGGCAAGGTCGGTGGTGAAAGCCGATCCGGTATAGCGGTGCCGCGGGGTGAAGTTCGACGAGAGCGCACCCGACGATTGCCCGAACGACAGGCCGAGCAGCACGAAGCCGAGGATCATGAAGCTCGCCTCGCCGGCCTGCCCTGCGTCGAGCAATTGCGGTGCAAAACCGCTGAACGCAGCGATTGCGGCGGCGGTGGCGGCGAGCACGGTGCGGCGCCCGAAGCGGTCGGCGAGATAGCCCGAGGCGATGATCGCGATCACGCCGCCAACCGCGGCGATCGCCTCGATCATCAGGAAGCGCGCGGGGGTTTCGTCGGTGAACAGGAACACCCACGACAGCGGATAGACGGTGACCATGTGGAACATCGCAAAGCTGGCGAGCGGGGCGAAGGCGCCAGTGACGATGGTTTTCCATTCCGACCGCACCGTGTCGAGCAGCGGGGCGGGCTGGAGCGCGCGATTCTCGAAAAGCTCAGCATATTCGGGGGTCACGACGATGCGCAGCCGGGCGAACAGCGCGACGACGTTGATCGCAAAGGCGACGAAGAAGGGATAGCGCCAGCCCCAGGCGAGGAAATCCTCCGCCGGCAGCGCCGAGATCAGGAACATGAAGAGCAGGCTGGCGACAATCAGGCCGAGCGGCGCGCCGAGCTGCGGGATCATCGCATACCAGCCGCGTTTCGATGCGGGGGCGTTCAATGCGAGCAGCGAGGCAAGTCCGTCCCACGAGCCGCCGAGCGCGACACCCTGGCCCATGCGGAACAGCGCGAGCAGCAGCGCCGCGCCTATGCCGATCGATTCATAGCCGGGCAGGAAGGCGATCGCCGCGGTCGAGCCGCCGAGCAGGAACAGCGCGATGGTGAGCTTGGCGCCGCGGCCATAGGCGCGGTCGATCGCGGTGAAGATGATTGTGCCGACCGGACGCGCGACGAAGGCGAGGGCGAAGATCGCGAACGACCAGAGCGTGCCGGTCAGCGGGTCGAGATGCGGAAAGACGAGCTTCGGAAAGACCAGAACCGACGCGATCGCATAGACGAAGAAATCGAAAAACTCCGACGTGCGTCCGATGATGACGCCGATGGCGATTTCGGCCGGATCGATCTTGTGCCCTCCCAGTTCGTTGGCGCCGTGAAGCGCGCGCGCGTCGCGTTCGGCCTCGGTCGTGGGGACGGTGTCGGCAGCCATGGTATCGATCCTTGCGCTGGCGCCCGCCGCACGTCCGGGTGCGCAGGCACGAGTCGGTCTTAGGGCAAAAGCACCCGCAATAAAAACGCCCCTGCGCGATGACGGCGGATCGCGGGATTGGACAAAATGTCCTATGTGCAGTGCGGCGAAGGCGGCTTAGGCGCGCGTCATGCCCGCTGATCTCCCCCGTTTTTCCGCCCGGATGCGGCTGCTGCCGCTGCTCGCCGCAACGCCGCTCTTGTCGGGGTGCGGCATGGTCGTGCTCGATCCCGCGGGCGATGTCGCGCGCCAGCAGGGCGATCTGATCATCCTGTCGACCGTGCTGATGCTGCTGATCATCGTGCCGGTGATGGCGCTGACGATCTTTTTCGCGTGGAAATATCGCGCGTCGAACCGGGACGCCACCTACAAGCCCGATTGGGACCATTCGACGCAGCTCGAGCTGGTCATCTGGTCGGCGCCGCTGCTCATCATCATCTGCCTGGGCGCGGTGACGTGGGTCGCGACGCATCTGCTCGACCCCTATCGCCCGCTCGCGCGCACCGGCCCAGGCAAGCCCGTTGCGGCCGAGGTCAAGCCGCTCGACGTGCAGGTCGTCGCGCTCGACTGGAAATGGCTGTTCATCTATCCCGAACAGGGGGTAGCGACGGTCAACGAGCTGGCGGTTCCGGTCGATCGGCCGCTGCGCTTCCGCATCTCCTCCTCGTCGGTGATGAACAGCTTTTACGTGCCCGCGCTAGCGGGGCAGATTTATGCGATGCCGGGTATGGAGACCAAGCTCCATGGCGTGTTCGACAAGACGGGCGAGTTCACGGGCTTTTCGGCCAATTATTCGGGCTGGGGCTTTTCGAACATGCGTTTCGGCGTCAAGAGCCTGCCCGCCGGCGAATTCGACCAATGGGTTGCCGCGACGCGCGCGTCGGCCGAAGGCGACCTTAGCCGCAATGCCTATCTGAAGCTGGAAACCCCATCGCAAAAGGAGCCGGTGCGCCGCTTCGTCGCGAATGACCCGCAGCTGTTCGACGCGGTGGTCAACATGTGCGTCGAGCCCGGCAAGATGTGTATGCACGACATGATGTCGCTCGATGCCGCGGGCGGCGCGGGGATCGCGGGCATCGGCAATGTCCGGCAGGTCACCTATGACAAGTTCGCCGCGCGCGGCACCGTCGATGCCGCCCGCTGGTCGATGCGGTACGTCGCCGCCTATTGCAGCGCGCCGGTAATGTCGAACGACCGCCCCGACGCCAAGCCGGTGTCGCCGGAGAAGCTGAAGGGCGAGGGGCTGCCGTTGCCGAACAAACCCGAACGCACCGCGCTCAATGCGCCCGCCGCCACGCGCCCGCTGTCCTGACCGTCTGCCGAGCTGAAAATCATGTCCGACGCCATCATCCCGCATCCCGCCCCGCCGACGCACCCGATTTTCGGCAAGCTGTCGATCGACGCGATCCCTTTGCACGAGCCGATCCTCGTCGCGACCTTCATCGGGGTGGCGATCGGCGGCATCGCCGTGCTCGCGCTGCTGACCCGCTATCGGCTCTGGGGATATTTGTGGAAGGAGTGGTTCACCACCGTCGACCACAAGCGCATCGGGATCATGTACATGATCCTGGGGCTGATCATGTTCCTGCGCGGCTTTGCCGACGCGATCATGATGCGATTGCAACAGGTGATGGCGTTCGGCGGGTCCGAAGGCTATCTGAACGCGCATCATTATGACCAGGTGTTCACCGCGCACGGCGTCATCATGATCTTTTTCGTCGCGATGCCGTTCATCACCGGGCTGATGAACTATATCGTGCCGCTCCAGATCGGCGCGCGCGACGTGAGCTTTCCCTTCCTCAACAATTTCAGTTTCTGGATGACGAGCGCGGGCGCGGCGCTGACGATGATCTCGCTTTTCGTCGGCGAATATGCCCAGACCGGCTGGCTCGCCTATCCCCCGCTGTCGGGGATCGCCTACAGCCCGAACGTCGGCGTCGACTATTATATCTGGGGCCTCCAGATAGCGGGGGTGGGCACGACCTTGTCGGGCATCAACCTGATCGTCACGATCCTGAAGCTGCGCGCGCCGGGCATGGGGCTGATGAAGATGCCGGTCTTTACCTGGACTTCGCTCTGCTCGAACATATTGATCGTCGCGAGTTTCCCGATCCTGACCGCAACGCTCGCGCTTTTGAGCCTCGATCGCTACGCGGGCACCAATTTTTTCACCAACGATCTCGGCGGATCGCCGATGATGTATGTGAACCTGATCTGGATCTGGGGGCACCCGGAGGTTTACATCCTCATTCTGCCGCTGTTCGGCGTGTTTTCGGAGGTTACCTCGACCTTCGCGGGCAAGCGGCTCTTCGGCTATACGTCGATGGTCTATGCGACGGTGTGCATCACGATCCTGTCGTACATCGTGTGGCTGCACCATTTCTTCACCATGGGGTCGGGCGCCAGCGTTAACAGCTTCTTCGGCATCACGACGATGGTGATCTCGATCCCGACGGGGGCCAAGCTCTTCAACTGGCTTTTCACCATGTACCGCGGCCGCATTCGCTATGAATTGCCGATGATGTGGACGATCGCCTTCATGCTGACCTTTGTCATCGGCGGCATGACCGGGGTGCTGCTCGCGGTGCCGCCTGCCGACTTTGTGCTGCACAACTCATTGTTCCTGATCGCGCATTTCCACAATGTCATCATCGGCGGCGTACTGTTCGGCCTGTTCGCGGCGATCAATTACTGGTGGCCCAAGGCGTTTGGGTTCAAGCTCGATGTCTTTTGGGGCAAGATCAGCTTCTGGTGCTGGGTGGTCGGTTTCTGGGTTGCCTTTACGCCGCTCTATATTCTTGGCCTGATGGGCGTGACGCGGCGGATGCGCGTGTTCGACGACCCCAGCCTGCAAATCTGGTTCGCGATCGCCGGGGTGGGCGCGCTCATCATCGCCGCGGGCATCGGCGCGATGCTCGTCCAGTTCGCGGTGAGCATCTGGCGCCGCAAGGAATTGCGCGAGGAAAGCGGCGACCCGTGGGACGGCCGCACGCTCGAATGGGCGACCAGCTCGCCGCCGCCCGACTATAATTTCGCCTTCACGCCGGTGATCCACGACCTCGATGCCTGGTACGACATGAAGAAGCGCGGGCACCAGCGGCCGGTCGGCGGTTATCGCGACATCCATATGCCGAGCAATACGGGGGCGGGGATCATCCTGTCGGGCATCTGCCTTGTCCTGGGGTTTGCGCTCGTCTGGCACATCTGGTGGCTGGTGGCGGCGAGTTTTGTGGCGGTGGTCGCGGGGGCGATCGTCCACACCTTCAACTATAAGCGCGATTTCGACATTCCCGCGGCGACGGTCGCGGCGGTCGAGGACGCGCGCAGCCGCCAGTTGGCGGCCGGAGCCTGATGCGATGAGTGCCAAGACTTTGACCGCAGATGAGGCCGTGCAGTTCTACGACCTCGACGAACATGCGCATCCGGAGGGGCACAGCACGATGCTGGGTTTCTGGATCTATCTGATGAGCGACTGTCTCATCTTTGCGATCCTCTTTGCCTGTTACGCCGTGCTCGGCGGCAGCTATGCCGCGGGGCCGGCGCCGAAGGATTTGTTCGACCTGAAACTGATCGCGCTCAACACCGCGATGCTGCTCTTTTCGTCGATCACCTATGGCTTTGCCGTGCTGCAGATGCAGCAGGGCAAGGTGAAGGGGGTTCAGATATGGCTCGCGATCACCGGCCTGTTCGGGCTCGCCTTCCTCGGGATCGAGCTTTACGAGTTCCACCATCTGATCGAGATCGGCGCGACGCCGCAGCGCAGCGCGTTCCTGTCGGCCTTTTTCACGCTCGTCGGCACGCACGGGCTGCACGTCACTTTCGGCATCATCTGGCTGGTGACCTTGATGGTCCAGCTGTCGAAGCATGGGCTGATCGCCGCGAACAAGCGCCGCGTGATGTGCCTTTCGATGTTCTGGCACTTCCTCGACGTCGTGTGGATCGGCGTCTTTACCTTTGTCTATCTGATGGGAGTGCTGCGATGAGCGCCAACCCCCACGCCGCGCACGGTCATGGCGAGATCGAGATGCCGCACGCGACGATGCGCGACTATGTCATCGGTTTTGTCCTGTCGGTGATCCTGACCGCCATCCCCTTCTGGCTGGTGATGACGATGCCGTTGAGCGCGGGAGTGACGGGCGCGATCATCATGGGCTTTGCGGTGGTGCAGATCGTCGTTCATATGGTCTTTTTCCTCCATATGACGCCAAAGGCCGAGGGCGGCTGGTCGCTGACCTCGCTTGTCTTCACCGTCATCGTGGTGGTCATCATGCTCGCGGGGTCGCTGTGGGTGATGCACCACCTCAACACCAATATGATGCCGATGCCGCACGAACCGACGAGCCAGATCGAGAGCGCAGCGCCGTGACGCGCCCCCGCCGCGCGGGCTTTGCCGCGGCGGCGCTGATCGCGGCGGTGCTTCTGGCGGGGCTCGGCGTGTGGCAGGTCGAACGCCGCGCGTGGAAGCATGAGCTGGTGGTCGCGGTCGAGGCGCGTATCGATGCCGCGCCGGTGGCTGCGCCGGGCCCCGATGCGTGGCTGCAGATTGATGCAAAGGATGACGCCTATCGCCGCGTGACTGCGACGGGCGTGTTCCGCCACGACCGCGAGACGCTCGTGCAGGCGGTGACCGAGCGCGGGGCGGGGTTCTGGGTGCTGACGCCGCTCGAAACGCCGCGCTTCACCTTGCTCGTCAATCGCGGGTTCGTGCCATCGAGTCGCCGCGAAGCATCGACGCGGGCCGCGGGCAATGCCGCGGGGCCGGTGACGGTGACCGGGCTTTTGCGCGTGAGCGAGCCCGGCGGCGCCTTCCTGCGCGACAATGACCCGGCCGCGAACCGCTGGTTCTCGCGCGATGTCGCTGCGATTGCGAAGGCGCGCGGGCTGGGCACCACCGCGCCCTATTTCGTCGATGCCGACGCGGCGCCGAACCCCGGCGGCTATCCGATCGGCGGGCTGACCGTCGTGCATTTTCGCGATCATCACCTCGTCTATGCGCTGACCTGGTTCGCGCTCAGCGCACTCAGCCTCTTTTTTGCCTGGCGGATGTGGCATAGTCGCGATTGATGACCGCGCTTTCGATCCTGCCGCCCGCGCCGAGCACGGCGCCCGCCGGCCGCCGCAACATGGCGCTGCTGATCCAGCTGCGCTGGCTCGCGGTAGGCGGACAGCTGGCGACGATCGGCATCGTCAGCGGGCCGATGGGCATTTCGCTGGAGCGCGGGCCGCTGCTCGGCGCGATCCTCGTCCTCATCGCGATCAACCTTGCCAGCACCGCCTTGCTCCGCCGCGGCCGCGCGGTGACCAATGCCGAACTGACAGCGGCGCTGCTCTTCGATGTCGCCGCGCTCGGCTGGCAGCTGCATCACAGCGGCGGGCTCGCCAATCCCTTCGCGTCGCTGTTCCTGCTGCAAGTCGTGATCGGCGCGATCCTGCTCACCCCGCGCTCGTCGTGGGCGATCGTCGCCGCGGCGCTGGTTGCCCTCGCGGCGCTTCGTGTCGATCCGACGCCGCTTGTGCTGCCGCCCGCCTATGCCGCCGATCCGATGGGGCTTTACCTTCAGGGCAGTTTTGTCTGTTTCCTGCTGATCGCGGTGCTGCTCGTTGCGTTCGTCACGCGGATCAGCCGCAATTTGCGCGACAGCGACGCGGCGCTCGCTGCGAGCCGCCAGCGCGCGGCGGAGGAGGATCATATCGTGCGCATGGGGCTGCTCGCATCGGGCGCGGCGCACGAGCTGGGCACGCCGCTGTCGACGCTGTCGGTGTTGATCGGCGATTGGAAGGCGGCGGCGCGGCTGAAGGACGACCGCGAGCTGCAAGAGGATCTGGCCGACATGGATGCGGCCGTGCAGCGGTGCAAGGCGATCGTCAGCGGCATTTTGATGTCGGCGGGCGAGGCGCGCGGCGAGGCGCCGCAGCTCACCACGATGCGCGCGGCGTTCGGCGAGATTGTCGCGCACGCGCGCGCGGCGCGTCGCCCCGACACGCTGGAGTTTCACGACCGTTTCGGCGCCGACGTCGCGATCGTGTCGGACCCTGCGCTGCGGCAAGTGATCGGCAATGTGCTCGACAATGCCGCCGAAGTGTCGCCCGGCTGGACCAGCTTTACCGCGTCGCGCGACGGCGAGATGCTGGTGATCGAGATCGCCGATCGCGGCCCCGGCTTCAGCGACGAGATGATCGAGGGATTCGGCCAGCCCTATCGCTCGACCAAGGGACGCCCCGGCGGCGGGCTGGGGCTGTTCCTGCTCGTCAATGTGCTGCGCAAGCTGGGTGGCGGCGCGACGGTCGCGAACCGCGACGAGGGCGGGGCGCTGGTGCGCCTGTGGCTGCCGATCGCGGCGCTGGCGCGGCCGGGTGGAGAAAAGGCATGAACGCGACGCGGCAATTGCTGATCGTCGAGGATGACGAGGCCTTCGCGCGCACGCTGAAACGCTCGTTCGAGCGGCGCGGCTATAACGTGTTCGTCGCCGACAGTCCCGATGCGATGGATGCGGTGCTGAAAACCGCGCGGCCGGGCTATGCGGTGGTCGACCTGAAGCTTGGCAGCGCGTCGGGGCTTGCTTGCGTGCAGACGCTGCGCGCCGCCGATCCGGCGATGCGGATCGTCGTGCTGACGGGTTTTGCCAGCATCGCCACCGCGGTCGAGGCGATCAAGCTTGGCGCCTCCTATTATCTCGCCAAGCCGTCGAACACCGACGACATCGAGGCGGCATTCGCGCGCGCCGAGGGCAACCCCGATGCCTCGCTCGACGCGCGCCCTTCGTCGATCAAGACCGTCGAGTGGGAGCATATCCACCAGACGCTCGTCGAAACGGGGTTCAACATTTCGGAAACCGCGCGGCGGCTGGGGATGCACCGGCGGACCCTGGCGCGAAAGCTGGAGAAGCGGCAGATTCGCTGAAGGGAACGGGTCGAGGCAACCACCTACCGTCATCCCGGCCTTCGCCGGGATGACGGTTAAGAGAGGTTTGGGTTATTTCCCCTCCACCAGCTCGCGTTGCAGGAAACCGTGGAGCATCGCCGCGCGCACCGCATCCTCGGCATGGTCGGCGCCGACCGAATGGCCGCCCTCCAGATATTCGTGATAATAGACGCGGTTGCCATTCTCCATCAGCCGCGCGGCATATTTGCGCGCGTGGCCGGGGTGGACGCGGTCGTCCTTGGTCGAAAGATAGAGGAAGATCGGCGGGTAGGCGACGCCCTTGCGGATGTTGTGATAGGGCGAATATTTCGACAGGAACGCCCAATCACCGGGCTCGTCGGGGTCGCCATATTCGGCCACCCACGAGGCACCCGCGAGCATCTTGTCGTACCGCCACATATCCTTGATCGGCGAGCCCGAGATCACCGCGCCATAGAGGTCCGGCCGCTGCGTCATCGCCGCGCCGACGAGGACGCCGCCGTTCGAGCGGCCCGAAATCGCGATCCGACCCTTGGCGCTGACGCCCGCCTTGACCAGATCCTCGGCGACGGCGTGGAGATCGTCGAAGCTGTTCTGGCGCTTTTCGCGCAGCGCCGCCTGGTGCCAGGCGGGGCCATATTCGCCGCCGCCGCGGATGTTGGCGAGGACATAGGCGTTGCCGCCTTCGACCCAGAAGAGGCCCAGCGGCCCGGCGCGATACGGCTGGCCGGTGAGGTAACCCGGCGTCTGCGCGGCGCGGAAACCGCCATAGGCGTGGATCAGCGCCGGAACCGGCCCGGTGGCACCTTTCTTGCGGACGAGGAAATAGGGGATTTTCGTCCCGTCTTTGGAAGTCGCGAACCGCTTTTCGGCGGTCATGTCGCCGGCGTCGAATGTCGCGGGCAGGCTCTGCACCGCCTTTGCCGCCTGATCGTCGGCGACGGCATAGAGCGTCGGCGGGGTCAGCATCGTCTCGGCGGTGGCGAGCAGCGTATCGCGCTTGCCGATCGTTCCGGCAATCCCGACCGTGGCATTGGCGGCGAGCGGCACTTCCTTGCGGCTCCACGCGCCCGTCGCGGCGTCGCGGCGCAGCGCGAACAGCTTGCCCTCGACATCGTCGAGCGCCTTGACCCACAGGATATTGTCGGTCGCCGACACCTCCTCGATCGCCTGCGCCCTGGTCGGGGTCATCGCCGGGACGATCGCGACCTGGCGATCGGCCGACATGTCGGCGAGCGACAGCGATACGAGCGACCCGGCAGGCTTGTCCGCCCAGTCGCGGTTCAGAAAGACGATCAGCTGGCCATCCAACACATCGCGTACGCTGGCGGTTTCGGGGACGATCGTCGAGATATAACGCGATCGATCGGCGTTCGGCAGCAACAGGTCGGCGGTGTAGAAGGTCTTGCCGCGGCTGATCATCGGCCAGCGCGTGTCGCCGTCGGTCAGCGCGAACACCGTCATGCCGACGTCCTCGGGCGCACCCTCGGCAACCGTCGCGGCGGCCGACAGCGGCGTCCCGCGTTTCCAGCGCTTGACGATGCGCGGATAGCCCGACGCCGTCATGCTGCCCTCGCCATAATCGGTCGCGACGAGCAAAGTGTCGGCATCCTCCCACGTCACGCTGCTCTTCGCCTGCGGCAGCGTGAAGCCGTCGTCGACGAAGCGCCGCGTCGTGCGGTCCCATTCGCGGACGATGTCGGCGTCGGTGCCGCCGGGGCTCAGCGAGACGAGGCAGCGCGTGTATTCGGGTGCAAGGCAGTCGGCGCCGTGCCAGACCCAGCTTTGCCCCTCCGCCTTGCCGAGCGCGTCGACGTCGATCAGCGTGCGCCATTCGGGCTTGCCGGCCAGATATGCATCGAGCGGGCTTTGCCGCCACAGGCCGCGCGGATTGGCGGCGTCGCGCCAGAAATTGGTGATCGTATCGCCCATCACCTCGCCGGGCATCGCGATCTGGCGGTCGTCGTCGAGGATTTCGCGCGCGCGCTTGCGGTCGGCCTCGAAACCGGGGCGGGCGGTGAGCAGTGCGTCGGCCTTGGCGTTTTCCTGTTTGACCCAGTCGAGCGCCTTTGGACCCTCAATCTCTTCGAGCCAGAGATAAGGGTCGGCCTCCGGCGGTGTGGCCGCGGCGGCAATGGAACAGCTCAAGGCAAGCGCGGCGAGGCTGGCGCGGATCATTCGGAACATCTCCCCTGGGGTTGGTGGCGCTGTGCTAGCAGCATCACACAGCACAAGGAAGCATCTGTCATCCGGGTGGCAGGTCAGCTTGAGTTTCTACCTGCGCGCGGTCCGCGCATGCTTCTTTTCTCGTCACCCTGAACTTGTTTCAGGGTCCATGGCCCAATCTCTCGACGAACGCAGCGCCGGACAAGGGCGCTGGCCATGGATGCTGAAACAAGTTCAGCATGACGTAGGAAAAGGGTGACTCGCCATAGCGTTACTGGTCGATGATGATCGTGCCCGGATGATGCTTGTCGAGATGCTTCTTGATGATCCGAAGGTTGCGCGTGTTCGAGCGGAAGAAAAAGTCGAACGCATCGCCGACGAGCGGGACCGCACCGATGGCGGTATCGACGCCCAGATTGCCGACCATCCGCCAGATCTTCCATTTCGGCATACCCAGGTTGCGCGCTTCCCAGATCAGATAGGCGCCCATCGTCGCGGCGATGACGTCGCCGACGACGGGGATCAGCCCGACGATCGCGTCGAGCCCGACGGGGCGGTTGATACCGGGAATGATAAAGCTGCGTTCGAGCAGGATTTCGAGCATCTCGACGCGCTTGCGCAGCGCGGCGGGGTCGGTGCGGTCCTGGATCAGCGCGTCGAAGATCGCGTCGGGATTGGGCGGCGAAGGGGCCATCGGGGTCCTTTCAAAAGCGCTCAAAGGCGAGCGCCACTGTATTAGTTGGGTATGGCAATCAGATGATTCAATGGATGTTGCGCGCGGCCGTTCGCGCGCAGCCCCGTCAGGCGCTGCGACGCGACCGACCAGCGCAGCGGGGTCGCGAGCGGAATGAAGGGGACATAGCGGGCAAGGACGGCCTCGGCCTCGCCGATCTGGCGCGCGCGCTGGCCTGCGTCGATATTGATCGTCGCCTGATCGATCAGGTTTTGCGCGTCGCGGTTGCAGAGCGTGTCGCGGCGGCACGACAGGCGGCGCAGCGCCCAGATCGCATCGTCGCTCGGCGCCACCTCGTCGATCAGCCGCAGATCGGCGCTCGACGCCATTTTGACGCGGCGGCTGGGTACGCCGATCGCCGCCAGATCGGCGGCGACATAGGCATAAAGAATGCGGCCGCCGGGCGAATCGGGGACGGCGATCCGCAGCGGGTCGATTTCGCGGCCCGCGGCGCGCCAGGCATCGACGACGCGCCGCGCCTGTGCGAGCCGCGACGCCTCGTCATAATCGGCCCATGCGGGCTGGAGCGGCGCGGGGCCGCCGTCGCGGGTATAGAGCGCGGGGCGCAGCGTGACCTGCGGCTGCCACTCGGTCAGCCCAAAGGCTTCGATCAGCCGCTCGCGCCGGATCGCGCGCACCAGCGCGTCGCGATTGGTGTCGGTGGCCAGAAAGCCCTCGGCGCGGACGAAGGCCAGCCCGAACAGACCGGGCACGGGATCAACCACCAGCCGCGACCGCCCGATGTTCGAGGCAACGAAATAGGGCAGGGTCGAAAAGCGCCCGCCGATGACGGCATCGGCATAGCCATTGTTGAAGCGCGCGAGCGCGCCTTGCGGCGTCGTGCCGACGAGCTCGATCGACGCGGCGGGGTCGTTGGCCGCGGCTTCGGCGGCCTCGGGATCTTCGGCGAGCGGGTCGGGGACGGGGGAGAGCAGCATGGCCTGCCCCACCTTGCGCGCGCGCATCGGGCCCCAGCCCATGCCCTTGTTGACCACCGCCATCGACGGCTGCGCCAGCAGCTCGAGCAGCGCGGGTTGCGGCGTGGACAGGCGGATTTCGATGACCGTTTCGGTCATTGCCTTGATCGTTTCGACCTCGGGAAAGTCATCCTTCAGCACATGGCGGCTGGCGGGGCCGAGGTAGGAGCGCAGGATCGCGGCGACGGTCTCGGCCGTGACCTTCCGGCCGTTCGTCCATTTCGCTTCGGTGATGCGAAAGATATAGCTGCGCCCGTCGGCGGTGACGGTCCAGCGATCGGCGAGGCCGGTGTCGATCTGTCCTTCGCCGTCATAGCTGACGAGGCCCTGCGAAGTCGCGTCGAGCAGCGCGGCGTTCCCCGTCGACAGTTCGCCGCGGACGGGGTTGGCCATGGGGTTGATCTCCCCCATCGCGGCCACGCGCACCGGGCCGCGCTCGCCGAACAGGTCGCAGCCGGGCAGCGCCAGCACCAGCGCCGTCGCGGCCGCGATCACGATCGCGCGGCGTGTGTTGCGGCGCTTTGCTGTCATTCCGGCATATCCCTCCAATCGTGTAAGCCAATCATAACCATGTGCTGCCAAAGCTGGCTAGGGGGGTCGCGACGAATGGGCAGAGGATGACCGGCAGCGGGAGCAGAGATGCAGGCGAGCGCGTCGCGCTGCGCGTCGAAATCGCGGGGCGGACGCTGGGGCATGTCCGCCGCGAGCTGGCCGTCGTGCCGCATAGCCTTGACGACATATTGGCGCCGACGGCGCGCGCAATGCCGCCTGCGGGCCGCGACGGCTGGCTGCTGCGGTCCTTGCCGCGCGATCGGCTGCCCGCGCTGAAGGCCGAACTGGACCGCTGGCTGGTCGTCGAGCGCCAGGCCTATCCGCGCCATTATGTGCCGATGGCGGGGCAGGGCTTCGACGACTGGTGGCAGGGTTTTTCGTCCAAGACGCGCTCGACCCTGTCGCGCAAGGCGCGGCGGCTGTCCGACCAGTTCGCGGACGGCACGGCGGTGCGCGCCTATCGCTCGGCGGACGAGATCGACGCGTTCATGGGCATTGCGGCGGCCTTGTCGGCGCAGACCTATCAGGCGCGGCTGATGCAGGCGGGGCTTCCGGCGGGCGACGCCGATCGCGCGCGCGCCGTCGCGGCGGCGGCCGGGGACAAGGTTCGCGCCTTTCTGCTGTTCGCCGGCGAGCGGGCGATTGCCTATCTCTATCTGCCGGTCGAACGCGACACGCTGATTTATGCCTATCTGGGCTATGATCCCGCCTTTGCCGCGATGTCGCCGGGAACCGTCCTGCATGTCGAGGCGATGCGCGCGCTTTTCGCCGAGGGGCGGTTTCGTGCGTTCGATTTCACCGAGGGTGACGGCGCGCACAAGGCGCAGTTCGGGCGGGCATCGGTCGATTGCGCCGACATTTTGGTGCTGCGCCCGACGCTGCGCAACCGCGCCGCGCTCGGGGTGATGCGCGGGGTCGATCGGTTGGCGGGCGCGGGGAAATCCCTGCTCGATCATCTGGGGCTGCGCGCGAAAGCGAAGGCGCTGATTCGCGGCTGATTCGGTCCCGGTGGGCGGGAAGGGAGTGGTGCGGACGGCGGGACTTGAACCCGCATGTCACTAGGACGGCAGATTTTAAGTCTGCTGCGTCTACCGATTTCGCCACGTCCGCACGATCGCGCCGGTCAAGCCGATGGACCGATCAAGGTCAAGCAAGTTTCCTGCTTCACCTCATGCGCCGCGTCGGCTAGACCGCCTGCCATGACAGCCGTTCTCCAGCTCTCCGGCCTCGGAAAAACCTATAAAAGCGGTCACATAGCGCTCAGCAATGTCGATCTTGAAATCAACAAGGGCGAAATTTTCGCGCTGCTCGGCCCCAATGGCGCGGGCAAGACGACGCTGATCAGCATCGTCTGCGGAATCGTCACCGCGAGCAGCGGAACGGTGATCGTCGGGGGGCATGACCATGCCCGCGACTATCGCGCCGCGCGGTCGATGATCGGGCTGGTGCCGCAGGAACTGCACACCGACGCCTTTGAAACGGTGCTCGCGACGGTCAGCTTCTCGCGCGGGCTGTTCGGCAAGCCGAAAGACCCGGCGTTCATCGAGCAACTGCTCCGCGACCTGTCGCTGTGGGACAAGCGCAGCAGCAAGATCATGGAATTGTCGGGCGGCATGAAGCGCCGCGTGATGATCGCCAAGGCGCTGAGCCACGAACCCGAAATCCTGTTCCTCGACGAACCGACCGCCGGCGTCGATGTCGAGCTGCGCCGCGACATGTGGCAAATGGTGCACGGGCTGCGCGAGCGCGGCGTGACGATCATCCTGACGACGCATTATATCGAGGAGGCCGAGGAAATGGCCGACCGCGTAGGCGTAATCAGCAAGGGGCAGATCATCCTCGTCGAGGAAAAACATGCGCTCATCAAAAAGCTCGGGCGCAAGACACTGACGCTCAACCTCGCCGAACCGCTGGATGCCGTGCCCTCCGAACTGGCCGACTGGAATCTCGAACTGGCGGGTGACGGGCACGAGCTGGTCTATGAATTCGACAGCCAGGCCGAGGCGACGGGCGTGCCCTCGCTGCTCCGCCGGATGAGCGACATCGGTGTCGGCTTCAAGGACCTGCACACCAAGCAAAGCTCGCTCGAGGATATTTTCGTCGGGCTGGTGCATGAGGACAAGCACGAGGGCAAGGGCGCGAGGGAGCAGGCCGCATGATTTCGAATGTCCGCGGCATCCGTGCCATCTATCTGTTCGAAATGGCGCGGTTCGGGCGCACCTTCTGGACCAGCCTGATGCTGCCCGTCATCACGACGGCGCTCTATTTCGTCGTTTTCGGCTCGGCGATCGGCGGCCGGATGGCCGAGGTCGGCGGCGTGCCCTATGGCGCGTTCATCGTGCCGGGGCTGATGATGCTGACGATGTTCACCGAAAGCATCAGCAACGCCTCGTTCGGCATCTATATGCCCAAATGGACGGGGACGATCTATGAAATGCTGTCGGCACCGCTGTCGCCGCTGGAAACGGTGATCGCCTATGTCGGCGCTGCAGCGACCAAATCGGTGATCATCGGATCGATCATCTTTGCAACGGCGCACCTGTTCGTCGATGTCCAGGTCGCGCACCCGCTGCTGATGGCCCTCTTCATGATCCTGATGGCGGTGACCTTTTGCCTGTTCGGCTTCATCATCGGCGTGTGGGCGCAGAGTTTCGAGCAGCTGCAGGTCATCCCGCTGCTTATCGTCTATCCGCTGACCTTCCTCGGCGGCGCCTTCTATTCGCTCGACATGCTGCCCGCCGCGTGGCGGACGGTGACGCTCTTCAACCCCGTCGTCTATCTGATCAGCGGCTTTCGCTGGACCTTCTTTGGGCAGGGCGATGTCGCGATCGAGGTGAGCATGGGCGCGGTGGCGTTCTTCTTCGCGCTGTGCCTGGGTGTCATCTTCTGGGTGTTCCGGACCGGCTACCGGCTCAAGAACTGAGCGGATAGTCGGAAAACAACAACCGTCATCCCGGCGAAGGCCGGGATCTCGCCGGTGCGTCATATCGATAGGGCGAGATCCCGGCCTTCGCCGGGATGACGGGAAAAAGTCGCGCGCTCAGCTGTTCAGCCGCTCGCGCATTTCCTTGCCGGGTTTGAAATAGGGCACATTTTTCGCCTTCACCTCGACCGCGGCGCCGGTGCGCGGGTTGCGGCCGGTGCGCGAGTCGCGCGAGCGAGTGGAGAAAGCGCCAAAGCCGCGCAGTTCGACACGGCCGCCGGCCGCGAGCTGATCGACGATCGAATCGAAAAAGCTGTCGATGATGCGTTCGACCTCTTCGAGCCGCAAATCGCTGTTTTCGTTCGCGATCTTTTGAACCAGTTCTGACCGGATCATGTGCTTCCCCTATTTATACAGCCACGCTTCACCCGCCGAGGCGGGTACACCGGTCGTTGCCGGACGAAATTGCGTGAGACCCCTCCCAACGCACGGAGAAGGTATCACGAATCACTGTTCGGTCAAAATATATCACTGAAAGAAAAAGGCCCGCAGAGGGACACTCTGCGGGCCTTTTGTTTCGCGTGAGCGCGGCTAGCGGAAATTAATCCTTCTTGCCGGCCTTCAGCGCTTCGCCGAGGATGTCGCCGAGCGAGGCGCCCGAGTCCGACGAGCCATATTGTGCGACGGCTTCCTTCTCTTCGGCGATCTGCATCGCCTTGACCGAGAAGTTCGGCTTTTTCGACCGGTCGAAGCCGATGACCATCGCATCGAACTTCTGCCCGACCTGATAGCGTTCGGCGCGCTGTTCGTCGCGGTCGCGGCCGAGGTCGGCGCGCTTGATGAAGCCCGTGGCGCCATCTTCGCCGGCCTGCACTTCGAGGCCGTTGTCGCGGACTTCGAGGACCGAGACGGTGACGATGTCGTTCTTCTTCAGCGAACCCGCAGCGGCAACGCCGCCGCCAACCGCGGGAGCGCCCTTTTCAAGCTGCTTGATACCGAGGCTGATGCGTTCCTTCTCGACATCGACGTCCAGAACGACGACCTGCACGGCCTCGCCCTTGCGGTGGAGGTGCAGCGCTTCTTCGCCCGAGATGCCCCAGGCGATGTCCGACATGTGGACCATGCCGTCGACGTCGCCCGGCAGGCCGACGAACAGACCGAATTCGGTCGCGTTCTTGACTTCGCCTTCGACAACCGAGCCGATCGGATGCGCTTCGGCGAAGGCACCCCAGGGGTTCGACTGCGCCTGCTTGAGGCCCAGCGAGATGCGGCGCTTGTCGCTGTCGACTTCGAGGACGATGACGTCGACTTCCTGGCTGGTCGAAACGATCTTGCCGGGGTGGACGTTCTTCTTGACCCACGACATTTCGCTGACGTGGACCAGG
>JASBSJ010000003.1 GCA_030148985.1 Sphingopyxis sp.
GGCAAGCTGCTCAACGCGACGATGAACCGCCATGCCGAGGCGAACGCGATTCCCTATGTCGGGATCGAGATGCGGCAGGATCTGGCTGGCGATACGGCGGGGCAGGCGCTGTTCGCCGCGCGGCTCGCGCGCATGTGCAGGAAAGTGGCATTGAATCTGGCAAGATAGGCGTGTAGAGGCGCTTCTATCCATTCAATTTTGAAATAATATTATCAGGAATTTATAAAATGCCTTCTTATCGTTCGCGCACCACGACCCACGGCCGCAACATGGCGGGCGCGCGCGGCCTGTGGCGCGCGACGGGGATGAAGGACAGCGATTTCGGCAAGCCGATCATCGCGGTGGTCAACAGCTTCACCCAGTTCGTGCCCGGCCACGTCCACCTGAAGGACCTCGGCCAGATGGTTGCGCGCGAGATCGAGGCCGCGGGCGGCGTCGCCAAGGAATTCAACACGATCGCGGTCGATGACGGCATCGCGATGGGGCATGACGGCATGCTCTATTCGCTGCCCAGCCGCGACCTGATCGCCGACAGCGTCGAATATATGGTCAACGCGCATTGCGCCGACGCGATGGTGTGCATCTCCAACTGCGACAAGATCACCCCGGGAATGCTGATGGCGGCGCTGCGCATCAACATTCCGGTCGTGTTCGTTTCGGGCGGGCCGATGGAGGCCGGCAAGGTGATCCTGAAGGGCAAGGAGGTCGCGCTCGACCTGGTCGACGCGATGGTCGCCGCGGCGGACGAGAAATACAGCGACGAGGAGGTCGCGGCGGTCGAACGTTCGGCCTGTCCGACCTGCGGCAGCTGCTCGGGCATGTTCACCGCCAATTCGATGAACTGCCTGACCGAGGCGCTGGGGCTGTCGCTGCCGGGCAATGGCTCGACGCTCGCGACGCACGCCGACCGCAAGGGATTGTTCCTGCGCGCGGGCCGCATCGTCGTCGAGATGTGCCGCCGCCATTATGAGGAAGGCGACGACAGCGTCCTGCCGCGCCACATCGCGACCTTCGAGGCGTTCGAGAATGCGATGAGCCTCGACATCGCGATGGGCGGATCGACCAACACCGTGCTCCACCTGCTCGCCGCCGCGCACGAAGCCGGCGTCGATTTCACCATGACCGACATCGACCGGCTGTCGCGCCGCGTGCCGTGCCTGTCGAAGGTCGCACCGGCGAAGAGCGACGTGCATATGGAGGATGTCCACCGCGCGGGCGGGATCATGGCGATCCTTGGCGAACTCGAGCGCGCGGGGCTGCTCCACGCGCACCTGCCGACGGTGCACAGCGCGACGCTCGGCGATGCGCTCAACAAATGGGATATATCGCGCACCAACGACCCCGAGGTGCAGAAATTCTTTCTCGCGGCGCCGGGCGGCGTGCCGACGCAGACCGCGTTCAGCCAGGATCGGCGCTGGGACAGCCTCGACCTCGATCGCGAGGCGGGGGTGATCCGGTCGGCCGACCATGCGTTCAGCAAGGATGGCGGACTGGCGGTGCTGAGCGGCAATATCGCGCTCGACGGCTGTATCGTGAAGACGGCGGGCGTCGATGAAAGCATCCTGAAATTCAGCGGCCCGGCCAAGGTGTTCGAGAGCCAGGACGCCGCCGTTGCGGGCATATTGACCGGGCAGGTCGAGGCGGGCGACGTTGTCGTCATCCGTTACGAAGGGCCGAAGGGCGGCCCGGGGATGCAGGAAATGCTCTATCCGACCAGCTACCTCAAGTCGAAGGGACTGGGCGCTGCCTGCGCGCTGATCACCGACGGGCGCTTTTCGGGCGGCACGTCGGGGCTATCGATCGGCCATGTCTCGCCCGAGGCCGCCGAGGGTGGCACGATCGGGCTGGTCGAAAATGGCGACCTTATCAACATCGACATTCCGGCGCGCACGATCACGCTCGCCGTGGCCGAGAGCGCGCTCGCCGAACGCCGCGCCGCGATGGAGGCAAAGGGCGATGCCGCCTGGCAACCCGCCAAACCGCGGCCGCGCAAGGTTTCGGTAGCACTTCAGGCCTATGCCGCGATGACGACGAGCGCGGCGCGCGGCGCGGTGCGCGACCTGTCGCAGCTGAAGGGCAAGGGATGATTCGCAAACGCGGCGCGGCACTGGTTGTGGCGATGTTGCTGGCCGCGTGCGGCGGCGCGTCGGACGACGAGGCGGCGGACGCGGGCAAGGAGCGGATCGAATGCGCGCTGGAAGGCACTGACGCCTTTGCGCGCAACTGCACGGTCGAGGAAATGAGCGGTGCGGACGGCGCGGTTCTGGTCGTCGGGCGCAGCGACGTCGGGTACCGGCGCTTGCAGATCACGACCGACGGCCGCGGCGTCATATCGGCCGATGGCGCCGAGCCCGCGAAGGTGACGATCGTCGGCGACAAGCTGATCGAGGTCGCGATCGGCAGCGATCGGTACCGCCTGCCGGCGAACACTGGCGGCGCGACCGAATAGCCGTCGTCCCCGCGAAGGCGGGGACCGCAGTCGGCCTTGCGCTGCGCCTCCAGCGGCCCCCGCCTTCGCGGGGGCGACGATATTCCGATACCGAACCGTGTAACGGCCTGCTTGGTTCTCACTGGCGTCGAAACACGCTACGTCCGCATCATGTCCGTTCCCGCCGACGCGCCCATCCTGACCGCTGACGCCATGCGCGCGGCCGAGGCCGAATGCGTCGCCGCAGGCACATCGCTCGGCCAGTTGATGGAGCGCGCGGGTGCGGCGGTGGCCGATACCGCGTGGCGCATGGCGGCGGGCGCACCGATTCTGATCCTGTGCGGACCCGGCAACAACGGCGGTGACGGCTATGTCGCGGCAAGGCGGCTGACCGAGCTGGGCGCAACGGTGCGTGTCGCGGCGCTGGCGGATCCGGCGACCGATCTTGCGCGGGCTGCGCGGGGCGCGTGGAGGGGGCCAGTCGAAGCGATCGACGCCGCATTGGCATCCGCGCCGCTGATCGTCGATGCGCTGTTCGGGGTCGGCCTGTCGCGACCGATTGCGGACGATCTGGCGACCGTGCTGCAACGGCTGAACGGTCGCGTGCTCGCGGTCGATGTGCCGAGCGGGGTCGACAGCGATTGCGCGGCGAGCTGGATGCCACCCCGGACTGCCGATGTCACCTTGGCGCTCGGCGCGCTGAAACCCGCCCATGTGCTATTGCCGACGGCGCCGTCGTGCGGGCGCGTGCTGCTCGCGCCGATCGGCATTTCGGCGGACAGGACGATGCGGACGTTGCCGCGGATCCGGCCGCAGGCGCCCGCAGCTGCCGCGCACAAATTCACCCGCGGGATGGTGCTCGTCTTTGCCGGGCCGATGCGCGGCGCCGCCGAGCTGGCCGCTGCTGCCGCGCTGCGTGCGGGAGCGGGCTATGTCGTGCTTGACGGCAGCGAATCGGCGCCGTTCTCGGCGGTCATCGTCGAGGGCGACGAGAAATTCGGCGAGCGGCTCGATGATCCGCGCGTCGGTGCGGTCGTGATCGGACCGGGCTTTCCGGCGGGCGAGGAATTGCTGTTCGACGTCGAGGCGGCGCTCGATTCGGGTAAGCCGCTGGTGCTCGACGCCGCCGCGATCGACGCCGCACTCCCCCGCCTGTCCGAAACGCCGCGTAAAGCGATCCTGACCCCGCACGAGGGCGAATTCGCGCGCGCCTTTCCGCAAGCGTACGGCAGCAAGATCGACCGCGCCAAAGCCGCCGCCGCGCGGACGCAGGCGGTTGTCGTCTACAAAGGCGCCGATACGATCATCGCCGCCCCCGACGGCCGCGTCGCGGCAGCATGGCCGGGAAACCCCTGGCTGGCGACGGCAGGGACGGGCGACGTGCTGGCTGGGGCGTGCGGGGCGATGCTGGCACGGGGCGGCGATGCTTTCGACGCCGCGGTTGCCGCGGTGGGCTGGCATATCGCGCAAGCCGCGCGTATAGGCCCCGGCCTTGTTGCCGACGATCTGGTCAGGAATTGAGCCGCTATGTCTGATGCTGCGCTGATCGAGCGCATTGCCGCGCGCGGCGATGGCGTGACCGGCGACGGCCGCCATGTGGCGGGCGGCGTGCCGGGCGACCGCGTGCGCGACGACGGCATCCTCATTCCGGGCCCGAACCGTGCCGAGCCCCCGTGCCGCCATTTCGGCAAATGCGGCGGCTGCCAGTTGCAGCATGTCGCCGAACCGGCGCTCGCTGATTTCGTGCGCGACCGCGTTGTCGGCGGGCTGGAAGGGCAGGAGGTGCCCTTCGCCGAGGTTCTGCCCGCGCTGCTGTCGCCCTCGCAGAGCCGCCGCCGTGCGGCGCTGACCGCGCTTCGCACCGGCAAGCAGGTCGCGATCGGGTTCAACGCCGCGCAGAGCAACCAGATCGTCGATATGCGGATGTGTCCGCTGCTTGCTCCCGAACTGTTCGCGCTGGTCGCGCCAGTGCGCGACCTGCTCGTGATGATCGCGCAGCCGCGGCGCCCGGTGAAGGTCAAGCTGCAACTGCTCGACCAAGGCGTCGAACTGATATTGGAGGGCGTGAAGGCCGAGGGGCTCGATGCGGCCATGGCGCTGCAGGATTTCGCCGGTGCCAACAATCTCGCGCGCTTCGCCATCGATCAGGGCGATGGGCTGGAAATCCTTTGGCAGCCCGATCCGCCGACGATGCGCTTTGGCGGCATCGCGGTCGAAGTGCCGCCCTTTGCCTTTCTGCAGCCGACGGCGGCGGGGCAGGCGGCGCTCGTCGATGCCGTCGCTAGGGCCATCGGCGATGTGCCCGCGGTGGCCGACCTGTTCGCAGGTGTGGGCACCTTTGCCCTGTCGGTGCAGGCGGGGCGCAAAGTCTATGCCGCCGAGGGGGCGCGCGATGCGATCGCGGCGCTGGCGGGGGCTGCCAACCGCGCCCGCGCGCTCATCGCGACCGAGCACCGCGACCTGTTCCGCCGCCCGCTGGTGCCCGCCGAACTCAATCGTTTCGGTGCGATCATCCTCGATCCGCCGCGTGCAGGTGCCGAGGAGCAGGTGAAGCAGCTGGCGGCCTCAACGGTGCCGGTGATCGCCTATGTCAGCTGCAATCCCGCGAGCTTTGCGCGCGATGCGAAGATGCTTGTCGAGGGCGGGTATCAGCTCGATTGGGTGCAGCCCGTCGGCCAGTTCCGCTGGTCGACCCATGTCGAACTGGCCGCGCGGTTCAGCCGCTGATCAGTACAGCACAAAGCCCATGAAGGCGTGGATGCAGAGCGCGAGCAGCGCGACGCTGGCCAGCGCGAACACGATGAAACGCCACATCACGCGGTTGACCGTAACCTGGATCAGACTGTGCACGATGCGGAGCGCGACATAGGCCCAGGCGATCTGCGCGTTCAGCCCGCCGCCCATGCCCCCGACAGCCAGCGCGATGGCAACAGCGTAGAATACAGTCGGCTGTTCCATCAGATGATTGTAATTATGCGCTTTCCACTGCACCTGCGGCGGCAGGAGGCTTTCCAGATTCTGCCCCGTCCCGCCAACGAGATTGGCCGTGTCGATCTTGGCGCGGCGCATGGCGGGCAGCCGCGTCGCATACATCCACACCCACATCACCATCGACCACAGCGCGAGCGCCGCGACCGGTCCCAATATTGCGTTCGTATCCATGTTATTCCCTTCAGCCCAAGGTGGCGATGACGGCGAGAATCGATAGCGCGAACAGGCAGAAAGTTGCCATCGCAAAGATCGCGAAGCGCACCGGGATGCGGTTGACTGTCGCTTGCCACAGGCTGTGGACGATACGCAGCACGACATAGGCCCAGGCAAGGCCGCGCGTCAGGTCGGTGTCCCCGCCCGACAGGTGCAGGAAGATCAGTACCGCGTAAAAGATCGTCGGCTGTTCGCACAGATGCGTGTAATTGTGCGATTTCCAGTTGGTTTCCGGCGGCAGGACATTTTCCAGATCGGCGCCGCGCCCGCCCGGCGGGGCGACCTTGATGTCGACGCCGGCCTTGGCCATCGCCGAAAAGCGGGTCACCGCGACCCAGCCGAGCATGATGATCGTCCAGAGCGCCAGGACGGCACCGGGTGCAAGCAAATTATCCGACATGGCATTCCCCCTCCTTGCTTTGCCGCGATGCTAGGCACCGCGCGGCAATATGCAAGCCCGCCGCAAGGCATGGGCGCCTGTCGATGTCGGCTCTAGACCTGCCCCAGTTCGGCGAGGAAATCGTCGGCCCAGCCGAGCACATCGGCGTCGCGGACGACCGCGTTAAGCTTTTCCCAGCGCGCCTTGCGTTCGGCGAGCGGCATATTCATCGCGGTCCAGATCGCGCGCGCGACCTCGCCGCCGTCGTGCGGGTTGACGAGCAGGGCGTCGGTGAGTTGTTCGGCGGCGCCCGCGAAGCGCGAGAGGACGAGGACGCCGGGGTCCTCTGGGTCTTGCGCCGCGACATATTCCTTGGCGACAAGGTTCATCCCGTCGCGCAAGGGGGTGACCAGCCCGACCTTCGCGGCGCGATAGAAGCCGAACAGCTCGGCGCGGCCGAAGCCGCGGTTGACGTATCGGATCGGGACAAGATCGACGTCCGAATGCGCGCCGTTGAACTGGCCGGTCTTCTGCTCCAGCGTCGCGCGGATCTGCTGATAGGTCAGCACATCCTCGCGCGACGGCGGCGCGATCTGAACGAAGAGCAGCTTGTTGACCATGTCCTCCTGGCTCGCGAACAGGCGGTCGAGCGCGTCGATCCGCTCGGGCAGCCCCTTGCTGTAATCAAGCCGATCGACCCCGATAGCGATCGTGCGCTTGCGCGCGCTGCTGCAAAGCCGCTGCTGCGAGCGCTGCGCCACCTCGGTCCTGCCCAGCGCCATGAATTCGGCATGGTCGATCCCGATCGGAAAAGCGCGCGCGACGACTTCGTGGCCGTCAATGCGGACGACACCGCTGTCCTCGTCGACCTCGGCGCCCAGTTCCTTGCGGCAATAATGAAGGAAGCTTTCGAGCCACTCGCGCGATTGGAAGCCGATGACGTCATAATGGAGCATCGCGCGCACCAGCCGTTCGTGGTGCGGCAGCGAGACGAGCAGGCGGGTCGGCGGCCAGGGGATGTGGAGGAACAGGCCAATGCGGTTGCGCACACCGTGCGCGCGCAGCCGCTCGCCCAGCGGCAGGAAATGATAGTCCTGGACCCAGACAATATCGTCTTGCTCGACCAGCGGGACGAGGCTTTTCGCGAACTGCTCGTTGACGCGCTCATAGCCCCGACCGAACTCATTTTCATATTCGGCCAGGTCGATGCGATAGTGGAACAGCGGCCACAGTGTGCGGTTGGCATAACCATTATAATATTCCTCGACATCGTGCGGTTCGAGGTCGACCGTCGCGGTGGTGAAGCCGTCCGCGCGTTCCATCCGCAACTGGCCGGTGAACTGCTCGACCTCGTTGCCCGACCAGCCGAACCAGATGCCGCCGCGCTGGTGGAGCGCCGCGCTCATCGCGACCGCGAGTCCACCCTGTGCGCCCGCGGCGCCGCGCCCCTTGGCAACCGACACGCGGTTCGAGACGACGATCAGCCGGCTCATCGCACCGTGTCCCAGCCGCGCGAGAGCAGGCCCGCGCAATGGATAATGCCGACGAGCGAATAGGTCTGCGGGAAATTGCCCCACAGCTCGCCCGTCTCGAAATCGAGATCCTCGGACAGCAACCCTGAGGGGGTGCGATGCGCGAGCATCTTTTCGAACAATTCCCGCGCCTCTTCCGAGCGGCCGCACAGGTGCAGCGCCTCGATCAGCCAGAAGGTGCAGAAATTGAAGGCGGTTTCGGGTAGGCCGAAATCATCTTCACTGTCATAGCGCAGCATATGCTCTCCGCGGCGCAGCGCCTTTTCGATCGCCGCGAAGGTGGCCTGGAAGCGCGGGTCGTCGGCGCGGATATAGCGTAGCTCGACGAGCTGGAGCAGGCTGGCGTCGAGATGCGCATGGCCGAAGGCGGCGCCATAATGGCCCGCCGCCTCGTCCCACGCCTCGCGCTCGATTGTTTCGCGGATCCTGGCGGCGCGGTCGTTCCAGAAAGTCTCGCGTTCGGGGCGGCCGATGCGCGCGGCGACATTGGCGAGCCGGTCGCACGCCGCCCAGCTCATCACCGCCGAATAGGTGTGGACCTGTTGCCGGGTGCGGAATTCCCACAATCCGGCATCGGGCTGGTCGTGCATCCTCCATGCCACTTCGCCGACGCTTTCGAGGCTTTCGAAATCGCGCTCGTCGGCCATGCGGAACAGCCGCTGGTCAAAGAAACCCTGCACGGTTGGCAGCACGATCTGGCCATAGGCGTCGTGCTGGATCTGCTGATAGGCGGCATTGCCGATCCGCACCGGCCCCATGCCGCGATAACCGGCCAGATGCCCGGCGACGCCTTCGTCGAGTTCGGCAACCCCCATCACCGAATAGAGCGGCTGGATCTGCCCACCGGCGGCGCGGTCGACGATGTTCCGCAGATAGGCGAGATATTTTTCGAGCACGTCGAGCGCGCCGAGACGATTGAGCGCCTGCACGGTGTAATAGGCGTCGCGAATCCAGCAATAGCGATAGTCCCAGTTGCGTTCGCTGTGCGGTGCTTCGGGGATCGAGGTGGTGAGCGCGGCGACAATCGCGCCGGTCTCCTCATGCTGACAGAGCTTGAGCGTGATCGCGGCGCGGATCACCGCGTCCTGCCAGTCCATCGGCGTCGCCAGACCGCGAACCCAGCCGCGCCAATAGAGCGCGGTTGCCTCTTCCATGCTGCGCACCGCCTCGCGCACATTGCCGGTAAAGGGCTCGTCGGGGCCGAGGAAGAAATGCAGGTCGGCCTCGACCCGGAAGGCGAGATCTTCCATCACATAGCCCACCGGCGCATCGGTGGTGAGGCGCAGCGGCTGGTTACCGACAAGGTAGCGGACGTGATTCGTCCCGCGCGTGGTCGGTGCGGCTTCGGCGCCGTGGGCGCGCATCGGTGCCAGCGTCATGCGAAGGCGCGGGCTGCCGGCGACGGGACGGACAATGCGCGCATAGGCGACCGGCCGGTACATGCGTCCGGACCGTTCAAAGCGCGGGCAGAAATCGATGACATCGACCGCGCTGCCGTCCCCGGCCTCAAGCCGCGTCACCAGGATCGGCGTGTTGCGGCTGTAGCGCGGGGTCGACCGGACCTGCCCTTCGAGCGCGAAGCGCCACACGCCCTGGTCCCGCCGCTCGCCGTTGAGCAGCGCGCAAAAAACCGGGTCGCCATCGACGCGCGGAACGCAGCCCCAGACCAGCCCGGCCGCGTCGTCGATCAACGCGCTGACCTGGCAATTGCCGACCGGCCACAGCGAAAGGTCGCTTACAGGTTCAGCCACCGGTGCACCTCCTCCGGCCCCGAAAGGCGATAGTGGGCGGCCGTCGGGCGCGGATCGCCGACCAATATGCCGTGTCCGCCCGCTGCGACGGCGGCGGTGAAGCCGTCCTCGTCGGTCACGTCATCGCCGACAAAGATCGGCGTTGTGCCGGCATAGGGCGGCAGGGCCATCAGCCGCTCGACCGCCGCCCCCTTGTTCGCGTGAGGCGGGCCGAGTTCGACGACCATCTTGCCATGCCGCACTGCAAGGCCATCCTTTGCCGCAATATCATCCATGACCGTCAAGACGGCTGACGCGGCACCGGGTTCCTGCCGATAGTGAATCGCCACGCCATGCGGCTTCGTTTCGACGAGCAAGCGCGGCCATTGATCGGCGAGTGCGGCGATGGCTGCGGCGGCGCTTTCGGACAAGCTCTCGGTCGGTTCGGCGGCAGCATCGAATTCGGCGCCGTGCGAGCCAACGGTCGCGATCGTTGCCCTGCCGAGATGGCCGTGGATGTCGGCAATGGCCCGACCGGTGACGAGCGCAAGGCGGCCGTCGAGCCGTCGGGAAAGCCCCTCGAGCCGGTGCGCAAGATCGTCGGCGACATGAATGCCATCCGGCGTCTCCGCAATCTCGACGAGCGTTCCGTCGAAATCGAGAAACAGCGCGAGCGCCTGCAACGCCGTCCACTCAACGAGCGGTGGCGGAGGAGGAAGGCTGGCCTCTTTGTGCATTGCGGCAAAGGCTAGGGGCGGTGACCGCCTCGGTCAACCGCCCCTTCGGATTTTCACGTTTTTCGGGCGCGTCGTCAGAACAGCTTGGTCACCGTCGCGCTGCGGCGTTCCTGTTCGACTTCGCCGGTGTAGAGGCTGGTCATCGGTTCGTCGCTGACGACATGGGTTTCGTCGGCGCCGAAGCCGTTGAACTTCGTTCGCATCGCGCAGCCATAGGCGCCCAGCATCCCGATCTCGATGAAGTCGCCCGCCTTGATGTCGGCGGGCAGAAAGAAGGGGCCCGCCATATGGTCGAGGTCGTCGCACGTGGGGCCATAGAAGCTGAACGGCACCAGTTCAGCGCCGCTTTCCGCATCGCGTTGCAGCGACACCGGGAAGCGCCAGCCGACATGCGCGGCATCGAACAGCGCGCCGTAAGCGCCGTCGTTGATATACAGCTCCTCGCCGCGGCGCTTTTCGACGCGGACGATCAGCGAACTGTACTCGGCCGACAGCGCGCGGCCCGGTTCGCACCAAAGCTCGGCCGAATAGCTGATCGGCAGGCTTTCGAAGCTGCGGTGGATCGTGTCGAAATAGGCATCGAGCGGCGGCGGCTCCATGCCCGGATAGGAGGACGGAAAGCCGCCCCCGACATCGATGATGTCGACGGTGACCGACGCCGCGACGATCGCCGCGCGGACGCGTTCCATCGCCTGCGCATAGGCGTGCGGCGTCATCGCCTGGCTGCCGACGTGGAAGCAGATGCCGAGCGCGTCCGCCGCCTGTCGCGTCGCCATCAGCAGCTCGGCAACATCCTCGGGCTCGGCGCCGAACTTGGCGGCAAGGCTGAGCTTGCTGTGATCGGACGACACCCGCAGGCGCACGAGCAGGTTCAGATCCTGCGCGCCTTCGGTCGCGCGGACGATCTTTTCCAGCTCGTCGAGCGTGTCGAGCGAGAAAGTACGCACGCCATGCTTCCAATAGGCTTCGGAAATCGCTTCTTCGGCCTTCACCGGATGCATGAAGCAGAGCGTGGCTTCGGGAAGCGTGCGCGCGACGAGGCGCACCTCGGCGATCGAGGCGACGTCATAATGCGTGACACCCGAATCCCACAGCACGCGCAGCAGGTCGGCGGACGGATTCGCCTTGACCGCGTACATGGTGGTGCCGGGAAATCGCTCGATGAAGAAACGCGCTGCGCGCCGCGCGGCGTGCGGGCGGACAAGCGTAACAGGTTCGACCGGCGAAAGTGCCTGAATCAGCCCGTGGGCGCTATGATGCTGGTGCAATGCAAGGGACCCCCAAAGGTAAAGTTAAACATCCAAGGCTGCCTTGCGGTTATTGGAAGTCCCCCTGGGGCAGCGGGGAGCGCATATATGGCGGGGGGCCCCCCCTGTAAAGACCCTAGGGCGCAATTTTGTAACGCGGCGGTAACAGTCGGGGTGAAGCGGGGCAGCGGTGCGCCGACGCGAGACAGAAGGCCGCCGCGGCGCTAGAACATGCGTCAAAGATCCCGAAAGGACGTGCTCCATGGTCGCCCGCGCCGATGTCAATCACAGCTTTTCCGACGCCGAGCTCGACGAGCTTTGCGCTTTCGGCACCGTCGAATCGCACAAGGCGGGCGATCTGCTGGTTGCCGAGGGGACAATGGCGCCTGACTGCATCGTCGCCCTGTCGGGGCACACCGACATATTTGCATCGACCGACGATGGGCCAAAGCGTGTCGGATGGATGGAGCGTGGGCAGTTCGCGGGCGATTTGTCGGTGCTGACCGGCCAGCGCCACCTGTCACGCGTCGAAATGGGAGCCGATGGCGAGATTTTGCGCATCGCGTACGCCGATTTTCAGCGGCTGATCGCGGGCAATTCGCATTATTCGGACATTTTTGTGCGCATATTGTCGGCGCGGCGCGAATTCGGCAACCAACGGGGCTTTGCAGCCACGATCGTGATCGGCGCCGCGCTCGACCGCAGCGTCTATGCGCTGCGCGACCTGCTCGCCAAACATGGCGTTGCGCATCGCTGGTTCGATCCCGCCGACGGGCCCGTCCCTGCGCATCTGCTCGCCGAGCGCGGCATCAGTGAGGACCAGCTTCCGGTCGTGATTCTTGGCGCCGCCGATGTGCTCATACAGCCGACCCCCGAACAGCTGGCTGCGACGCTGGGGCTCGACCTGCTCCCCGACGGAGCGACCGCCGACGTGCTGGTGGTGGGCAGCGGGCCGGGCGGGCTGGCCGCCGCGGTCTATGCCGCGTCCGAAGGATTGACCGTCATCGCGCTCGACGCCCATGCGCCGGGCGGGCAGGCGGGCACCTCGTCGAAGATCGAGAATTACCTTGGCTTTCCAACGGGTATTTCGGGCCACGAACTCGCCCGCCGCGCGACGGTGCAGGCGCAGAAATTCGGCGCACGGATCGCCGCCCCGGTGCGTGCAGCGTCGATCGCGCGCGACGAGGACGCCTATTGCCTCCACCTCGCCGATGGCCGCAAGCTGCGCTCGCGCGCGGTTGTCGTCGCGTCGGGCGCGCAATATCAGCGGCTGCCGATCGAGGGGATCGAGGCCTATGAGGGGCGCGGCATCTATTATGGCGCGACACCGATGGAGGCGCAGCTATGCGGCAATGGCGAGGTGACGATCGTCGGTTCGGGCAATTCGGCGGGGCAGGGCGCGATCTATCTCGCGAGCACCGCGAAGAAGGTCCATGTCATTTTTCGCCGCAAGAGCCTGCGCGAAACCATGTCCGAATATCTGGTCAAGCGGCTGGAAGAGCATCCGAATATCGAGATCATACCATCGACCGACGTTATCGCGCTGCACGGCGAGGACCGGCTGGCCGGGCTGACCTATCGTTGCCGCGAGACGGGCGCGGAGGGGCATTGCGATTGCGGTTTCCTGTTCCTGTTCCTCGGCGCGAGCCCGAACACCGGCTGGCTGCCCAAGGAAATGGTATGCGACGATCGGGGCTTCGTGAAAACCGGCGCCGACATTGCGCCGATGGAACTAGTCAAGGCCGGCTGGTCGCTCGACCGGATGCCGAGCCGCTATGAAACGAGCTGGCCGCGCATCTATGCGATCGGCGATGTGCGCAAGGGGTCGGTCAAGCGCGTCGCCTCGTCGGTGGGCGAGGGGTCGGTGGTGGTGAGCGACATTCACGCGGCACTGGCGGAGATCACTCCAGCCGCTGTTTAGTCGTCATCCCGGCGAAGGCCGGGATGACGGAAACAAATCAACTCAGCCGCGTCTTGAAATCCTCATAGCCAAACTCGCGCACCAGTTTCAGCGCGTCGCTCTCGCTGTCCCACAGCCAGATCGACGGCAGCGGCACCCCGTTGAAGGTGTTGGTCTTGACCATCGAATAATGCGCCTGGTCGAGAAAGGCGAAGCGCTGGCCGATGCGCGCGCCGCCGGGCAGACGATAGTCGCCGATGACGTCGCCCGCGAGGCATGACGGGCCACCGAGCCGGGTCACCGCGCCCTCGCTGCCTTCGCCAAGCATCGCCGGACGATAAGGAGCCTCGATCACGTCGGGCATGTGGCAGGTCGCCGAAATGTCGGTGATGCCGATGCTCATGCCGTTGTTGAACAGGTCGAGCACTTCGCCGACGAGGATGCCCGCGTCGAGCGCGATCGCTTCGCCGGGTTCGATCATCACGTCGCAATCGGTGGCGGCGCGCACCTGTTTCAGAAAGGCGATGAGGTCATCGACCTGATAATCGGCGCGCGTGACATGGTGGCCGCCGCCGAAATTGATCCATTTGAGTTGGCCAAAAAAGGGCCGCAGCATCGGGTGGACGGCGTCCCACGTCCGCGCGAGCGGCGGGAAATCCTGTTCGCACAGGCTGTGCATATGCACGCCATCGACGCCCTCCATATGTTCGGGGAGCAATTGGGTAATCGGAAAACCGAGGCGGCTGCACGGCGCCGCGGGGTCGTATTTGGCGACCTCGCCCTCGCTGTGCATCGGGTTGATGCGCAGGCCGACATCGAAGCTTTCGCCCTTGGCGCGCAATTCGTCGAGCAGCGGGCGGAAACGCGCGATCTGGCCGGGTGAGTTAAAGATCAGGTGGTCGGACAGCGCCGCGATTTCGGGCAGGTCGGCTTCCTTGTAACCCGCGCAATAGGTCGCGACTTCGCCGCCATATTCGGCGCGGCCGAGTTTGGCCTCATAAAGCCCCGACGCGCAGACGCCGTCGAGATATTCGGCGACCGTCGGGCCGAGCGACCACATCGAAAAGGCCTTGAGCGCCGCAAGCACGCGCGCGCCCGACGCGTCGCCGATATGGCGCAGCAGCGCCAGATTGGCGCGAACCTTCGCCGCATCGACGACGAAGGCGGGCGAGGGGACGCGGGTCAGGTCGAAGCGGGCAAAGGCTCCGGGGTCGCCGGCACGGGTTTCCATGTCGCTATTGGCTTTCTGTCAGACCGCAATCGGGCCCTTGAAGATGAAAAACGCCCCCGCCGCGATCAATCCGAAACCGACGAGATGGTTCACGGTCAGCCGCTCACCGAGCCAGAAGACCGCGAACCCCGCGAATATGACCAGCGTGATGACTTCCTGCAAGGTCTTGAGTTCGGCGGCGCTGTAAACGCCATAGCCGATGCGGTTCGCCGGAACCGCAAGGCAATATTCGAAAAAGGCGATGCCCCACGCGATCAGCACCGCGAGCCACATCGGCCGCGACATATCGCCGAGATGCCCATACCAGGCGAACGTCATGAAGATGTTCGAGAGGATGAGCAGCCCGATCGGCGCAAGATAGGCGGTCATTTCGTCGCTTTCGTCCCCGTCAAAGGCAGAACGTCACGGAGCAGCGCGGCGAAGAAATGTCCCGGCTCCTCGACCATCGGCATATGCGCCGAATGTTCGAACCAGACGAGTTTTTTCGTCGGCGCGCTGAGCTTGGCCAGCCAATTGGCGGCAGGGACCGAGGGCACCGTATAATCGTGACGCCCGAGCAGGAAGACAACCGGCACCTGCATTGTCGTGACGTCCGAATAGCTGACATCGGCAAGGCGGGGCCAAAGCGTCGTCACGGAAAAGGCACTGCCTTTCCCCCACGCCTGCCGATCGGCCTCGCTATATTCCGGCGAAAGGCGTGCGGTCTGGAAATAATATTTGAGATCGGGCTTGTTATACATCAGCGACCCATAGGGCATCGCATATTTGCGCCACCCGTCGGCCTGTTCGATCGTGAACGGACCCGAATCCGGGTAGGGCGCGAGCGCGTCGATGGCTCGGACGGCTTCGTCGTTGCCGGCGGCCAGCGCCTTCGCACGCGTCCACGCCATGCCGACCCTTTCGCCGTCGCGGAAATCGATCTGCTGCCCCACGCCGACATAGGCATGGAGCAGGTCGGGGCGCTTCACCGCGACCGACAGGCCGACGATCGAGCCCCAGCTATGCCCCATCAGCACGACCTTGCGCTTGCCGTACCGTTTCTTGAGCAGCTCGATCAGTTCGATCGCATCGTCGCGGTAGCGATCGGGCGTCATCGTCGGCGCGAGCGCTTCGGGATCGTTCAGCGGGTAGGATCGCCCCGCGCCGCGCTGGTCGTACTGGACGACGGTGAAGACATCCTCCCACGGCCGCTGGAACGCCCAGGCAAAGGGCATTTCGACCGCGCCGGGGCCGCCGTGGACAAAGATCAGGATCGGATTGTCGCGATCCGACCCGCGGACGTTCGCCACCTGCCGCGCGCCGCCGAGCGTGACCTCGAACGTCTCCTGCACGCCGTTCGGCGTGACGATCTTGCCGATGTCGGCGACGATCGCGCGGGCGGGGGCATAGGCGTCGTCGCCCTGGGCGGCGGCGGGGGCGGAAAGGGCGGCAAGCATCGCCGCGACCAGCATGGAAAATCGCATTCTACGTCCCTTCACCGCACCGGCCTCCCAATGTCGTCATCCCGGCCAAGGCCGGGATCTCGCCGGTGCTGCAAATCGATAGGGTGAGATCCTGGCCTCTGCCGGGATGACGAACGGGTGACCGAAAGCGATCAGAAGTCCAGCGGCGCGTCGAGTTCCTTCACCTGCCACGGCAGGCCATGCTTCATCAGCATGTCCATGAAGGGATCGGGGTCCATCTGTTCCATGTTGAACACGCCGTCGCCGCTCCACGTGCCCGTGACCATCATCGCCGCGCCGATCATCGCGGGCACGCCGGTGGTGTAGCTCACGGCCTGATTGCCCGTTTCGGCATAGGCGTCCTCATGGTCGCAGATATTGTAGAGATAGAGCGTCTTTTCCTTGCCGTCCTTGCCAAGTCCGGTCGCGATGACGCCGATGTTGGTCTTGCCTTTCGTCGTCTCGCCCAGGCTCGACGGTTCGGGGAGCACGGCTTTCAGGAACTGGAGCGGGATGATTTCCTTGCCCTCGTACATCACCGGATCGATGCGCGTCATGCCGACATTCTGGAGCACCGTGAGGTGCTGGATATAGGCCTCGCCAAAAGTCATCCAGAAGCGGATGCGCTTGATTTCGGGCAGGTGCGTCTTCAGGCTTTCGATCTCCTCATGATACATGAGGTACATATTCTTGGGACCAACTTCCTCGAAATCGAACTGCTGCTTCACCGACATCGGCGGGGTTTCGACCCAGTCGCCATTTTCCCAGTGACGCGCGACCGCGGTGACTTCGCGGATGTTGATCTCCGGATTGAAGTTGGTCGCGAAATGCTGGCCGTGATCGCCGCCATTGCAGTCGAGGATGTCGAGCGTATCGATGCGGTCGAAATGATGTTTGCGAAGCCAGGTGGTGAACACGCTCGTCACCCCGGGGTCGAAGCCCGAACCGAGCAGCGCCATCAGCCCGGCGTCCTTGAAGCGGTCGTGATACGCCCATTGCCAGTGATATTCGAACTTCGCCTCGTCCCGCGGCTCATAATTGGCGGTGTCCATATAATGCGCGCCGGTCGACAGGCACGCCTCCATGATCGTCAGATCCTGATAGGGGAGCGCGAGATTGACGACATGCGTCGCGCCGATCGAGCGGATCAGCGCTGCGGTCGCGTCGATATGGTCGGCATCGACTTCGGCGGTCTTGATCGTCACGCCGGTGCGTTCCTTCACCGATTCGGCGATCGCATCGCATTTGAACTTGCGGCGGCTGGCCAGCGTGATGTCGGGAAAGATGTCGGGGTTCATCGCCATCTTGTGCACTGCGACCGAACCGACGCCGCCTGCGCCGATCACCAGAATCTTGCTCATCGAAAATCTCCTGTCGCGGCGCGTTGCCGCCTTGTCTTGTATGCCCGGCCCTATAGGACGAAGCCATGACACAGCAAAGCCCCGAAGCCCTGATCGATCCGAACCGCGCCCCCACGCTGGCGGGAGTCGAACGCGCGGCGGCTAAAGTCGCTGCTTTGCTTCCTCCCACGCCGCTACTGCCGCTCGACGTCGATGGCCGCACCATCTGGTGCAAGGCCGAATCGCTCCAGCCCGTCGGCGCGTTCAAGATCCGCGGCGCGTGGCACCGGCTGACCGACCTGACGGCGGAGCAGGCCGCGGCGGGAGTCGTCGGCGTGTCGAGCGGCAACCATGCGCAAGGTGTGGCCTGGGCGGCAAACCGGCTCGGCATCAAGGCGACGATCGTCATGCCCAGCAATGCCCCGGCGATGAAGCTCGCGGCAACGCGGCGGCTCGGCGCCGAGGTCGTGCTTTATGACCGCGTTACCGAATCGCGCGATGCGGTTGCGGCAAAACTGCTCGAAGAACGCGGCGGCACGCTCGTTCATGCCTATGGCGATCCATGGATCATCGAAGGGCAGGGAAGCGCGGGGATCGAGGCAGCGGCGCAGATGCGCGCGCGCGGGATCGACGGCCCCGACCGGATCGTCGCCTGCTGCGGCGGCGGCGGGCTCTCGGCGGGCCTCGCGCTCGCCTGCCCCGACGCCGAGCTGATCGCGGTCGAACCCGAGGGCTGGGACGATGTGACGCGCAGCCTGGCCGCGGGCGAGATATTGAGCGTCGAGGATCTGGCCTTTCCCACCGAATGCGACGCGCTGCAAACGCCCGAGACGCGGCCGATCAACTTTGCGGTACTCCAGGCGCGCGGCGTGCGCGGGGTCGTCGTGACGCGCAACGAAGTGCGCGATGCGATGCGCCTTGCCTTCGAGAAGCTGCATCTTGTCATCGAACCCGGCGGTGCGGCGGCGCTGGCGGCAGTGCTGGCGGGCAAGGTGACGCCGACCGACGCGACGCTCGTTACCCTGTCGGGCGGCAATGTCGATCCGCTGAAATTCGCCGAAATCATCAGCGAATAGGAAACTTCGCGCGCATCGGGCGTTTGCGTGACAAAGGAGAGAGACGATGCACAAGAGTCTGACGATGGCTGCGGCGGCTGCCGCGATCCTGCTTACCGGCTGCGAAAAGGCCGAGGCACCGGCGCCCGCCGAAACGACCACGACCGAAACGGTGCCGGTCGAGACGGTTCCGGCCGAGGGAGCCGACGCAACCGCACCGCACCGCTTTGCCAGCTGGACCGGCAAGTGGACCGGCGTCGAGGGCATGTATGCGACGATCACGCCTGCGGAACCCGGTCAATACAAGCTGGAAATGCAGTCGGACCTCGACACCAGGGGCACTTATGACGGCGCCGACAGCGAGCATGGGATCCAATTTACGCGCGGCGGTGAAGACCTGACTCTGCGCCGTGCCAGCGGCGACGAGACGGGGCTCAAATATCTCGCGGGCAAGACCGAATGCCTGATGGTCAAGCCGGGCGAGGGCTATTGCCGGGATTAAAGGCCTACCGATGATCCTCCCCATCGCTTTGCGACAGGAAGGATCATCATTTGTCGCTTCTGTCGCCGATTTGTCATCGAACCGTCGCGGGAATCGCAACAAAGCGTGCCATGCGCAGCCCCGGAAACATCCGTTCCGGGAGTCGCGTTACATGGCCAGCCAGCCCAACACAAAAATCGCCGCCGCGGTCGTCCGCACCGATGCGGAGCAGAAGCAACGCCTGCTCGACCGCGCCTTTGCGCTCGCGTTCAAGGGCCTTGTCTATGCGCAGATATGGGAAGACCCCGTCGTCGATATGGAGGCGCTGGCGATCGAGCCCGGCAACCGCATCGCGACAATCGCGAGCGGCGGCTGCAACGTCTTTTCCTACCTGACCGCCGACCCCGCGGAGATCGTCGCGGTCGACCTCAACACTGCGCATGTCGCGCTCAATCATCTCAAGCGCGTCGCGATCGAGCGGCTCCCCGATTATCTGAGCTTCCGCCGCTTCTTCGCGGATGCCGACAGCGCGGCGAACATCGCCGACTATCGCGCCTTCGTGCGCCCGCACCTCGACGAAACGAGCCGCCGCTATTGGGAGGGCCGCGATCTGGTGGGGCGCCGCCGCATCAACGGTTTCGCGCACGGGCTCTACAAGCGCGGCCTGCTCGGCAATTTCATCGGTCTTGCGCATCTGGTCGCGCGGATGCACCGCGTCGATCCGCGCCAGTTCCTCGAAGCCCAGAGCATCGAGGAACAGCGCGCGATTTTCGACGCCAAATTCGCTCCCTTCTTTGACCGCAAGTTCATCCGCTGGGTCACCGACCAGCGCTCGTCGCTCTTCGGCCTCGGCATCCCGCCCGCGCAATATGATGCGCTGGCGGGCGGCAAACCGATGGCAGATGTGCTGCGCGCGCGGCTCGAAAAGCTGGCGTGCGACTTCCCGCTCAAGGACAATTATTTCGCGTGGCAGGCGTTCGGGCGCGGCTATGGCAAGGGCGTCACTGTGCCGCTGCCGCCCTATCTGCAGGCGGACAATTATGCCGCGGTCAAGGCGCGCGCCGGGCGGGTGACGATGCTCCACGCGAACATGACCGACATGCTCGCCGCCGCCGACGCCGCCAGCTTCGATCGCTATATCTTCCTCGACGCGCAGGACTGGATGAGCGATGCGCAGCTGACTGCGCTGTGGGCCGAGGTCACGCGCACCGCGCGGTCCGGCGCGCGCGTGCTGTTCCGCACCGCCGCCGAACCGACACTGCTGCCGGGGCGGCTCCCCGCCGACCTGCTGAGCCGCTGGGAGCATCGCGAGGATGCCTCGCGCGACTATACGCGCCGCGACCGCTCGGCGATCTATGGCGGCGTCCATCTCTATGTACTGAAGGGCGCGGGTGCATGACGGCGGCGCATGGCGAGTTGATGGACCGCGTCTATCGCACGCAGCGGCACATCTATGACCTGACGCGCAAATATTACCTGCTCGGCCGCGACGGGCTGATCGCCGAGCTGGCGCCGCCGCGCGGCGGCTCGGTGCTCGAGATCGGCTGCGGCACGGGGCGCAATCTGATTGCGGTCGGCAAGGCGTGGCCGGAGGCCCAATTGTTCGGCGTCGATATTTCGGACGCGATGCTGGCGACGGCGCGGACGTCGCTCGGCAGGGCGGGCATCGACGCGGTGCTGGCGCGCGGCGATGCCTGCGATTTCGATCCGCAGGCGCTGTTCGGCCGCGCGACCTTCGACCGGGTGTTCATCAGCTATGCGCTGTCGATGATTCCCGACTGGAAGGCGGCGCTCGTCCATGCCGCAAGCTGCGTCGCGCCGGGCGGGCGGCTGGAGGTCGTCGATTTCGGGCAGCAGGACCGCCTGCCGCGCGTCTGGCGCCGCACGCTGTTCGGCTGGCTTGCGCAATTCCACGTCGCCCCGCGCGCCGAGCTGGCGCCGATGATCGCGGGGCTCGCCAAGGAAACGGGCAGCGCGGGGCATTGCCGCAGCCTCTATCGCGGTTACGCGATCCGCGGCGGCATCGCGCGCGCCTGAAGCCCGCGCGATCAGCGCGCAGGGCGCGTTGCCGTGAAGGCAAAGGCGACATCGACGCTCGCCGCAATCGCGTCGGTCGCGGCCCATTCGCCCTGACCGACCCCGAACGCCGTGCGGTCGATCCGCGCGGTGCCATTGACGCGCGCGCGGTCACCTTCGATCCGGAGCGTGAAGCGCAGCGTCGCCGGTTTGCTGGCGCCGCGCAGCGCAAGCGTCCCGCGCGCCTCATAGCGTTCACCGCCCAGGTGCCGGACGTCGCGCGCGGTGAAGGTTGCGCTGGGGTGCGCGGCGGTGTCGAAGAAATCGCTGCCTTTCAGCGAATCGTCGCGCTGACCGTCGCCGGTGTCGGCCGAGGCGAGATCGATCGTCACCTTGATGCGCGACCCCGCGAGCTGATCGGGGCTGAATCGGATGTCGGCGCGCCAGCGATCGAAACGCCCCTCGACCGCCTCGCCATTCCAGCGCGCGGTGAAGCCCAGGCGCCCGCCCGGCGCCACCGTCCAGTCGGCGAGCGGTTCTGCCGTCTCCTCGGGCTCGGCGGCGGGATCGTTGTCAGGGGCTTCGTTCGCTTCCGTCTTTTCGACCTCGACCGGCGCGGGAGGTGCGACGGGCGCGGCCTGTGCTGCATTGGACATGACCGATTCGGCGGGCGCGGCCCGCTCGCGATCGGGGTAGACGCTTGAGCCCACAGCAAAGGCGCCGCCGACGAGCGCCAACGCGATCAAGGCGGCGCCGACGGCCTTGCCGCGCGCCGAGGGAATCACGCGCTGAAGCTCGGGCTTGCCGAGCAGCCACTGGTGGCGGAGCGCGCCCGCGACGTGCAGCACGAAAAGCCCGATCGCCAGCCACGCCATTATCTCGTGGATTTCCTCTGCCGGTTCGTGCCAACCGCGGCCGACGGGGAGGTGCGGCCAGGGCACAATACCGAACAGCAAGGTCGGCACCTGAACCTTCGCCGTCGATACGAGCAACCAGCCGGTGATCGGGCCAAGGATCATCACCACATAGAACAGGCTATGGACCGTTCCCGCGAGCGCGCGCGTCCACGCCGGGCCGTCGGACGCGGGCGGGCGCTGCATGAAGAAGCGCGCGGCGAGGCGGGCGAGGCTGAGCAGCAGGATCGCGATGCCGACCGATTTGTGGAGCTGGAACCGCTGAAACAGCTCGGGACTGTTATTGCCCTCGAGCGCCCAACCGAGCGCGATCTGAAAGGCGAGGAGCAGCGCGATCAGCCAGTGGAGCGTGATCGCCGTATAGCTATAGCGTTGAACGGCCATATAAATCCCTTTGCACCACGTGAACGGGAACCGGCGAGCACATCGTGCCCGTCGGGATCAATCGTCGAAACCGACGAACCGCACCGCCTCTTCGACGCTTTTGCGGTTCGATACCACCGCATTCGCGGGAAAATCGGCGTCGGGCCAGCCCATCGCGACGCAGATCATGATGACCTGATCGTCGGGGATGCGCGCATGTTCGCGCACCACCGGGCTTTGCATGATCCCCTGGCTGTTGATGACGCAGCCGAGCCCGCGCGACCAGGCGGCATTGACCAGCGCGTTGGTGACCGCGCCGCAGTCGAACGGCGCGATGTCGCTGCCCAGCAGCACGCGGTCATAGGTAACGACGATGCTGACCGGCGCGTCGAACTGGCGAAAGCCGCGCAGTACCCAGTCCTGCCGCGCGTCCTTGTCGTCGCGTTCGATGCCCATCGCACCGAATAGCTGCTTGGCGATCTCCACCTGTCGGCCCCGATGTTCGTCGGGCACCTTGTCGAACCGGCGAAACTCGCGGCTGTCGGGCGTGCCCGCAAGAATGCCCTCGGTATTGCCGCGACGGATCGCATCGAGCGGCGCGCCGGTGACGACCGAGAAGTTCCAGCATTGGTTATTGAACGACGACGGCGCGCGCATCGCCAACGCAATGATTTCGGCAATCAGCTCTTTGGGAACAGGCTTGTCAAGAAAGCCGCGGATCGAGCGGCGTCCGATGACGACCTCGTCGAAACCGAGCGCGTCTGTCACGCCGCCTTCTGGAGCTGCAATTCCAGCCGGTCCCAGATTTCGACGAGCGCGCTCGTCAGTTCGCGCATCATCGCTTCGTCATGCGCGGGGCCGGGGGTGAAGCGCAGGCGTTCGGTGCCGCGCGGCACGGTCGGGAAATTGATCGGCTGCACATAGACGCCATATTCGGCGAGCAATATGTCGCTGATCTTCTTGGCGCGCACCGGATCGCCGACCATCAGCGGGACGATATGCGTCGTCGAATCCATCACCGGCAGCCCGGCGTCGCGGAAACACTGCTTGAGGTATGCGGCCGCCGCCTGCTGCGCCTCGCGCTCGACGCTCGATGCCTTGAGGTGCCGCACGCTTGCCAGCACCCCAGCGACGAGCACCGGCGACAGGCTGGTCGTGAAGATAAAGCCCGGCGCATAGGAGCGGATCACGTCGATGATATTCTTGTCGGCGGCGATATAGCCACCCATCACGCCGAACGCCTTGCCCAGCGTGCCTTCGATGATCGTCACGCGGTCCGCTGCCTCGTCGCGGTCGGTGATGCCGCCGCCGCGCGGGCCGTACATGCCGACGGCGTGAACTTCGTCGCAATAGGTAAGCGCGTTATATTTTTCGGCGAGGTCGCAGATCGCATGGATCGGGGCGACGTCGCCATCCATCGAATAGACGCTTTCGAACGCGATCAGCTTGGCGGCTTCGGGGTCGTCCTCGGCCATCAATTCTTCGAGATGGGCCAGGTCGTTGTGGCGCCACACGCGCTTTTCGCAGCCCGAGTTGCGGATGCCCGCGATCATCGAGGCGTGGTTCAATTCGTCCGAATAGATGATGCAATTGGGGAGCAGCTTGCCGAGCGTGCCGAGCGTCGCTTCGTTCGAGATATAGCCCGAGGTGAAGAGCAGCGCGCCTTCCTTGCCGTGCAGGTCGGCCAGCTCGGCCTCAAGGTCGATGTGATAATGGGTGTTGCCGCCGATGTTGCGCGTCCCGCCCGATCCCGCGCCGACATCGTGCAGCGCCGCTTCCATCGCTTCGACCACCTTGGGGTGCTGGCCCATCGCGAGATAATCGTTCGAACACCAGACGGTGATCGGCTTCGGCCCATTGTGCCCGGCAAAGCAGCGCGCATTGGGATATGCCCCCTTGTTGCGCAAAATGTCGATGAAGACGCGGTAGCGCCCTTCTTCGTGCAGCCGGTCGATCGCGCGAGCGAAAATGTCGTTGTAATTCACGTTTCAGCCCCGCAGTCAGGTGCCAGTCAAGCTCTGGTCGCCGCACCCCAGGCGGCTGTTAACATGCGGGCCAATAACGCCGGAAGGCGCCAAAGGCCAGTGCGAACGATTCGCAGTTTTGGGACAAATTGTCCGATCAGATCGTCTCGATCGATCCGATGCCATAGGGTGCGAGCGCAGCAAGCGGCGGCGGCAAACGGTCGTCGCTGCACGTGAAGACCGCGATGCCGGGCGCCGCTGTTGCGGGCCAGCGCTGCCCTTCGGTCAGATGCGCGATGCGCCGTGCGATGCCCTCCGCGCCGTCGATCAGCGCGACGCCGGGGCCGAAACCCGCCTGCAATTCGTCCTTGAGCAACGGGAAATGGGTGCAGGCCAGCACCACGACGTCGATTGCCTCGCCCCCCGGCTGATCGCGAAGCCCCGCGACCGCGCGCGCAATCACCTCCGGATCGATCGCCTCGCCGCGCAGCTTGGCCTCGGCGCCGGTGACGAGGCCGGGGCTGCCGTGGCGCAGCACCGTCTTGCCGCCCGCGAAACGCGCGCTCAGATCGTCGACATAGGGCTGGCGCACCGTCGCCTCGGTGCCGAGCACGCCGATCACGCCGCTTTTCGTCATTTCGGCGGCGGGCTTGATCGCGGGGACGGTGCCGACGATCGGCAGGTCGAGCGCGGCGCGGACATGGCCGAGCGCGATCGTCGAGGCGGTGTTGCACGCGATGACCGCGAGCCGCGGCTGATACCGCTCGACGAGCCGCCCCAGCAGCGCCGGCACGCGCGCGGCCAGTTCCTCGTCGCTTTTCTTGCCATAGGGCAGGCCGGCATAGTCGGCGGCGTAGACGATCGGCGCAGTCGGCAACAGCGCGCGCGTCGGGCCAAGCACGGTGAGCCCGCCGAGACCGCTGTCGAAGAAAAGGATGGGCGCGTCGGGGGCGGGCGGGTGCATGGCGCGGCGTTAGCAGGAGCATAGGCGCGGCTCAACACCGTCGCCCCCGCGCAGGTGGGGGCCGCAATCGGCCTTTTCCTGCGTCGCTGCGTAAACCGCCGACGGCCCCCGCCTGCGCGGGGGCGACGATTTTGTCCATTTCGGCAATGGCCCGGCCCGAATCCGTTGATTGCGCCCGCCAACCCCGCCAAAAGGGAAGGCGAACGAAGCGGGGAGTGTGATGACCATCTATCTGTTGATCGCCGGGGGTTATCTGCTCGGCTCCATTCCCTTCGGCGTCCTGTTGGCGCGCGCGTTTGGCGCGGGCGATCTGCGGCAGATCGGGTCGGGCAATATCGGCGCGACCAATGTGCTGCGCACCGGACGCAAGGGGTTGGCGGCGGCGACCCTGCTGCTCGACGGTGCCAAGGGGGCTGCCGCCGTGCTGCTCGCGCGCCACTTCGTCCCCGAACTCGGCGACCATGCTGCGATGATCGCGGGCGCCGCGGCGATGATCGGCCATTGTTATCCCGTGTGGCTCAGTTTTCGCGGCGGCAAAGGCGTGGCAACCTTGCTCGGCCTCGCGCTCGCGCTCGCCTGGCCTATCGGCCTTGTCTTTGCGGCGGTGTGGCTCGGTACGGTGCTGTTGCTCCGCATCTCGTCGCTCGGCGGGATGCTGGGCGCGGTATCGGCGCCAGTCGCGGCGTTTGCCCTTGGTTACCCCGTCTATGCCGTGGGTCTCGCCGGCCTCGCAGTGATCGTGCTGTGGCGACACCGCGAGAATATCGCCCGGCTGCGCGCCGGAACCGAACCGCGCGTCGGCGCCGCGAAAGAGCGCGCGTGACACACGCCGAGCGGCTGGCGCGGCTGCGGCTGATCCGCACGCCGCACGTCGGCCCGGTCAGCTGGCACCAGCTGATGCAACGCTTCGGATCGGGCGAGGCGGCGCTCGAAGCGCTGCCCGACCTCGTGCTGCGCGGCGGGGCAGGGAAGGCGCGGATCGCCCCCGCCGAAATCGCCGAGCGCGAGTTCGAGCGCGTCGCGGCGCTTGGCGCGCGCCATATATTCAGCGACGAAGATGATTATTCGCCCCTGCTGCGCGAGGTCGAAGGCGCGCCGCCCGTCATCGTCGTGCGCGGCGATACCGCGATGCTGCACCGACCGTGCGTCGCCATCGTCGGAGCGCGCAATGCTTCGGCCATTGCTTGCCGCTTCGCGCGCCAGCTTGCCGCCGACCTGACGGGGCAGGGCGTGACCGTTGTCAGCGGCCTTGCTCGCGGTGTCGACACCGCGGCGCATATCGGCGCGCTGGGCGGATCGACGGTGGGCGTCATCGCCAGCGGGATCGACATCGCCTTTCCGCCCGAAAACGCGGCGCTTCAGGAAAAGATCGCGAGCGATCAGCTGCTGATCGCCGAACAGCCGCCGGGGACCGAACCGCTGGCGCGCCATTTCCCCTCGCGCAACCGGATCATCGCCGGGCTGGCGCACGGCACGGTGGTGATCGAGGCGGCGCCGAAATCGGGTTCGCTCATCACCGCCCGCCGCGCTGGCGATTATGGTCGAGAGGTCATGGCAGTGCCCGGCTCACCGCTCGACCCGCGCGCGCAGGGCTGCAACCTGCTGATCCGCGAAGGCGCGATTCTGATCCAGACGGTCGACGATGTGCTCGAGGCGATCGGCCCGATCGACCGCCGCATGGTGCGCGAGCCGGGCCGCGCTTTCGTCGCCGCGCCGGTGGCCGAACCCGCCGATGGCGCGCGGCGGGCGCTGGTCGACCTCCTCGGCCCGACGCCGGTCGCGGTCGACGAACTGGTGCGCCAGTCGGGACAGGATGCCGCGGCGGTTCAGCTCGTCCTGCTCGAACTCGAACTTGCCGGGCGGGTCGAGCGCCACGCCGGAGCCAAAATCTCGCTTCTGTGAGGCGCCGCACAGCGCGTCGCGACCGCCTCGCCTATCCATTCATCGCGGTTCAGCCACGGTTCAGCGGTGGAGCCGCAGGCTGATGATATTCTATCACATGACGGGGAGGTCGATGATGCGAAGCCGGTTCCTGACAAGCGTTACCTTGGTCGCGGTATTGGCAAGCGCGCCGGCACCCATCCCCCTTGCCATCGCCCAGCAAGCCAGCGAACGCGGACAGAGCTATTGCCGCAACGCGGCGCCGCTGCCGCAGCTTGCGCCCGAAGCGGCGACGCATCAGCAATCGGACCCCGGCTACAAGACCGAAGGTCGCGGCGGACGCGACCGCGACGCGATGACGATGGCAAAGCCCGCTCCGCCGCCGCCCCCTCCGCCTCCGCCGCCCGCTCCGATGGCCCCGCCGTCGCTATCCTATGACAGCGCGGGAACTGCGTCGGAAGTCGTGGTGACCGGATCGCGGGTTTCCGCCGATGCCGCGCCGCCCGCCGCGATCTCGTCGGCTGACGCCCGCATCCGGCCTCCGGTCCCGCCGCGCCCCTATCCGCAGCCGCAGCCTCAATCGGGCATCCTGACCGCGGGCGAGCATGACGACCTGCTCAATCCCGAGCTTTATGCCGCCTATGTGAACCGCAGCGGCAATCTGGGGCAGGAGGTCCGCGACCTGCCGCGGGTCGATACGACGCGCGTGGTGACGGTGAAAGTGGCGGACCGCAATGGCCAGCCGATCCCCTTCGCCGACGTGACCGTGACGTGCAGCGACGGCAACAGCATCACGATGGCGACGCAGGCCGACGGCAGCGCGGTTTTCTTTCCCGGCCTCGACCGGCTGAGCGAGCGGATCAGCGTGTCCGCGCGGCAAGCCGGGCGTACCATCGCCGACGCGCGGCCCATACTCGTTTCCAACGCCGCGGGTGGCCAGCTGGTCGGGCTGACCGCAAACCGCGCCGCGACCAAGGCGACCAAGCTCGACCTGATGCTTGTCATCGACACCACGGGCAGCATGGGCGACGAAATCCGCTATCTTCAGGCCGAAATGCGCTCGATCATCGGCGCGATCGCGGTGAAGCACCGCGACCTCGACATCCGCGTCGGCTTCGTCTTCTACCGCGACCTCGGCGACGACTATGTAACGCGCACCATCTCCTTCGACCGCGACATCGGCCGTGTTCAGGGGTCGCTCGCGCGGCAGGATGCCAATGGCGGCGGCGACTATCCCGAGGCGATGGACCAGGCGCTGATCCGCGCCGTGAGACAGGACTGGCGCGCGGACGCGGTGAAATCATTGCTGCTGGTTGCCGATGCCCCGCCACACGACGAGCAGTTCGGACGAACGTGGCAAGCCGCCGAGGCGGCGCGCGCCAAACGCATCCATATCACTCCGGTCGCCGCGTCGGGGGTTGCCGACAAGGCCGAATATGCGATGCGCGCAATGGCCGCCGCCACCCAGTCGCGCTACCTGTTTCTCACCGACGACAGCGGCGTCGGCAACCCGCACGCGCCGCCGGCGATCGACTGCTACCTCGTCACCCGCCTCGACGCGCTCGTCCGCCGCGTGATCGACAGTCAGATCAGCGGCCGCCGCATCGAGCCCGAGGATCAGGAAATCATCCGCAGCGTCGGTCAATATGACACAGGGAAATGTATCCTGCCTGCCGATTTCAAATGGCAAAACGGGTGACGGCGTGACGCCATACCATTGACAACCCCCTGCATCTGACCGATGCGGGGGCCGTGGGTCGCTTCGATTAGCTTCTCTTTCCGGTCCGGGGGGTCGACTAGCGGGGAGAGGGGTCGGAGGGAGTACCCATGCGAAAACTGCTGTCGGCGATCGCCGCCGCCACTCTGCTTATTCAGCCTGCCATTGCCACTGCGCGCGAAAAGGAACCCGTCAAGATTTCGGGCCCGTCCAATGCAAAGGGCGTCACGACGGTGGCGATCGGCGCCTTCAACGTCGGCTTCATCTTTGAATCGATCGACCAGACCCAAAAAACCGGCGGGTTGATGGGGGCCTTTGGCGGCACGACCAAGGCGAAGAGCGAATTGTTGGGGGTGACGCCCGCAATGATGCAGGCGATCACCGACGCCGCCTATGCCGATTTCGTGAAACAGCTCGAAGGGCGCGGCTATGCGGTGCAACCGCCGACCAATCTTTTCGGGCATGCCGCGCTCGCAAAGACCAAAGCGCGCGAAGCGCCGCTCGACATCAATATTGCGCTCGAAAAGGGCAGCAAGGGCAAGGCAACCTACTATAAACCATCGGCGCTGCCGTCGCAGTTGATGATCCCCGGCGATTTCACCGGATCGGGCATGAGCAGCATGGGGATCAACATGGCCGCGGGCCAGGCGGGCATGGCGCTTGCCAATTACGCCAAACAGGCGGGAGTTGGCGTGGTCGATGTCGTCTATCTGATCGACTTTTCGGACCAGAAGCGTCCGGGTTTTTTCAGCTTCAAAGGACTGGAGGTCAACAGCGGCTTGTCGGTCGCCGCCGATTATTCGCGCATGACGCTGATCGCGCCGAACGGCAAGCATATGGTGATCGCCGTGAAGGCGCCCGTCGGGGTCGAGGGCGATTTCATTGAACGAAGCGACGCATCGACGGGCACCGAAAAGGCCGTCCAGTCGACCGCGAATGTCGCGGGCGGGCTCGCGGCGGCGGCGGGCATCGGCCTTCCGCGATTTGGCAAGACGCGCAAGTTCCAGTTCGCCGCCAAGCCTGGAAATTATGAGGAGGGTGCCGCCAAGGCCGCCAGCCTGGCGAACGAACTGCTCACCGGACGGCTGGGGGCGCTGCGCTGAAATCCCCCCTGCGGGCGCTTTCTAAATTTCCTTGACGGAAGGACGGAGCGCCCGCAACCCTCGCGCCTGATTTGGCGATGGGGCACATCGATAATGCAACATGATGCGAGCTTGCTCGTCCCCACCTTGCGGCGGGCATGGGATATGGCGGTCGCCATGCCCGGCACTGTTCTTGTTGGCCTGCTGGCAACCGCGACAGCGGGGGTTGCGTCGGATGTCGCCATTGAGCGGGTGAGCGGCACCGGAAGCGGAATCCTGATCGCCTATGGGATCGTCCTTACCTTCATTCAGGTCTGGATCACGCGCGAAGCCTTTGGACGGACAGGGGTCGTCGCGACGATGCCGGTCGCCAACTCGTTGAGCGTCTATTTGCAGGGCGTGTTGATCGGAATTGGCGTGTTGCTGGGGCTTGTCTTGTTTATATTGCCGGGGCTTTATGTCTTTGCACGCTGGTATCTTGCCGGCGCGCTGCTTGTGCGCGATGGGGGCGGGCGCCGCGCCGCGATGCAGCGAAGCTGGGATATGCTCGCGGTGCATTGGCCCGCCGCGCTCGGCGTCGGGTTGGTCCTGTTCGTGCTGTCGGTGGCGCCTTTGGCTATCGAATTCGCAGCTCCGGCTTTGGCGACCGAATATGGTTTCGGCTGGCTGCTCGTGACGAATCTGGTGGCAGCGATCGGTATTGTCGGGGGGTATCTTGCGGCAGTGTGCCTGCTCTTGAATATCGAACAGCCCGTTTCGACCTTACAGGAAATTTTCGGTTGACGCGGGCCCCGTCGGCGCCACCCTCACGCGTACGTACGTAAGGGACAGCTAGAACTAAAGGTTTTTCATGCAATTGGTAATTGTGGAATCGCCAGCAAAGGCGAAAACGATCGAGAAATATCTCGGTCGCGATTTCAAGGTTTTGGCGAGCTATGGCCATGTCCGCGACCTGCCGCCCAAGGACGGGTCGGTCGATCCCGACGACGGCTTTGCGATGCAGTGGCAGCTCTATCCCGACAAGGCGAAGCGGCTGAAGGAAATTTCGGATGCGGCGAAGGGTGCCGATCGCCTGATCCTCGCGACCGACCCTGATCGCGAGGGCGAAGCGATCAGCTGGCATGTGCAGGAATTGCTGCGCAGCAAAAAGGCGCTGCCCGCGGTGGTCGATCGCGTGACGTTCAACGCCATCACCAAGCAGGCGGTCACCGATGCGATGGCGCACCCGCGCGAGCTCGATAACGACCTGATCGACGCCTATCGCGCGCGCCGCGCGCTCGATTATCTCGTCGGTTTCACGCTGTCGCCGGTGCTGTGGCGCAAGCTGCCCGGCGCCAAGTCGGCGGGGCGCGTCCAGTCGGTCGCGCTGCGGCTGGTGGTCGAGCGCGAGCGCGAGATTGAGGCCTTTGTTGCGCAGCAATATTGGTCGGTTACCGGGCTGTTCGAGATGGGCGGCACGCCGTTCAAGGCGCGGCTTTCGCGCTGGAAAGGCGACAAGATCGAGCGGTTGACGATCGGCACCGAAGCCGACGCGCGCGCCGCCGAGGCCGATGTGAAGGCGGGCCATTTCACCGTCGATACGGTCGAAACCAAGCCGCTGACGCGCAACCCGCCGCCGCCCTTCACCACCTCGACCTTGCAGCAGGAAGCCGCGCGCAAGCTTGGCTTTTCGGCCAGCCACACGATGCGGATCGCGCAGGCGCTCTATGAGGATGGCGCGATCACATACATGCGTACCGACGGCGTCCAGATGGATCACAGCGCGATCAGCGCTGCCCGCAAAGCCATCGCGACGCGCTACGACGGCGGCTATGTCCCCGACCAGCCGCGGCAATATCAGACCAAGGCAAAAAATGCGCAGGAAGCGCACGAAGCGATCCGTCCGACCGATTTTTCGAAGGACAAGGCGGGGAGCGGCGACCATGCGCGGCTCTATGACCTGATCTGGAAGCGCGCGCTGGCAAGCCAGATGGCGTCGGCGCGGCTCGAACGCACCAGCGTCGACCTTTCCGACGGCACCGGCAAAACGGTGCTTCGCGCAACGGGGCAGGTGGTGAAATTCCCCGGCTTTCTTGCGCTATATGACGAGGGCCGCGACGATAGCGCGGACGATGACGATGCGCGCCTGCTGCCCGCGATGGCCAAGGGCGATGCTCCCGCCAAGACCGGCGTCGAGGTCGAAAGCCACGAGACGCAGCCGCCGCCGCGCTATTCGGAAGCGAGCCTCGTCAAGAAGATGGAAGAGCTCGGCATCGGGCGCCCGTCGACCTATGCCTCGATCCTGCAGGTGCTCAAGGACCGCGCCTATGTGACGGTCGAGAAGAACCGCTTCATTCCCGAAGAGAGCGGGCGCTTGCTGACAGCGTTCCTCGAACGCTTCTTCGAACGCTATGTCGGTTATGATTTCACCGCGGGGCTCGAGGAAGAGCTCGATGACGTGTCGGGCGGCCGCGCGCAGTGGCAGGCAGTGCTCGAACGCTTCTGGCGCGATTTCAAGCCGCGCACCGGCGAAGTGATGGAGCAGAAGCCGTCGGAAATCACCGCTGAACTCGACATATTCCTCGGCCCCTATCTCTTCCCCGACAAGGGTGACGGGAGCGACCCGCGAATCTGCCCCAATTGCGGCACCGGACGGCTGGCGCTGCGCGGCGGCAAATTCGGACCGTTCATCGCGTGCAGCAACTATCCCGACTGCAAATTCACTCGCAAATTCGCGCAGCCGGGGGGCAGCGACGGCGCCGACACCGGCCCCGAGACGATGGGCACCGATCCCGACAGCGGGCTGGAAGTGACGAAGCGCAGCGGGCGCTTCGGCCCCTATATCCAGCTGGGCGATGGCAAGGAGGCGAAGCGCTCGTCGATCCCCAAGGACATTCCGGCGGAAGATTTCGATCTCGACTATGCACTGCGGCTCCTGAGCCTGCCACGCGAAATCGGGGTGCATCCCGAAAGCGGCAAGCCGATCATGGCCGGGCTGGGACGCTACGGCCCCTATCTGCTCCACGACGGCAAATATGCGAAACTTACGGGCACCGCCGAAATCTTCGACATCGGCATGAACGCCGCGGTCGTCCGCATTGCCGAAGCGGCGAATGGCGGGGGGCGCGGGCGGACCAAGGCCGAACCGCTGGGCACCTTCGGCCCGCACCCGACGAGCGGCGGTGAGATGAAGCTGATGGAAGGGCGCTATGGTCCCTATGTCACCGACGGCACGACCAACGCGACCTTGCCCAAGACCGCCGACCCGGCGACGCTGACGCTCGAAGAGGCAATCGCGCTGATCGACGCGCGCGCGGCTAAGGGACCGGCCAAGGGCAAGAAGAAAGCCGCGCCGAAGAAGAAGGCGCCTGCGAAGAAGGTCGCCGCGAAAAAGGCTCCGGCAAAGAAGAAGGCGGAGGAGTAAGCGGCAGTCTCAACCCTTCGGGCCGGAGTGATCGGACCGGCAGGAAACGACCGAAAGCCGCCCCCTCTGTCATCGTCATCCAGGACTTTATCCGGGATCCATAGCCGCACTGGAGTCGTGGATCCCGGATCAAGTCCGAGATGACGAACGGCTGGAAACGGCCCCTTGCGGACATTCCAGCGTTGCAACCTAATTCTTCTACTTTGCGCACTGGAGCTACCATCGATCAGGTCAGACGCGGGCAATTTAGGTCCGGAGTGGCCTCATTGGAATTTCCAGCGAGGCCACTGCCCCACCTCGGCCTGAACTTATTGGCCGCTCTGTGCGTTCTTGCGGAACTCATATTCGCGGTGCCAGGCATTCAAATCTTCAAGATAGGTCGGGTATGAGGTCCCGAAAGCAAAGTCCGAATTGTCGCCGTAGAGTATGAGAATGCACTCGAGCGGTTTATCGCCGTCATTGACAATACGATGCTTCACGAATTGCGGGATGAAGATGCTCATGCCCTCGGTGATTTCGATTGGACCATCGTCGCTATAGAGCGTGGCCTTGCCCGAAGTGACAACGAACAGGTTCGGCATCTGACCGAATTCCATGCGCGGGTCATCGTTCGCCACTTCCTGCGGCCCGATGCTGAAATGCACCACACGAAAGCCCTTCATCATATGCAAGGCGGTCGCCTGCGCTCCATGAGTTTGCAATGAGTTGTCGCGCCTAAAGCGTGTTATCTCCGGCTTGCCTTTGGTGAAGAAGTGCGAGAGCGCGATATACATGTCGGCTTGGTCGCCCGAGGTCGATTTAAATCCATCCATATCATGAGTTTCGACCCCCACGCGGTCGCTACCGAAGCTTTGCATCGCGGCCGTGCCAGCATTGAGCTGGCCCGACGCGATCTTTTCGAGCACACCGATACTGGCGATTTTGAAATACCAGGTCGGCTCGACGGGCACTCCTCGCTTGAGTGTTACATCGTGCGGACCAAAGCTATGGTCGGTCAGTCGCCCGCGAGCCGAAGCCCTTTCCTTGTGCTTAACGTCGACACTCCACCATTGCTGACCCAGTTTGATCCCGAATTTCGAATCGATCGCCATCGGATCATGTCGGTAGTCAGCGACAAAATCGTGCAGGATTGCCTCTGCCCGCTCCCTGTCCGCTTCGCTAATCGAGGAAACACTTTCAACCTGATTGTTGTGCTGGGCCATGGCCACTCCCGTGGTTGCCGCTCCAGACATTGTAAATGCAGCAAGTCCCGACAGCATGATCGATTTGACGCGCATTATCGATTCCCTCCGTATTGGTGATATACGTAGGTAATACACATCCGTCTTATATTAAGCAATCGCTTAATTTAAGCGTCAGCCGCCTTTGCCCTAAGAGCGCGAGAAAGCATCGCAGCAAGAGTGTCGGTGAATGTGTCGAGATCTGGCGTGCTCATCGGGCGCTCCAGCTTGCCAACAGTGGCTTCACGCATCCGGGTTGCGACGGTGAAATGAATCAGCGGGCCGACAATTGTCAGGTGAACGATCTGCGGGTCCCAGCCACGAGCCTCCGTATCCAAAGGAAGTACATTGAGTACACTCTCGGTCAACGCCATGAAGCTGCGCAAGGTGTCGGCAGTGCCAGGATTGAGCAACCGATCAGGGTCCATCTGTTCACGCAGAATCATCGGCGCGAGATGCGCTTGTGAGGCGATAGCTCGCGAGAGGATGCGGACGAGTTCGCGCTCAGGATAGGCAGCACTCGAAAGGTCCCCCTCTTTTGCCAACCGCTCCGCCTCGGCCACCGCATCAGCTAGGATCTCATCATACAACCCGCCCTTTCCCTTGAAGTGGTAGGATACAAGCGCCTGATTGCAGCCAGCCAGGTCGGCAATGTCGCGAACACCCGTGGCACGATAACCGCGGGTCGCAAAAAGCTCGGCGCCCGCGGCCTTGATCGAGGCTCGGGTGTCGAGTGTGCGTTGCTGAGGCGCGCGGGCCTGGGTCTTGATGCTACTCATGCACTCAAGTTAAGCGCACGTTTAAATTAGATCAAGGCAGTTACGAGTTTCGATGCTTGAGCTCAGCGGTCAAAGCCACTGGATTGAGACATCTGCTTTCAATCCCAAAGGCGCTTCACTAATTGGTGCGGGGACCCATCCCGAGAGAGCCGAGCTACTTGTCCAGACCTGTAGCGAGCAGCGGTAGGTATTGGTCCAAAACATGACCAGGAACAGTGAATCGCCGGGCGTCCACTCACCACCCCACCTCGGTCGTTGCCGCGGGGCCGTCATCGACCGACCCGGCGGAGGCCTAAAGCCGAACCTTCGCCTCCAGCTCGCGCCGCGCCGCAAGATATTGTTCCTCCAGCTCGGCGACATATTCGGCCACGGGGCGCACCGCGGTGACGGGGCCGATTCCCTGGCCCGATCCCCAGATGTCCTTCCACGCCTTTGCCTTGGTGTTGCCGCCCGATCCGAAATTCATCGTCTTCAAATCGCCTTCGGGCAGATTGTCGGGGTCCATCCCCGCGGCGACGATCGACTGGCGGAGATAATTGCCGTGGACGCCGGTGAACAGGTTCGAATAGACGATGTCGGCGGCGCGACCCTCGACGATGCCGTTCTTGTAACCCTCGTCGGCATTGGCTTCGGCGGTCGCGATGAAGGCGCTGCCGATATAGGCGAGGTCGGCGCCGCATGCCTGCGCGGCGAGGATCGAGCGGCCGTGGCCGATCGCGCCCGACAGCGCGACCGGGCCGTCGAACCATTCACGGATTTCCTGCACCAGCGCGAAGGGTGACTGCCGTCCCGCATGGCCCCCCGCGCCCGCCGCGACGGGGATCAACCCGTCGGCGCCCTTTTCGACCGCCTTGCGCGCGAAACGGTCGTCGATGACGTCGTGCAACGTGATCCCGCCCCAGCTGTGCACCGCCTGGTTGAGCTCCTCGCGCGCGCCGAGCGAGGTGATGGTGATCGGAACTTTCCACTTGGCGCAGGTTGCGATGTCCTGTTCCAGCCGGTCGTTCGATTTGTGGACGATCTGGTTGACCGCATAGGGCGCCGACGGACGATCGGGGTTGTCGCGATCCCACGCCGCCAGTTCCTCGGTGATGCGGTGCAGCCACTCGTCGAGCAGCGGCTGCGGCCGCGCGTTCAATGCGGGAAAGCTGCCCACGATGCCCGCCTTGCACTGCGCGATGACCAGGTCCGGACCCGAAACGATGAACAGCGGCGAGCCGATCACGGGCAGGCGCAGGCGGTCGAAAATGGGGGGAAGGGCCATGAATCACTCTCCGGTTGCGGTTTGAAACTGACCTTAACGTAAACGGAAAGCGGTGCAAGAGGCATCGATTTGGCGGGCTTATGGAGTAGTGCTGCCTAGTCGCAGGCGCGGTGTAATTTGACTGCCAGCCAGGCCGAAACAAGGCACATCGCCGCGCTCATCAGCAACTGATCGACCACCCCGACGCCCGCGAGGCCGAGGCCCATGGCGAGCAGCGAGCCGACGACCATCGCGCCCGAATTGACGATATTGTTCGCGGCGACGGTGCGCGCGGTCTGGTCCTTGGGCACGGTGGTGGTGAGGAAGGCATAGAGCGGAACAACGAACATGCCGCCGCTGATCGCGATGCCGAGCAGCGCGGCGAGCAGCGGGATGACGTCGGCATGGTTCAGGAAGCCGCCGATGCCGTACATCGCCCCCGACGGGTCATGCTCCCAGCTGCGGCATACCCAATAGAAGGCGAGGACGAACAGCCCCATGACGATCACGCTCGCGGGGCTGTAGCGCGCCGAAACCTGACCTTTGAGCAGGCGGTTGACCGCGACCGAGCCGATCGCGATGCCGATCGAGAAAATGGCGAGGAACAGGCTGGCGACGCTTTTGTCGGCGTGAAGGATATTCTTCACCAGCGGCGGGAACTGGATGAACAGCACCGCGCCGATCGTCCAGAAAAAGCTGATCGACAGGATCGCGAGGAAAAGACGCGGGATGTGCAGCGTCGCGCTGACGAGCGTAATCGACGAGCGGATGATGTGCCAGTCGATACCCGTTTCGGCATGTTCGGGCGGCGCGGGCGGCACCTGGCGTCCGGTCCAGTAACCGATCGCGGCGACGAGGACGACGCCGAGCGCCGCCCATTCGACGTCGATCACCCCGGCCAGGATCGTGCCGGCAAGGATTGCGATATAGGTGCCCGCCTCGACGAGCCCGGTGCCCGCGAGCACCTCGTCGCTTTTCAGATGCTGCGGCAGGATCGCATATTTGATCGGGCCGAAGAAGGTCGAATGAACCCCCATCGCGAACAGCGCGAGCATCATCAGCGGGATGGCGATCAGGTGGACCGCATAACCGAGCCAGGCGAGGACCAGTCCGACGGCCCCGACCAGCATGATGAGGATTTCGCAGAATTTGACGATGCGGATGATCCGCGCCTTGTCGCGCGTATCGGCGAGCTGTCCCGCCAGCGCCGACAGCAGGAAGAAAGGCAGGATGAAAACGCCGGTCGCGACCGCGCTGAACAGCGTTTCCTGTTCCTCGCTGTTGAACACGCCATAAACGACGAACAGCACCATCGCATTCTTGAACAGATTGTCGTTGAACGCGCCGAGCAGCTGGGTGACGAAAAGGGGCAGGAACCGGCGTTGCTTCAATAGCGCAAAGGAGCCGGTCATGCGTGGTCCATTCTTTTCAACATCGTCGGTTCGCACGCATTTCGCGGGCAACAGCTTGTCGCCGGGGGGGCTTATCGGCTAGGGCGGCGCTGGTCAAAGGTCATTTTGGCCGGCCATGTCGACGGGGATCATGCTGAGCCTTCCCAACTTATTGACGCTGTCGCGAATCCTGGCGGTTCCCATCCTGCTGTTCTTGTTGTGGCCGGGGGTGAGCGAAGGGTCGCACCAGCCCAAACCGATCGATTATGCGCTGGCCTTCGGCCTTTACTGCCTGATGGGCATTACCGATTATTTTGACGGCTATGTGGCACGCGCGCGCGGCACCGTGTCGCGGTTGGGCATCTTCCTCGACCCGATTGCCGACAAGATCATGATCGCGGCGGTGATCCTGCTGCTCGTCTTCACCCGCGACATCGACGGATGGCACGTCATTGCGGCGCTGGTCATCCTGCTGCGCGAAATCATCGTGTCGGGGCTGCGCGAATTCCTCGCGACCTTGCAGGTGTCGATGCCAGTGACGCAGCTTGCCAAGTGGAAGACGGCGTTTCAGCTCGTCGCCTTTGGCGCGCTCATCTTTGCGGGCGCCTTGCCCGCGATGGCGTGGATCAAGACCGTCGGGCTGGTTTCGCTGTGGGGCGCGGCGGTGCTGACGCTGGTGACCGGCTGGGACTATCTGCGCGTCGGCCTGAAGCATATGGACTGATGACGCTCGACCTGTCCTATTTCGCCTGGGTGCGCGAGCGCATGGGGGTGGCGGGTGAGACGGTCGAGCTGCCGCCCGCGGTGACCAATATTGCTATGCTGCTTGGCTGGCTGGCGGCGCGCGACGAACGCGGCGCGGCGGCCTTTGCCGAACCGCACCGCATCCGCGCCACGATCGACGGGGTGATGATGGGGCCCGATGCCCCGCTGGCGCGCGCGCGACGTCGCGCTGTTTCCGCCCGTGACAGGCGGATGATCCGCGTTTTCGTCCAGCCGACGCCGATCGAGATCGGCACCGAGTTCGATCTGCACGATGCCGGGGGGCATGGCGCGAGCGCGAGCTTCATCGGGCGCGTGCGCGGCGACGATGACCTGACCGAGCTGTTCCTGGAGCATCATCCGGTGATGACCGAGGCGGGCCTCGCGGGCCTGGCGCACGCGGCGGTCGATCGCTGGAAGCTGGGGGCGCTGACCCTGATCCACCGCGTCGGCGCGATAGCGCCGGGCGAGACGATCGTGCTCGTCCTCGCAAGCAGCCGCCACCGCGCCGAGGCGCTGGCGGCGTGCGAATATCTGATCGACCGGCTGAAGACCGACGTGATGCTGTGGAAACGCGAGACGTTCGCCAACGGCCGCGTCGCGTGGGTCGAGGCGCGCGAGGGCGACCGGGATCGCGCGGCGCGGTGGGATCAGGGCGTGGATTGAGGAACGGGAGGGCCGTTTCGGGCTGGTGAGCGGCCGTCGCTGTTCCCGGTCATGCCGGGCCGGGTCCGCGATCCGGCTGGTGCAGGGGCGGCGGAATTCTTTCAAAGTTCAGGAAAGTTCAGCCTGGCGCGGCGCTCTGATCTGCCGCTCCCGGCAGACCTGCGCGCCCGTCTCCTGCCCGCATCCATATATGGCGCAGCGACTTGCCTTATCCACATATTGAAAGAGCAGGGATGAAGGCTGGCACAGCCGGATCATGTAGGACAGCGTTTTTTTTGGGGATGTCCGCTTTGGGGGTGGAGAGCGGACGTTAAATCCTCCCTGTCGCGTAGCGATGGGGAGGGGGACCGCGCCCGAAGGGCGTGGTGGAGGGGCGGCGACGTCGCGTTATTGCCCCCCCGTCAGCGCTTCGCGCTGCCACCTCCCCATGGCTTCGCCACAGAGAGGATCAACGTCCACTTCTGATCGAATGCCGCTTTCCGAATATTTCGCGCAGAGGCGCAGAGATCGACTAGATGAAGCGTACTCCCCTCTGCGATCTCTGCGCCTCTGCGCGAATCTCGTCCAGCGCGGGCGTTCGAACAAAAGGGGCTTCCAGTCGAAACCCGACCGCCGCTACTGCGCCTGATGCTTCCTGAAAATATCGGCAAGCATCTTGAACTCGTCCGCCCGCGGGCTGCCCTTGCGCCACACCAGCGCGATCGTGCGCCAGTCATGGTCCGAATCGAGCGGGCGCGTGTCGATGTCGGTGTGGTCGAGGATGCCCGCCTCGATCGCCATTTGCGGCAGCATGGTGATGCCAAGGCCGTTGTCGACCATCTGCACGAGCGTGTGGAGCGAGGTCCCCATCATCCGTGCCCCGGCGCGCAGTTCGGGCCGGTTGCACGCGGCGAGCGCGTGATCCTTCAGGCAATGCCCGTCCTCGAGCATCAGCATCTGCGCGGGGTCGATCTGGTCGGCACTGACCATCGCGGGAAGATCTTCGGATTGATCGCCGGGGAACGCAACGAACAGCGCGTCGTCGAACAGATTTTCACTTTCAACGTCGCCGCACGCATAGGGGAGCGCGAGCAACACGCAGTCGACGGCGCCGTGGTGGAGTGATTCGCACGCCTGCGCGCTCGGTTCCTCGCGCAGAAACAGCTTCAGCGACGGGCGTTCCTTGCGCAGCCGCGGGAGGAGATCGGGAAGGAGAAAGGGCGCGATCGTCGGGATGACGCTCATGCGCAGTTCGCCGACGAGCGGTGCGGCGGCCGCGGCGGCCATGTCGGCAAGCTCCTCGGCCTCGCGCAGCACGCGGTGCGCCTTTTCGACGATCTTGTCGCCGAGCGCGGTGAAGCGCACGACGCGGCGCGTACGCTCGACGAGTGTTTGCCCCAGCAGCGTCTCAAGCTCGCGGATGCCCGCCGACAGCGTCGATTGGGTGACGTTGCACGCATCGGCGGCGCGGCCGAAATGGCCATGCTCGTGCAGTGCGACAAGATATTGCATCTGTTTGAGCGAGGGGAGGTAGTTTTGCATTGATCGGATATAGTGATTTGTTGGGCAATTTTGAACAAGTCAGACGATTAAAATTCGCCGCCAAAATGGTCGCATCGCTTGGCGTCGCGGCGCCCGCCGTGATAGCTGGTCCGATCAATCGGTGCGGAGGGGCAAATGGCGGTTTCGCGTTTCCTGATCGGCGGCGTCGCGAGCGCGCTGCTGCTGACCGGCGGCTTGTTCCTGTGGCAGGGGCACAGCCAGCTGGCCGAGGAGGCGGTGCTGCCCGATCCGCCGCCCGCCTTGCCCGCGATCCCGGTCGCCGGAGCGAATGCGCCCACTCGCGGCCCGGCGCCACCCCCCCTCCCCGCCGCGAAGGAGGCGTCGCGCGAGGAACGGCGCTTCAACCGCTTCGACCGCGACCGCAACGACAAGGTCAGCCGCGTCGAGCTGATGTCGTCGCGCACTGCGGCGTTTCGCAAACTCGACACGGACGGCAATAATTTGCTGACGTTCGAGGAATGGGCGGTGACCACGAGCGAACGGTTCGCCGGAGCCGATGCCGACAAGTCGGGCGACCTGACGCGGGCGGAATTCGCGACGACCGCGCCGAAGCGCGCAGCGAAGCCGAAATGTCGGTGTTGAACCCGAACCCTCCCCCTTGATGGGGGAGGCAGCGAGACTTGCGAGCTTGCTCGCTAGTCGCAGCGGTGGGAGTGCGCTCTCGGCCTGAAGCAACGGTGCAAGGACGCACCGTCACCCCCATCCAACTTCGCCTAATCGCTGCGCGATAAGGCTGCGTATCCTTCCCCCATCAAGGGGGAAGGGGATTAGGCCGCCACGCCCTCGGCCACTTTCATCCACTCCGCCAGCGCCTTGCCCGCGCGCTGCGTGTAGCCGAGCTTGCGGTCCTTTTTGCGCACCTCGTCGGCGAGCGGTGGGAAAAGGCCGAAGTTGACGTTCATCGGCTGATAGGATGCCGCATCGGCGCCGCCGGTGATGTGCCCGAGCAGCGCGCCCAGCGCGGTTTCGGGCGGCGGTGGTGGCAGGGTGCGGCCGCCAAGCTCCGCAGCGGCAAAGCGCGCGGCGACGAGGCCGATCGCGGCGCTTTCGACATAGCCTTCGCAGCCGGTGATCTGCCCGGCGAACCGAATATGCGGCGCCGATTTCAGGCGAAGCTGGCCGTCGAGCAATTCGGGCGAGCGGATGAAGCTGTTGCGGTGAAGCCCGCCCAGTCGCGCGAACTCGGCCTTCTCGAGGCCGGGGATGGTGCGGAACAGCTCGACCTGCGCGCCATGTTTGAGCTTGGTCTGAAAGCCGACCATGTTCCACAGCGTGCCCAGCGCATTGTCCTGCCGCAGCTGGACGACCGCATAGGGCCAGCGCCCGGTGCGCGGATTGTCGAGCCCGACGCCCTTCATCGGACCGAAGCGCAAGGTTTCGACGCCGCGTTCGGCCATCACCTCGATCGGCATACAGCCCTCAAAATAGGGCGTGTCCTTTTCCCAATCCTTGAACTCGGTTTTTTCGCCGTCGATCAGCCCCTGAACGAAGGCATGATATTGGTCCTTGTCCATCGGGCAGTTGATATAATCCTTGCCGTCGCCGATCGGCCCGACCTTGTCCCAGCGGCTCGCCATCCAGGCAATGTCCATGTCGATGCTGTCGCGGTAGACGATGGGGGCGATGGCGTCGAAAAAGGCGAGCGCGTCCTTGCCGGTCGCGGCGCCGATGCTGTCGGCGAGGCTCGCGGCGGTGAGCGGGCCGGTCGCGACGATCGTCAGCCCCTCGCTCGGCAGCGTGTCGATGCGTTCGCGAACGATGTTAACATTGGGGTGATTTTCGAGCGCGCGGGTGACACCGCCCGAAAAAAGGTCGCGGTCGACCGCAAGCGCCGAGCCCGCGGGCACCTTGGTTGCATCGGCCTCGCGTATGATGATCGAGCCCAGTGTGCGCATTTCGCGGTGGAGCAGGCCGACGGCGTTGCTTTCGCCATCGTCGCTGCGAAAGCTGTTCGAGCAGACCATCTCGGCGAGCGTGTCGCCCTGATGCGCCGGTGTCATATCGCCGCCGCCGCGCATTTCGGAAAGCCGCACGCGATGGCCCGCCTCGGCAAGCTGCCACGCCGCTTCGGACCCCGCGAGGCCGCCGCCGATGATATGCACGTCGTATTCCGCCATTTACCCTGTCCGTTGACTTGCGACCAATATGCCGCGCACTAGGCGGGTTGGCGGCAAGATGCAAAGGGGAGCGCGATGGGCAAGGGGCAGCTTTGGGACCGGGCGCGCTGGTTGTGGCTGGCGGCGCTTGTTGGCGGGATCAGCTATTTCGGGGCGGTGGTCCTGCGGCTCGACGGGCCTGCGATCTGGGCATGGAAGGCATCGGGCGTCGGCCTGCTCGCCGCATGGGCGGCGGCGAACGCGCGCGGCACAGGCGGGTGGATGATCGCCGTGGCGCTGGCGTTCGGTGCGCTCGGCGACTGGATGCTCGATGCGATCGGAATGATGCAGGGGGCGGCAGCGTTCGCGATCGGGCATGTCATTGCGATTGTCCTCTATCTTGGCAACCGGCGCGCGGCGATGACCGGATCGCAGACATTGCTCGTCTTTGCGGTGGTCCCGTTCGCGCTGCTCGCGGCGTGGGGCCTCACGAAACAGGCCGCGCCGGAGCAGATGACGGCGGCGATGGGGTACACCGCGATCGTCGCGCTGATGGCGGCGACCGCCTGGGCGAGCCGCTTTCCGCGCTATCGCACCGGCATCGGAGCGATGCTGTTCCTCGCGAGCGACCTGTTTATCTTCGCGGGCGAAGGCGGAGCGCTGTCGAGGGACGTAACGATGTGGTTCGTCTGGCCGCTCTATTTCGGTGGACAGGCGCTGATCGCCTGGGGTGTCGTCAGCACGCTGGCGAACGAAAGACGCGCCTGATCAGGACGGCGGCGCAGCTTCCCCGGCAAGCAGCGCCTCGATGTCGGGGACCGGCCGGTCGGTCATTTCCTTGACATGCTCGCCGACAATTCGCGCCGCGGTTTGTTTGTGCCAGAGCGGGCGGAGTTCGCCCATCGTGCGCGCGGGGGCAACGACGACGAGGTTTTCGAATTCGCCGCCCAGCGCCATCGCGTTGATTTTTTCGCTCAGGTCGCGGGCGAAGCGATCCTCCTCCTGCTGGTGGAAATCGGGTTCCGGCATCGTATCCTGAAAGCTGCCGGCACCCATGGGGCGGCCCGAACGGCCCGCGGCATCGGTCTTGATGTCGCTGTCCTTGCGATCCTCGCGCTCGCGGTGCGACGCGATGCGCAGGTCGATCTGCTGCCCGTCGCCCTGATTGCGCAGGAATAAGGCCTTGCGGCCGTCGGCGACGAGGACGAGCGTGTCGTGGGGGAGGGTCATGGTCTTCTCCTTCTGATCCACAAGCAACGCATGGGCGGCGGGCGAGTTTCGGCGAGGCGCGATTGCGTCGACGGCCGATCACGACAAAAACGATGTCAGGCGCCGCTCCACGCCGCGATCGTCGTGCGGTGGAGCAGGCGGTCGTGGCCGTCATAACCGCCCGTCGCGCGGTGGAGGAACGAGCGATTGTCCCACATCACGAGCATGTCGGGCTCCCACTGGTGCGAATAACGAAATTCCTCGCGCCCCTGCCACTGGATGAGCTCGTAGAGGAGCGGCCGCGCTTCGGCATCGTCCATCCCCTCGAAGCCGATGATATAGCCGGCGCAGCCGAACAGGCCGAGGCGGCCGGTTTCGGGATGCGCGCGCACAAAGGGGTGGAGCTGTGTTTCGAGCGCCTCTTCGTCGGAGCGGATGTCCATGCTGCGCCCCTTGTCGTTCGCGCCATACATGCCCGTCGGCGCGTAGCCCGCGCGGGCGCTGTGGATCGCCTGCAAACCCTCGACGCGCGCGCGCAGCCCGGCGGGCATTGCGTCGAGCGCGGCGTGCTGGTTGGCAAATTCGGTGTTGCCGCCCACCGGAGGAATGGTGATGCCGAACAGGCAGGTGCCCGCGGGCGGGCGCGCCTGAAAGCTCCAGTCGCTGTGCCAGTTTTCGGCGAAGAGCGGCGCCGTCTCGTCAGCGCGCCGCTTCACCGCGATGATATGCGCGCGGCCCGGAACCGGGCGGATGAAGGGATCGTCGCCGAAGCCGCCGAAATAGGTGGTAAAGCGTTCCAGATCGTCGTCATTCATCCTCTGGCCCGGAAAGGCGAGGACATGATGGTCGAGCCACGCCGCACGGATGGCGGCGACGGTATCGGGATCGAGCGGCCGCGTCAGGTCGACGCCGGTGACGCGCGCGCCGCACGCCTGGCCACTGGGGGTGATGGTGAGCGTCATCGCGCCATGCTGCGCCCGTTGGCGCGCGCGGTCAATCGCGCTGGACGCAGCCGCCTTTTTTCCGCATCTTCGGTTTTGGTCGCATGGAGGATTGCCCGATGACATTGCTGAAAAAGCTCGTGATGCCGCTGGGGCTTGCCCTTGGCGTTGGCGTATCTTTCGCGCTGCTTCCCGCGCCGGGTATCGCGGCGCTCCAGCAAGGCGCGAAGGCGCCCGATTTCACATTGAGCGCCGCGCAGGGCGGCAAGCCGTTCAGCCTGTCCTTGAAACAGGCGCTGAAGAAGGGGCCGGTCGTGCTCTATTTCTTTCCCGCCGCCTTTACGCCCGGCTGCACATTGGAGGCGCATCTGTTCGCCGAGGCGAGCGACGATTTCAACCGGCTGGGTGCGCGCGTCGTCGGCGTGACGGCGGGCAATATTGATCGCGTCGCCGAATTTTCGCGCTCCGAATGCCGCGACAAATTTGCCGTCGCGGCCGATCCGGGCGCGAAGGTCGCGGCAAAATATGACGCCGTGCTGGCGCGCCCGGGCAAGGCGCCGATCTCCAGCCGCACATCCTTCGTGATCGCGCCGAACGGCACCATCCTGCTGAGCTACACCGACGCCAAACCGCAGGCGCATGTGGAAAAGACGATGGCGGCGGTGCGGGCGTGGAAGGCACGGCGGCGCTAGGATTCGGAGGGCGCTGCCACCTCCTCGTCGCTTCGCGATAGGGCGTGGTTCGTCATGTTCGACAATGGGGCGCTCTCCTCCGTCATCATTAATCCTCCCCATCGCTGCGCGACAGGGAGGAGCGTGGTTTGGAAAGTCCGGAAGCGACCGATTACGGACATCGAAATCCTCCCCGCTTGCGGGGAGGGGGACCGCCGCCGCCGGCGGTGGTGGCGGGGGCCGTCGGCCTGACGCGCCGCTGAAGGACGCCACCCCCCTCCGTCAGCGCTTCGCGCTGCCACCTCCCCGCAAGCGGGGAGGATCGTCTTGTTCCCACCCCCAAAACGGACTCACCGAATCCGCTTTCCGCCCTTCCACATCATCGTCGCGCGGCCCTGCACGGGCATGCCGTCGAAGGGCGTGTTGCCGGCCCACGCCGCCATCTTCTTGGCATCGACCTGCCACGGCGCGCCTTCGTCGACGAGGATGAGGTCGGCCTCCATGCCGACGGCTAGGCGCCCGGCTTCGACGCCGAGCAGGCAGGCGGGGGTGGCGGCGAGCATTTCGAACAGGCGGCCCGGGCCGATATGACCGTCGCGGACAAGATTGAGGCCCATCGCGAGCAAAGTTTCGGCGCCCGCCATGCCGGGCAGCGCCTCGGCAAAGGGCAGGCGCTTGTCCTCCGGCCCGCGCGGGTCGTGGCCCGACGACAAGATGTCGACCGTGCCGTCGGCAACCGCGGCAAGGCAGGCGCGGCGGTCGTCCTCGCTGCGCAGCGGCGGCGACAGGCGCGCAAAGGTGCGGAAATCGCCGATCGCGGTGTGAGAGAGAAAGAGGTGCGCGGGGGTGATGCCGCAGAGCACGGGCAGCCCCTTCGCCTTGGCGGCGCGGATCAGATCGAGCCCGCGTGCGGTCGTGACCTGGCGAAAATGGACGGGCGCGCCGGTTTCCTCGACCAAAGCAAGGTCGCGCGCGATCGCCATCGCTTCGGCAACCGATGGCGCCGACGCGAGGCCGAGGCGCGTCGCCATTTCGCCGTCGGTCGCGACCGCGCCGGCGGTGAGCCCTTCATCCTCGGCATGGATGATCGTGACAAGGCCGAGCGAGGCGGCATAAGCGAGCACGCGGCGCATTACGCCGCTGTCGGCGATGCGCCCGCGCCCGGTGGCGACGGCGCGCGCGCCCGCCGCCTTCATCAGGCCGATTTCGGCGAGCTCGCGGCCTTCGAGACCCTTGGTCGCGGCGGCGAGCGGGTGGACCCAGAGGTCGGGCTTGCCGCCCTTTGCGGCGCGCTCGACCAGCCCCGCACCGTCGAGCGGGCCATTGTCGGGCATCAGCGCGGCGCGGGTGATGCCGCCGAAGTGAAAGGCGGGCTTGTCGGTCGCAAAGACGCCGAGGTCGATGATGCCGGGGGCGAGCCACTGGCCCCTGGCATCAACGCTTTCGGCGCCGTCGGGGACGTCGGTCGGGTCGATCGCGGCGATGCGGCCATCGACCGCGAGTAGACTGCCCGCCCGCGGCGTATCGCCGTCGACCAGCCGAGCATTGACGATGTGGAGCGGTTTCAGTTCCATCCCGGCACTCCCCGCTGGCGGCGCGTCAAAATGTCGAGGCACGCCATGCGGACCGCGACCCCCATCTCGACCTGTTCGGTGATCGTCGAGCGCGCGGGATCGTCGGCAATGCTGCTGTCGATCTCCACCCCGCGGTTCATCGGGCCGGGGTGCATGACGATGGCGTCGGGCTTCGCCTTTTCGAGCCGCTGGGGGGTGAGCCCATAGAGCGTATGATATTCGCGCGCCGAGGGCAGGTATGCGCCGTCCATGCGCTCGTTCTGGAGGCGCAGCATCATCACGACATCGGCGTCTTTCAACCCCTCGTCCATGTCGGTGAAGGTCGCAACGTGCATCCGCTCCATCGCGGGCGGGGTCAGCGTCGCGGGGGCGACGACGCGCACCTCGTTGCCGAGCAAGGTCAGCGCCAGGATGTTCGAGCGCGCGACGCGGCTGTGGAGGACGTCGCCGCATATGGCAATGGTCAGCCCCTCGACGCGGCCGAGGCGGCGGCGGATCGTGAGGGCATCGAGCAGCGCCTGCGTCGGATGTTCGTGGCGCCCGTCGCCCGCGTTGAGCACGGGACAATCGACCTTGTCGGCGATCAGCTGCACCGCGCCCGACGATGCGTGGCGGATGACGATGGCGTCGGCGCGCATGGCATTCAGGGTCATCGCCGTGTCGATCAGCGTCTCGCCCTTCTTCACGCTCGACTGCGCGGCGTGCATGTTGACGACGTCGGCGCCGAGGCGTTTTCCGGCGATCTCGAACGAAAGGAGTGTGCGGGTGGAGTTTTCGAAAAAGGCGTTGATGATGGTCAGGCCCGCGAGCCGGTCGTCATGCTTCGCCGCGCCGCTGCGATTGAGTTCGACCCATTCTTCGGCCGCGTCCAATATGTAGGAAATCTCCCACGGGGTGAGCTGGGCGATACCGGTCAGGTGGCGATGGCGAAACGCATCGCCGCCGGGCGGATAGTCGCTGGCGGGTCGGATCGTGGAGCTTGTCATTAAAGCCACGCCTCTAGGCCGGTGCGGCGATTCTCGCAAGCGCCGAGGCGAGCAGAGGTTCCAATATTCCGAACATCCACAGAAGGAGCAGGATGATGTCCAGCCAAAGCCAGATCAGCATCCACGTCGCAGAGGGCTGTTTGCGCGTCTTGTGGCGGACGAGTCGCGACGCGACGAAGGCTCCGGAGGCTCCGCCGAGAAAGCACCATAAAAGCAATGTGCCCTCCGAAATTCGGCGAAAGCCCTGCTCGGCGAATTGTTTGTCGAGAACCATCGATACGAAACCGATGAGATTCGCGGCGAGCAGCCAATAGATGATATATTGGCCGAGCGACGCGTCCATCAGCGCACCATCGCGTCGATCGCGCCCTGCAATATGAACGCCGCCGCGGCGCTGTCGACGCGCTCGGCGCGTTTTGCGCGGCTGACGTCGGCGGCGATCATCGCGCGTTCGACCGCCGCGGTCGACCAGCGTTCGTCCCACAGCAGCACGGGCAGGCCGAGCGGCGCGAGATTACGCGCAAAGGCGCGGGTGCTCTGCGTGCGCGGGCTGTCGCTGCCGTCCATGTTGAGCGGCAGGCCGACGACTAGTCCGACCACCGATTGCGCGGCGATCAGCGCCTTCAGCGCGTCGAGATCGGCCGAAAATTTCTTGCGCACGATCGTCTTGTCGGGCGAGGCGAAGGACCAGCCCGCATCGCACAGCGCAACGCCGATGGTCTTGGTGCCGACGTCGAGGCCCGCGAGGCGGCCGCCGTTCGGGAGCGCGGCGGCGAAGTCGGGGGCGGCAGTGGTGATCATTGGGCCGTGTCTGCCCGTTTGACGACGGTGGTCTTCGCGACGACGCGCCACCCGGCCGGGGTGCGATAGAGCAGCAGCTGGTCGACATAGCGGTCGCCGGCAAAATGCAGTTCATAGGTGATCGCGCTCATCGACGGCGCCGCGTCGTGGCGGTCGAGCACGCGGCCGGTGGCGGTGGGGTCGGGCTCGGCGGCCCAGCTGCCGATCACGTCGGCAAAGCGTTGGCAATCGACCGCCGGGCTCTTTTCCGCCGCGAGCGTGCAGAATTGGCCGTCGGGCAGGAAAAGACCCTGCAAGAGCTCGACGCGTCCGCTGCGCAGCCCGCCCAAATAGGCTTCGAGCGCCTCTTCGGGCGAGGAGGGCGCCGGCGCTGCGGTTGCGGGCGCGGCCGCGAGCAGCGCCGCGAGGCAGGCAGGTAGCAGGCGCACGGGATCGAGGGACATCGCATGAAACTCCGGCTGTTGTGCGCCCGGCCTATCCGTTCGCGCGCTATTTCTCCAGCAACGGCTTGAGATACTGCCCGGTGAAACTGCGCTTTTCCTTCACCACCTGTTCGGGCGTCCCCGCGGCGACGATTTCGCCGCCCTTGACCCCGCCCTCGGGGCCAAGATCGAGGATGTAATCCGCGGTCTTGATGACATCGAGGTTGTGCTCGATCACGATCACGCTATTGCCCTGTTCGACCAGTTGCTGCAGCACTTCGAGCAATTTGCGCACATCTTCGAAATGCAGCCCCGTGGTCGGTTCGTCGAGGATATAGAGCGTCTGTCCGGTCGATCGCCGCGACAGCTCCTTGGCGAGCTTCACTCGCTGCGCTTCGCCGCCCGACAAGGTCGTCGCCTGTTGTCCGACCTTGATATAGCCGAGGCCGACGCGGACCAGCATCGCCATCTTGTCGCGGATCGCGGGCACCGCCTTGAAGAATTCGGCCGCATCCTCGACGGTCATATCGAGTACGTCGGCGATACTCATCCCCTTGAACTTCACTTCGAGGGTTTCGCGGTTGTAGCGTTTGCCGTGGCACGTCTCGCACGTCACATAGACGTCGGGCAGGAAGTGCATCTCGATCTTGATTAGCCCGTCGCCGGTGCAGGTCTCGCACCGCCCGCCCTTGACGTTGAAGCTGAAGCGCCCGGGTTTGTAGCCGCGCGCCTGGCTTTCGGGCAGCCCCGCGAACCAGTCGCGGATCACGGTGAAGGCGCCCGTATAAGTGGCGGGGTTCGACCGCGGGGTGCGGCCGATCGGCGACTGGTCGATGTCGATCACCTTGTCGCAATGCTCGAGGCCTTTCAGGCTGTCGTGCGGCCCCGCGACTATGCGCGCCCCGTTGAGCACGCGCGCGGCGCTGGCATAGAGCGTGTCGATAATCAGGCTCGACTTGCCTGACCCCGACAGGCCGGTGACGCAGGTGAAGGTGCCGAGCGGGATCTTTGCGGTGACATTCTGCAAATTGTTCGCGCGCGCGCCCTTGAGCACCAGATCGAAGCCGTTGCCCTTGCGGCGATGCTTCGGCACCTCGATCCTTTTCGCGCCGGTGAGGTAGGCCGCGGTCAGGCTCTTCTTGCTCGCGAGCACCTGTTTCAGCGTGCCCTCGGCGACGATTTCGCCGCCGTGAACGCCCGCGCCGGGCCCCATGTCGACGACATAGTCGGCGTGGCGGATCGCGTCCTCGTCATGTTCGACGACGATCACGGTGTTGCCGAGGTCGCGGAGGCGCTTCAGCGTCGCGAGCAGCCGGTCGTTGTCGCGCTGGTGAAGGCCGATGCTCGGCTCGTCGAGGACATAGAGCACACCCGACAGGCCGCTGCCGATCTGGCTCGCGAGACGGATGCGCTGGCTCTCGCCGCCGGAAAGCGTGCCCGACGTGCGGTTGAGGTTGAGATAATCGAGCCCGACATTGTTGAGGAAGCCCAGCCGCTCGTTGATTTCCTTGAGGATCGCCTTGGCAATCTGGCGCTGCTGTTCGTTCAGTTTTTCGTCGAGCGTCGAAAACCATTGGAGCGCGTCGGCGACCGACCGCTGTGCCGACATGCTGATATTCTCGCCCGCGATCTTCACCGCCAGCGGTTCGGGGCGCAGGCGCGCGCCGTGGCACGTCTCGCACGGCTGCGCGGTCTGATATTTGCCCAGCTCCTCGCGCATCCACGCGCTTTCGGTCTGAAGCATCCGGCGGTTGAGGTTGCCAATGACCCCCTCGAACGCCTTGTGCGTCGTATAGCTCCGCCTGCCATCCTTGAAGGTCAGCTCGACGGGCTTGCCGCCGGTGCCATAGAGAATGATCAGCTGCACCTCGCCGGGCAGATCCTGCCAGGGCGTGTCGAGCGCGAAGCCATAGGCTTTGCCGAGGCTTTCGAGCACCTGCATATAATAGGGCGAGGGCGGGTTCGATTTCGCCCACGGCACCACCGCGCCTTTTTTGAGGCTGAGCGCATGGTTCGGGACGACGAGCTCGGGATCGAACTCGAGCCGCTCGCCGAGGCCGTCGCACGCGGGGCAGGCGCCCTGCGGCGCGTTGAAGCTGAACAGCCGGGGTTCGATCTCGGCGATGGTGAAGCCGCTGACCGGGCAGGCGAATTTTTCGGAGAAAATGAGGCGATTCGCCGGGATGCCCGCGCCCTTCATCGCCCCTCCGCTATCCTCGTCCTCACGGCCCGGCACCACGCCGTCGGCAAGATCGACATAGGCCAGCCCCTCGGCCAGCTTCAGCGCGGTTTCGAAACTGTCGGCAAGCCGCGTCTCGATGCCTTCGCGCACGACAATGCGGTCGACGACGACCTCGACGTCATGCTTGTATTTCTTGTCGAGCGCCGGGGCGTCCTCGATCTCGTAAAACTCACCGTCGATGCGGACGCGGGTGAAGCCCTCTTTCTGCCACTGCGCGAGCTCCTTCTTATACTCGCCCTTGCGCCCGCGCACGACGGGGGCGAGCAGGTAGGCGCGGGTGCCCTCGGGAAGCTGCATCACCCGATCGACCATCTGGCTGACCGTCTGCGCGCTGATCGGCTCGCCCGTCGCGGGCGAATAGGGGATGCCGACGCGTGCCCAGAGCAGACGCATATAGTCATAGATTTCGGTGACGGTCGCGACCGTCGAGCGCGGATTGCGCGATGTCGTTTTCTGCTCGATGCTGATCGCGGGCGACAGCCCGTCGATATGCTCGACATCGGGCTTTTGCATCATTTCGAGGAACTGACGCGCATAGGCCGACAGCGATTCGACATAGCGCCGCTGCCCCTCGGCATAGATGGTGTCGAAGGCGAGCGACGATTTCCCCGATCCCGAAAGCCCGGTGATGACGATCAGCGCATCGCGCGGCAGATCGACGTCCACGCCCTTCAGATTATGCTCGCGCGCGCCGCGCACCTTGATGTGGGTCAGCATGGGGAGAATCCGTGCCGGGCGGAATTATGGGTGAGACTCATGGGAGGGGTATGTTCCAGATTTGTTCTAAACGCGCAAGGGGGCGCCTGCGGCAAGATAGGGACGCCGGAACAGTGTCGCAATGGAAGTTGTTTGGCGTTTCGATCCTATACTTTCGTCGCCCTGGCGGCACTCTCCTCACCTCGATGATGCTTCTCCGGGGGGTGGGCAATGCGACAGATCATTTTCGCGGTTTTTTGCATGGTGGCCCTTTCGGGGTGCGCCGCCGTTCGTGGGTCGCAAGCGACCTCGGCCGCGCTGAAGTCGCCAAGCCCGATCTCGATCCCCGATGCCATGAAAGCCTATTCCAGCCCCGACCCGGCATCGCGCGAAAACATGTCCCGGTTCGATTATCGCGAATATGTCATCACGATACGGATGGATGCGATCGATCAGGAATATGACTCCTTTACCGATCAGCTGAACGCAGGTCAGCGCGGGGCTGGACTGGGGTTCGATCTCCTGCTGTTGGGGCTGAGCGGCGCCACTGCACTTGCGAACCCATCGTCAGTCGAAGAACTTGCGGTCGCGACGACCGTTGCAACCGGCGCACGGGCGTCGGTCGATAAGCATGTATTTTTCGATCGGGCCGTGCCTGCGCTCGTTGCGATCATGGATGCCGAACGCGCGGAAATCAAAACAGCCATCGCCCGCAAGCGCGGGCTGCCGGTCGAACAATATAGCCTCGGAAGCGCGATTGACGACCTGAATACGCTGCGCCGCGCCGGCAAGATCGAGTCTGCGGTCGGTCGGCTGACCCAGGCGGCCCAAGCCCAGAAAGCGCAGCAGGAGGCGCTGCTGGCCGACATCAAGGGCGTCTGCGACAATATCACGGCGCGAACGGGGGCGCTGAACCTGCGCTTCAGAAAGCTGGTCCGGGACGATGTCCCTGCAAAAGAGGCATCGCGCGCGCGCCTTGCGGCGACCGAGCTGGGGCTGAGCTTTGCGGACGACCAGACGGTGGGTTTTGCCGACGTTCGCGACGCATTCGACGACCAGCTTTGCGACGACAACAAGAAAGAGCAGTTTTTGGACAGCCTGGAGGCGACGATCGCTACGACGGAAGGGACATGAGATGGCCACCAACAAGCGAAAATATAAAGGCTCTTTAACGCTCGGCAAGTTGGAGATCGCGCTCGAGGCACACGAGCAGCTCTTTGGGGAGGTCACCGCTCTTGAGGCCATCGGCGAGTATACGGTCGCCACCTATGATGACGAAGATTACCCCGCCGAAGCGTCGCTGGCGCTGTTGCCGATGATCGGCGATTCTGCGCCGCCGACCCCCGATGGCGCGACGCATTTGTTCGACGGCGAGGCACTTGCGCTTGGCCAGAAGATGAAGATTTCGGCGTTTCGTACGATGTAAAATGGCGAACACTGTTGGGATCGGGCATAGTGCGCGACCGACGAAGAGCAGGGGGCAGGCCGATTCCGGACGTCGTTTCGATTACCCTTTTCAGGTTCGGGCGGCCGTTCGCCTTGTTCCCATTGCCATCACGCCGAGCGACACCGCAGCGCCGATAATGATAAAAAGCGCGGGAAAGCCGCCGAGGACCGACATCATGCGGATGCCGTCGATCCCCGCCGCGGCGACCAGAATGGTCGCGACGAGCCCGACGGTGATCCCCCACGCCAGTTTGACCGCGAGCGGCGCTTCGGGGCTTTCGGGTGAAATGCCGTGCGTCGAGAGCGCGCTCATCGCCGACACATTGCTGTCGGCCGCGGTTACATAGGAGATGAAGATCGCGCCGATCAGCAGCACGAGCACGGGCAGGCCGCCGCCAAGTTCGCTGAACAGGCGATAGAGGAGCGGATCGGGACCGGCGCTGGTCAAAATGGCGTACAGGCTGCCGCCCGATTGCTGGTCGAGGGTGATCGTCGTCCCGGCGATGACGATCATCCACGCCGCGCCGAACAGCGCGGGCAGCAGCAGGTTGACGAGGATGAAGGCGCGGACGCTGTAACCGACCGCGAGGCGGCCGAGGAACAGCGCGGTGACCGGCGCCCAGGCGAACCAGTTCGCCCAGTTGAAGATTGTCCATTGTTGGTGCCAGTCGCGATCAACGTCGATGCCGAGGCTGCGCGGCAGGAAGGTCGCGGCATAGTCGGCGGCGCCCGACACGCCGAGTCCCGGAAGGCGCGCGGCGGGACCGGCGACGACGACGAACAGCAGCACGGCAAGGAACAACCAGATGTTGAGGAGCGAAAGGCGCGCGATGCCGCGCTGAAGGCCAAGCGCTGCTGATACGACGAAAGTGGCGACGATCGCCGCGGCGATACCCCAGCGCAGCGGTGCGCCGCCCGCGAAGCTCCACAGGCCCTCGATTCCGCCCGCGAGCGCCAGCACGCCCGCGCCGAGCGAAGCGGCCATGCCGGCGACGAGCGCGAACAGACAGACGATGTCGATCGCGGTGCCTGCGGCTCCATGCGCGCGCTGTCCGATGAGCGGCACGAAAAGCGACGAAAGGCTGAAGGGTTCGCGGCGGTCGTAATAGACGAGCGCGAAGGCAAGGCCCGCGACGGTGTAAATGGCATAGGGCGTCAGCGTCCAGTGAAGGAACATTGTCGACATGGCAAAGGTCGCAGCGGCGTCGCTGCCCGGCTCAAGCCCCAGCATCGCGGGCGGATCGTTGAGGTGGAACAGCGGCTCGGCTGCGCCCCAGAACAGGATGCCGGTGGCGATCGTCGTGCAGAGCGTGACGGCAAACCAGCGCCAGCGCGTCAGGATGGGCTCCGCCTTTGCCCCGCCGATGATCCGGCCGCCGAGTGGTGACAAGGCGGCCAGCAGGAGCAACGTGAGAAAGCCGATGCCCGCCCACGCGAAAAGCGGGGAAAAGTGGCGCAGGATCCAGTCGTTGATCGCCGTTTCGGCCGCTACGACCGCCGCGCCTTGCCAGAGGCTCAGCACGACCGCGGCGAGCAGAACCGCCAGCGGGGCGAAAAAGACGGGGCGATTGAGGGGATATTTCGTCGGGGCTGGCAAATGCGGGTCCGATCGCACATGAGAGGACGTCCAGCATGGCGATTGGTCGGCGGGAGGTCAAATTGCGGGCGGAACGCGCCGCGATATGGCGCGTTGGAACGAGGCGTGGATCGCAGGAGAAGTTCGATGACCAGAACGATAATGAGTGCTTCGATCGCTTTGATGCTGCTGGCCGGCGGTCAGGCCGCCGCACAGCAGACCCCCGACGCGCCGCCAGCGGCCGAAAAGAAATTGCCCGACGGTACGACGCCCGAAGAGCGGTCGAACACCGCGCGCCTCAACGCCGAACAGGCGGCGCGGGCGAGGACCGACAACACCATCTATACGCAGGAAGTTTCCGCGGCGGCGCAGCAGGTTGCGCACGATCAGCAGGTCTTTGTCGATGAAACCGCCGCTTATGAGGCTGAAAAGGCGCGCGTCGCCGCGATGTCGGCCGAAGAGCGGATGAAGTGGGAAGCCGATGTGGCCGCGTGCAAGGCGGGGGACGCGACGCGCTGCGCTGCCCCGGTCAAGGCGCCTCCGCGCTAGGCGTCAGCATCTCCACCGACGGAATCGCTCGGTCCTCCTGCGGGGGGACATTCGTCGGCACCGCATCGAGCGGTTCCATCTCCATGTAGCGGGAGCGCGGTTCGTTGTCGGGGAAGCGTCCGCCGTATCGGTAACTATCGTCGATGTCGTCGGCCGCCACCTCCGATTCGACGGAACCCAATGCGCGGAAAGCGCCATCCATCCGATCCCGGCGCTCGGCGCGCAGCTGCGCGGCGACGCCGTAGCTGTCGGGACAGCCGACGCATGGATCGTCACCGATCGACGGGGTTGCGGCGGCATCAGGGTTGGCACTCAAGCGCGAGTAGGCTGCTGGTTCGGACGAACCGCCGCTCAGCCGTTGCCCCGCAACCATTTCGCCGAGCAGCGCGCCGCAGATAGTTCCAGCAAGCACCAGCAACAACAGGCGAAGCACAATGACCTCTACCCTGCGAGTCTCGGAGTAAGAATATTTCCTCACAATGACCAAAACTGGTCATATTTCGGTCATTATGCAAGGTTTCTGTCACGAAATTACCGGACGGTCGGCCATTCGTCGACCAACGGATGCCTTTCGTCGGTCTGATCGACGCGCCGTCGGAACCCGTCGAACCCTGCGTGATCGCGCGCAGCGGATGGGGCATTCAGAAGCTGCGGGATGCGGAGGGCTTCGGTCTCCCCGGTCCGGGTCCTTCGTATCCCGCATCCGATCCCCTGTGAGAGGACTCCCCCATGGCGAACCTTACTTTCATCCTGCTGGCGGCGCCGATGGCGTTGACCGGTCTTTCCGTTCCTGCGTCCGCAAGCGAAAACGATGGCGAGCGTCGTACCGCAATCGTCAAATATGGCGATCTGAACCTTTCGACTGCGAAAGGGCGCGAGGCGTTGTCGTCGCGCGTCAAATTTGCCGTGCGTCAGGTGTGCGGCAGCCGGCCGCATTACCGGCAAACGCTTGCCGAGCGGGCGCCCGCAATTCAGTGCGAAAAATCGGCGATGGCCGATGCGGACGTGAAACTTGCCGCACTTTTCAACGGCGATGGCGCCCGCTTTGCCGATGCCGGCCGGCTGGTCATCGCTGCCGCTCCCTGATCGCAGTCCCTTGCGATCATTCGGTGAGGCGGTCATGCCCCTGCGGCATGGCCGCCTTGTCGTCAGGCGTGCATGATCGCCTTTACATCGTGCAGATAAGTGCGGCCAATGCGGTGCACGCCGCCTTCGCCCAGGTCAACGCTCCAGGCGCCGTCGCCATGATGTTTGAGCCCGACGATGCCGTCGCGCCGGATCATCTTCGACCGGTGGATGCGCATGAACTGGTCGGGGTTCATCCGCGCTTCCAAGGATTTGATCGTCTGATGGATCAGCCAGCTGCGCGCGCCGACATGAAGGCGCATATAGTCGCGCTCCGCCTCGATCAGATCGACCTGTGCCGCGTCGATCCGCAGCATCTCGCCGCGGTTCTGGACCCAGAATTCGGTGATCCACTTGCTTTTCTGCGCCGGTGACCGTTCGGTCGCCCGCCATTCGCGCACGCGGGCCAGCGCGCGCGCCAGCCGGTCGGGCGAGACGGGTTTCAGCAGATAATCGACCGCCGCGACCTCGAACGCCGCGACCGCATAGCGATCGAACGCGGTGACAAAAACGATCGCGGGCGGGTTGTCGAGCTGCTCGATCGCCGCGGCAACCTCCAGCCCGTTGAGATCGGGCATGGCGATGTCGCAGAGCAGCAGGTCGGGCGCGAGCGCATCGACCATGCGCAGCGCCGAGGCGCCGTCGCTCGCCGTGCCGACGAGCGAAATGCCGTCTTGTTGTCCAGCAAGGATCTGAAGCCGCTCGATCGCCAGCGGTTCGTCGTCGACGATCAATGTGCGCAATGTCTGAAGCATCAGCAAGCCTCCCGTGCCAGCGGCAGCCATAGCGATACGACAAAGCCGCCATTATCCGATTTGCCCCATTCGCACCCGGCCGCGGGACCATAGCGGGTCAGCAGCCGCTCGCGGACATTGCCGAGGCCAAGGCCGGTTCCCGATGCGGGCGCCGGCGCCTTGGGATCGACGTCGTTCTCGATCCGCAATACCAGCAGCCCATATTCGGCGCTGGCTTGCAGGCGGATCGCGATCCGTCCCTTGCTGGGCGACACGCCATATTTGATCGCATTTTCGATGATCGGTTGCAGGATCAGCACCGGCACGCATGCATGTTTGAGTTCGTCGGGCATCGATACCTCGACCTGCAACCGGTCGGGAAAACGCGCCTGTTCGATGTCGAGGTAAAGCTGCTGGAGCGCGATTTCCTCGTCGAGGCTGACGAGCTGTTCGGGATCGACCGCGAGGCTCGACCGCAGGAAGGACGACAGGTTCATGATCATCGTCTCTGCTTCGCTTTTCGACCCCTTGAGTACGAGGGTCGAGAGCGAGTTCAGCGTGTTGAACAGGAAATGCGGATTGACCTGATAATGGAGCGCGCGCAGCTGCGCATTCTTGGCCTCCATGCGGAAATGATTGGCGCGGCGTTCGACCGCGCGCATCTCGTTCGCATAGCCGAAGGCTACGTAGAGCGCGGCCCAGACGGCGAAGAAGAAATACCAGCGGATCGAGCTGTCGAGGATCAGCACCATTTCCCAGGCGACGGGGAATTTCGACTGCACCTCTTCGATGATTTTGGCCGTATCGGGGGCGGGGAACCAATAGAAGAAGACGAACAGGTTGATGCTGGCGTAAACCATGACGAGCGGGACGGCGGCGCCCAGCGCGGCGCCGAGGCGCGCGCCGAAACTGCGCGGCTGTGCGCGCTGGAGCAGCTGATAGAGCACGAAGGTGCACAAGATGCCCGCGACGACAACGATCGCGCGGCGTCCGGCAAAGGCCCATTGCTCGCTCGCGCCGGTCAGCATCGCGAGGCCGGTGGTGATGAGAAAATAGATCAGCCACATGGCGAGGATCGACCCGATCGCGACGCGCGGGTTCACGCGTGCATCGGACGCGCGCCAGTCGGGCGCCGCCGCGAGCATTTTGGCGCGCTGATCGCGCAGCGCGTCTTTACGGATGTTTGCGTTCATTACCGCGGCTTTTAGCGCCAAAGCTCAGGCAATGACCAGCGCGCAGCGGGACGCCAGTCGAAGCCGCCCGCGCCTTGGTCGAAAGCCGCGGGGGGCGCCGACTAGCCCAGACGCGCGAGCGCGGCGGTCAGGCGGTCGGCCTCGGCTTCCTTTGCGGCATGGTCGGCGCGTGCCTTTTCAACGGCTTCGGGCTTGGCGCGCTCGACGAAGGAGGGGTTATTCAAGCGTCCGGCGAGGCCATCGCGCTCTTTTGTCGCCGCGGCGAGCGCTTTGGTCAGCCGCTCGCGCTCGGCGGCGATGTCGCTCACGCCTTCGAGCGGGACGGTGATTGTCTCGCCCTCGACGACCAGTTGCGCCGATGCGCCCGCGGGGGCGGGGTCGAAGCTGATGGTTTCCAGGCGCGCGAGGCGGTCGAGCTGTGCGGCCAGCTTGTCGGCGCGATCCTTGAGCGCCGCCGGGAAATGCGCGGTCAGGCGCGCGCCGGGGGGCAGGCCGAGTTCGGCCTTGGCAGTGCGCAATTCGCTGACGAGCTTGATCAGCCAATCGATGTCGGCGCTGGCCTCCGCATCACGCGCAGCGTTCGGCGCCGGCCATTTGGCGGTGATCAGCGGATAGTCGGCGCGATCGCCGAGCCCGGTCCACAGCTCTTCGGTGATGAAGGGCATGAAGGGGTGGAGCATGACGAGGATCTGGTCGAGCACCCATCCGGCGACGGTCTTCGTCTCGTCGTCAATCGCGCCTCTCTCGACTTCGCTCGAGACAGGCTTGATCAGCTCGAGATACCAGTCGCAGAAGCGATCCCACGCGAAGCTGTAGATCGCGTTGGCGGCATCGTCGAAGCGATATGCGGCAAAGGCCGCTTCCATCGTGGCGACGGTGTCGGCGACCTCGCCGATGATCCAGCGATTGACAGGCAGCGTCGCGGCGGGCGCTGCAAGGCTGGTCGAGGCCGAAATGCCATTGGCTTCGCAGAAGCGCGCGGCGTTCCACAGCTTCGTCGCGAAATTGCGATAGCCCGCGAGGCGCGCGTCATCCATCTTGATGTCGCGGCCCTGGCTCTCCATCGCCGACATGAAAAAGCGCAGCGCGTCGGCGCCATATTGATCGATCAGGCCGAGCGGGTCGACGACATTGCCCTTCGACTTCGACATTTTCTGTCCGTCGGGCGCGCGGACGAGGCCGTGGAGATAGAGCGTTTTCCACGGCACCTCACCCATGAACTCCATCCCCTGCATCGCCATGCGCGCATCCCAGAAGAACAGGATGTCGAAGCCCGAGATGAGGACGTCGTTGGGGTAGTGGCGCTTGAGCAGCTCGGTGTCTTCGGGCCAGCCGAGCGTCGCGAAGGGCCAGAGGGCCGAGGAGAACCAGGTGTCGAGGACGTCGGGGTCGCGGGTCAGGGTAACGCCTGCGCCCGCTTGGGCCTGAGCTTCCTCTTCGGTTTCGGCGACGAAGATCCGGCCGTCTTCGGCATACCACGCCGGAATGCGGTGGCCCCACCACAGCTGGCGCGAGACGCACCAAGGCTGGATATTTTCCATCCAGTTGAAGAAGGTCTTTTCCCACGTTTTGGGGACGATGTTGATGCGCCCGTCGCGCACCGCCTGGATCGGCGGCTGCGCGAGTGTTTTTGCGTCGACATACCATTGGTCGGTCAGCATCGGCTCGATCACCACGCCGCCGCGGTCGCCGAAGGGCTGCATGATCAGCTTGTCCTCGACCTTGACCATCAGCCCTTCGGCGTCGATGTCGGCGATGACGCGCTTTCGCGCCTCGTGCCGGTCGAGCCCGCGATATTCCTCGGGAACCAGGTTCAGCGCGTCGATTTCGGCCGGGGTCGCGGGGGCGCCCTTGGCGATTTCGATCGCGCGCGCGGATGCCTCGGCATAGCTCGGCCCGTCGGCGCGCATCGCGGCAACTTCGTCCATCAGGCGGTACATCGGAATGCCGTTGCGCTGCGCGACGCCATAGTCATTCTCGTCGTGCGCGCCGGTGATCTTGACCGCGCCCGACCCGAAATCGGGGTCGGGATAGTCGTCGGTGATGATCGGGATCAGGCGGCGATGGTCCTTGGGCCCGACCGGAATCTCGCAAAATTTGCCGACGATCGGCCGATAGCGTTCGTCATCGGGATGCACCGCGACGGCGCCGTCGCCCAGCATCGTTTCGGGGCGCGTCGTGGCGATCGAAATATAGTCGCGCTCTTCCTCGACCACCACATTGCCGTCGGCGTCGCGTTCGACATAGGTATAGGTTTCGCCGCCCGCGAGCGGATATTTGAAATGCCACATATGCCCCGGCACTTCGCGCGATTCGACCTCCAGGTCGGAGATCGCCGTCTTGAGCGCAGGATCCCAGTTCACCAGGCGCTTGTCGCGGTAGATCAGGCCCTTTTTGTGGAGATCGACGAACACCTTGATCACCGCCTTGGTGAAATGCGGGTCCATCGTGAACTGCTCGCGGCTCCAGTCCATCGAGCAGCCGAGGCGGCGGAGCTGGCGGGTGATCTGGCCGCCGCTTTCGGCTTTCCATTCCCACACCTTGTCGACGAACTCTTCGCGTGAGAAATCGGTGCGCTTTTGCTGGCGTTCATTGAGCTGGCGTTCGACGACCATCTGCGTCGCGATGCCGGCATGGTCGGTGCCGACGACCCACAGCGCATCCTTGCCGCGCAGCCGCTCGTACCGGATCAGCACATCCTGCAACGTGTTGTCGAGCGCATGGCCGATGTGCAGCGCGCCGGTGACGTTCGGCGGCGGGTTGACGATCGTGAAGGGGGTTGCGTCGGGGCGCGCGGGGCGGAACAGCCCGCGGCTTTCCCATTCGCGGGCCCATTTCGCTTCAATGGCGGCGGGATCGAAGGTTTTTTCCATCGGCATAGCGGGGCGCCTTTGCCAGCCATGGTGCGGCGCGGCAAGGGGGGATCGGTTCGGCGCTTCGTTATGCTGGGCGCGAATATCGTCGCCCCCGCGAAGGCGGGGGCCGCTGGCGGCCTTGCCCAGCGGCGTTGCGTAAGCCTCCAGTGGCCCCCGCCTTCGCGGGGGCGACGTGCGAGGGCTATTTCTTCAAATAGCTATCCAGCCAATTGAACACCGTCTGGTGCCACTGGACGCTGTTCGCGCCCTTCATCACCCAATGGTTCTCGTCGGGAAAGACGAGCAGTTGCGACGGGACGCCGCGGCGCTGGAGCGCGGTGAAGGCGGCGAGGCCCTGGCTGTAGGGGATGCGGAAATCCTTTTCGCCGGTGATGACCAGCATCGGCGTTTTCCACTTGGCGACATGATTGACCGGGTTCCACTTTTCGGGGTCGGTGCGTTCCCACCAGGGGCCGCCATGATCCCATTCGTCGAACCACAGCTCCTCGGTCTCGAACGCCATCGCGCGGAGATCAAATACGCCGTCGTGCTGGACGAGGCATTTGAAGCCGTCGGTCCACTGGCCGGCGATCCAGTTCATCATATAGCCGCCATAGGAGGCGCCGAGCGCGCAGGCATTGGTGACGTCGAGTTGCGCATCCTGCCGGCCCGCGGCGGCGAGGCCGAGCTTCAGATCTTCGAGCGGCTTGCCGCCCCAATCCTGGTTGATGCTGTCGGTGAAGGCCTGCCCGTAACCTGTCGAGCCGTGAAAATCGACGGTGACGACGCCATAACCCTGCTGCGCGAACAGGCGCGGGTTCCAGCGCGTCGACCAGCTGTTGCCAAAGCTGCCCTGCGGCCCGCCATGGACGATGAAGGCGACCGGAAGCTTTTCCGTGCTGTTCGCGGGTTTGAGGATCATGCCCCACACCGGGTCGCCATTCGCGCCCGCAAAGCGGATTTTTTCAAGCTTCACCGGATCGAACTCGGCGAGGCGATCGGCGTTGACGTTGGTGAGCTGACGGACCTTGCCTCTGGCATCGCGCATGAACAGGTCGGTCGGCGCGAGCGCGCTGTTGCGCGAATAGAGCAATGCCCCACCGGGGAGTGGGGTGACGTCGCCGATATTGCCCTCCAGCGCTTCGGACGAGGCCTTCAGCCGCTCGACCTTGCCCGTCGCGACATCGACGCGGAACATGGGGTGTTCGAGCGTGTCCTGCGCGGTGACATAGAGCGATTTGCCGTCGGTCGCCCAGGCGATCGAGCCGACCGAGCGATCCCACGCATCGGTGAGTTTCCGCATCTCGCCGCTTTCGAGGTTGCGCAGCATCAGCACCAGCCGGTCGGATTCATAACCCGGCCGCGCCATCGCCGCGTAGGCAAGCCATTTGCCGTCGGGCGATGGCGTCGGCAGCGTGTCGGTCGCCTGATTGTCCGCGGTCAGGTTGACCGGCATCATCCGGCTGTCGACGAGCCAGCGATAGATGTCGAGGTTGGTCGATGTCGGCTCGTGACGGTCGGCCTTGCGCAGCGTGAAAAAGACGGTGCGGCTGTCGGCGCCCCACGCGAGTTCCTCGCCGCCGCCAAAGGGCTTGGACGGCGTGTCGCCGATCAGCCCGGCGTCGGCGGGGCGCCCGGCGGTCGCCTTGCCGCCTTCGAGGTTGAAGACGAACGGGCGGCTGTAGGTGCCCGGCGTTTCCCATTCGTCCCAGTGGCGAACGAAGCCGACGCCGTCCTTGTAAAGCCGCCCGCTGCCGGGGCCGACGAGCGCGCCCTTGTCCTTTGCCTCACAGCCGAAGTCGGTGCATTCCTTGGGGATGTCGCCCCAGGCGAGCAGCTTTGTGGCGTCGGGAGAGACTTTGAAGCCCGCAACGTCGGCCTTTGTGTCGGTGACCTGCGTTCCGACGCCGCCGACCTTGGGGTCGATGCGCCACACCTCGCTTTTGCCCGAAGCGTTCGAAAGGAAATAGAGAATGCCGTCCTTGTCGAAAGCGGGAGAGGTTTCATTTTTTCCGGCGGTGTCGGCAATCGAGATCGGCAGCGCGTCTTTGGCATGGCGGTCGACGAGCCAGAGCCCGGTCGAGCGCTTGTAGGTCTCGGCTTCGGTCTCGGTCATCTGAAAGACGACCCAGCGCCCGTCGGGCGACGCCGCCGGCACGGCGACGCGCTTCAGCGTCGCCAGATCGACCTCGGTCATCGGGCGGGCAAGGGCGGGGGAGGACAGGGCGGCGGTGAGCGCAAGCGCGCTGGTGAGGAGAAGGTTTCGCATGAAATCGGTTTAGCGGCGAAGCGGGCGCGTTCAAGCGCGTTTGTCGTGGGCGGGCGGCGTGGTTTCGATGCCTGCGCTTCGCTTGCGGCATCGAACGCCCGGATATTTTACCCCGACCGCCGCCTTTCGCCGGTCTCGCTAACCTTCTTTTAACCAGCCAACTCCAACAATCGCCTATGCCTATCTACGGACAGTTCCTTCCCCTGGCGCCGAATGGCGACCAACGTCAGGACGTGCGCCGCAAACTGAGCCTGCTTGCCCGCGGCGTAAAACATGACGGGACCGGCATCGCGGTCCAGATCCACAATATTTCGGGAACGGGCCTGCTGTTCGAAAGCGACATCCAGCTGGAGGCCTGCGACCGGATCGAAATCGAACTTCCCCATGCGGGGGACATCACCGCGGTCGTCATCTGGGCCAGCGGACGCCTTTTCGGCTGCCAGTTCGAAGGTCCGGTATCACCGGCGACGCTCAGCGCGGTCGAACTGAAAAGCGCCGTCGTCCCGGCGCCTGAGGCCCAAGAAGTGAGCGTCGAACCGGCGCTGGATGAATCCCTCGAAGAGACCGCGCCCGAGCCGCTTCAGGACGTAATCGACCGCAGCCGCGAACAAATCGCCCGCGCCGCCGGCCTCGGGATCGACAGGGTTCGCATCATCGTCGAATATTAGAACGGTGAGCGTTTAATCAGCATCACCCCCAAACCCCGTTTGTGCTGAGCTTGTCGAAGCACCGTCCTTCTTCTTGCGGCGCTAAAAGAAAGAACGTCCCTTCGACAAGCTCAGGGCAAACGGTTCATATTTATGGTTCGCCGCTCTAGGGGAAGCCGAAGGTCAGGCGAAATTCTAGCGCACCAGCACGCCGCCCTTCATCACATGGTCGATCTTTTCGAGCACGCTAATGTCGGCGAGCGGGTCGGCCTTTACCGCGACAAAATCGGCGTAGCGTCCGGGGACGATCGCGCCGATGTCGCTGCGGCCCATTTCTTCGGCGGCGCGGCCGGTCGCCGACTGGATCGCCTGCATGGGCGTCATTCCATATTTGACCATGTTGCGGAATTGCCGCGCATTGAGCCCGTGCGGATAGACGCCCGCATCGGTGGCATAACCGATGTTGACCCCCAGCTCGACCGCGCGGCGGAAGGCGGCGCGCTGCGCGTCGGTCGTCTCGCGATTCTTGCGCAGATATTCGGCGGGCCAGCCCTGCTTCGTGCCTTCCTCGTCGATATAGGTGCCGTTGTAGATGTCCATCGCGAGCCAGGTTCCGTGCTGTTTCGCGAGTTGCAGCGCTTCTTCGTCGGCGAGGCTGGCGTGCTCGATGCTGTCGACCCCAGCGCGAATAGCGGTCTTGATCCCGTCGGCGCCGTGGGCGTGCGCGGTGACCCGCTTGCCGCGGGCGTGGGCGACCTTGACGACCGCGCGCAACTGATCCTCGGTGAGTTCGGGCGCGCCGGGTTCGGTGCCGATCGCGAGCACCGCGCCGGTGGCGATCGTCTTGATGAAATCGGCGCCCTGATCGAGAAGAAAGACCGCCTTTTCCGCCGCCTCCTCGGGCGTCGCGGCGACGCCGAGGCGCATGTCGGGCGGTAGCTGCTCGTTGGGGACGACGCCGTTGAGTTCGCCGCCGCCCTTCGGGATGGTGATATAGGCGCCAGCGACCCACATGCGCGGGCCGGGCACGTCGCCGCGGTCGATCGCATTGCGCAGGGTCACATCGGTGAGCCCGCGATAGGTGCCGACGTCGCGGACGCTGGTGAACCCCGCCTCCAGCGTCACGCGCGCGTTGCGCGCGCCGACGAGTGCGGTCTCGGCGGGCGATGCCTTGATGGGGGCGGCGAGGTCGGCGCTCTGGCCAAGATCGGCGAGGTGGGTGTGGAGGTCGATCAGGCCGGGAAGAATGGTGAAGGCCGACCAGTCGAGCCGCTTTGCGCCATCGGGGGTCGGCCCGCATGGACCGACCGCCTTGATGCGTTCGGCCTCGACGGTGATGCACTGGCCGCTGCGCACCTCGTTCGCGACACCGTCGATCAGCCGACCTGCCTCGATATAAAGGCTTTCGCCCGACGCCGGCGACGCCGCCAAAAGCGATGCCGCGAGCGCGATGCTCAGATGGCGGTGTCGAAGGTGTTGCACTGGCGCGGATCCCCCGTTTGCAGGCCGCGGCGCAGCCAGGTCATGCGTTGTTCGCTCGTCCCGTGGGTGAAGCTTTCGGGCACGGGACGCTGGCCCGCCGAGCGCATCAGCGTGTCGTCGCCGATTGCGTTGGCGGCGCGCATCGCTTCCTCCATGTCCCCCGCCTCCATCACCGTCTGGCCCGCGCTGTTGCGTGCCCGCGCCGCCCAGACGCCGGCATAGCAGTCGGCCTGGAGTTCCATGCGGACCTGAAGCTGGTTGCCTTCGGCCTGCGAGCTGCGCGCCTGCGCCTGACGCACCTGATCCGAAATGCCGCTGATCGTCTGGATATGATGGCCGACTTCGTGCGCAACGACATAGGCCTGCGCGGCGTCGCCCGCGGCGCCGAATTTCTGTTCCAGATCACGGAAAAAATCGGTGTCGAGATAGACGCCCCGATCGGCCGGGCAATAGAAGGGGCCCATCGCGGAGCTTGCGGATCCGCAGCCCTGGCTATCGACGCTATGCGAGTAAAAATTCAGCGTCGGTTTCTGGTAGCCGCTGACAAGCTGCTCCCACACCTGATGCGTCGATCCGAAGACATTGCACGCGAAACGCTCACCTTCGGTGTCGCAGGCGACGCCTTGGGCGGCGCCGCGACTGTCGGCCATCGGGTCGCTGGTGCCGCCGCCGATGCTCAGCATGTTGGCGCCGGGGCCGAGCACGAAAAAGGCCACCGCGCCGAGCAGCAGGATCGTCCCGCACCCCATCTTGCGGCCGAGCAGCATCGGCAGGAAGCCGATCAGCAATCCGCCAAGACCGCCGCCTCCGCCGAACCCGCCGCCACCGCCGCCCCGGCCCAGATCGCGAATATCGTCTCCGGGATCATAATCGTCGAGGCGCATCGGGCTTCTCCACCGGCAAAGGGTCGTTTCGGCCCAACTGTTACAGCAGCACCGGGCAATTGGAAGGGACTTCGCATCGGGCAAGCCATTGCAATAGGGCGTGTTGCGGTGCACAAATCGCGCATCCGCAACCCAAGGATCGCGACTCCATGCCCCGCCGAGCCACCCGCGCCGCGCTACCGCTTCCCGATCTGGTCGTGCTCGTCCTGCAAGGTGGCGGCGCGCTCGGTGCGTTTCAGGCGGGGGTTTACGAGGCGCTGATCGACCTGGGCATCGAGCTCGACTGGGTCGCGGGTATCTCGATCGGTGCGGTCAATGCCGCGATCATCGCGGGCAACGAGCGCGACCAGGCGGTCGGCAAGATGCGCGATTTTTGGGAAGGCATCTCCTCGGCGCTGCCGTCGCTGCCGATCCCCGACAATGACTGGGCGCGCGAATGGTCGCATATGGCCGCGGCGGGGCAGGTGATGGCCTTCGGCGTGCCCGGCTTTTTCACGCCGCGCTTTCCGCCACCGGCCTTTGCCGAGCGGCAGACGCCCGAGGCGGTCAGCTTTTACGACACCGCGCCGCTTCTCGAGACGCTGAACCGGCTGGTCGACTGGGACCGGGTAAACAATGGCAACGTCCGCCTGTCGGTCGGCGCGGTTGCGGTCGAGACGGGCAACTTTCGCTATTTCGACACGACGACCGACGCCATCGATGCGCGGCATATATTGGCGTCGGGCGCACTGCCGCCCGGCCTGCCGCCCGTCGAGATCGACGGGCATTGGTATTGGGACGGCGGGCTGGTGTCGAACACCCCGCTCGAACATGTCGTCGCGGCCGCGCATGAGGATATGCTGGTGTTCCAGGTCGACCTGTTCCCCGCGCGCGGGACGCGGCCGCACGATCTGGAAGAGGCCTGGTCGCGCGAGAAGGACATTCGCTATTCGAGCCGCACACGGCGGATTTCGGACGGGCTGGTCCGGCGCCGCAAGGAACATCGGCTGATCGACCGGATGCTGGCGAAGCTGCCCGACGAGTTTGCCGACATTCCCGAAGTGAAGGCGGTGCGGCGGATGGTCGATTGCAAGGCACTCAATGTCGTCCAACTCATCCACGAACCCCCTGCCTGGCAGACCGGCGCGCGCGATTTCGAATTTTCGCGCTCGACGATGGAAATCAACTGGGCGCTCGGCCGCGCTGCGGTCGAAGCGGCGATGAAGGATGGTCACCTGCTCGCCGAAAGCATCGCCGAGGGCCGCTCCGACAGCTTCGCCGTGCAGTCCGACGGATTGAAGCCGAAGGCTGATACGGAGCCGAACTGAGTTTCTCCCCCACGAAAAGGAATTCGACATGCACCTCAAAGGAAAAACCGCCCTCGTCACCGGATCGACCTCGGGCATCGGGCTCGGCATCGCCAAGGCCTTTGCTGCCGACGGCGCCAATATCATCATCAACGGCTTCGGCGACGCCGACGCGATCGAAACCGAGCGCAAGGGGCTGGAGGCGATCAGCGGGGGCAGGGCGGCCTATGACGGCGCCGACCTCACCAAGCCCGACGAAATTGCGGCAATGTTTGCGCGGGCCGACACGGATTTCGGCGGCGTGGATATTCTCGTCAACAATGCGGGGATGCAGTTCGTCTCGCCGGTCGAGGATTTCCCGGTCGAAAAATGGGACATGATCATCGCGCTCAACCTGACCGCGGCGTTCCACACGATCCGCCACGCCGTCCCCGGAATGCGCAAAAAAAAGTGGGGGCGGATCATCGGCACCGCCTCGGCGCACTCGCTCGTCGCATCGCCCTTCAAATCGGCCTATGTCACCGCGAAGCACGGGCTGGCGGGGCTGACCAAGACGGTGGCGCTCGAGGTTGCCGATGCCGGCATCACCGTCAATTGCATCAGTCCGGGCTATGTCTGGACGCCGCTCGTCGAAAACCAGAGTCCCGACACGATGAAGGCGCGGGGCATGACGCGCGAACAGGTCATCAACGATGTCCTGCTCGCGGGGCAGCCGACCAAGCAGTTCGTCACCATCGACCAGGTCGCGGCGCTCGCGGCTTTCCTGACCCGCGACGAGGCGGCGAATATCACCGGCGCGAACTTGAGCGTCGATGGCGGCTGGACCGCCGGTTGACGCGGCGGCCTTGAGCAATTTCCTTTGCCCTCCTATGGTTAACCAAACGGGGTCGGGGAGAAACAGAGAATCATGGGTCGCACCATATGGGTTTTGGCGGTGGCGCTGGGCGTCACCCTGGGCGCGTGCCGTACTGTCGTGCCGGCGATCCCGCCGTCGGCGGCCGACGCGCCCGATACGAGCGGAACGTGGCGCGCGACGGCAACCGATGCCGACAAGCAGCGGATTCGCGGCTGGTATACGAGCTGGCAGGCCGCGCTCGCCGATGCGCGCGCCAAGGGCCATGGCGCCGAAATCGACCGCGAGGGCGCGCTGCTTCAACCGACCGCGGCGCTGCCCAACGCGCACCTTCCGCCGGGCGACTATCGCTGCCGCACGATCAAGGTCGGTGCGCAGGGGCGCGTCGGGCTGTCCTATATCGCCTATGGCTGGTTTCAGTGCCGCGTGGCGGTCGAGCAGGGATTGTCGAGCCTGACCAAGCTCACCGGGTCGCAGCGTCCCGTCGGGCTGATCTTTCCCGACAATCTGAAACGCCAGATCTTTCTCGGCACGCTCGAACTTGGCGATGAAAAAATGGCCGTGAATTACGGCAGCGACCGGATGCGCGACATGGCCGGACTGGTCGAGCGGATCGGCGACAATCGCTGGCGGCTGGTGCTGCCCGCGCCAGCATATGAATCGTTGCTTGATGTGATCGAACTGGTTCCGGCGGGTTGAATGCGGTTTGAGAAGGTTCTTTATTAGGTTCGGCTCAGAAGAGCTTGGTACAGGGGAATGACGATGCGGTATGTGTGGACGGGCGCCGCGGCGCTGGCGCTGGCAGTATCGGGGGTAGCCCCCGCAGCGGCGCAGACGCTGGGCGGCGAGGTGCAGGAGCAGATGCCGTCGCTGATGAAGATTTACGACGACCTGCACGCCAATCCCGAACTCAGCTTCATGGAAGTGCGGTCGGCAGGCATTTTGGCCGCCGAAGCGCGCAAGCTGGGGTTCGAGGTCACCGAAAAGGTCGGCGGCACCGGCATCGTCGCGGTGATGAAGAACGGGGCGGGGCCGGTCGTCATGGTGCGCGCCGACATGGACGGTCTGCCGGTCACCGAACAAACGGGGCTGCC
>JASBSJ010000035.1 GCA_030148985.1 Sphingopyxis sp.
GCCGCGGATATAGAAGCGCGGGAACGAACGGCCGTACGAGCTTTCGATGTTGAGGCTGGGGACGCGGCCCGCGAGCGCGCGGATGTCCGAACCCGTCGAGGTGATCGCGCCGAGCGTGTCGCCCGACAGCACGCTGACCGACACCGGCACGTCCTGCAGGCTTTCCTCGCGGCGCTGCGCGGTGACGACGATGTCGCCAAGGCCGCTGCTCTCTTCAGCGGCGGGGACGACCGAAGCCTCCTGCGCGGCGGCGGGGGCGGCCGCGGCGGCGGCGAGGGCGAAGCTCATGGCAAGGGCGGAAGGAAGATGGCGCATGACCTGTCCTTTTTGAAAGTGAAGCGGGCGGGTAGAGAATATTGTCCGCCGTTGCCGCGCGCGAGCCGCACGGTCAACGCCCGAGCGCCGCGCCGCTGACGTTCGTGTCAGCAGTGTTGCGCAATTGCTGCACTTTTGGGGCATGACCGCGAGCGTTGACGAGCGCTGCGCGCTCGGCCCCTCCGTCAGCCCTGCGGGCTGCCACCTCCCCATGGCTTCGCCACAGGGAGGATTATAGCTCGCTTCGCATCGCGCATTCCTCCCTGTCGCGCAGCGATGGGGAGGGGGACCGCGCCCGCAGGGCGTGGTGGAGGGGCGGCGACGGTCGCGCCATAGCCCCTCCGTCAGCGGCTTGCGCCGCTGCCACCTCCCCATCGCAAGTCGATGGGGAGGATCATTCTCGCTGCGCCCCCGCCGGTCCCACGCTCAACCGCCCTTCCGCTGCCGCCGCACGCCCTCCGCCGCGGCATCGTTCGCGGGCTGCGGCAGGCCGAAAAAGGCGCGGCGGGCGATCTCTCCGGCCTTGCGCAGCGGGGCGACGTCGGCCTGGCGCACCGCTTGCCACGCGGCCTCTTCGTCGAGGTCGAGCGTGCGTTCATAATCCTCGTCGCCGAACGCGCCTTCCTCGATGCCGCTGAAATCGTCGGGCGGCGGGAAGTTGGTGCGCAGCTCGCCCGTCTCCGCGTCGGCCCAGACGGTCATCGCTGCGGCTTCCTCTTCGGGCGTCGGTTCGGCGTCACTTTCGGAATCGGCGGAAAACTGCGCAACTTCATTCGCGATCGCCGTATCGCGCCAGAGGCTCGCGAGCGGGTTGGCGCGATTGTCGCGCCCGGCGAGCCAGAGCGCGAGCGCGGCGCCGAGTCCGTCCGGAGCGTCGGCGGGTCCCTCGGCGGCATCCTTCGCGCTATCGCGCGCCGCCGCGGTGGCGTCGAACAGTGCCAGAAAGCCCGGCCAGTCGCCCGCGATGATTTGCGCGAGCATCTCTTCGCCCGCCCGCGCACGCACCTCGACCATGCGGTCGAGCCGCGCGAGCATCGCGAGGCCGAGGCGGCTGTCGATGCGGCGGCGTTTGACGAAGCTGCGGTCCTCCTCGCGCATCACCGTGCTCGTTTCGTCATGCCCCCAGATCGCGCGGTCGAGCAGCTCGTCGACCAGCCGCCCGCGCGCGATCAGCACCGCCGCCGCGCAGCCGAGCCGGAACGCCGCGCCGTGCGGCCGCTGTTTGAGCTGATAGACGGCGGACGGCGACATGCCGACCTTTGCCGCCGAAATCTTCACCGATCCGTTGGTGGCAAAGGCTTCGAGAAAGTCGCGCTGGAGCCGCGGCGTCCAGTGGTAGCTGACGGGGGCGGGGGTCGCGGCGGGATCAAAAGCGGTATCGTCCATGGGTTCGTCCTTCGGGTTGGGTGAAACCATCAGAATGAACCATATGGGTTAGATGTAGGAAAGGGGTTTTTGATCGGGAGTGGTGGCTGGTGAGCGGAAGCCGTCTTCTCTTCATCGTCATCCCGGACCCTTCGATAAGCTCAGGACAGGCTTGATCCGGGATCCGTGACTTCAGCGCTGCTATGGATCCCGGATCAAGTCCGGGATGACGAAGGTTTGGAATCGACCGAATGGCGACATTTCTTTCAACGTCACCCTGAACTTGTTTCAGGGTCCATGGCCCGGTGGCTTCCTCCGGCGCAGCGCTGGATTAGAGGTCAGGCCATGGATGCTGAAACAAGTTCAGCATGACGGAGTTACGGGGCAGTTCCCCACCCGACCCGACCGGTCGTCAGAAGCTCAGCTCGTCGTAGATTTTCGACAGATCGTGGCCCCACGCGTCTTCGTAGCGGTCGAGCAGGTCGTGCGCGGGGGATTTGCCGCTTTTGGCGATGCGGCGGAGCGGTTCGAGGAAGCCGACTTCATTGTCGCCCATCGAATTGACCTCGCCGCGTGCGGCGAGGCCCGCGGCGGCGATGTCGAGCACGCGGTGTGCGAGCTGTCCCACCGTGCCGCCGCCGGGGGCGGGGGCGTCGAGGCCTTCGCTCGGTACCGCGTCGCGCAGCGCCTGCTGCTCTTCGATGCTCCAGCCCTTGACGAGATCCCACGCGGCGTCGAGCGCGCCCTGGTCATAAAGGAGGCCGACCCACAGCGCGGGGAGCGCACAGATGCGGTTCCACGGGCCGCCGTCGGCGCCGCGCATTTCGAGGAAGCTTTTGAGGCGCACTTCGGGAAAGGCGGTCGAGAGATGGTCGGTCCAGTCGGAGAGGCGCGGTTTCTCGCCGGGGAGCGCGGGCAGCTCGCCCTTCAGGAAGTCGCGGAAACTCTGGCCGGCGGCGTCGATATATTTGCCGTCGCGGAAGACGAAATACATCGGCACGTCGAGCATATAGTCGACATAGCGGTCGTAGCCGAAGCCATCCTCGAACACGAAGGGCAGCATGCCGGTGCGCGCGGGGTCGGTGTCGGTCCAGATATGGCTGCGGTACGACATATAGCCGTTGGGCCGCCCCTCGGTGAAGGGCGACGAGGCGAAGAGCGCGGTGGCGAGCGGCTGGAGCGCCAGCGACACGCGGAATTTCTGCACCATGTCGGCCTCGCTCGCATAGTCGAGGTTGGTCTGGATCGTGCAGGTGCGCAGCATCATGTCGAGGCCAAGGCTGCCGACGCGCGGCATATGGTCGAGCATGATCTTGTAGCGCCCCTTGGGCATGATCGGCAGCTCGGCGCGCGTCTTGTCGGGCCACATACCGACCCCGAGGAAGCCGAGCCCGAGTTCGGCGCCGACTTCCTTCACCTGTTTCAGATGACGGCCGGTTTCGGCGCAGGTCTGGTGCAGATTTTCGAGCGGGGCGCCGGAGAGTTCGAGCTGGCCCGCGGGTTCGAGGCTGACGGTGCCGTCGCTGCCCGCCAGCGCGATGACCTTTCCGCCCTCGATCACCGGTTCCCAGCCGAAGCGGGTGAGCGCCATCAAGAGGTCGTGGATGCCGCCGGGTTCGTCATAGGAGGGGGCGCGGTGATCGCTCACGCGGTAGACGAATTTTTCATGCTCGGTGCCGATGCGCCAGCGTTCCCTGGGCTTTTCGCCCTGGGCCATGGGGGCCGCAAGCTGGTCGCGGTTTTCGATGACGGGATCGTGGCTGTCCGAGGTGGTGCGCGTGCTCATTTCGCGCATTTAGACTATCCGGTATAGAATGCAATCGGGGCTGTGCGGTCAGTCGATGGTGACGGTAAAGGCGATCGCCATCGCGTCGCCCGGAGCCAGCGTCGCCGTGTTCGCGGCGATGGCGCTGCCGGTTATCGACGCGCCGAAGGGGTCGCTTTCGTCGCCGCCGCTGGCGTTGTCGTCTTCGGTCGTCGCCGCAGCGGCGCAGCTCGTGCCGCTGCGCAGCGAGCCGGGGACGAAGGTCGTGCCCGCGGGGAGCGCGTCGGCGATGGCGATGGCGGTCGCGGTGCCGCTGCCATTATTGGTGACGAGGATGCAATAGCGCATCGACGCGCCGGGGATCGCCTTGGGATCGGTGGTGCCGTTGACCGGATCGCTGATGACGCTGCTCGTCTTGGCGATCGCGAGGTTCGCGGTCGGGCGGCAGAAGATGACGTCGTGGAGCGCCATGCCCTGCTGCCCCGGATTGGCGGGGGCGAGGGCGTGGCTGCCATAATCGATGACGATCGTATCGACGGGCGCGGCAAAGGTGACGGTGACATTGCCGTTGCCGCTGGCGTCGGTGGACAAGACGTCGCCATAGGCGCTGTTGCCGACGACATAATTGGCGGTGCCGTTGGTGAGGATGGGCGTGACGGGCGCGCCATTATAGCTGCCGGCGACGGTGACGCGGTCGGCGAACTGGCCCGCGGCATAATCGACGTCGAACAGGCGGAACTGCGCGCCGGGCACCGCGGTCGGCAGGCTGATCGTCGTGGCGACGCTGCCCGCCTGGCTGGTGAAATCGACGAGCTGGAAGATCGAAAATTGTGCCGGCGTCAATCCGCCGGTGACGACATTCTGGCGCGTCGGCGACTGGCCGCCATAGGTGGCGTTGCTGAGGAAGGCGCCGCCGCTCACCGCGATGTCGATGGCGGCGGTGCCGATTGCGGTGAGCGCCGGGCTGCCGCTCGTCGTGCCCGCGCTCCAGCCGATCGCGTCCCAGTCGAACGTCGTCGTGCCGACCGGGCAGACGAGCGTCGGCGGCGTGCCCGCGACGCGCGTGCCCGAGACGGTGAAGGTCGCGCTGTCGCTGTCGTCCTCGCCCGCCGCGCCATTGCCGGGGGTCGAATCGGGGTCGAAGGCGGACGAGGCGGCGATTTCGGCGCTGTTGGTCACGCTTGCGCCCGCGCTCGCGGCGACGGTGCCGCTGATCGTCAGCGTGCGTGTGACGCCCGGCGGAATGCTGCCGACGGTCCAGACGCCGGTAGCGGCGTTGTAACTGCCGAAGCCCGCCGCGCCGGTGAAGGTGAAACCCGCGGGGAGCGTATCCTGCACCGTCACGCCGGTCGCGGTCAGCGTCGAGGCGCCGGCATTGGTGACGCTCAGCACATAGTTGATGGTTGCGCCCGGCGCCGGGGCGGCATTGCTTACCGACTTGGCGAGCGACAGGTCGGCATAGGGCGACAGCGGGACGGTGGTGAGGGTGAGGTCGGCGCGGGTGAAGGTGCCGCTGTCGCCGTTCAGCGAATCGCAGATGGAAAGCTGCCACGTCCCGGCCGACCCCTGGCCGTTGAACGCGGCGAGCGAGCCCTGCGGGCTGAACGTCCGCTGGTAGGGCGGGGCGGCGACGGTCGAATCATTTGCATTGTGCGCCGTGATGCTTGTCCCGGCAGCATCGTCGAACAACACATTGAGGTTGTTCGCCGTCGCGCCGACATTGGTGATCAGGTCGACCACCGTGCCCGCGGGCGAGGTCAGGGTCGCGCGAATGTCGCCGCGGTAGGTATGCGCGAACTGGACGCCGATGTTGACGTCGCTGGTCTGCGCATTCGCGGCGACGGTGAAATTGCGCACCATTGGCGTGGCGCAGGGGGTCGCGCTTTCGCTGATCGTGCCGGTGGTGGTGTTGCTGTAGCTGCTGGTCGTCTGTGCGGCGACGGGATTGCTGGCGAGCGTCAACGCCAGCCAGACGAGCATGATACAGGCTCGCACAGACTGCAAACACTGGCCCCCACGCCAGCGGTATCGGCTCTGGTCCCGCCGTTGCATGGCGGCGCCTATGCGGGCGGGATAGCTAATATCGGGTTAAATTCGGGTGGGTTGGGGCGATTCTGTGCGGGGATGGGGCAGTTTTGGGGGTGGAAGGGGGCCGGTCTCGGTCATCAATCCTCCCTGCGGCGGAGCCGTGGGGATGGGGACCGCTGCGAAGCGGTGGTGGAGGGGCCGCAACGTTGGTGCTATTAGCCCCTCCGTCAGCGCTTCACGCTGCCACCTCCCCATCGCTGCGCGACAGGGAGGATTGTAACTTGCAAGGTCGGGACGCGCCCAATTGCTGCCCACCCCCGACCCCTCCCGCTTGCGGGAGGGGAGACCAGCGCAACCTCTCAATATCCGCTCCCCACCCCAAAGGCGCCATCCGGTCCTAGCTTACCCCTATCCCCGTCCAGTCGCCGTGCTGCGCCATCCACAGGCTGATCGCGGCGAGTCCGGCGGTTTCGGCGCGCAGGATGCGCGGGCCGAGGGCGAGGCGGTGGACGGATGCATGCGCGGTCAGCATCGCGCGCTCGCGGTCGGTGAAGCCGCCTTCGGGGCCGGTGAGGATTGCGGCGGGGGCGAGGGCGGCGAGGCGCGCCATGGGCACGCCGCCCGCTTCGTCGGCGAAGAGCAGCGCGCGCTCCGCCGGCCAGTCCTTCAGCAGCTGCGGCAGCTTGACCGGATCGGCGAGCGTGGGAAGCGCGGTGCGGCCGCATTGTTCGCACGCTTCGATAATCTGCGCCGCGAGCCGTTCGCTTTTCACGCGCTCGACGATCGTGCGTTCGGTGATTACGGGCTGCAGGCGCGCGACGCCGAGCTCGGTCGCCTTTTCGATGATCCAGTCGAGCCGCGCCTTCTTGACCGGCGCAAAGCAGAGCCAGAGGTCGGGCACCGCCTCGATCTCGCGCATGTGCCGGTCGATCCGCAGCGTGACCGCGCGTTTGGTCGCGTCGGCAATGACCGCCAGCCACTCGCCGCTGCGGTTATCGAACAGCAGCACCGGATCGCCCGCCTTCAGCCGCATCACGCCGAGCAGATAATGGGCGGCGGCGCCGTCGATCACGGGCGCGCTGCCCACACCGAGCGGCTGGTCGATGAACAGGCGGGGTGTGCTGGCGGGCGGCCAGGCTGGAGTCGCGGGCATGGGCAGCGCGATACCAGAGCGCGCCCATTTGTGCATCTTTTGCCGTGAAGCGCGGCGATCTGTCCCGATCCGGGTCAGAACCCGAAATTCCGCGCGTCTGGCCGGCCGCCGATTAGCATTTTGGTAAGCAGTCACCCCCTAGGTGCGAGTTTACCAGCGGCACATCGGTTGGGGAGTGTCGCGGGCGAAGAGGGGTTAGACCATGCGAGGGACCTGGATCGGCCGGCTGCGTGCCGGCACCAAATCGCTGATTAGCGACCGGCGCGGCAACGCCTTCATGCTGACCGCCGCGGCGATCATCCCGGTGATCGGCTTTGTCGGGTCGGCGGTCGACATCGGCCGCGCCTATATGACGCAGCTGCGTCTGCAGCAGGCGTGCGACGCCGGTGTGCTCGCCGGACGGCGCGCGATGGGCGGCGCGACCTATGACGAAGCGGCAGAGGCCGAAGCCGACAAGATGTTCAACTTCAACTTCCCCGAAGCCAAATATGGCGCATCGGGCATCCTTTTTTCGTCGGAGGCGGTCAACGCCTCCGACGTCGCGGGACAGGCTTCGGCCGTGCTGCCGACCTCGCTGATGTTCATGTTCGGTAAGGACGAGTTTCGCCTGTCGGTCGATTGCACCGCAAAGCTCGAAATTTCGAACGTCGATGTGATGCTCGTGCTCGACGTAACGGGATCGATGTCGCGCAAGGCCGACTCGAGTGATGACGACACGAAAATCGAGGCGCTGCGGGGCGCGGCGATCAACTTTTTCGACACGCTGACGACCGCGGACATCGGGGACGGGCGGCTGCGGTTCGGGGTCGTGCCCTACAGCTCGTCGGTCAATGTCGGCGGAATCCTGGCTGCAAAAAATGTGAACTGGCTGGCAGATGAAGTTCGGTTGCCGTCGCGTACGCCCAAGACCGAAATCGTCTATACCGAGACCGATTTCGATGAGAGCAGCATCAACGATGTCCATAACGAGGATGTCTTCGACAAAGATCTGGGCAAGTGCAAGGGTGGCTTGCCCGCCGACACGACGCCGCAGCCGGGTCAACCCAATGCCAATCTGACCGAACAATATGTCGATGCCGACGGAAACCGCATTTCGACCTATGATGTCGAGCGCACCTATAGCTACTACAAATATAAGCAGTTCGAGAACAACAAGGGCCAGTGCCGCGAGGGCCGCTACATCGCCAGCTTTGTGAGGACGAGCACGCAGGTCATAACCGAAACGCCGACCAAGGTATTCGACGGCGAATATAGGTACGAAGACCGCATTTTCGACACGCGTCCGTTGAAGGCGGGATCGACGATGGAGTCGGATACGGGCGACGAGGGAGCGTTGGTCACGACGAGCTGGGGCGGATGCATCATTGAACGTGGGACAACGCCCTTTACGCACACCCAGACTGCTCCCGACGATGCTTTCGACATGGATATCGATCTGGTCCCGACCGGCGATGTCGATACGCAGTGGAAACTATTTCTGCCCGACGTCACCTATAACCGCAATCAGGTGAATCCATATTGGTCAACCAGCAACATCCGGGACTTTGTCGAACAGGGTGGCGATTATGCAGCGTGCCCGGTGGCCGCGATGAACCTGACGACGATGACCGCCGCGTCTCGCGACACTTTCGTGAGCTATATCAACTCGCTTCAGCCGCGCGGCTATACCTATCACGATGCCGGCATGGCGTGGGGTGCGCGGCTTCTGTCGCCGACGGGGCTGTTCGCCGACGAGAACGCGACCGCCGACAACGGCCGCCCAATCAGCCGCCACGTTGTATTCATGACCGACGGCGAGATGGTGACGCCGCGCGCGAATCTGTCGCACCAAGGGCAGGAGCGTTCGTTGCCGCGCGTTGGCGCAACGAGCGACGACAATGCGGTCGCGCGCCACAACAACCGCTTCACCCAACTGTGCCGCTCAGCGCGCCAGCGCGGGATGACGATCTGGGTTGTGTCTTTCGGGGTCGGCAGCAACAGCAACCTCAACAGCTGCGCATCGTCGGGGCAGGCGTTCGAGGCCGACAATGCCGCCGAACTCAACCAGCAGTTCCAGGCGATTGCGCGGCAGATTTCCAAGCTGAGGCTGTCGCAATGACCCGGCGCCTTTCCTTCATGCGCCGCCAGGTCCGCCGCCTGCGGCAGAGCGAGCGCGGCACGGCCTTCGTCGAGTTCGCGTTGACCGCGCCGGTCTTTCTGCTGATCCTGCTCGGCATTTTCGATTATTGCTGGCAAATGTATGCGCAGCAGGTGTTGCAGGGCGTGGTGGCGAAGGCCGGTCGCGACGCGACGCTTGAGGGCTTTGCCGCCGACCAGAGCGCGCTCGACGATACGGTCGAGGCGCAGGTGAAAAATGTGTTCGCCAACGCCGACGTGACCTTCAGTCGGCGCGTTTTCGACGATTACAGCGATATCCGGCCGCTGCGCTGGGTCGATTCGAACGGCAATGGCATTCAGGATCCGTCGCCCGAGGATTGCTGGGAAGACGGCGGTCGGCAGGGCAATGGCGGCGCCGACGACGTCGTCCAATATACGGTGTCGATGCGCTTTGACCGTGTGCTGCCCGTATGGCGCATGTTGGGGCAGCCGCAGTACCAGACGCTGAGTTCAACGACGCTGCTGCGCAACCAGCCCTTTGCCGCCGGCGGCGAGGTCGAGCCGGAGATATGCGGATGACCGGCCCCATCGATTTCCGCCGCCGGATGCGGCGCACCATACGGCACCTGGCGCAAAGCAACCGTGGTTCGGTGATGCTGGAAATGGCCTTCTCCATTCCCTTCCTCGTGCTCGTCGGCTTTGGCGGGCTGGAGATCGCCAATCTGACGCTGGCGCACACGCGCGTCAGCCAGCTGGGGCTGAACACCGCCGATAATGCCGCGCGTATCGCCGCGGGCAGCAATCTGACGCAGCCGCAGGTGCGCGAGGTCGACATCAACGAGGTGTTCGCTGGCGCCGAACGGCAGGTGGCGGGGCTGGGTTTCGAAAATAACGGCCGCATCATTCTGTCGAGCCTTCAGCGCAACGACGATGGCGGGCAGACGATCAAATGGCAGCGCTGTTTCGGCAATCTGGAGGTCGCATCGGCCTATGGCGTCGAGGGCACCGGCGCGACGGGCATGGATTTTCCCGGCATGGGGCCGGTGGGCCGCGAAGTGAAAGCGGCGGCGGGCACCGCGATCATGTTCGTCGAAGTGACCTATGAATATCAGCCCTTGCTGTTCGGCGCCTGGCTGGGCCCGCGGACCATCCGCTCGTCCGCCGCCTATAATGTTCGCGAGGCGCGCGACCTGTCGGGCGTGAAGGCGCCGGGTACGCCTGCTCGCTGCGAAGACTGACGGCGCGCCGACGGAGCAATCGGCCATTTATTCGCGGCCGCGCGCCTGCTATCGCGCGCGAAGCGATGACGGCCACCCACCCTCCCGACAGCCAGCTTAGCGGCCTGGTCGCATGGCTTCCCGCCGCGGCGCGGCCCTATGCGTTGCTCGCGCGGTTCGACCGGCCGATCGGCTGGTGGCTGCTCTATTGGCCGTGCGCGTTCGGCGTGGCGCTGGGCGGCGGCGCGGTCAGCCACTGGCCGCTGCTGCTGTGGTTCCTGCTTGGTGCGATCGTGATGCGAGGGGCGGGGTGCGTCTATAACGACATCGTCGACCGCGATCTCGACGCGCGGGTCGCGCGCACCGCGTTGCGCCCGGTGGCGAGCGGGGCGGTGTCGGTGCGGAACGCCGGGCTGTGGACGGTGCTGCTCGCGCTCGTCGGGCTGCTGGTGCTCATCCAGCTGCCGCGCCCGGCGCAGATCGTCGCGCTGGCGAGCCTGATCCTCGTTGCCGCCTATCCTTTCATGAAGCGCATCACCTGGTGGCCGCAGGCATGGCTGGGGCTGGTGTTCAGCTGGGGCGCGCTCGTCGCGTGGGTCGCGGTGGGCGGCGTGCAGGGGATGGCATTGCCCCTGCTCTATGCCGGCTGCATCGCGTGGGTGATCGGCTATGACACCATCTATGCGCTGCAGGACATCGAGGACGACATGCTCGTCGGCGTCAAATCGAGCGCGCGCGCGATGGGCGGGCAGGTGAAGGCCGGGGTTGCGCTCTGCTATGCCGCGGCGCTTGGACTCTGGGGCGGCGCGCTGTGGGCGGTGCGGCCCGACCCGCTGGTGCTGGTCGCGCTGGTGCCGGCGGCAGTGCAGCTGACGGGGCAGGTGGTAACGCTCGATGTCGCGAGCGGCGAGGATGCGCTGATGAAATTCCGCAGCAACCGCTTTGCGGGATTGCTGGTGTTTGCGGCGATGCTGGTGGTGGGGACGGCGCCCTGACTATTCCGCCGCGAGCAGTTCTTCGGCGCCGCCGAGGTCGACCGAGACGAGGCGGCTGACGCCGCGTTCGATCATCGTCACCCCGAACAGGCGGTGCATCCGCGCCATCGTCACCGCATTGTGGGTGACGATCAGGTAGCGCGTGTTCGTCTCGCGCGCCATGCGGTCGAGCAGGTCGCAGAACCGCTCGATATTCGCGTCGTCGAGCGGCGCGTCGACCTCGTCTAGCACGCAGATCGGCGCGGGGTTGGTGAGGAATAGGCCGAAGATCAGCGCGACCGCGGTCAGCGCCTGTTCGCCGCCCGACAAGAGGGTGAGCGTGCCGAGACGCTTGCCCGGCGGCTGCGCCATGATTTCGAGCCCGGCTTCCAAGGGATCGTCCGAATCGACGAGTTCGAGATGCGCCTGCCCGCCGTTGAACAGCGTCGTGAAGAGGCGCTGGAAATGGGTGTTAACGGTCTCGAACGCCGCGAGCAGGCGGACGCGGCCCTCGCGGTTCAGATTGCCAATCGACCCGCGCAGGCGATGCACCGCCTGCGTCAGCTCCTCGATCTCGGCGGCGTTCTTTTCGCGCTCGGCATCGAGTTCGGCGAGTTCGTCGGCGGCGACGAGGTTGACCGGGCCCAGCCGCTCGCGGTCGGCGACCAGCCGGTCGTGCGCCGCCGACTCGGCCTGGGGGTCGCCGATGCTCTCGCTCTCGAACCCCGCCTTTTGCGGGAGCAGCGGCGGCGGGCATTCGAAGCGTTCGCCCGACAGGCGGCCCATTTCGACGCGGCGCAGCTCGGCATTTTCGGAGCGCGCGGCGGCGCCGGCGCGCGTTTCGCGGGCGGCGGCGACGCGTTCGCGAATCGCGTTCAGCGCGGTTTCGGCTTCGCGGAGCGCGGCTTCGGCGGCGCGCTCCTGCGCTTCCGCGGCGGCGACTTTTTCGCGCAAGCTTGCCTGCTCGGCCTCGGCGGCGGCGCGCTGTTCGGCGAGGCGCGCGGGGGCATCGGCAAGCGTTGCGGCCTCGGCGGCGAGCGCGTCGGCGCGCTTGTCCATTTCGGTGACGCGGCGCGCGGCCTCGCCCGCGCGCGCTTTCCAGCTCTTGATCTCGGCGCTGACGACCGCCTGCCGTTCGCTGAGCGCGGCGAGCGTGCGGTCGTGCGCAGCCAGCGCATCGCGCGCGGACTGGGCGGCGGCGCGCGCGCGGTCGGCGGCCTGTTCCTCGGCATCGAGCGCGGCGCGCGCGAGCGCTTCGTCGGGGAGCGCGGCGAGCGCGGCCTCTTGCGCCGCGAGCTGTTCGTCGGCGTCTTTCGCGGTTTCGGCGATTTCGGCGAGGCGGCGCGCGAGCAGCGCCGCGGCATCGCGGTACCGGTCGAGCGCGGCCTGCGCCTGATCGGCGGCGCGCAGCGCGGCGCGGCGCGCCTCGTCGGCGGTCGCGAGCGCCTTGCGCGCGGCGGCGGCGGCTTCGGTCAGCTCGGCGGCTTTGGCCGCGGCTGCCGCGCGGCGGTCGCCGAGTTCCTGCACGCCGAGTTCGACCGCGGGACGCTGCGCGGCGAGTTCGTCGAGGCGGTTGCGGCGTTGCAGCCGCTCGGTCGCCGTCGCGCCGTCGCCGCGGGTCACGAAGCCGTCCCAGCGGCGCATCACGCCCTCGAGGGTAACGAGGCGCTGGCCGACCGCGAGTGGCTGGCCGCCGTCGGTGTCGGCGACCGCGACCTGCGCGAGGCGGCGCGCGAGCGCGGCGGGCGCCTGCACATGCGCGGCGAGCGGCGTCGTGCCGGCGGGCAGCGCAGGATCGTCTTTGGCGGCCGCGGCGCCGATCCAGCTGCGCGCGGCGGCGGGGTCGGTGCCGGCGTCGAGGTCGTCGCCGAGCGCTGCGGCGAGCGCGGCTTCGTAACCGGGTTTCGCGCGGAGCTGGTCGAGGATGCGGTCGTCGTCGCTGCGCGCGGCGGCGAGCGCGCGTTCGAGCGTCGCCGCTTCGCCGTCGAGCGCGGCGAGCGCGGCGCGCGCTTCGGCGAGGCCCGATTCGATGGCGGCGAGGTCGGCGGCGGTCGCCGCGCGGTCGGCTTCGGCGTCGTGCAACGCCTGTTCGGCGGCGGCAATCGCGGTTTCGGCGGTTTCGGCGGCGCGCACACTTTCAGCATGGGTCGCGGCGAGCGCGGCGCTGTCGCCGAGCGCGGCGATCTCGTCCTCGATCCGCGCCTTGTCGGCGGCGATGCGGCGCACTGCGGCTTCAGCGCTGTCACGCGCCGACGCGGCAATGCGGCGGTCGGCGGCCTCGCTCGCGGCCTTGGCGCGGGCCTGCGCGAGCGCGACCTCGGCATCGCGGAGGCGCGCTTGCGCGGCGAGATTGGCCTCGGCGAGTGCGGCCTTGCCCGCGTCGTGCGCGACGATGTCCTGCGCCAGCGATCTGGTTTCGGCGTCGAGCGCGGTCAGCGCGGCGTGGGCGTCGCGCGCGAGTTCGCCTTCGTGTGCGCGGTCGGCCTCGATCCGGCGTTGTTGTGCCGCGAGATCCTCCAGCCGTTGAAGCGCGGCGCGTTCCTCGCCCTGCAAGCGCACCTGCGTCGCGGTTGCTTCGGCGAGTGCGTCGCGCTGCGCCTGCGCGTCGTGGCGCGCCGCGGCGACGCGCGTGGCGACCTCGGTTTGCGCCTTCGCGATGGTTTCGAGCTCGTCCTGCGCGGTCTTGACCGCTGCCTCGGCGGCATCGGCGTCGCGGCGCGCCTGGTCGGCGGCGGCGGCGGCATCGCGCCAGCGCGCGTAGATCAGCCGCCCCTCGGCGATGCGGATGTCGTCGGAGAGTTTCTTGTATTTTTCCGCCGCGCGCGCCTGTCGCCGCAGCGCATTGGCGCGCAGCTCCATGTCGGCGACGATTTCGGAGAGGCGCGTGAGGTTCGTTTCGGTCGCGCGCAATTTCTGCTCGGCGTCCTTGCGGCGGACGTGCAGCCCGGCGATGCCCGCCGCTTCCTCGAGCATTGCGCGGCGGTCGGTCGGCTTGGCGGCGATGACGTTCGCGATCTTGCCCTGGCTGACGAGCGCGGGGCTGTGCGCGCCGGTCGCGGCGTCGGCGAAGATCAGCGCGACGTCCTTGGCGCGCACGTCGCGGCCGTTGGCGCGATAGGCGCTGCCCGCGCCGCGCTCGATGCGGCGGATAATCTCCAGATCGTCGCCGTCGCCGCCATCGGAGAGGCCCGCGACGAGCGCGCCTTCGGTATCGCAATGGAGCGCGACTTCGGCGAAGTCGCGCGCGGGGCGCGACGAGGTGCCGGCGAAGATGACATCCTCCATCCCGCCGCCGCGCATCGATTTGGGCGAGGATTCGCCCATCACCCAGCGGATCGCTTCCAAAAGGTTCGACTTGCCGCAGCCATTGGGGCCGACGACGCCGGTCAGCCCGGGCTCGATACGCAGTTCAGTGGGTTCGACGAAGCTTTTGAAACCGGTCAGGCGCAGGCGCTTTATCTGCACGGGAAGGCCCCGTGCAGGTCATCGAATCGGAGCTGGTGCAACCTGAGCGTCACATATCCCCCATGCAGCCGTCATGCCGTGGGGAGGGGGGAGTCGCAAGGCTTCTCATTCCGTCATCCCGGCGAAGGCCGGGATCTCGCCGGTGCGTAAAGCCGATAGGGTGAGATCCCGGCCTTCGCCGGGATGACGAGGAAGGGCTGGGATCGAACGATCCTCCCTGTCGCGCAGCGATGGGGAGGTGGCAGCCCGGAGGGCTGACGGAGGGGCTATGACGCAACGTCGCCGCCCCTCCACCATCCGCTTCGCGGATGGTCCCCCTCCCCACGGCTGCGCCGCAGGGAGGATCAATTAGGATCAGCGCGCCCCCATCGTGCGCAGGCGGTCGCGCAGCGGGCCCCAGGTGTTGATGCCTTCGACGACCTGGCCGTTGATGACGAAGGTCGGGGTGCCGGTGATCTGATATTTTTCGACCCCCGCGTTGGTGCCCTTTTCGATCGCTTCGACATTTTCGACCTTGGCGAGACACTGCTGGATCGTCGCGGCGGGGACGCCGCGCTGCTGATAGAATTGGTCGATGCCCCAGCCCTTGGCGAGCGCTGTGAAGCGCTGTTCGGGCGGCAACTGCATCGCCGCCTCGATCCCCGGCTGCGGCTTCGACGCGCCGGCGATGAAGGCTTCATGTTCAAGGAAGGTCGCATCGGCGAGCGGGAAGAAACGGTCGGTGCCGGTGCATTTGACGATCGCGCCGGCGATCGCGTCGACGGGGTGGAGCATGAAGGGCGTCAGCTTGTACGACACGCGGCCGGTGTCGACGAAATCGCGCTTCAGCTCTTCGTGTGAATCCTTGGCGAACTGCGCGCAGTGGCCGCAAGTGAAGGCGCCGAATTCTTCCAGTTTGATCGGCGCTTCGGGATTGCCCATCACGACGCCGTCGCCATCGACGCTGACGACCTGTGACCAGCTCTTGCCTTCGGGCGGCGCGACCTTGGCGATGGCATCCTGTTCCTTGGCCGGGTCGGCGGTGCCGCCGCCGCACGCCGCGAGCGCGAAGGCGCCGAGCGAGGACAGGAGGGCGATACGAAGCGATGAGGTCATGATATGTCTTTCTCCACGAAGCGGGAATGCGGCGCTTTTAAGCAGGCTTGAGCGCGAGGTCGAGTTTCGATTTGAGCGCGGGCCAGGCGAAGGCCTCGGCGTTCTTGCCATTGAGGAAGAAGCTGGGGGTGCCGGTGACGCGGTCGGCGGTGCGGCCGATGTTGGTCATGCCCGTAAGCTCGGCCTGCGCGACCTCGCTGTCGAGCGCGGCGTCAAGCTGCGCCTGCGAATAGCCGCGCGCGCGCATCAGCGCGGCGAGGCCGGAGTCGGCGGCGATGCGGCGCGCGCGCTCGGCCACCGGGCCTTCGAACCAGCTGGTTTTCTGTGCGTCGCTGGCCTTCTTGACCTTGTCCATAAAGGTCGGGAAGGCCGCAAAGATCGCCTGATGATTGCCCGCAAAGGCACCGGGGCCTCCGACGCGCGCGAGAAGCGCCGCGGTCATATCGACGGGATCGCGCACCAGGTTGCGATATTCGAACAGGACAAGCCCGCGGTCGATATATTGCGTCTTGAGCGGGAGCGACGCCGCCTTCGCGAAATCGGCGCAGACGTGGCAGGTGTAGCTGAAATATTCGACGAGCCGCAGCTTCGCCGCGGGATTGCCGACGATATAGGCGCCGATCGGGCTGGTCGTCACCGTTCGCGACCAGGCGGCGGTCTTGGCGGGCGCCGCAGCGATCAGCGTCAGCGCAGCGCCCGAAAGCGCGAGGACAGCGGTGCGGCGGTCGAGAAGCGGATCGTCGAAACTCGGCATGGGTAGCGGCACTCTTTCCTAACTGATCCTGGGGAGCCGCGGGGGCGCCGCGAGGCCCGCGGCCATGCGTTCGAGCACGGTGCGAAGCTCCGGGTCGCCGATATCGCGCAGGCTGTCCCCCAGTTCGGCGGGTACGGGTTTCAGCATTGCCGGCGGCTGAACGGGCGCGGCGGGGGTGACCTGCCCGTGTGCCATGCGGACGGTGGCGATCGCGGCATAGCCGAAAAAGCGGTTGACCGCGGCGATGATGTCGGGCGCGACATGCTGAAGCATCGGCGCGTGCGCGCCGCTGATCGTGAGGTGCAGCGTGCCGCCGGCCTTTTGCCCCACGGGGAAACGGATCATCGCGGGCTGGGTAACGTCGGCGAGCTTGTCGCCGACGATCTCGCGCCAGCGGCTGACCACCGACGACTGGATGAAGCCGAATTTGCGAAAGGCGGTGCGGCCGATTTCGGGGACGAGGTCGGAAATCGCGCGCGCCTCGCCGCCGCGCGGGCGCTCGTAGCGGCGTGCGGGCGCCTTGGCGGCTTTTGCGCCCGCTTTGGTGCCGCCCTTCGCCTTCGCCTTTTTGGCGGGCGCGTCGTCTCCCGTGGGTTTCGTCATACCCGACGCCATGCCATAGGCGGGGGGTGAGCGTCCAGAGTATCGCAATTTCAAAAGACATTGGGTCGTCCCTCCCCTTCAGGGGAGGGCAGCGAGACTTGCGAACTTGTTCGCTCGTCGCAGCGGGTGGGGTCCAGCGGCCTTGCGCAAGGCCGATGGACCCCACCCCAACCCCTCCCCTGAAGGGGAGGGGTTTATGAGTTTTTCTGCGCGGCTGCTCGGCTGGTACGATGGCGCTGCGCGCGTGCTGTCGTGGCGGATCGCGCCGGGGAGCGCGGAGGTGCCCGACCCCTATCGCGTCTGGCTGGCCGAGGTCATGCTCCAGCAGACGACCGTCGCCGCGGTGGCGGGCTATTTCGCGCGCTTTACCGAACGCTGGCCGACCGTCGCCGATCTGGCCGCGGCCGACGATGCCGACGTCATGGCGGCGTGGGCCGGGCTTGGCTATTATGCGCGTGCGCGCAATTTGCTCGCTTGCGCGCGCACGGTCGTTGCCGATCATGGCGGGCGCTTTCCCGACAGCGAGGCGGAGCTGCGCGCGCTGCCGGGGGTGGGCGACTATACCGCCGCGGCGGTCGCGGCGATTGCCTTTGGCCGTGCGGCGGTGGTCGTCGATGCCAATATCGAGCGGGTGATCGCGCGGCACCGGCTGATCGAGACGCCGCTGCCGGGGGCCAAGCGCGCGATTCGCGACGCGCTGGCGCCGCTGGTTCCGGGCGATCGGCCGGGCGATTTTGCGCAGGCGCTGATGGATCTCGGCGCGACCATCTGCACGCCGCGCGCGCCCGCGTGCGAACGCTGCCCGATTGCCGCCGATTGCCGCGCGCGCGGGCGCGCCGATGTCGAGCGGTTGCCGGTGAAACCGCCGAAGAAGGCGAAGCCGCGCCGCCACGGAGTTGCGCACTGGATCGAGCGCGACGGGCGCATCTGGCTGGTGCGGCGGCCGGACAAAGGGATGCTCGGCGGAATGCGCGCGCTGCCGGGCGGCGAATGGACCGATGTGCGGCCGGGCGAATCGGCTGTGGTCAGTGTCGACCATGGGTTCACCCATTTCGACCTGACGCTGAGCCTCGTGCGCCGCGAAACCGCCGATGCCGCAGCGGAAGGCGTCTGGTGGCCGATCTCGGAGCTTGACGCCGCGGGGCTGCCGACGCTCTATCGCAAGCTGGTGGTCAAGATGCTGGAGAGAGACGCATGAACATGATGGTGACGCGCCGCGCGTTGATGGGCGGAATGGCACTCGGCGGCGCCGTGGCGCTGCTGCCGCGTGCCGCATGGGCCTGGCGCGCCGACGGGGCAACGCTTTATCCCGCGACGAGCGCGTTCATCGAGGGCTTCGTCGCGCGCCGCGAGCTGACCGGAACGCTCGCCGCGATCGGCAAGGGGCAGGAGGCGCCGGTGTTCATCGGCGCAGGCGTGCAGTCGAACGGGACGCCGACGCCGGTCGGCCCCGACACGATCTGGCGCCTCTATTCGATGACCAAGCCGGTGACGGGCATCGCCGCGATGCTGCTGGTCGAGGACGGCAAGATGCGGCTCGACCAGCCGATCGCCGATTTCCTGCCCGCCTTTGCCAATATGAAGGTGCAGAACACGCCCGACGGATCGCTCACCGACGTGCGCCCCGCGAAGGGTCCGATCACCGTGCGCCAATTGCTCACCCACACCGCGGGGCTGGGTTATAATATCATCCAGAAGGGGCCGATCAAAAAGGCCTATGACGACGCCGGCATCGTCGGCGGGCAGGCGAGCCGCCTGCCGATCCCCGGCCTTGCGCCCGTGACCCCCGCGCCGAGCCTGGCGGCGATGGCCGACCGGCTGGCCGAGCTGCCGCTCGTTTACGAGCCGGGGACGCAGTGGAGCTATTCGATCAGCCTCGACCTGATGGGGCGGTTGATCGAGGTCGTGTCGGGGCAGGCGTTCGACGCCTTCCTGAAGGCGCGGCTGTTCGATCCGCTCGGCATGACGAGCACCGGGTTCATGGTCGAGCGTGAAGATATTGCGCGCTTCACGAGCAATTATGCGCCGTTCAGCGGCGCGCTCATCCCCTTCGATCCCGCGGCGAGCTCAATCTATCTCGACCCGCCGCCCTATCCGTTCGGCGGCGGCGGGCTGGTGTCGAGCGCGCGCGATTACGACCGCTTCCTCGCGATGCTGCTGGGCGAGGGCGAAACGGGCGGGGTGCGCGTGATGTCGGTGGAGACCGCGCGGCTCGCGATGTCGAACCTGATCGACGATAGCGTCGATCGCAAGGGTACGTTCATTGACGGGCAGGGCTTTGGCGCCGGCGGGCGCGTGTCGCTGCCGGGCTCGCCGGGGGGCGAGGGGATTTTCGGCTGGGCGGGGGCGGCGGGGACCGTCGGTTTCATCCACCGCAAACTCGGCTATCGCGCCGCGGGCTATACGCAGATCATGCCGCCCGATTCGGTGCCCTTTCAGGCAAAGTTCGGCGAGACTTTCTTCAAGGACGTCGCTGCCTGATGCCGCTGCCGCTCGGCTTCACCGGCGCGCGGCTCGACCGTGCGGACCAGATGCGCACCAATGAAGCGGCCTTTGCGGCGGCGCTCGCCGATCCGCGCGCGACGTGCCTCGCGCTCGACGGGATCGATTTCGTGCCGGGCGAGGGGGGCGGATTGCTGTGGGAGCCGCTCGATCCCGCCGACGAGCGCGCGCTGATGCTGCTCGGCATCGACGATACGGGTGCGCCGCGCTTCGTACGCGAGGCGGCCGCGGGGGTGCGCGTCGATGCGCGGTCGCGCACGGTGATGCGGCTGCTGCCACTGCTGTCGACCGAGGAAGCGGCGCTCTATGGCGGCGCGCGCAGCCTGGTCGACTGGCACGCGCGGCATCGGTTCTGCGCGGTGTGCGGCGCGCCGACGGCGCTGTTCCGCGGCGGCTGGGGGCGGCGGTGCGGCGCGTGCAAGGCCGAACATTTCCCGCGCGTCGATCCGGTGGTCATCATGCTCGCGGAATATGAGGACCGCGTGCTCGTCGGGCGCCAGCCGGGCTTTCCGCCGGGCTTTTTCTCGGCGCTTGCGGGTTTTGTCGAGCCCGGCGAATCGCTGGAGGAGGCCGTTGCGCGCGAATTGTTCGAGGAGGCGGGCATCCATGTGTTCGAGGTCACCTATGTGGCGAGCCAGCCCTGGCCCTTTCCTTCCTCGCTGATGATCGGGTGCCGCGCGGTGGCGACGGGCGCGGCGCTGACGCTCGATGCGACCGAGATCGAAGCGGCGATGTGGGTCGACCGCGCCGAGGTGCGCGCGGCGCTGGCGGGCGACATGGGCGCGAGCTTTATGGCGCCCCCCCCGTTGGCGATCGCGCGGTATTTGCTCGAAGATTGGGTGGGGTAGCGGGATTGGCGACTGTTTTGTGGTGGTGAGCTGCCGCTCCCAACATTCGTCATTCCCGCGAAAGCGGGAACCCAGAGCGTGCGTCGGCTGACCCCTCCCTGGGTTCCCGCTTTCGCGGGAATGACGATGTTTTAAAGATGCGAAATGTCCGCAAT
>JASBSJ010000057.1 GCA_030148985.1 Sphingopyxis sp.
CGGGCTCACCAACCCCACCGAGCTGCGCGCGATCGCCGATGTGGTCGAGAAATATAACGCCCCGATGGTCAAAGTGACCGGCGGCCAGCGGCTCGACATCTTCGGGATCAAGAAAGAGGATCTGCCCGCGGTCTGGGCCGATCTCAACGCCGCCGGAATGGTCTCGGGCCATGCCTATGGCAAGGCGCTGCGCACGGTGAAGACTTGCGTCGGGTCCGAATGGTGCCGCTTCGGCACGCAGGATTCGACCGGGCTCGGCGTCAAGCTGGAACGGATGAGCTGGGGCAGCTGGATGCCGCACAAGTTCAAGATCGCGGTGTCGGGATGCCCGCGCAACTGCGCCGAGGCGACAATCAAGGATTTCGGCATTGTCTGCGTCGACAGCGGTTACGAGCTGCACGTTGGCGGCAATGGCGGGATTCACGTGCGCGTCACCGACCTGCTCTGCAAGGTCGCTACCGAGCAGGAGGCGATGGATTATTGCGCCGCCTTCATCCAGCTCTACCGCGAGGAAGCGCGCTATCTGGAGCGCACCGCTCCGTGGATCGAGCGCGTCGGGGTCGACTATGTGAAAACCCGGATCGCCGATGATGCGGCAGGGCGCGAGGCGCTGCGCGCGCGCTTTCTCTATGCCCAGAGCTTTTCGCAGGACGACCCATGGGCGCAGCGCGCCGAGGGGGCCGACGCCGAACATCATGCGCCGATGGCGCGCTTTACCCCGCAGGAAGAAATGGCATGACCACAGCAGATTGGCTCGACATCGGCTGGGTCGATGAAATCCCCGTGCGTGGTAGCCGTACCGTGCAGGTCGCAGGCGGTGACGACATCGCCGTGTTTCGCACCGCCGAGGGCAAGGTCTTCGCCCTCCTCGACCGCTGCCCGCACAAGCATGGGCGGTTGAGCCAAGGCATAGTCCATGGCGGTGCGGTCGCCTGTCCGCTGCACAATTGGCGGATTTCGCTGTCGACCGGCGAGGCGCTGGGCGACGACAAGGGCTGTACCCCGACGGTGCCGGTCAAGATCGACGGCGGCCGCGTCCTGATCTGCCGCGCGAGCACGTTGAAGGCCGCGGCCTGATGGCCGAGGCGGTCCGCACCACCTGCGCCTATTGCGGCGTCGGCTGCGGGATCCGCGCGACGGTGACGGGCGAACGCGAGGTCCGCATTGAAGGTGACCCGGAGCACCCCGCCAATCACGGCAAACTCTGCTCAAAGGGCACGCATCTCGGCGAAACTGTGGGACTTGAGGGGCGTCTCCTCCACCCCATGATCGGCAAGAAGCGCGCAAGCTGGGACAAGGCGCTCGACCTTGTTGCGAAGCGGTTCAAGGAAACCATCGCGCGGCACGGCCCGGGCAGCGTCGCCTTCTATGTCTCGGGCCAGTTGCTCACCGAAGATTATTATGTCGCCAACAAGCTGATGAAGGGGTTCATCGGCACCGCGAACATCGACACCAATTCACGCCTTTGCATGTCGAGCGCGGTCGCGGGGCATATGCGCGCGTTCGGCGAGGATATCGTCCCCGCAACCTATGATGATTTGGGCGCCGCCGACCTGATCGTTCTGGTCGGGTCGAACACCGCCTGGTGCCACCCGATCGTCTATCAGCGTATCCGCGCGCGCTGCGGCGCCGGCGCGAAGCTGGTCGTCATCGACCCGCGCCGCACCGAAACCGCCGAAGAGGCCGACCTGCACCTCGCAGTCCGTCCCGGCAGCGACGTCACGCTGATGAATGGCCTGCTGCAATATTGCCGCGAGGCGGGCGTGGTCGATGACACTTACCTCGCCGCGCATGTCGCGGTGCCCGCAGATTTCTGGGACCAGCTTGGAGAGGGGAGCGACCTGTGGTCGGTGGCACGGACATGCGAAGTGCCGGCTGCCGACCTCAGGCGTTTCTACGAGCTGTTCGCCGCCACGCCGCGCACGGTGACGATGTTCAGCCAGGGGATCAACCAGTCCACGTCGGGGACCGATCAGGTCAATGCGATCCTCAACCTCCATCTCGCCACCGGCCGCATCGGCAAGCCGGGCGCCGCGCCTTTCTCGATCACCGGCCAGCCCAATGCGATGGGTGGGCGCGAGGTCGGCGGGCTGGCGACGACGCTCGCCGCGCATATGGATTTCGAGCCCGAAAACCGCGCGCGCGTCCAGCGTTTCTGGGCCGCACCCGCGATCGCCGAAAAGCCCGGCCTCAAAGCCGTGGATATGTTTCGCGCGATCGGCGAGGGCCGGATCAAGGCGCTGTGGGTGATGGCGACCAACCCCGCGGTGTCGATGCCCGATGCGAACCGCGTGCGCGAGGCGCTGGCCGTCTGCCCCTTCGTCGTCGTCAGCGACGTGATCGAAAAGACCGATACCGGCGCTTTCGCGCACGTCCGCCTGCCCGCTGCGGCGTGGGGTGATAAGGACGGCACGGTCACGGGCAGCGACCGCACGATCAGCCGTCAGCGCGCGCTCTTCGCGCTTCCCGGCGAGGCGATGCCCGACTGGTGGATCGTCAAGGAAGTCGCGCGGCGGATGGGGTGGAAAAACGCCTTCGCCTATGACCGGCCCGCCGACATCTGGCGCGAGCATTGTCGGCTATCGACCTATGACAATGATGGCAGCCGCCTGTTCGCGCTTCCCGGTGCCGCGCCGGGCGGCAATGCCGCCTATGACGATATGGTGCCCTTTCGCTGGGGCGGCGCGCACCCCTTTGCCGACGGCCGCTTTTCGACCGAAGACGGCCGCGCGCGGCTCGTTCCGGTCGCCCAAAAGCCCCTGCCCGAACCGCTCGCCAAATGGCCGCTGACGCTGAACAGCGGGCGATACCGCGATCAATGGCATAGTATGACGCGCACCGGCCTCGCTCCGAAACTCGCGCGCCACCGCGAGGAACCGCTGGTCGAGGTCCATCCCGACGACGCCGCCCGTCTCGGGCTGACCGACGGCGGCCTCGCGCGCGTCGAAACGCCGCAGGGCGACAGCATTTTCCGCATCGCGTTTCACGCGGGGCAGCGCCCCGGCGAACTCTTCGTCCCGATCCATTGGACCGACCGCACGTCGAGCGGCGGCCGCACCGGCCTACTCTCGCGCCCGCTGGTCGATCCCGTCTCGGGCCAGCCGGGGTTCAAGCGGACCCCCGCATCAATCGCCGGAGTAGCGACCAAATGGCGCGGTTTCCTGTTGCTGGCGCATGAACTAGACGATCGCCCAAAATGCCTGTGGGCGACGCGCGTCGCGGTGCCTTCGGGGACGCTGTGGGAACTCGCGGGCAACGGCGACTTCAAGTCAATCGAGGCGCTGCTCCCGCGCGGCGAGCGCATCGAGGCGCAGGATGCCGCGCGCGGGACGCGCCGCGTCGCGGTGGTCGCGGGCGGCCGCCTCGCCGCCGCGCTGTTCGTCACCGAAAGCGGCGAGCTGCCCCCGCGCGATTGGTTGATTGCACAGCTCGCCGCGCCCGAGATCGCCCCGACCCTGCTCGCCGGACGCGCGCCGGGGGCGCAGCTCGATCGCGGGCCGATCATCTGCGTCTGTTTCGACATCGGTTTGAAGACGATCGCCGCGGCCATACGCGATCAGGGGCTCGCCGACGTCGCCGCGATCGGCGTGGCGATCGCGGCGGGCACCAATTGCGGATCGTGCCGCCCGGCACTCGCAAGGATATTGGCGGAGGAGACGAGCGATGCAGCCTGACGATTTCGCGCCCGGCACGGTCTGGCTGGTGGGCGCCGGGCCCGGCGATCCCGAACTGCTGACGATGAAGGCGGTACGTCTGATCGAAAGCGCCGACATCGTCTTTCACGACGCGCTCGTCGGAGCGAGCATCCTGAGCCTTATCCCTTCCAAGACCGAAACGGTGAGCGTCGGCAAAAGATCGGGGCGGCACTCGAAAGACCAGCGCACAATCGACGCAATGCTCGTCGAGGCAGCGGCAGCGGGGAAAAGAGTCGTGCGCCTGAAGGGCGGCGACCCGTCGATCTTCGGCCGCTCGGCCGAGGAACTCACGGCGCTGCGCGAAGCCGGATACTCCGTCTACATCTGCCCCGGAATCACGACCGCCTGCGCCGCCGCAGCCTCGGCGGGCATCTCGCTCACGCTCCGCGGCGTCGCCCGCGATGTCCGCTTCGTCACCGCGCACAGCCGGCGCGGCGCCGCGCTCGACATCGACTGGAACTCGCTCGCAGGCGGGGGATCGACGTTAGCCTTTTACATGGGGCGTGAGGCCGCAGGAGCGATCATGCGCGGCCTTATGCTTGCCGGAATGGCCGGCGACACGGCGGTGATGATCGCCTGCCATGTCAGCGGCCCCGACGAACGGCGCCTCACGACGCGCCTCGACCTCCTCGAACTCGCGACGCGATCCTTCGCCGCTGACGCGCCCACGCTGATCGTCGTCGGAGCGGCGGTGGCCCAGGCCGAAGCCGCGCCTGTCGGTTTGAGGAACGCCGCGTGTTCGCCCCGATCAACCTTCATGTAAGCCCGGCCGATTGCTGACCGTCGGCTGATCTTCCCTCACCGGCTGCCAGAAAGGCTGCGCAAAGCGCTACACCGAATGGATGTGGAACAGGCTGATAGGTGCCGGGATTGGCCATAGCCGCCTTGATCGCCAAAGCTGTGAATTTTTTGATAGGGTTAACCCATATTTCACTCACACACTCGGAAGCCCGATTCTTAGGGGTCCAAAAATTTAACCCCACATTCCCCCACACTTTTCACTGCGCTGTAGTGATCGAGCCTGGAATGCAGAGGAACGACCGAGGGATAACGCCCTAGGTTCTCTGCCGTTTCTAGCGATTTTAGGAGATGCCCTCGGACCAGAGGGTGGTGGCAGGGCTTGTATCGAACCTAACCGTTAAGCATTGATATTAAATTATTTTTATTACGAATGCGAATTCATACCCCCACACTCCCCCCCACATTTCTGATCATCTAACGCTTGTTCGATTCACAAAATGATAAGCTGGATAAGGTTTTGGGCAATCCTTGGCCGGCCCATGCGAGGCGTTTTCGGGCACAGAAATTGAAGGCTCGATTCGGAAAAGCGCTCGCCTGAAATCCATTCCGCAGCGGTCGCTTGCCACCCCATTTCGGTCACGACGGCCATCTGAGTGCCGCGGGCCAATGTAACCGCTGAACCTGGCCGGTTGCGGACCGGCAGCTTTCAGGGCAGTCGTCGCGCGAAGCCGACACTTGCTAGCGCAGGTCGTCCGGTCCGGTGCATGGCCGCAATTTCGGAACAGTCGCCGCAAGGCGCGAACGGCACACTCCGGCGCAAAGGCGTAGCACGACCTCTGTCAACACAAGCAGAGGAGTTACAATCATGAAAACCTGGTTCATCACCGGCGCATCCCGCGGCTTCGGGCTTCGCATCGCCAGACTGGCGCTCGAACAGGGCGACAAGGTCGTCGCGACCGCGCGCCGCGCCGAAGCCGTCATCGAAGCGCTGGGCAATCGCGAACGGCTGCTTGCGCTGCCGCTCGATGTCACCGACGAGGCGCAGGCACAGGCGGCTGTCGCCGCGGCGATCGAAGTCTTCGGGTCGATCGACGTGCTCCTCAACAATGCGGGCTTCGGTCTGCTCGGTGCGGTCGAGGAAGCGAGCGCGGCCGATGTCGAAGCTGTGTATCGCACCAATGTCTTTGGTCTCCTCAACGTCACCCGCGCCGTTCTGCCGGTGATGCGCGCGCAGCGGTCGGGCCGCATTCTGAACATTTCGTCGATCGGCGGCTATCGCGCAGGCCCCGGCTTCGGCGTCTATTCATCGACAAAGTTCGCGGTCGAGGGCTTGTCGGAATCGCTCCACGCCGAACTCGCGCCATTGGGTGTGCATGTGACGGTGATCGAGCCCGGCTATTTCCGCACGGACTTTCTTGATGCGACCTCGTTGACGGTGAGCGGCGGCGAAATTGCGGATTATGCCGAAACCGCCGGGCGCGTGCGCCGTATCGCCGCCGATCTCAACCACGGCCAGCCGGGCGATCCCGACCGCCTCGCGCAGGTGATAGTCGATTTCGCCGATGCCGCGAGCCCGCCTGTCAGGCTGCCGCTCGGCAGCGACACCGTCGCGGCGATCGAGGCGAAGCATGTGTCGGATGCCGAGATCGTCGCCAAATGGCGCGCAGTTTCGGTGTCGACCGATTTCGCAGCCACCGAAGGCGCCTGATCGGAACCTTCCCCCAGCGGCTTCTCCCTGGCCGCACGCGTCGCGCCGCTCTCTCCCCCTTGAGAGCGGCGCAACTGCGTTTTCTAAAGCCGGCGGCGGAATTCGCTGGGACTCATGCCGACCGTCTTGCGGAAGCTCGCCGCGAAGGACGAAGGCGTCTGGTAGCCGACGCAGAGCCCGATTTCGGTCACTGGAATGTCGGGATCGGCAAGCAGTTCCTTGGCGCGCGCGATGCGCATCATCGTCAGCGTTTCGTGCGGGTTGCGACCGGTCGCTTTCTTGAAGGCGGTGCAGAAATGGAAGCGGCTCAGATGGACGAGCGCGGCGAGCTCGTCGAGCCCGATCTCTTCCTCCATCCGGCTGCGCATATAGGTAACGACGCGCTTGACCTGCCAGTCGGCGAGTCCGCCGCGCCGCGCCGCGGGATCGGCCAGCGCGCCGAAGGTCGAATGGCCGCGCACCAGCTGGGTGCAGAGAAGGTCGATGGCCTGTTCAACGAAGAGGCGCGATCCTTTCTCGCCGGATGCCGCCTCATTGCTGAGCATCGTGACCAGATTGACGACCGTCGGATCCTCGAAAGCGACGCGGTGGAGCAGGTCGAAATCGCGACCGTTTGTGAGCTCCTCAACGGTCGAAGCCAACCTGTTATGGGTAAGATAGACGTGGCTGACGTCCGACTGGCCTGCGATGTCCCAGCGCCCGTCCTGCCCGCGCGGAATGATCACCATCGTGCCCACGCGCGACCGGGCGCGGATATTGATTCCCCCCGAAGCGCGCAGCGCCATGTCGCCGTCGCCGCCATGATGCGCGACGATGACATGCGTCGGGAGGGCGGCGAGCGTGTCGTGGACCGGCCCATGCTGCCAGCGGCCGGTCAGCAGGGTGTCGCCGCGCAGACCGTCGGACATCGTAACCGGCGGCCGGTCAAGGATGCGCGCCATCCCCGCGAGCGAACCCTCGGACTCCTTCATCACAGGCCTGGCAAACGCCGCGTTCATCCTGCCCGAACCCCTCCGAAAGCAGCCCGACGAATCGAAAGCGGTCAAATCCTGCCACGAAGGCATCGTCACCGCAATTTCGGAACAATCGCCGCAAGCCGCGAACGGCGCGGCGCCAGCCGACGATCTATCTCCAATCCATCGGACGCACTCCCGCGCCGACAAGTGAAAGCCAAAGGAGATTAGACATGAGCAAGACCATCCTTATCACCGGCGCCGCTGGCGGCTTCGGCAAAGGCGCCGCGATCGGCATGGCGCGTAACGGCCACAACATCATCGCGACCGTGCAGGTTTCGTCGCAAGTCACCCCGCTGCGCGAAGAAGTCGCGGCGCTGGGCCTCGCCGACAAGATCCGCGTCGAACGCCTTGATCTGACCGACCCCTACGACATTCGCCAGGCCCAAAAGTGGGACATCGATATCCTGTGGAACAACGCCGGCATGGGCGAGGCGGGGCCGGTCTGGGAAATCCCCCTCGACCTGGTCCGCAAGAATTTCGAGGTCAATGTTTTCCTGCCGCTCGAACTGACTCAGGGCGTCGTCCAGCGCTGGGTCCGTGAAGGAACCGCCGAAGGCAAGAAGGTCGTATTTACCTCGTCGATGGGCGGGCTGTTCACCCCGGCGAACTGGGGCACCTACGTGTCGACCAAACATGCGCTGGAATCGGTTGCTGAAGCACTCCAGCAGGAACTCGCCGCCTATGGTGTCAAGGTCCAGACGATCAACCCCGGCGCCTATTACACCGGCTATAATGAAACGATGGCGGACAATCCGTTCCGCTGGCTCGACGACAGCGTGAACTTCACCAAGCGCGCCGACCTGCGCAAGGGCTTCGACGATTTCTTCGCCACGCCCGAAGGCAAGATGGACGCGCAGGAAATGATCGATCGCATGATCGAGGTCGTTCCCGCCGACGAAGGCAAGTTCCGCAACGTCATGCCCAAGGCGATCGAGGACATGCTGAAACAGCACCAGCTCGACGCCTGGGAGAACCGTATCTGACCCCCGCAACGACCGGCCGCGGCCTTCCCCCGCCGCGGCCGGTTCTTCTTTCCGAGAGGATAAAGAGATGAGCGTTACCCAAACCCAAGCCGACACCGCCATCGCCGCCGCCCGCAAGGCGGCCGACGCGATCGGGGTACCGATGAACATCGCCGTCTACGACGACGGCGCGAACCTCAAAGCCTTCCTTCGCATGGACGGCGCCTTTTTGGGTTCGGCCGATATCGCGCTGAACAAGGCGCGCACCGCCGCCCTCTTCGGCTTCAACACCGAAGCACTCTACGACTTCGTCAAACCCGGCGGCACGTCGCCGGGGTTCGACCGCACCAACGGTGGGCTGATCGTCTTTGCCGGCGGCGTGCCGGTGAAGGACGCGAACGGCAAACTGATCGGTGCGGTCGGCGTGTCGGGCGGCATGGTCGACCAGGATTTTGAAGTTGCAACCGCCGCTGTTGCGGCACTGAATTGAGGAGCAAGACGATGACCAACTGGATCAAGAATGTCGGCCGCTTCGCCATCGCGCTCGCGGCCGTGACGATGACGGCGAAGGCTGCGGCGCAGACGAGCGCCATCGACGCCAACCGCGCGATGATTGCCCGTGCGATGGAAGCCTGGGCGGCGGGGACCGGCGGTCCCTATGACCTGCTCGCCGAGGATGCGGTATGGACGATTACGGGCAACTCGCTCGCCAGCAAGACCTACCCCTCGAAAGAGGCTTTCATGGGCGAGGTCATCCGGCCGTTCAACGCGCGGATGAGCGCGCGGTTGATCCCGACCGTGCATGCGCTCTACGCCGAGGGCGACACGGTGGTCGCGCATTTCGACGCGCGGGGAATCGCACGCGACGGGCGGCCCTATGTGAACAGCTACGCGTGGATATTGACGCTGAAGGATGGGCGAATTGTGCGAGCTTTTGCCTTCTTCGATGCGAAGGCGTTCGACGATTTCTGGATGCGGGTTGCGCCCGTTGCAGAATGAACTTTGACGAAGCGACGGACGGTATCTTGCGCCGTCCGTCGCTTCGCGTCTTGGCCGATTACGGTCAAGTCTGGCCGGTAGCGGACTGACCGGTTTGGAACAACGAATGGCGAAAGACGACATCGCCAAGCTACGAAGGATCACTTGCACCAAACACAATGAACGTTGCGGACTGAGGATTCGAGAATCCGAGATTGATGAATATGCTAGCCGACATGGGACATGAAACGACGCCGAGCGACTCCCCCGCATATGCCGGGTTTGAGGTAGAACGAGCTGGCGAAGTTGACATATTGACGCTCGACAGGCCCGAGAGGCTGAACGCTATCGATCCGGCGATGGCCCAAGATCTGACCCGATATTTTCGCGACAAACGCTACGACGATCATACCCGGGTGATCGTTATGCGCGGCGCTGGCCGAGCCTTTTGTGCCGGGGTGGATCTGAAGGCTTCAAACGAAGCCCCGCCCGACCGGCGATTCGGCAATGCGGGAGTTCGCGTTGAATTCGCTATTCAACAGGCAAACCGCGAGTTCATCCTGGAGATGCGCCGCTGCCCGCAGCCGATCATTGCCGAGCTGCACGGCGCCGTATGCGGCGCCGGATTCGCGCTGGCGCTAGCGGCCGATATCCGCATCGCGGCCCGCAATGCGCGAATGAATTGTGCCTTCGTGAACGTCGGATTGGGCGGATGCGATATCGGGGTCAGCTATTTGCTGCCGCGGCTGGTCGGCGCTTCGGTCGCATCCCTCCTCATTTTGACGGGAGAGTTTATCGAGGCGGAACGCGCGCATGCACTGGGGCTGGTGTCGCGACTGGTCGAAGACGCAGACGGGCTCGACGCGGCCGGACGGGCCATAGCCGACAGCCTGCTGAAGGTCGCGCCCATCGCGCTGCGGTTGTCGAAGGAGGCGCTTCGTCACGCGATCGATGCCACCTCGATCGAAGCGGCCATCGCGATGGAAGATCGCAACCAGGTGCTGTGCGCACGGACGGAAGATTTTCACGAGGCAATGGCGGCCTTTTTTGAACGCCGCCCTGCCATATGGCGCGGCGCGTGACGATATCGCGTCATGCCACCGATCCCCGGCTGGCGCTTGCGATCCTGCTCGCGGTTTATTGCTTCAACTTCATCGACCGCACCATCGTCTCGATACTTCAGGAACCGCTCAAGCAGGAACTGGCGCTGAGCGACACGCAGCTAGGCCTAATTTCCGGCACGGCGTTTGCGCTTTTCTATTCGACCCTTGGGGTGCCGATTGCGCGCATCGCCGAGCGCGTCGACCGACCGCGGATCATCGCTATCGCGCTGGCGACCTGGTCGCTGATGACGATGCTGTGCGGCTTTGCCGCCAACTTCCTGCAGCTTTTCCTGTGCCGGGTCGGAGTCGGCATTGGCGAAGCGGGCGGGACACCGCCCGCGCATGCATTGTTGTCGGAGATTTTTCCTCCCGAACGCCGCGCCACTGCCATTTCCATCTATTCGCTTGGCGTCCCGCTGGGCATATTGTTCGGCGCGGTTGCGGGCGGCGCGATCGGCGAGGCGCTAGGCTGGCGCATCGCCTTCATGTTGGTCGGTGCCCCCGGCCTGATCCTGGCGGTCATCGTGCTTGTCGTCATCAAGGATCCGCGCTCGGTTGCGGCCGCTATCGATCGCGCTGCTGCCGCGCCGCCGCCATCGCTCGGCCAGGCCATCGCCTATCTCGCATCGCGCCGCAGCTTCATCCATCTGACCGCCGGGATTACCGTCGCGTCGACGGCGGGATATGGCATTCTGGCGTTCACCGCGCCCTTCCTGATGCGGCAGTTCGACATGGGGCTAGCGGCGGCCGGGTCAGCGACCGGTCTCGTTTCGGGGATTGCGGCTGGTGCCGGCACGCTCCTCGGCGGCGTGCTGGTCGACCGGGCCATGCGGCGCGACCGGCGATTGGGAGCGTGGATCCCGGCAGCCGGGCTGATGCTGGCGACACCGTTGTCGATCACGGCCTATATGCAGGGCGAATGGATCGGCGTGGTCCTGCTGCTCACCGCTTCGGGCGTGGCGCAGTTCCTTTATCTCGGCCCGACCTATGCGCTGATCCAATCGCTCGCCGGGACGCGCATGCGCGCTACCGCAAGCGCGCTCGTCCTGCTCACGGTCAACCTGGTCGGGCTGGGTATCGGGCCGCCACTGACCGGCTGGCTTAGCGACCATTTCATGTCCATCCAGGCCGAAGGCACAGCGGACCCCGCCGCGGCGGGTTTGCGCATGGCGCTGAGCCTGATCGCCACCCTCTATCTGTGGGGCGCGTGCCATTATCTGCTCGCCGCCCGCCATCTGGCCGCCGATCTCGACCGGGCAGATTAGCCATTGCCCGTTACGCAACGCGCGTTGGGATGTTCGCGATACCGGCGCCCAGCGCATTGCGCTTACGGATTGCCCGGAAAGGAAATTCGGATGGTGCAGCAGGTGGAAAGGGCAGCAGATTCAACGCCGCGCGAAATCGACCCGCAGCTGACCGAACTGCTCGAAACCTGCGTCAAGGGGCTGCGCGGACCACTAACGATCAGGGCACTGGCCGGCGGACGCTCGAACCCCACATTCCTGCTGCACGCGCAAGGTCAGCGCTTTGTGCTTCGCAGCCGTCCCGCCGCGGCAAGCGCGCCGTCCGCGCACCGGATCGACCGCGAGGTTCGGGTGCTGCAAGCACTCGAAGGATCGGATGTCCCGGTGCCGCGCGTCCTGCTGCACGTCGCCGACGCCTCCTATTTCGGCGCGCCCTTTTATCTGATGACGCTGGTGGACGGCGAAGCGATCGAAGACGCCGCGCTGCCGGATCTTCCCATTTCGCAGCGCACGCGGGCCTATCATCAGGCAATCGATATATTGGCGAGCCTGCACAAGCTGTCGCCCGATGCGATCGGGCTGGCCGGCTTCGGCGGGCAAGGCGACTATAATGCGCGGCAATTGACCCGCTGGTCGGGCCAGATGGCGCGCGACGGCGGCGTGCCGCCCGCGCTGCTCGAGCTGGGTAGCGTGCTTTCGCGAACATTGCCGCGCCAGACGCGGATCAGCGTCGTGCACGGCGACTATCGCTTCGGGAATTTGTTTCAATCGGAAGGGGCAATCTCCGCAGTTCTCGACTGGGAGCTGTCCACGTTGGGCGATCCGTTCGCCGACCTAGCCTATTTCCTGTTGCCGTTCGATCTGCCACGCGGCGGCCATTTGCTGCCGGGCCTTGCCGATACGCATTTGCCGGGCAGCGGCATCCCCGACCCCGAAGCCCTCGCCGCGCGCTACTGCCGCGCGACTGGCCTGCCGCTACCGCCGGGCTGGCCGGCCTATCGCGCCTTCGCGCTTTATCGCACCGCAGCCATCGCTCACGGCGTTTTCCACCGCCAGACCGCTGGCGCTCTCGGCGCCCATCAAGCCCGTCAACTCGGCGATCTTGCCGAAATCGGACTGGCCATTCTGGGCCGTACCGCTCCCCTCCCCTAGGAAAGGATGACATCCCATGAACTTCGAATATTCCGACCGCTGCAAGGCGCTGCTGGAAAGCCTGCAATCCTTCATGGAAAGGCATGTCTATCCCAACGAGCGTATAATTTATGATCAGGTTTTCGCGCAACCCGATGATTTTCGCCAATGGCAGCCGCTGGAAATATTGGAGGAACTGAAGGTCAAGGCGCGCGCCGCGGGGCTGTGGAACCTGTTCCTGCCGGAAAGCGATTTGGGGGCGAATCTTGGCAATCTCGATTATGCGCCGCTGGCCGAGATCATGGGCCGGTCCTATTGGGCTCCCGAAATCTTCAATTGCGATGCGCCCAATACGGGGAATATGGAAGTGCTCGTGCGCTATGGGACGCCCGCGCAACAGGACCGTTGGCTGCGTCCGCTGCTCGACGGGACGATCCGGTCCGCCTTTGCGATGACCGAGCCGGCGGTTGCGTCGTCGGACGCAACGAACATCGGGACGCGCATCCGCCGCGATGGCGACGATTATGTGATCAGCGGCCGCAAATGGTGGACGTCGGGTGCAGGCGATCCGCGCTGCGAGATCATGATCGTGATGGGCCAGAACGATCCCGACAATCCCAACCGCCACGCGCGCCAGTCGATGATCCTGGTGCCGACCAACACCCCCGGCGTCCATATTCGCCGCTATCTGCCGATTTTCGGGATCAGCGACGCGCCGCACGGGCATATGGAAACGATCTTCAACGATGTGCGCGTGCCGGCCGATAACATGCTGCTCGGCGAAGGCCGCGGGTTCGAGATTGCCCAGGGCCGCCTGGGGCCGGGACGCATCCACCATTGCATGCGCCTGATCGGCGTCGCCGACCGCGCGCTGGAACGCCTGTGCCGCCGCCTGTCGGAACGCACGACGTTCGGCGAGGTTATCGCCGACCAGTCGCTGTGGCGCTTCCGCATCGCCGAAGCGCGCTGCCGTATCGAACAGGCGCGTCTGATGACGCTGAAAGCGGCGTGGATGATGGACGTTGCGGGCAACAAGGCGGCGCGCGCCGAAATCGCGATGATCAAGATCATTGTTCCGCGCATGGCCGCGGAAATCGTCGACATGGCGATCCAGGCGTTTGGCGGCGGCGGCTTTGCCGACACCGTGCTGACCATGGCCTATGTCTATGCGCGCACGACGCAGGTCGCCGACGGGCCGGACGAGGTGCATTCGAACCAGCTCGCGCGTCTTGAACTGGCGCGGCACGCCGCCGCCGACCCTGCCGCCACCGCCGGCGAAGGCGATGTCATGATCGCGCAAGGACGCGATTATGAGCGGATCGAGAAATGGGCGCTCGGCTGCTGAGGCACTGGCTTCACGCGGCGATCCCGCTGGTGTAGAAGGAAGGTAGGGAGGCTTGAGCAGAACCATCCGACGTCAGGCTCCTCCGCTCGAGGCGATCGAAGCCTTCATCCTTGCGACGCGCTCGGCCAGCTTTCGCGACGCGGCCGACCGGCTTGCGCTCAGTCCCTCCGCCTTTTCGCGGCGCATCCAGGCGCTCGAAGCCTTTGTCGGCGTAGCACTGTTCGTTCGTGACAAGGGATCGGTTACGCTGTCGAAGACGGGCGAGCGCTATCTGCGGATGGTCGAGCCGGCGATAGATTCCATCCGCCGCGCAACCGTAGACCTGCAGGCCGAGCGCGGCGGCATGGCGCTGCGCGTCGTCGTGCCGCAGTCCTTTGCGATCGGCTGGCTGATCCCAAATTTGCCCGACTTTCAGCGAAAGCATCCCGATGTGAAGGTTGAGCTGCGCATCGGCCGCGACATCGACGATCTGCGCCGCGGCCACGCCGATGTCGCCATCTATGTCGGGCCGGGGAATATCGGGTCGATGCCGGCGATCCGCGTTGCGCCGATCAACGGAGTCATGGTCTCGGCGCCGCTGCTCGCTTCGGGCGCTGCGCCGCCGACCAATCTGGGCGAACTGGCCAATGTCGACCGGCTCGCCGTCTATCGCCCCGAAGGATTGTGGGAACGCTGGCTGCGCAACCTGAAATATGACGGCCCGCCGCTTGCACCGCCGATCTATTTCGAAGCTCAATTTCTGATGTTCGAGGCCGCGGCAGCCGGGCTGGGCGTCGCAATCGTCGCGCCGATCCTGGCGCACCGGCTGCTCGAACAGGGTCGATTGGTGCGACTCGGCGCCCATGAGGCGTCACTGGGCATCGACTATTATCTGGTGTCGGCCGACGAGGCGGTGCAGCGCCGCCCCGACGCCATCAAGTTCCGCAAATGGATCGGCGAAGGCCTGGCGCGTTTCGGATGACGCGACTTATGCCGCAGCGTGGTTCAGCCGCAGGCCGGCGCGCGGCCAGCGCATCGCGACCACGCGCCCGCTACCCGAAAGCGTGATATAAGCCGTTCGCATGTCGGCGCCGCCGAAGCAGATATTCGTCGTGAACACGTCGGGCGTGGGCACGAAGTCGACAAGATCGCCCGTCGGCGAAATCACCGAAATGCCCGGCTCGCCGATCGTCGCGACGCAGATATTGCCGCATTGCTCGACCGCCAGGCTGTCGAAATAGCGAAAACCCGCCGGGCGATAGAGGAAGCGCCCGCCATGGCCGAATAAATTGGGGTGCGGCGAGATCTCGCCGGGCCCGGCGACCTCGAACGCCCAGAGCTGGCAGGTATAGGTTTCGGCGACATAGAGCGTGCGTCCATCGGGCGAGAGGCCGATGCCGTTCGGATTCTCGAGCGGAAAGATGACTTCGCCGATGTGGCAACCATCGGCGGTCGCATAGAAAACGCCGACGCGGTCGCGCTCGCGGTGAAAGCTCTTGCCATGGTCGGTGAACCAGAAACCGCCGTACCGATCGAAGACCAGATCGTTGGGCCCGCGTAGCGGGACGCCATCGGCCTCGCGATAAAGGGTGCGGACCTCGCCGGTCGCAAGGTCGACGCGTTGGATCGAACCGCCCGCATAATCGCTTGCGGGGCCGACCGGGACATTGATGGCATGGAGTTCGACGTCGCCGAATTCGAACCCGCCATTGTTGCAGACGTATACTGCGCCGTCGGGGCCTATGGCCGCACCGTTGGGACCTCCCCCCAGCGCCGCGACCCGATTCCGTCCGCCGGCCGCGTCAATGCGCGTGAGGCACTGGCCGCGGATTTCGACCAGCAGCAGATCACCGTCGAGCAAGGCGACAGGCCCTTCGGGAAAACCGAGACCGGATGCGATAAGCCGGACGTCATTCATGGTCGCCAGCCTTTTGCGCAAAGGCGTCGCGCAGCTCCTTGCGCGACAATTTTCCCGCCGCCGTTCGCGGCAGCGCATCGTGCAGTTCAAGCCGCGCGGGCAATTCGTGGCGGCCGAGCTTGTCGGAAAGAAAAGCGCGCAGCTCGCCGAGCGTCAGCGTTACCCCCGGCCGCAACTTGACCGCCGCGACGGCAATTTCACCGCGATAGGAGTCGGGCGCCCCGAACACGATCGCTTCGGCGACCGCAGGATGCTCGTAAATTGCATCCTCGACCACGCGCGGATAGACGTTGAAGCCCGACGAAATGATGAGATCCTTCATCCGGTCGACGAGGTGGATCTGGCCGTCCGCATCGGCGAAGCCCATGTCGCCCGTCCGCAGATAGTCTCCTGTAAAAGCCGACGCGCTCTCGTCCGGTCGGTTCCAATACCCGCCGAAAATATGGGGGCCGGCAATGGCGATTTCCCCCACCGTGCCCGGCGCGACCGGATTTCGTTCATCCTCCGGCCCCAAGATAACGATCGACGCACCCGGCAGCGGATAGCCGATCGCCCCCGCCGGGCTTCGGTCGCCGACGCGCCCCAGCGTCCCCGCGCCGCAGGTTTCGGTCATGCCCCAGCCCACGACCGGCTGCGACCCGACCAGCGCTGCCATGCGGTTCGCAACCTCGCCCGGCAGGGGCGCACCGCCCGACACGCAAAGGGTGAGTGAAGAGAGGTCGAAGCTTTCGATATCCGGATGCTCGAGGAGCGCGATGAACATGGTCGGGACGCCAAAGAAAAAGGTCGCGCCGCCGCGGCCTATGTCGTCGAGCACCTGTTCCGCATCGAACCGGTCGCGCAGCATGATCGTCTCGCCACTGGCGACCGCACGGAGCAGGACCCCGGCCAGCGCATAGATATGAAAAAGCGGCAACACGCCGATATGGCGCGCGGTGCCGGGCCGCCACGCCGACCCGGCGGCAATCGCGGCGTCGAACATCGCAACGGCGCTCAGCAGATTGCCGTGCGAAATCATCGCACCCTTTGGCGTTCCGGTCGTTCCGCCGGTGTATTGGATAAGCGCCAGGTCGTCCGACGCACGCGCCACCGCAGGACAGCGGGCATTCGTGGCAATCGCCGTATCGAGCGACATCGTCTGGCCGCTTCCGGCAATCGATGGATCGCCGCCTATCCAGAATTCGTCGCTGCCGAGCAGCAACAGGTCGATCAATCCTTCGTCAAGCAACGCCCGGCCATGCGCACCGAAGGACGGTTGATCGAGCGTCGCCAAGACGCGCGCGCCGGTGTCCGCCAGCTTGAAGCGCAATTCGCGCGGCGCATCAAGCGGTGTGAGATTCACGATGGTGGCGCCGAGCCGCATCGCGGCGAAGAAAACCGCCGGGTAATGGGGCGTGTTCGGGAAGTAGAGCGCAACAATGTCGCCCTTCGCGACACCGCGGTCGGCCAGCGCCGCCGCGATATTCTCCGCCGCCGCCGCCATCTCGGCAAAGCTGATCGCGCGACCGCGAAACTCGATCAGCGCGCGATCCGCATATTGCCCCGCCGCGTCGAACAGCAGGTCGCCGACTGACGACGCATTGCAAACCGGGGCCAGTTGTTCGGTGGTTATCATGCCAAATCCCTCCCGGCAGACGCCCTGCCCCGCTCGCAAGCACCGGCGGGTGGACGCACTATATCGCTCTTCGGCGTCGATCCTGTTGCCGAGTGCGCAATGGCCTTTGCAGCCTCTGCGATCGGGCATTGTGCGCAGCGCAATGGCGGTCGCAGACCCGTCAATGGCGCTGCGCGCGCGCGCGCGTCATCCTCTTTCGGGGCAAAACTTTACGAGTCCGCCCATGTAGGGAGAGCAGCAATGACAAGGGAGTGGCTTGCCGGGACCGGCGTAATCCTGATGATGGTGCCGATGGACGCGATCGCGCAAGAGGCGCCCGCAACCGATAGCGCCCAATTGGACGAGATTGTCGTAACGGCGCAGAAACGCGACCAGAGTCTTCAGGATGTCGGAGTGTCGATCGCGGCTTTCACCGGCGACCAGCTCAAGGATCTCGGCGTGACGTCGGCGCAACAGATCGCCGAATCGGTGTCGGGCGTGCAGGTCTACAGCTATCTCGGCCGCCAGCCGACCTTTGTCATCCGCGGGGTCGGCGTCCAGGATTTTGCGCCCAATGTCGCCCCGGCCGCGGCGGTCTATCTCGACGAAGTCTATCTCGGCTCGAACATCCTGACCGGTTTCCAGATTTTCGACACCGATCGAGTCGAGATATTGAAGGGGCCGCAGGGCACCTTGTTCGGGCGGAACACGACCGGCGGTGCCGTCAGTTATTCGACGCGGCGACCGGGCGATGCGGTCGAGGGCTATGCCGAGCTTTCCTATGGCAATTATCGGACGGTGACGCTCGACGCTGCGGTCGGCGGCCCGCTTTCCCCGACGCTCAGCGCGCGGCTCGCGGGGCGCTATGCCAAGCAATCGCGCGGATATTATCGCAACGACTGGACGTCGGCCGACACCGCGCTGCCACTGAGCCCCTTGTTCTTTGACCCCAAACGACGCCCCGGCGAACAGGAAAGCTGGGCGGCGCGCGGCCTGCTCGAATATGACGACGATGATGGCATAGGCCTGCTTCTCAATCTTCACGGCGGCGAAACCAGCGGCGACGTCCAGCCACTGAGTTCGATCGGTTTCACCTCGATCCCCGGCGCCGCCGAGCCGTGCGCCGCGACGCCGCTCGAAGGCACAAGCGATCCGCGCTTTTGCGGCGACGCCTTTGGCTATTCCGATCGCGACGGCGATCCTTACCGCGTACGGGTCGATTTCATCGGCCGCAATCGCGAGCGCAATTATGGCGCTTCGCTGCGCAGCGAGTTCGATCTCGGTGCGGCGACACTGACCTCGATCACATCGTATGACTGGGCTCGAAAACAAGCCTTCACCGATACCGACGGCGCGCCGCATCATGAGCTCAACCAGCTGCGCGATACGCGGCTGGAGCAATATGCGCAGGAGCTGCGGCTGGCGTCGAGCGGCGAAAACCGGCTCTATTGGATCGCGGGTCTCTATGGCGCGCGCGAAATGATCGACCTGCGCTTTTTCGGCACGCTGTCGCCGCTGCTGGGACTCACCAATTTTGCCGACCCCACGCTCGCCGGGCGCGTCGCCGACCAGCTCGAACTGAACTTCGCGCAAGATACGTGGAGCGCCGCCGCCTACGCCCATGCCGAGTATAAGGCGACCGAACGACTGACCCTCATCGCGGGTTTGCGCTATTCCTATGAGGATAAGGATTTTCGCAGCCGGTCCGAATGGATCTACAACGACGGTGGAACACCGGGGCGTGCGATCGTCAACTTCGGCGCCATCCCCGCCGATGCGGCGTTGGTCGATGACGACGCGACCTTCGAGAGCTTCTCGGGCAAGATCGGACTCAATTACAAGCCATCAGACGACGTCCTGATCTTTGGCAGCATCAGCCGCGGCTTCAAAAGCGGCGGCTTCGACGGCGATTTCGCCTTTACGCGGCAACAGCTTCAACCGTTCGACGAGGAGAAGCTGACGGCCTATGAAGTCGGCGTCAAATCGACGCTATGGGACCGCCGCCTCTTCCTCAATGCGTCGGCCTATCATTATGATTTTCGGCAGCCGCAGGTCCGCGTGGCGCAGGTCGATACGGTCACGGGTTTGCCGTTCAACCAGCTCCGCAACCTGGCGAAGGCCCGCGTCAACGGGCTGGAGATCGATGCCACGCTCCGCCCCTTCCGCGGTTTCGACCTGCGCGCCGGCGTCGCATGGGTCGACACGCGGATCGACGATCCGGCACAGCCGGTTTTCGACGGCAACGACCTGCCGCTCGCCGCGAAATTTTCGACCAATCTGCTCGCGCGCTATCAGTTCGCGATCGGCGACGGCTGGGACATGGCGATCCAGCTCGACGGGAAATATAGCGGCGCCTTCTTCCTGAACGCTGAAAACACACCTTATCTCCGCGAAAAGCCGCACACGCTGGTGAATGCGCGCATCAGCCTGATCGCCGATCGCGGATGGGATCTGGCGCTGTGGGCGCGCAACATCACACGCGAAAGCTTTGCCGTGCAAAGCTTTGCGCTCTTCGGCGCCTATTCGGTGGCCTATAATCCGCCGCGTACCTATGGCGCGACGTTGCGGTTCGACTGGTGAGCGGCGGCATCGAACCACCGGCGGGGTTCGAACCGCATTTCCGGCGTAGTCCCGTCACCGACGCCTGGGAGCCGCTGTTCTCAAAGCGCGATGCCGAGTGCTTTGTCTTCGGCCTGCGTGTGGCGGAGGCGCATTGCAACGCGCGCGCGATGCTGCACGGCGGCGTGCTGTCGTCGCTCTGCGACAACGCCATGGGGATCGCCTGCGCGCTGGCGCTCGGCGAGGGCGCGTCGCTTGTTACCATCCATCTGGCAGTCGACTTCCTCGGTGCCGTGCGCGTGGGCCAATGGCTCGAGATCTCGGCGACGGCGACCCAGCCGGGGCGGACCATCGCCTTTGCATCAGCCGAGGCACACGCCGACGGCAAGAGGATAGGAAACGCATCCGCCCTGTTCCGTGTCGTTTCGACCGACGGTGCGTCTCCCGCCTGACGGAGGGCGGCGATCGCGCACGGAGAAGGGCCGGTCCCATATAGGCACCGGCCCTTTTGTCGCCCTATCGCAATTTGGTGCGCAGCGTCAGCCCGTAGGTCCGCGGCTCGCCCTGCGCGCCGACGAGCGTACCGCCCTGGAAGGTCGCGGGGATCGACGAAGCGATGTAGCGCTGATTCGTCAGATTGCGTGCCCATAGTTCGGCCGTCCAGCGTTCGTCGGCGTCGCCGAGGCCGAGCCGCGCGTTGAACAGCGCATAGCCCTTTTGCCCCGAGGTCGGCCGCAGCAACCGTTCGGTCAGCACCGCCGACTGATAGCGCCCGTCGAGCTGGACGAAGGCGCGCAGCCGGTCGCTCGAAATGCGGTCGTCCCAGCCGACCGAACCGGTGACGACCCAGTCGGGCGCATTCGCAAGCTGTTTGCCCGCGATCGCCACGACATTGGCGGGCGGGCCGGCCGGAATCGCGCCATAGCGCGCGCGGGCATAGGTCACGCCGCCGCCGACCTGCCATCCGCGCGCCGGATGCGCGGCCAGTTCGAGCTCGAAACCCTTGGTCGTCACGCGCGGGATATTGGTCGTGATGAGTGCGGCGCCAGTATTGTAGCTGAGCTGATAATCGGTGAACCGCGTGTAGAAGAGGGCACCGTTCACCGTGAGCGCGCCGCCCGGCGAGCGATATTTCAGCCCGCCTTCATAGTTGATCGCAAACTCCGGATTGAACGCCAGGTCGTCGGCGTCGGGCGCCTTGAGCGTGATCGGCCGGAAGCCCGCGCGATCGAGCACAAAGCCGCCCGCCTTGTACCCGCGGCTATAGGTCGCATAGCCGTGCAGCGCATCGCTGAAATCATAGCTGATCGTCGCGATGCCCGACCATTCCTTCTCGACCTTGCGCGAGGTGAAAGACCCGTCGTAGCGCGCGTCGAACAATTGCAGGCACTGAATGCCCGAGATCGGCGTCGCGCCGGGCGCCGAAAGCCCCGCCGCGATCAGCGCCTGACATCCGGGGTTGTCCGTGCCGACAATGTCGACATCGACGCGCTTGGCCTCGCGCGTGAAGCGAATCCCGCCGATCAGGTCGAGGCGGTCGGTCACATGCCAGACATTGTGGGTGAAGACCGAAATGCTGCGCGACGTCTGATCGAAATCGTCGCGCCCCACCCCCGACCCTTCGGGATAGCTCGCCCCCACGGGCAGGCCGGTGTAAAAGGAAATGGGGTTCGCCTGCCCCGTCGCTGGCGCGAAGAGCCGATCGAGAAAGGGTTCGAGATCGCGGCCGATCCGGTAGCCATAGCGGCCGAAGGCCTTTTCATGGCTGTAGAAACCACCGACCATCCAGTCGAGCGCTCCGGCCGAGCCGTCGAGGCGCAGTTCCTGGGTGAAGGTCTCGAACGCCTGTTGCGCCGCCTTGAACGGAATATAGACAAGATCGGCCTCGGCATAATCGACCTCGCGCGCCTGGTCATTGTGCCAGTGACGATAACCGGTGATCGCGGTCAGGCGGGCGCCGCCGAGATCCCAATTCACCTCGCCCGACAGACCCCATTGCTCGGTCTTTTCGAACGACGCCCGATCTTCGCTCGTCGTGATCGTCAGGTCTTTGCGGCCGATATGGCTCGGGAAACCCATAGCCTGAAAGATCGCGACATAGAGCGGGTCGTTCACCGTCGGCGAATAGGTGTCGGGCCCGGTTTCGCGGCGGCGGCCATAATCGGCGATCAGGCGGACATCGACGTTGTCGGCCGGTGTCAGCAGCAATTGCCCACGGAGCGTGAAACGGTTGCGGTTGCGGTAGCGCCCGTCACTGTCGAAATCGCGGAGGATGCCGTCGCGCCGCTGATAGGCCGCATCGAGCCGGAACGCCGCAATTCCATCGACCAGTGCGCCGCCGCCGCCGGCGTTCATCCGGACCATGTCGTAATTTCCATAGGAGAGCGCCGCGTCGAGACTCGGCTCGAATTTCGGCGCAAAGGTGATGACGTTGATCAGGCCCGCCGACGTGTTCTTCCCGAACAAAGTTCCCTGCGGCCCGCGCAGCACCTCGATCCGTTCGATCCCCGGTATGTCGGTCAGGCTGAGATTCGATCGGCTGCGATAGACCCCATCGACAAAGGTCGCGACCGACGATTCAAGGCCAGGGTTGATCGCCTCGCTACCCACCCCGCGCAGACGGATGACCACGCCCGCCGAGTCCGACGTCGTGCTCGTCAGGTTGAGGCTGGGGGCGAGCCCCATCAGCTCGCGTGTGTCGTTGATCCCCGACTTCTGGAGCTGTTCGGACGAAAAGGCCGACACCGCGACCGGCACATCCTGAAGATTCTCCGACCGTTTAGTCGCAGTGACGATGATGTCGCCGCGTCCGTCGTCTCCGTCCTGAGGTGGCGCGGCGGTTTGGGCCAGCGCCGGCACCGCGCCGATCATGGTGGCGAGCGACAGCCCGCCGAAAAATATCTGTTTCATACATCCTCCCACTTTTTTCAGAAACTTGCGACAATCGCCGAGGTTGGGTCGCCCGAGCCGAACCGCAGCCGCGCCCAGGCTTCCCCAATCGCTTCGCTGCCACGGACCGTTTCGATGCCGAGCCACGGACGCGATGCCGCGATGAAGGCGCGCGTTGCATCGGCAAGTGCGGCATCGAATCCGGCGGGTCCCAGTTCGGCCACCGTCTTGACGATCGCATCGGGTGCGAAGAAAAATTGGTCATGGGCGCCGCTCGGGGTCAGGTCCTCGCTCCCGTCGCGCCAATGCGTCATGCCGACCCGGCAAAGCTGCGAGCCGGTGCCGTTTCCGCGCAGTCGGCCCAGCATGTCGCGATCGCCCGAGAAATCGATAATCATCGCCCCGTCCGACCGCGGCAGATCGTCATAGGTCGTGACCGCGTCGAACAGCTCGAGCGCCGCGACCGCGTCCCGATTGCGCGGCGACGTGACGCCGATGCTTCGCTTGCCCGGACGGTTCTGCAGCAGCCAGCCGAGCCCCAGAGCGGTCTTGCTCGACGCGCTGGTGACGATGACGGTGTCGCTCTCCGCGGCCGCGGCAACGCCCCGGTCGAGCAGGAAGGAGGTGATGAAGAGCGGGCGGAGGACCGCCTGCCGGTCTTCGCTGCCCGGCACGTGGATCGGGTCGGACGCAAGCCGGAAATAGCTGTTGTATGCGGGTGGCAGTGCGCGACGATGCGGCGAGTTTTCGACGATCAGCCGCGCATTGACCCGTCCCGGTTCGAGCACCGCCTCGCTCGCCATCGGCCACAGGCCATAGAGGCGTTCGTCAGGCGCGATCCGGTCATCCGCGCTCTCCGTGACGGTCGCGAAACCCCATACCGGAACGATGCCCCACGGCTCGCCCACCGGGAACAGCGCCCAATATCCCATCCGTTCGCCGAGCAGGGCATAGGTGAGATTATTGGCGCTGAGGCTGAACCGGTCAATACGCAGGCGAACCTGCCCGTCGCGCAGTGAAAGCCGCTCATCGGTGACGCGCTGCAATTGTCCCGGCAGCGTCCCCGACCGATCGACCGCGAGCGTAATGATTTCGGCGCCGTCCAAAGTCCATCCCCTGCCATCGGCCATCGTCGCGACGGGCACGATGCCGTTGTGGGGACAGGTTCGGCGTAATGGGCTGCGCGATCAAACGGCCAGAGTCGAACGACGATTGCGCGAATTGCAATCGCGAAAGCCGGGTGCGATCAATCGAAGCCGGGGCGGCGGTCGGCGATCGTGCGCCTGGCGAGCGAAAAGCATCGTGCGGCGGGATCGGCGAGCGATGCGACCGCGCGCAAGTCGATGTCGATACGATCCGGGACAATGTCGAGCAGCACATAGCCGGCATGCGCATTGTCGAGAAAGCGGACATGCGGGTTGAGCGCGCGCGCCGTATCGAACAGCGCCGCAGGGCCGTTGCGCGAGGCAAGGCAACTCGTCACCACCTCGCTCGCGATCACCTTCGACGCCGGGTCGCCGAAATCGGCGCGGATATTGTTGAGCCAGAAGGAGTGGACGTCGCCGCCGAGCAGCACGGCGTTGCGCACCGCGGGCCGCGACAGGCTGGCGGTCGCACGCTGCCGCGCGGCCTCATAACCGTCCCAGATGTCCGAATAGCGCGCGTCGGGCGCCTGCGGCAGTGCGAGGCGCGAAAAGATCGTCTGCTGCGTGACGAGGCTCCAGATGCTTTTTTCCCGCGCCAGTCCGCGATCGAGCCAGGCTTCCTGCCGCTTGCCCAGAACCGTCGCGGCGGGATCGCGCACGGCATCGCAATCCAACACGATCTGCCCGCCGCGCTTGCCCGACGGGCAGGGCTGGGGCGAGCGATATTGCCGCGTGTCGAGCATATGGACGGTCGCAAGGCGGCCCCAGTGAAAGCGGCGATAGAGCTGCAAGCCGCCGCCCGCTCTCAGCGCCGAGGGACGCAGCGGCATATGTTCGAAATAGGCCTGCCACGCCGCGGCGCGGCGACGAAGAAACGCCGCACGGTCGGCGGTGACGCCGCCTTGATCGCCGGCATAGTCGTTTTCGACTTCATGGTCGTCGAACGCGACGATGAAGGGCATGGCGGCGTGCGCGGCGGACAGGTCGGCGTCGCTGCGATACAGCGCGTGGCGTGCGCGATAGTCGTCCAGCGTCACCGGATCGGGCGATCCGAACGACCGGACATCCGGGCCGTTGCCGAAGGATTTTTCGTAGATGTAATCACCGACCTGGAGCACCGCCTCAACCCCTTCGCCGATCATGTCGCGATAGGCGCTGAACCAGCCATGCTCCCAATGCTGGCACGAGGTGAGCGCGAGCCGCAGCCGGGTCGGGTTTGCCGGCAAGGTCGCCGTCCGGCCGACGCGGCTTACCGCGCCGCCCAGATGAAAACGGTAGAACCACGGCCGCCCCGCCGGAAGCCCGCGCACCTCGAGATGCGCGGCGCCGCCGCGCGCTGCGGCAGCGGTGACCGTCCCGGTCCGCGCGATCGCGCGAAACCCCTCGTCATGCGCGATTTCATAGCCAAGGCGAACGTCCCGATCGAGGCCGACCGCGCGTGTCCAGAGGACGAAGCCATCGGTAACCGGCTCGCCCGAAGCCACGCCGAGCGCAAACGGATCGGTCGCAAGGCGCGGCGCGGCAAAGCTCGACCGGTTGCCGGACGCTGCGAGAAATCGCTCGGCGGCCAGGGCGATCGCACCCGCAAACAGTTCGCGCCGCCCGAGCATCAAAAGCGCGCCGACAGGCGCGCGTACCAGGTGCGCCCGTTGAGGCCGATCGGCGTTTCCTCGCCGGTCGGAAAACTACCTCCCGTCGCCGCGATGAAGCGTTGCTGATCGTCGATCGTATCGGGTTTGGCGTCGAACAGATTTTGCACTCCCAGCCCGAACCGGACGCCCGGCAGTATCCGGTATCCCAGCGACAGATCGACCGTTTCCTTGCCGCCAAAGGTCTGCACCGCGGCGATCGGCTGCGACGTATAGGTGCCGAAGGCCGCGACATTCAGCCCGGCATCGAACGCGCCGTGCTCGATACTGGCCTGAAGCGTGAATTTCGATTTCGGCTGGGCTTCGGTCACGAACAGAATCGATTTCAGATTGAGCAGCGGTAGCGCGGGCAGCACCGGATTGGGACGCAGCGTGTCGAGCCGGCTCTTGAACCAGCCGTAGCCGGCCGTCAGCGACAGGCGCGTGTCGGGTGCGATATCGCCCTGCCAGCGCGCCGTCACCTCGACCCCGCGCGTCGTCGTGTCGATCGCGTTGGTAAAAAAACGCACCTGCTGGAAATTGGTGATGCCGGCGGCGGTCAAAATGTCGACGACCGCCGCCCCGCCCAATTGCTCGCTGAGCGCGATCCGATCCTTGATCCGGATGTGAAAATAATCGGCGGTAAAGGAAAATCCATCGATCGGGCCGACGACCAGCCCCGCCGTAAAATTGCGCGACCGTTCGGGCCTGAGGTCGCTTGCACCGAGCGCGCGCGCCACCGGATCGCCGACCGGCAACGTCCCCACGGTGACGAGTCGGCCGGCGCTGAGCGCGCCCTGCACCGCGCTGAAAAATTGCTGCTGTAGCGACGGCGCGCGAAAGCCGGTGCCATAGGTGGCCCGGATCGCCGCGCCCTCCATCAGTTCGAGGCGCGAGGTTGCACGCCAGGTCGTCTTGCCGCCAAAATCGCCATAATGGTCGTAGCGCACCGCGCCGCCAAGCAGCAGTGGACGCACCGGACGCAGTTCAAGGTCCAGAAAGGCAGCCCAGGCATTGCGCCCTTCATCGGTGGGATTGCGCGGATTGAAACCGGCAAAACCATCGGCTCCGGCGCCGAAATAGGCATCGGGTTCGCCGCTGCGGATCTTGTAACTTTCGTGCCGGTATTGGCCGCCCGCGGCGATATTGCCGCCCGCGAGAACGGTGTCGAGGGGAAGCGACAGAGTGAAGTCGGTGACATATTGGCGATAGGTCACACCGCCCGAGTCGAATGCCGTCGGACTGGCGAGACCCAGCGAGACATTGGCGGTATCGAAAACCCGAAAATCGGCCTTGTTGGATCCGTAGCTCTGGCTGAGATCGGCCTTGAGCGCGCCCAGTTCGGCGCGAAGGCCGACGGTGGCGCCAATGTCCAAGATGCGCGGTTCGATGATGGGGAGGAAGCCGTCGGGATGACGAAGGGAGAAGCCCGGCACCCGAAACCCGGCGCCATTGTTCGATACTTTTCGCGTGAGCGTTCCAAAGCCGTAAAGTTCCGCGACGCCGCCAAGCGGCACTGCCGTATCGATCGCGAGGCTTGCGACCGAAGCCTTGGGGTCGCCGATCCGGTACGTCACGCGATTGAACCGCTGGTCAACGAAGGCGCGATTGGTCGGCTTTTGCGCGCGCGCCGAAACGCTGACCGTGAAATGGCCCGAATCGCCGACCGCAAAGCCTGCACTGGCGCTCGCCAGCCCGGTTTCACCATCGCCCTCCTCGGTGATGCTGCCGAACAGCTCGCCATTTGCGCCTCGGGCGTTCGATTTCAGGATGATGTTGACGACGCCCGCGATCGCATCGGACCCATATTGGGCTGCGGCGCCATCGCGGAGGATTTCGATGCGCTCGATCGCGCTTTCGGGAATCGTGTCGAGGTCGACAGCCGCCGAACCGCGACCAATGCTGTTATTGACGTTGAGCACCGCATTGGCGTGGCGGCGCTTTCCATTGATGAGCACCAGCGTCTGGTCGGGCGCCAAGCCCCTCAGCGTTACCGGCTTTGTATTCGCAGCAGTGGCTGTGGTTGCCGCGCGAGCGAAGTTGATCGATGGCTGCAGAAAGTTGAGTGCTCGACCTAGATCTGGAAAGCCGGTGCCGGCAATCGTTTCGCCGCTGACGACATCGACCGGGGCCGATGATTCGAGCGCCGCTCGACCGGAGGATCGCGTGCCGGTTACGATGATCTCGCTCTCCGGCGCCGGACCGGTTTCGGATTGCGCCTGCGCCGTCCCGCTGACCAGCGCCGCGAACCCTGCCAACGGAAAATAATACTTCATAGGTGCCGCCCTCCTGAATCTTAGCGGTCATTTAGGCGAAGCGGCGCACGGCGTGTTATTGCTCAACCGGAGAGCGGCGTTGCGACAAACGCAATGCCTCCGCATCAAAACTGTCATGGAAGAGAATTAGCGGTTGAGGATTCCAGCGTTGCAACGCGCTTGAAATGAGCTGGCTTGCATTGGCCGTTGCACGAACCGCTCCGCGGATTGGCGCTAGCCTTGATGTAAAGCAGTCCTTCGAGCGCCGCTCCTGATTGAACGTCCGCGGCCAGAGGCAGACCCTTTCGACTCCTTCAACTGAGGAGTCGAACGATGAACGAGCTTA
>JASBSJ010000065.1 GCA_030148985.1 Sphingopyxis sp.
CTCGTTGCCGCTTTAGCTCAGTTGGTAGAGCACATCATTCGTAATGATGGGGTCACAGGTTCGAGTCCTGTAAGCGGCACCATTTCCCCGAAAATTCCCGCTCATGTTGCCAGGTGCAACGCCGAACGGCGCGTTCGATGATGCTGTGGCGATCACGGTCGGCTAGGGCGTGATCCGGTACACATGATAGGTCCACTCCTGGGCGAACGCGTCGTCGAACCGGCCGTTTGCCGCGGTCAGGGTTCGGTTTTCGAACATCACTTCGACATTTCGATAGTGCGCGATCTCCGGCGGCAGCGTGAAGGAGATTGGCTGGGTGGTGAGCGGCGCGGGTGCGGGGCCGATCATCGCGAAGACATAGACGGCGCCGCTGTGAACCTTCAGCATCGTGTCCAGCCCGGCGTTGAACTGCCATTCATAGGATTGGGTGTTGAGCACCGGCGCGAGCGTTTTGATTCGTCCGTTGATTTCGGCCAGCCGCGTGTTGGTCGCGGGCGAACAGCCGTCGATGATCGCATCGTTGGTCACGCACGCGCCGCCGAAATTATGCTTGAAATAGATGATCCCGCGCGCCTCGTTGATCAGGGAACTCATGACCGCGCCCGCCATCTGGTCGGGGGTGATCGTTCGCCCCTGCCCGTTGAAGGGATGGCCGATCTCCACGAAGGCGTAGATGGGCTGGCGCCCGACATTGAAGGCGTCGAGGTCGCGCATTCGCTGCATCGTGACGCCATAGTTGGACGCGCGGCGGCATTCCGCCTCGGTCAGATTGCGAAGGCCGGTATATTCGCTGATCGGGCCGGTCCCCGGAATGCGGACGGGCCCCTGCGCGTGCAGGCACACGTCGTTGTCGGTGTACCAATATATGTCGGCCGAAAAGACGCTGGTATAATCGTCGACGAAGCGCCGCGCCTGCGCGTCGCTTTGCCAGAACATCACGCCCTTGCCGAAGTTGGAGAATATCAGCCGGCCGTCGAAGGCCGGCAGGTTGTTGAGCGCGCTCTGCATGATCGTATAGCCGCATGACGCATTTTCCGGCGAGCAGATCGGGCCCTGCCCCGGATAATTGCCCGTCCAGGTCGCGTCGCCGGGGCCGCCCCACATGTCGGCCTCGTCGGGAAGGAGCCAGCCGACGGTCTCCGACGACACATTCGGACTGTCATGATGGCCGTGGATCGCGTGGATGCCGTTCGCTCGGAAGAGCGGCAGCGAGGTGGGGTTCTCGATCTCGAAAGTCGTGTTGAAGCCGAGCGATTTATAAGTGTCGATGTCCGATTGCTGGTTGGCGCGCATATACCAGGCCCCGACGGGGAAAAATCCGGGGTCGGTCCAGCCCGCGGCGGCGGCTTTGGGGAAGGCCGTATAATAATCGGGTCCGCCCTCCCAGCCGATCCGCGGCAGGTTGAGCTCGCCGATCGGGGGCGGCGTGGGCGTCGGCGTAGGTGTGGGGGCGGGTGTAGGCGTCGGCGTGGGGGCCGGTGCCGGAGGGTCTTGTGTATCGCCTCCGCAGCCGCTGGTGATCGCCGCCAGCAACAGCGTCAGGCCCAATGAAATTTTCTTCACGCCGCGATCCCCTCATCGACCTTGTCGCGAGCTGGATGCGGACGGGGTGGGATGCGGCCCCGTGCAGGACCGCCGAACCGGGGCCAAAGGCGTGTTCGACCGATGAAACGACCCGGCGGGGCGCAAAGTGGATCGAACGAGCCGAAAAGCCTCCAGATATTGCCCAAACCCCGTCCGCGCAGCGGTGCGACCCATGCACGGCGCGCATCATAACAGCACCGGCTCCTGCGATGATAACCCGATGTTTCCAAAAGGTAACATAATGTTTCCGGGCCTAAATACGGCTAGCCGGCGATGCGCTCAACATAGAGGATGTTCGTAATCCGGCCGCCTTCGACCTGATAGACGGTCAGTTCGTCAGCGGTGCCGCCGTTCGCCAGCCCGGTAACGCGGTCATGCACCATGACCTTGTCGCCGAGCCGGATCAGGGCGACGATCTCGACATGGAGGTCGGGGTTGGCGGCAAAGGATTTGGCATAGGCGCGCCGGTTATGCTCGATCCCCTCCGACGTGAGCTGGCCGGGGAATCGGAACTTCCGGATAGCGGGATCATAAAGGCTGAGAAAACGGTCGATATCGCCGGCATTGGCAGCGTCGGTATAGGCGCGGACCACGGCTTCGGGATCGGGCGCGGGGCGCGTTTCTGCAACCACCGGGGTGGCGAGAGCGAGCAGGGCGGCACAGGACAGAATGCGGCAGAGCATGGGAATTTCCTTTTCTTGCAGGAGACAGGGATGAGGGGGAGCGCGATCAGGTCGCGGATGAGACCGCGACCGCTTTGAAGAACGTGTAGCAGAAGGTGCCGTCGGGCTTGGCCGCGCGGTGCAAGGCGCGGATGCCCGCGTCGAAGCGTTCGGCCTCGACGAGACCGGCTTCGATCGCAGGCTCGCGGACCCCGGCAATCATCGCGGCAAAGGTCCGGCGCGTGAACAGGTCGGACAGTTCCGGCCGCCCGCCGTCGGCATGGACCATTCGCGGCGAGACTTCGGTCGCCGCAAATCCTGCCTCCATCAGCAGCGGATAGAGGCGGCGGCCGATGTTCGGGTCGCCGCCCGCCGCGCGCTGAAGCGCCACGAGCGCGCCGATCGAGGCGTGCGCGGCGTCGCTTTCGGGGTGGAGGCAGGCCGTTCCGTGATCGCCTTCGACGACGGTGATCGTCCCGCCCTCGCGCAACAGGGGGCGCAGGCGGCGCAGCGCCGCAAGCGGCTGCGCCAGATGCTCAAGGACGAAGCAGACGAAAATATGGTCGAACGAGGCACGCGCGAACGGCAGGTCGAAGATGTCGGCTGCGACGAACCGGACCGAGTCCAGCCCGGCGGCGCGGGCGCGCGCTTCGGCCGCCGCCAGCGACGCTTCGGAGATGTCGATCGCGGTGAGGTCGATGCCCGGACTCGATCGCGCGAGCCGCACCGTCTGTGCGCCGACCCCGCAACCCACCTCGAGGATGCGGCTGCCCGGCGGATAGACGGTGTCCGCGTGGAGGAGCGACGCCAGCGCCGACGCCTGATCCTCCAGCCGCGCGCTTTCGCCGGTTTCATAGCCGTGGACATAATCGCGAACCTGATGCTCCATACTGCCTCCCGCTGATTGAACGGAGGTCGGATGGCGCAACCGCCGGGCGGGGTCTTGAACGAAATTGCGGGTCGGTCAGCGCCGCGCGGCGGCATAGGCGCCGGGGGTCAGGCCAAAGCGGCGCGTGAAGGCGCGCGTCATATGGCTCTGGTCGGCAAAGCCGGTCGCAGCCGCGGCGTCGGCGAGCGCCGCGCCCTCGACGATCAGCCGGCGGGCGGCCTCCACCCGCCGCTGCACCAGATAGGCGTGCGGCGTCAGCCCGACCGACCGGGCGAAGGATCGCAGAAGCTGGAACCGTCCGAGACCCGACGCGGCCGCAAGGTCGGCCAGCGTGACCGGCGCCGCCGGATCGTCGTCGATCATCGCCCGCGCGATCGCAACGGCCGGGGTCGGCGTTCCGCGATCGACGCGGCGATGCTGCCCGCCGAGCGCCGCGACCGTCGTCAGCAACAATTCTTCGTGGCGCATGGCGCCGGGGGCGATAATCGCGGCATCGAAGAGCCGCCGCGCAAGGTCCGCCGCATGGGGATCGCGCAGCACCGGGTGGTCGAGTTCGAAGCCGCCGGACCCGACCGCCCAGATGTCTTCGGCCGCCCGGTTCACGACCGCCGGATCGAAGTAGAGGATGCGCCAGCTGCGCCCGTCATCGCCGATGGGGCTGCCGTCATGGACCTCGCCCGGATTGACGGTGATGACGTCGCCGGGCCCCGCCTCGACCTGCCCGCGGCCGCTGAGCGACAATTGGCCGCCGCTTTCGATCACCCCGATCCCGTACTGGTCGTGCATGTGCCGGGCGAACGCGCGCCGCGACCGGGCGCGCACTGCCTGCGTGCCCGGCACCCGGCATGTCAGCAGCTGAAATTCGGCCGATCGCATCATGCTATTGTGCCATCGCGATGCCGCCGGGCGCAACGGCCGACCGCCAGATATTCCAGCAGCACGGAGACAAGCGTCCTCGCGCATGTTTCGGGCGGGCGGTCATTCGGCGCCGAGCGGCAATTCGGTCGTCGCCTTGATTTCGGAGAGCGCGACGGTCGAGTTGATTTCCTGAACGCCGGGCAGTTTGCTCAGCTGGTCGAAGAAAAAGCGCTCATAGGCGTCGATGTCGCGCGCGACGATGCGCAGCATGAAGTCGGTCGTCCCCATCAGCACATAGGCGTCGAGCACTTCGGGAAAGCCCTGAATCGCCGCGCTGAACTCGTCGAGGTTGGCGCGGCCGTGGGCGTTCAATTTGACCTGAGCAAAGACATGGGCGTTGAGGCCGACCTTGCGGCGATCGACGATCGCGACGCGTTTCTTGATAAAGCCCTCGCGCTCCAGCCGGTCGATGCGGCGCCAGCAGGGTGACACCGACAGGCCGACGCGCTCGGCGATCTCGGCCGTCGTCTGATTCGCGTCGCGCTGCAATTCGCGGAGGATTTTTATCTCAAAGGGATCAAGATCGGTCATCTGTTTCTCATATCGAATATTTTTCGAACATAATATCCGAAAAATATGGCGCCAGCCGATATTGCGATCAAGAACGCCCCGCGCGGCGGTGCGATAAGCTCTCCGCCATCCAAGGAGAATGTTCATGGTCGTCCGTCTTGCCCGCTTGGCGCCACCGCTCGAATGCGTGCGCCTCTATGATCTCGAAGCCGGGCTCGACGGGTTCATTGCGATTCATTCGACTGCGCTGGGGCCGGGGGCGGGGGGCTGTCGGCTCTGGTCCTATCCCGATGCCAGCCACGCGCTCGCCGACGCGGTGCGGCTGGCCGAGGGGATGAGTTACAAGAATGCGCTCGCCGGGCTGCCACTGGGCGGTGCGAAGGCGGTGCTGCGGCGGCCCGAGGGTGAATGGGATCGCGTCGCGCTGTTCCGCGCCTTTGGCCGCGCGGTCGAGGAGCTGGGCGGGCTTTACGTCACCGCCGAAGATGTCGGAACGAACGTGGAGGATATGCAGGAGGTCGCGCAGACCTCGCGCCACGTCGCCGGCCTGCCCTCGGCCGAGGGGCGCGCCGGGGGCGATCCGTCGCCGTGGACCGCCAGGGGCGTGTTCGACGCGATGGCGGTCGCCGCCGAGTTCGCGCTGGGCAAAAGCCTTGATGGCCTGACCGTCGCGGTGCAGGGCACGGGCAATGTCGGCGCCGATCTGTGCCGCCGCCTCGCCGATGCGGGCGCGCGGCTGGTGATCGCCGACGTGAGCCCCGTGCGCCGCGACCGGCTGAAAGCCGTACTCGGCGCCGAGGTCGTCGACGTGTCCGAGATCGCCGCGGTCGACGCCGATATTTTCGCGCCCTGCGCGCTCGGTGGCGCGCTCGATCGCGACACGGTGGCCCAAATGAAGGCAAGGCTCGTCTGCGGCGCGGCGAACAACCAGCTGGCCAGTCCCGACGTTGCCGCGCTGCTGCTCGATCGCGGCATCGTCTATGCGCCCGATTATGTCGTCAATGCGGGCGGCATCATCAATGTGTCGGCCGAATATCTGGGCGAGGATGTCCGCGATGTCGAGCTGCGCGTTGCCGAAATCGGCCCGCGCGTCGGCGCGCTGCTCGAACGCGCGGCGCGCGAGGGGCGCCCGCCTGCGCTCGTCGCCGACGAAATGGCCGAAGAGGTGATCGCGGGCGCACAGCGCGCGGCGGCCTGATGCACCGCTTCCGGATCGACGCGATGCCCGACCCGCAATCGCTGCCGCGCGTCGCCAATATTTTTGCGCAGCGCGCGCTTGTCCCGGCCACGATGACGATGGACCTCCTGCCGACGCATATGTGCATCGAGATTGTCGTCGCCGGGCTGGAGGCTGCGCAAGCCGCCGTCATCGCCGTCAAGCTGGGCGAGAGTGTTGCGGTCCTGCGGTCCGACGTCGCGGCGGTCGAGCCGCCGCTCCGTCTCGCCGGCTGACTGCGCCGCGTTCAACTTTTTCTTTCGCAGGACTCAGGCGAGGGCGGCTTGCCCCGCCCGGCCGCGTGTGCAACGGCCGCGCTGACGAATGGCGGGAGAGACGAGCGATGCAATTCGACGTGGTGATCGTGGGCGCCGGCCATGGCGGCGCGCAGGTGGCGGTGGCGCTGCGCACGCAGAAGTTCACGGGGTCTATCGCGATCATCGGCGACGAACCCGATCTGCCCTACGAACGCCCGCCGCTGTCGAAGGAATATTTTGCGGGCGAGAAGGAATTCGAACGCATCCTGCTCCGCCCCGCCAAATATTGGGACGAGCGCGAGGTGACGATGCTGCTCAGCCAGCGCGTCGTGTCGGTCGATCCCGTGGCGCACAGCGTCACCACCGACGAGGGGCAGACGATCGGATATGGCAAGCTCGTCTGGGCAACCGGCGGCAGCCCGCGGATGCTCCCCATCCCCGGCGGCGACCTGCCCGGCGTGCAGGGCGTGCGCACGCGCGCCGATGCCGACGCGATGAAAGCGGCGTCGCTGACGGCCGAGCAGATCGTTGTCATTGGCGGCGGCTATATCGGGCTCGAGGCTACCGCGGTGCTGCGCAAGGCAGGCAAGAAGGTCGTGTTGCTGGAGGCGCTGGACCGCGTGCTCGCGCGCGTCGCGGGCGAGGAGCTATCGCGCTTTTTCGAAAAGGAGCATCGCGATCATGGCGTCGATCTCCGGCTCGGCGTGTGCGTCGAGGCCATTGAAGGCGACACGCACGTCACCGGGGTGCGGCTGGCGGACGGCGAGGTCGTCCCCGCCGATCTCGTCATCGTCGGCATCGGCATCGTGCCAGCGGTCGAACCGCTGATCGCCGCGGGCGCGGCGGGCGGGAACGGTGTGCTCGTCGATCGCTTCTGCAAGACGAGCCTGCTCGACATCTACGCGATCGGCGACTGCGCCGCGCACGCCAATGATTTTGCCGAAGGCGCGATAATCCGCCTTGAATCGGTCCAGAACGCCAATGATCAGGCGAATGTCGTCGCCAAGGGCATCGTCGGCGACGAAGTGCCCTATCAGGCGATCCCGTGGTTCTGGTCGAACCAATATGATCTGAAGCTCCAGACAGCGGGCCTGTCGACCGGGCACGATCAGGCGGTGCTGCGCGGCGATCCCGCGAACCGGAGCTTTTCGGTCGTCTATCTCAAGGCCGGGAAGGTCATCGCGATCGACTGCGTCAATGCGACGAAGGATTATGTGCAGGGCCGGATGATCGTCACCGCCGGGCTTCGCGCCACGGCGGGGCAACTGGCCGATGCTGAAACGCCGCTGAAAGCGCTGCTTCCGGCCTGACTTTAGGCGGGCGGCAGCGGGTCGGTGCGAGGCGTCTCGTCGCCCAGCGCTTTCTTGAGTGTCGTCTTGATGTTGCGGAGCAGGCGGCGCAGCGCGATGATGACCATCACCGCGCCGACCGCGAGCAGCACCGTGATAACGATCGCGAGCGGCGGAAAGGCGATCGCGAGCGCGAGCAGGCCGCCCGTCGCGACATCCTCGCCGGTCGATACCACCGCGTTGCTCACCGGTTCGGGGCTGATGTTGACGACCGCGCGTGTCGTCGCCTTTGCGCCATGGCTGAGCAGCGCGCCGCCGCCGCCGAGCAGGAAGGCGATCACCTGCAACGCCGGGTCCGACGTATCGACGAGCGCGAGCGCGAGCAGCGCGCCGCCCAGCGGACGGATGACGCTGTGGATCGCGTCCCACGCCGAATCGACCCAGGCGATCTTGTCGGCCAGGAATTCGGCGATCGTGCCGACCGCGGCGACACCGAGCACCCACGGGTTTGCGAGCACCTGCAGCGCGGCCAGATGCTCGGGCAGCGGCAACCAGCCGAAGTGCATCGCGACGCCGGTTGCCAATATGGTGAGGTAAAGCCGCCACCCGGCAAGCAGGCTCAGGCTGCCTGCGACGCCCAAAATCTCGACGATTCCCAATGGCCTGCTCCCCGCCCGATGGTCCGGCACCGGGCGGCATCTTGCACCCTGTCGCGCGCGCCTGCAATGGCGGGATGACAAGGCGGGGCAGCGGGGTTATCGCCAGAGTCATGAGCGATGCCTTCATGCCCTCCGTGCCCGATGCGCGCCTGCCCGACGGCGCCATTCCCGCCGCGACGCTGGTCATCATGCGGCCGTCGGGCAGCGGCGGCGCGGACGAGATATTGATGGTCAAGCGATCGGCGAACATGGCTTTCGCCGCGGGTGCGGTCGTGTTTCCGGGCGGCCGCGTCGATCCCGACGATCATGAGGTAGCGCGCCGCCACGCGCCGGACGTCGATCCGGCCGACGGCGCTGCGCGCGTTGCGGCGCTGCGCGAAACGCTCGAGGAAACGGGGTTGGCGGTCGGATGGCCCGGCCTTGCCGAACGCGACGTTGCCGACGTGCGGCGCGCGCTGCTCGGCGGGACGCTGATGTCGGACATTTTGGCGGCGCGCGATGAGCGAATCGCATTGGAATCGCTCGTTCCTTTCGCGCGCTGGTGTCCGAATTTCAAAGAGGCGCGGACCTTCGACACGCGCTTCTACGCCGTCGCTGCGCCGCCGCACAGCCACGAACTCACTGTCGAGGAAGCCGAGCATAGCCATATTTTCTGGGCGAGCGCCGCGGCGACGCTGGCGATGGCCGACCGCGGCGAGGTGTCGGTGATCTTTCCGACGCGCCGAAATCTCGAGCGGCTCGCACAAGTACCCGATTTCTCGGGCTTTTCGGCGCATTCGTGCGAATATCCGGTCGAACTCATCACGCCGTGGGTCGAAGAACGCGATGGCCGGTCGCACCTCTGCATCCCCCCGCATCTCGGCTATCCGGTGACCAGCGAGCCGTTCGACCGGGTGCGACGCGGGTAAGCGACCCGAAAACAATCTATCCTCTATTTAGAATTTACTAAGATTTCAGGGGGTAGGACAAATCGTCATTGCAATTGCTGAAGCCCGTGCGTAAGAAGGCCGGGCAGAAGCAGACCGGGGAAACTACCGCGGTGTGATTCGACAATAGTATCCAGTGGACGGAGAAAAAGATGAACCTGCTTAAGAAAGCTGCGATCTCCCTCGCAGCAACCTCGATGATCGCGGCGCCTGTCGCTGCATCGGCTGCCCCGGCGGCCCGCGCTGCTTCGGCCGTCGACGGTCAGAGCGAACTCGAAGGCAGCACGAGCTGGATCATCGCGGTCCTCGCTCTCGCGGCTGTCATCGGCGGCATCATCATCGCGTCGGACAACGACGACGACGAACCGACCAGCCCGTAATATCGGCTGATCGCTACAGATACCAAAGGGCTCCGGGCATCGCTCGGGGCCCTTTGTGCATTGGAACATGGCGCTCCCATGGGGGAGGGCGCTCCGGGGCCAGCGTGTTCAATGCACGATGCGCCCGGCCCCGATCCGTTGGACTGATGCGCCATCCTTATCTCTCCGTCATCCCGGCGAAGGCCGGGATCTTGCCGGTGCGTTAGGGCGAGAGGTTGATATCCCGGTCTTCGTCGGCATGACGCGATAGAAATGCAGCGTCTCAGTCCAACCCGATCCCGCCCCAGAGCGGCAAGCCTTACATATGAACCGTTCCCCCCCCCCCCGCCTTCGCGGAGGCAGGCGCTGTGCTTGTCGGAGCCTGTCCTGAGCGCCGGAGAGCCAGTCGAAGGGGCCACTCTAACGCCGCAACAAGTAGGACGGTGCTTCGACAACCCCGGATCAGGTCCGGGGACAAACTGACCGCGGGGTGGTGCTGATTGACGCTCGCCGCGCTAAAGGTCGATGCGGCGGATCGCGCGCGACCGGCTTAGCGGAATCGCCTCGCGCGCCCTTGTGACCGCGGCAGCTTCGATCGGGACGATCGTCAGCGAATAACCCTTTTCACTCGATTTATCGGTCCGCGCAGCATCTGCCAGGATGGCGCCCCAGGGATCGACTGCCAGGCTGTGCCCATAGGTTGCCCGGCCGTCGGCATGCTGGCCGCACTGCGCTGCGGCGACGATATGACATCCCGTTTCGATCGCGCGCGCGCGCAGCAGGACGTGCCAATGCGCCTCGCCCGTCGGGACGGTGAAGGCGGCGGGCACCGCGATCAGCGTTGCGCCGCGGTCGACGAGCGCGCGATAGAGTTCGGGAAAGCGCAGGTCGTAACAGATGCTGAGGCCCATCGCGCCCAGCGGGGTCTCGACGACGGTGAGCGCATCGCCCCCGGCATAGGCCGCCGATTCCTGCCAGCTTTCACCCGATGGCAACTGCACGTCGAACATGTGGATTTTGTCGTACCGGGCGCGGATGCTGCCATCGGCGGCGATGACATGGCTGCGGTTGACGCGCCGTTCACCGTCATCGGCGAGCAGCGGCATCGATCCCGAATGCAGCCATAAACCGTGCCGTTGCGTGATCTCCTGTAACGCCTGCGGCCACGGGCTCTCCGCTTCGGTCGCAATGTGCGCGGCCGATCGCGCGCGGTCGCGATCAAGCAGCACCGACATTTCGGGCAGGAACGCCATCGCCGCGCCATGCATCGCCGCTTCGGCCATTGCGCGGTCGATCACTGCCAGATTCGCCGCGGGATCGATCCCGCTGGTCATCTGGACCAGCGCGGCGAGCGGGGCAGGGGACGGATCGTCGGTCGGGCCGGTCATATGCTCTGGCTAATCCCCCGCGTCGTCGCCGACAAGCCGACAGTTCAGTGGCCAGCAAGGTTCGAAGGCGATAAGATGGACGAATGTCCTTTATCTCCGCGCGCCAGCCGCTTCGTTCTGCTCGTTCCCTGTTCGTCGGTGCCATCGCCGCGCTGCTGCTGACCCCGCTCGCCGCGGGCGGGCAGCCGAGCGCCCACGCCGACGCGCGCAGTCAGGGCAAGAACAGCGACTGGCTCTATTCCGGCAGCGATATTCCGCGCGATACCGCGTGGCAGTTCGGCGTCCTCCCCAATGGCGTGCGCTATGCGGTGCGCAATAATGGCGTGCCCCCGGGGCAGGTGTCGATCCGTGTACGGATGGACGTCGGCTCGATGTTCGAAACCGAGGCGGAGCGCGGCTACGCCCATTTGCTCGAACATCTGACCTTCCGCGGGTCCGAACATATTCCCGACGGTGAGGCGAAGCGCATCTGGCAGCGCTTCGGCGTGACCTTCGGCAGCGATTCCAACGCCCAGACGACGCCGACGCAGACGGTCTACCAACTCGACCTGCCGAGCATGACCCCCGCGAACCTCGACGAAAGCATGAAATTGCTCGCCGGCATGGTGCGTGAACCGCGCATATCGGAACTGGCGGTGGCGGCCGAGCGCGGCGTCGTGACGGCCGAGCTGCGCGAATCCGACGGGCCGCAAAAGCGGATCGCCGACGCAACCAACGCGCATCTGTTCGCGGGCCAGCTGCTCGGCGATCGGTCGCCGATCGGCACCACGGCCTCGCTCGGCAACGCGACCGCGACATCGGTCGGCGCCTTTCACGATCGCTGGTATCGGCCCGAACGTGCGGTGGTGGTGATCGTCGGCGACGGCGACCCTGCCGAATTTGCCCGGCTGATCGCCAAATATTATGGCGACTGGAAGGCTGACGGGCCCAATCCCACCGATCCCGATTTCGGCAAGCCCGATCCCAAGGCGCCCGCTGCGCGCGAGATTGTCGAGCCGAACCAGCCGCTCGCGCTGACGCTTGCCATGGTCCGGCCGTGGAAAAAGCGGATCGACACGATCGAAAATACCCGGCGGCTGTATCTGGAATTCATTGCCCAGGCCCTCGTCAACCGTCGGCTCGAAAATCGCGCACGCGCGGGCGGCAGCTATCTCGTCGCGACCGTCGAACAGCAATATGTCAGCCGCAGCGCCGATGTGACGGCGACCTCGATAGTTCCCCTGACCGACTGGAAGGCCGCGCTTGCCGATGTGCGCGGCGTGATTGCCGATGCGGTGAGCAAGCCACCGTCGCAGGCGGACATCGACCGCGAAGCGAACGAGATCGAGGCTTTTCTGCTCAAAGAGCTGGAAAATGCCCGCAACGAGCCGGGGGCGCGGCTCGCCGACGATATGGTGCGCGCCGTCGACATTCACGAGGTCGTGACCAGCCCGCAGGGGCAGGTCGATATGTTCAAGGCGATCCGCGCTTCGGCGACGCCGCAGGTGATGCTCGAGATCAGCCGTGCCATCTTCTCCGCGCCGGTGACGCGCGTTGTGCTGACGACGCCGACATCGGCGGGCGGAAATGAGGCGGTGCTCGCCGCGCTCAAGGCGCCGGTCGCCGCGCGCGACGAGCGGCTCACGGCGGTGGAGGCCGATTTCAAGCAGCTGCCTTCGCTCGGAAAACCGGGCACGATCGTCGCCACGGCGCCGCTGCCGGGGCTGCGCGCCGAGCGGATTGAGCTGTCGAACGGTGTCACCGCGCTCGTTTCGGACAACAAGGTCGAACCGGGCAAGGTGCGTGTCAATCTGCGTTTCGGGACCGGCAACCGCAGCGTTGCGGCCGATGCGCCGAACCTCTTGTGGACCGGCGATTATGCGCTCGTCGCCAGCGGAATCGGTCCGTGGGGGCAGAATGAAATCGACCAGCTGACCAACGGACGGCAGATCCAGATGAATTTCGCGATCGACGATGATGCCTTCGAACTGTCGGCCGAGAGCCGCCCCGCCGACCTTGCCGACCAGTTGCGGCTGATGGCGGCAAAGCTGGCGCTGCCGCGCTGGGACGCGGCGCCCGTCGAGCGGCTGCGGATCGGCTATCTGACCGGATATGAACTCAACGATGCGACCCCCAATGCGGTGCTCGACCGCCATCTGCGCGGCTGGCTCACGGGCAATGACGCGCGCTGGGCGGCGCCCGACAAGGCGGCGATCGAGGCGCTGACCCCCGCCGCTTTTCGCGCCTTCTGGGAACCGCGGCTCGCCAGCGGGCCGATCGAGGTACAGATTTTCGGCGACCTCGAATCGGTCGATTATCGGAAGATCCTGACCGAAACGCTGGGCGCCCTTCCGCCGCGCACGACGCTCGCGCCGCCGGGGGGGCAGCGCGTCGATTTTGCGCAGCCGGCCGCCAAACCCGAAATCGCCTATCATCGCGGCGAGCGGGGGCAGGCGGCGGCGATGACCGCTTGGCCGACGGGCGGCGGCCGCGCAAATCCGCGCGACGCGCGCGCGCTCGACGTGCTGGCCGCGATCTTCAACGACCGCTTGTTCGATCGACTACGTGCGGAACAGGGCGCCAGCTACGGCCCCGTCGTCGACAGCCACTGGCCGACGGGCTTTGATAGCGGAGGCTATCTGCTTGTCGGCAGCCTGCTTGCGCCGAAGGACATCGACCGCTTTTACGGCATCGCGCGCGACATCGCGGCCGATCTGGTCGCGCGGCCGGTGAGCGCCGACGAGCTCTCGCGCAACGCGGGTCCGATCCGCGAACAGGTCGCGCGGGCGTCGACGGGCAATGTCTATTGGATGTTCCTCCTCGAAGGGGCGACACGCGATCCGCGCGTCACCGCGGCGGCGCTATCGATCCAGGACGACATCTCGACCGTCACCGCGGCCGATGTGCAGCGGCTTGCGCGCCAGTATCTGACGCCCGATCGCCAATGGTCGCTGGCGATTTTGCCTAGTGGCATGACGCTGGCCGACGCGTCGGCGCTGAATTCGGCGTCCGCGGCGGTGGCGGGCGGACGCTGACACCGCTTGCGTCGCGGCGTCAGTGTGCGTCGCCACCGGGCGTGCGCACGATCGATCGCAGTTTGCGGATCCGTGGTTCCTGTTCCAGCTTGCCCTTGGTCATGATGTCGTGGCGCATCCGGGCGCGGACGTCGTGGATCGACGCGATGACCGGCCCCATCGCGACGCCTAGGTCGATCAGCACCGCCTCGGCAAGTTGCAGCGAGCTTTCGAGCGTTTCGGGCACCGCATCGCTCGCGCCGGCCTGATAGAGCGCGGCGGCGTGGTCGGCGTCGCGCGCGCGACTGATGATCGGCAAGTCGGGGAATTTCTTTCGCAGTTGCTTGGTCATCCGCAGCTGCTGGACCGGGTCGTCCATCGTCAGCACAATGGCGTCGGCGCTTTCGATACCCAGCTTGTCCAGACTGCCTGGCCGTGCGACGTCGGCAAAGCGCACTGGGAAGCCGTCGCGGCGCGCCACCGCGACGCTGTCGATATTGGCGTCGACTGCGATATAAGACCGGCCATGTTCGCGCAGCAGTTCGGCGACGGTGCGGCCGACGCGGCCGAAGCCGACGATAACGGTACGCGCCGCGGCGGGTTCCTCTTCCGGCGTGTCGTCGCTGCGCATTTCGATCCGCCGCGCCATATCGTGTCCGACGCGCGCGAGCAGCGGGGTGATGGTCAGGCCGATCGCGGTGACCAATTGCCAGAAGCTTGCGGTTTCGGGGTCGATGATCCCGGCGGTGAGCGCGGCGGTCAGCACGATCAGCGTCGTTTCCGAAGGGCTGGCCATCAGCAAGCCGACTTCGGCGGCCGTCCCGCGGCGCGCGCCTGAAAAACGCAGCAGGAGGGCTGTCACCACCGTCTTGACCAGGATTACGCCGACGACGGCGGCGATGAGCATCGGCCATTGCGCGGCGATGCTTTTGAGGTCGAGACCCATGCCGACGCTGATCAGAAATACCCCGAGTGCGAGGCCTTTGAAGGGTGCGGTGATTGCCTCGACTTCGCCATGATATTCGGTCTCGGCGATCATCAGTCCGGCGAGCAGCGCGCCGACGATCGGCGACAGCCCGACCGTCGCGGTGGCGAGCGCGGCGACGATCACGACGAGCAGGCTGGCCGCCAGAAACAGCTCGGGATCCTTGGCGCGTGCTGCCTGAGCAAAGATGCGCGGTAACAGAAACCAGCCCGCGACCGCCAGCACCCCAACCACCAGCGCTCCCTGCCACAGGGTCGTCACCAGCAGTTCGGCATTGTCACCCGCGGGATTGGGCGCCACCGCGCCGAGGATGAAGACGATCGGGACGATCGCCAGATCTTCGAACAGCAGCATCGAAAAAGACGCGCGGCCGACCGCCGACTTGGTCCCCACCATCGGTAGCACCAGCGCGGTGGAGGAGAGGGCGAGGGCGATTCCAAGCCCAAACGCTGCGGGGGTCGACAAGTCGCCGAGCAACCACAAGCCCCCGCCGAGGATCGCGCCGCCAAGCAACAGCTCGGCTGCACCGACCCCGAACACCAGTTTGCGCAATTGCCACAAGCGTCGGAACGATAGCTCGAGCCCGATCGAAAACAGCAGCATGATGATGCCGAATTCGGCAAATAGCGCGATGTCCTCGGTCGATCCGATAGTGACATGTTCGAGCCAAGGGTAGTCGCCGGCGAGCGATCCGAGCCCCGACGGCCCAACCAGAAGGCCAACCAGAATGAAGCCGATCACCGGCGGCAGGCGGAAACGCGCGAAGGCCGGAATGACGATGCCCGCGGCGCCCAGCACGACCAGCGCATTGCCGATAGCCGATGTGTCTGTTTCCGATACCATAGAGGCCGACCTTATTCAGGCCGGCCTCAATTGGCTAGAGAGCTATCCCAACCTTTTCGGTTGTTTTTTAAGCGCCCATCTTGGCTTCAAGATTTTCGACGATCGCTTCGAAAAAGCCTTCGGTCGTCAACCAATTCTGGTCGGGCCCGATCAGCAGCGCCAGATCCTTGGTCATCTTGCCGCTCTCGACCGTGGCGACGCAGACTTTTTCCAGATCGTCGGCGAATTTCACCAGCGCCGCATTGTCGTCGAGCTTGCCGCGATGCTTGAGTCCGCCGGTCCAGGCAAAGATCGACGCGATCGGGTTGGTCGACGTCGCCTTGCCCTGCTGGTGCATACGGTAATGGCGCGTGACCGTGCCGTGCGCGGCTTCGGATTCGACCGTCTGGCCGTCGGGGGTCATCAGCACGCTGGTCATCAGGCCGAGCGAGCCAAAGCCCTGCGCGACGGTGTCCGACTGAACGTCGCCGTCGTAATTCTTGCACGCCCAGACGAACTTGCCCGACCATTTGAGCGCCGAGGCGACCATGTCGTCGATCAGGCGGTGTGCGTAAACGAGGCCAACGGCGTCGAACTGCGCCTTGAATTCGGCCTGGAACACCTCTTCGAAGATGTCCTTGAAGCGGCCGTCATAGGCTTTCAGAATCGTGTTCTTCGTCGATAGATACACCGGCCATTCGCGCGCGAGGCCATAGTTCAGGCTGGCGCGCGCAAAGTCGCGGATCGAATCGTCGAGGTTGTACATGCCCATCGCGACGCCCGACGACGGGAACTGGAACACTTCCTCGTCGATCAGCGTACCGTCCTCACCCTCGAACACCAGGCGCAGCTTGCCGGGGCCCGGGACGCGGAAATCGGTCGCCTTATACTGGTCGCCGAACGCGTGGCGGCCGACGACGATCGGGTCGGTCCAGCCGGGGACGAGGCGGGGAACATTCTTCATCACGATCGGCTCGCGGAAGACGACGCCGCCCAGGATGTTGCGGATCGTGCCGTTCGGCGACTTCCACATCTTCTTGAGGCCGAATTCCTCGACGCGCGCTTCGTCGGGGGTGATCGTCGCGCATTTGACGCCGACGCCATATTTCTTGATCGCATTCGCGGCCTCGACAGTGATCTTGTCGTCGGTGCGGTCGCGCTCCTCGATGCCGAGGTCGTAATAATGCAGGTCTATGTCGAGATAGGGCAGGATCAGCCGTTCGCGGATCCATTGCCAGATGATCCGGGTCATTTCGTCGCCGTCGAGTTCGACGACCGGGTTGGCTACCTTGATCTTGCCCATGCGTTTCAGCCTTTATCCTTGGGGAGTCGGAGTTGCAGCGGGCCTTAGGCAAAGCGGGGCGATTGATCAACCGCCCCGACATACCCTGCCTGCAACGATGTCGGTGCCTTATCCATTGTCACTACGAACGCTCCCCCCTAGAAGAACGGCCATGTCGAACATCATATCCTCGAACCGGCCCGGCGGCGGTATCAAATGGCAATGGCCCTCGATCCATCCCGAGGGTCGCAAATTCCTGCTGATCGCCGGCATCGTCACCCTTTGCTTCTGGCTATTGGGCTGGGAAATCCTCGGCTGGCTCATGCTCGGCCTGACCTTGTGGGTCGGTGCCTTCTTCCGCGATCCGGTGCGCGTAACGCCCGTTGGAGGCGACATGATCGTCGCGCCGGCCGACGGCCTGATCACCCAGATCGCCGAAGTGCCGCCGCCGCCCGAAATCGCCGGCCCCGACGGGCTGGGGAGCGCGGCGATGTTGCGGGTTTCGATTTTCATGAGTGTCTTTGACGTACACATCAACCGTACGCCGGTTGCGGGCACGCTGCGCAAGCTCGTCTATATTCCCGGCAAGTTCGTGAATGCCGACCTCGACAAGGCGAGCGAAGAGAATGAGCGCCAGCATTTCGTCGTCGAGCGCGCCGACGGGGTGCGTATCGGCTTTACCCAGATCGCAGGCCTCGTTGCGCGGCGCATCATGCCGTTCGTGACGATGGGCAATGAACTGGCGACGGGTCAGCGCGTCGGCCTCATCCGCTTCGGCAGCCGCGTCGATGTCTATCTGCCCGCGGGCACCACGCCGCAGGTGCTGCTCGGCCAGCGCACGCTGGCGGGCGAGACGATCGTCGCGCGGATCGGCACGGGCGGGACGATCGAAGGCGTCGGACAATAAGGTGGCGGACGCGGACCAGTCTCTCGCCGATCCTGCCGGGCGCCGCCGCATCGGTGGAATCAGCCTGCGCGCCTTTGCACCGAATGCGATTACCGCGCTCGCGCTCTGTTTCGGCCTGACCGGCGTTCGTTTTGCGATCGGCGAGGAATGGGAAAAGGCGCTTGCCGCGGTCATTTTCGCCGGGGTGCTCGACGGCATGGACGGACGCATCGCGCGCCTGCTCCGCGCGCAAAGCAAATTCGGTGCAGAACTCGATTCGCTGTCGGACGTGATTGCGTTCGGCGTCGCGCCGGCAATGATCCTGTTCCTCTGGTCGCTGGAAGATGCCCCGAAATTCGGCTGGACTGCCGCGCTGGCGCTCGCGGTGTGCTGCGCGCTGCGGCTTGCACGCTTCAATTCGCGGATGGACGCCGATTTCCAGCCGCATAAATCGGCAGGTTTCAACACCGGCATTCCGGCGCCCGCAGGCGCGGGGCTGGCCTTCGTTCCGGTTTATCTGTGGCTCGTCACCGGCGATGACCTGTTCCGCCAATGGTATGTGGTGATGCCGTGGGCGCTCGCGATCGCGATGCTGATGATTTCTGCGATCCCGACCTATAGCTGGGCGTCTATTCGCCTGCGTCGATCGTGGCGGCTGTTCGCCCTGGCCGGGGTCGGATTGCTGGGTGCCGCGCTGGTGACCGCGCCGTGGCTGACCTTGCTGGCGGTTTGCGCAATCTATGCGGCGACGCTGCCATTCGGCCTCGCCAGCTATGCGAAGGTCAGGCGGCGCGGCTGACCACTGGTTGCGCGTGAAGCGCGGGACCGGCAGCGCGCAGGGCAGGGCGCCGTCTATTCGCGCGGCGCAGCGTTACTCGCTGCGGGGCGGGCCCCGTGCGGGTCGCGGCCACGTCGGGGAAGGCGCCGTCGCCCAGCAGCGCCGAGAGGATCGCATCCTCATTATTCCGGAGCATCGCCAGGATGACCGTCACGCCCAGCCCGGCGGCGAGGGCGAAGAGGAGAGCGGCTGCGACCTGAACCATGAACTTGTCCTTTCGGCTTCCCTATGCGAAGCCCCTGTTTGCCAGCGACGGTTTCGTTGGAACTTTTGTTCCATGTTCCCGATTTGTTCTCAAACGATTTGCGACGAATGGAGTCGCTTTATCGATGAGTTGAGAGTTGCGTCGCGCGTCGCTGATCGCAAAATCAGGCGCAAAGCCCTTGCTTTTGGCGGCCACCCCCGCTAACGGCCCGCCCATTCCACATGGAAGGCGCACATAAACCGGTGCCGGGATCCGTCGCTTGCGACCCCCCGGTTCTTGCTTTCCAGAGGACCAACCGGAAGGAGAAAGACCATGGCGGCACCTGTCGTCACGATGCAGAATCTTATCGAGGCTGGCGCCCACTTCGGCCACCAGACCCACCGCTGGAACCCGCGCATGAAGCCGTACATCTTCGGTGCGCGCAACGGCATCCACATTCTCGACCTGTCGCAGACCGTGCCGCTTTTTGCGCGCGCGCTGGAATTTGTCGCCTCGTCGGCCGCCTCGGGCGGCAAGGTGCTGTTCGTCGGAACCAAGCGCCAGGCGCAGGGTCCGATCGCCGACGCCGCCCGCGCTTCGGGCCAGCATTTCGTCAACCACCGCTGGCTGGGCGGGATGCTCACCAACTGGAAGACGATCTCGAACTCGATCAAGCGCCTCAAGACGCTTGAGGAACAGCTTTCGGGCGACACCTCGGGCCTCACCAAGAAGGAAGTGCTCAATAAGACGCGCGAACGCGACAAGCTTGAAATGAGCCTCGGCGGCATCCGCGATATGGGCGGCATTCCCGACGTGATGTTCGTGATCGACGCGAACAAGGAAGAGCTGGCGATCAAGGAAGCCAATGTCCTTGGCATTCCCGTCGTCGCGATCCTCGATTCGAACGTTTCGCCCGACGGCATCGCGTTCCCGGTTCCGGCGAACGATGACGCCGCCCGCGCGATCCGCCTTTACTGCGACGCGGTTGCCCAGGCGGCAACGCGCGGTGGCCAGCAGGCCCGCGCCGATCGCGGCGAAGACCTGGGTGCAGCGGTCGAGCCCGTTGCCGAACCGGCGCTGGTCGAAGAGGCTGCCGCTCCGGTGACCGAAGACGAACAGGTTCCTGCCGAAGCGGCTGCCGAAACCGAACGTCAGAGCGACGCATAAACGCTCCGGTATGACGGGACGGCGCGGCATCGATCCGGCGCCGTCCCTGTCATCCTTTTGACTTATACCGCCGCCATGCGCGCGGCGGACCGCAGGCCACGAAGTGTCTGCCCCTTTTGGAAAGGATTATCCCATGGCTGAAATCACGGCCGCCCTCGTCAAGGAACTGCGCGACCGCACCGGCGCGGGCATGATGGACTGTAAAAAGGCGCTCGCCGAGAATAACGGCGACATCGAAGCGTCGATCGACTGGCTGCGCACCAAGGGCCTCGCCGCCGCCGCCAAGAAGGCCGGTCGCGTCGCCGCCGAAGGCCTGGTCGGTTTCGCGACCGACGGCACCAAGGGCGCGCTCGTCGAAGTGAACAGCGAAACCGATTTCGTCGGCAAGAATGAGCAGTTCCAGGCGTTTGTGCGCGACGTGACGCAGGTCGCGCTGGCCGAGGGCATCACCGACATCGACGCGCTCGCCGCCGCACCCTATCCGACCGGCGGCACCGTCGCCGAGCAGCTGACCAGCAACATCGCGACGATCGGCGAAAACCAGTCGCTGCGCCGCGCGGCGCTGCTGACGGTCAATTCGGGCGTCGTGACCGGCTATGTCCACAACGCCGCCGCGCCCGGCATGGGCAAGATCGGCGTGCTGGTCGCGCTCGAATCGAGCGCGGGCGCCGATGTGCTCGAACCGCTCGGCAAGCAACTCGCGATGCACGTCGCCGCCGCAAACCCGCTGGCGCTGAACGGCGACGACCTCGACGCCGACCTGGTGGCGCGCGAACGCGCGATCGCCGAGGAAAAGGCCGCCCAGTCGGGCAAGCCCGCCGACATCGTCGCCAAGATGGTCGATGGATCGATCGCGAAGTTCCGCAAGGAAAATGCGCTGCTGTCCCAGCTGTTCGTGATGGACGGCAAGACCCCGGTCGCCGAAGTCGTCGCCGCCGCCGGCAAGGATGTCGGCGCCGCGATCACGCTCACGGGCTTCGTCCGCTTCCAGCTCGGTGAAGGCATCGAGAAGGAAGAAAGCGACTTCGCTGCCGAAGTTGCGGCGGCTGCTGGCGTCTGATCCGCAGAATTGGACTGCTGGCCCGCAGGGCGCCGTTTTCCTCTCCTTCGTCATGCCGGACTTGATCCGGCATCCACTCCGGCCTTCGAGGGCAGATGGACCCCGGATCAAGTCCGGGGTGACGAAAGCGGGGAGGGCAATCGCGGGGCACGGCAGTCCGCTTGGCAATGGTGCGCGCCCGCGACGAGCCAGTCCCAGCCAATTGGAAGTGTCGTGACGGAGTCGAATTTGCTTCAGCGTTAGGCGCGAGGAGGGAGCGATGGAATGCCATCGTGACTGACGAGCAACGAAGCGCTGAAGCAAATTCGGCCCGCCGCTTCGCGGTCGACGTGAGAAGCGCTCCGGAGGACGTCGGATCGCTTGCACGGGCTACCGGCCCGCGCTGCGCGCTCCTCCTACCCGGAGCGCTTCTCACGCCGATCCCGATACTTCCAATTGGCTGGGACTGGCTCTAGGGTGCGCGCCATTCGCTTATATCGAGTTTGCAAGAGGTTCCCCCGATCATGGCATTGCCCGGCCTGAAACGCATATTGTTGAAACTGTCGGGCGAAGCGCTGATGGGATCGAGTGCGTTCGGCATCGATCCCGAAACGGTTGCGAGCATGGCGGCCGAGGTCAAGGAAGCCAAGGACCGCGGGCTGGAGATTTGCCTTGTCATCGGCGGGGGCAACATCTTTCGCGGCATGGCGGGCGCCGCGAAGGGCATGGACCGCGCGCAGGCCGATTATATGGGAATGCTCGCGACGGTGATGAACGCGCTCGCGATGCAGAATGCGCTCGAACAGCTGGGCGTCGAGACGCGCGTGCAATCGGCGATCGAGATGGACAAGGTGTGCGAACCGGTGATCCGTCGCCGCGCCGAACGCCATATGGAAAAGGGCCGGGTGGTGATTTTTGCCGCGGGCGTCGGTGCCCCCTATTTCACCACCGACAGCGGCGCGGCGCTGCGCGCGGCCGAGATGAAGTGCGACGCGCTGCTGAAAGGCACCAGCGTCGACGGCGTTTATAATGCCGATCCCAAGCAGGACGCCAATGCGGTGCGTTATGATCGGCTGAGCTATGACCGCGTGCTCGCGGACAATCTGAAGGTCATGGACGCGAGCGCGGTGGCGCTGTGCCGCGACAATCATATCCCGATCGTGGTGTTCAACATTCGCGAACCCGGAAATCTGGCGCGCGTGCTGGCGGGCGAGGGTGTCTCGACCGTCGTCGGCGACGCGGCCTGACCAGACCAAGAGAGGAAAGACAGATGGCGAAATATGACAAGGCCGATCTTGAACGCCGGATGCACGGCGCGGTCGAGTCGCTCAAGAGCGACCTTGCGGGGCTGCGCACCGGACGCGCGCACACCGCGCTGCTCGATCCCGTGACGGTCGAGGTGTACGGCAGCCAGATGCCGCTGAACCAGGTCGCATCGGTGAGCGCGCCCGAACCGCGGATGCTGTCGGTGCAGGTGTGGGACAAGTCGAACGTCGGCCCGGTCGACAAGGCGATCCGTTCGGCGGGGCTGGGCCTCAACCCGATCGTCGATGGCCAGATGCTGCGCCTGCCGATCCCCGAAATGACGCAGGAACGCCGCAAGGAACTGTCGAAGCTCGCCGGCCAATATGCCGAAAAGGCGCGCGTCGCGGTGCGCAACGTCCGCCGCGACGGGATGGACAATCTGAAGGCCGACGAAAACAAGAAGGAAATCAGCGAGGACGAACGCAAGCGCCACGAGACCGAGGTGCAGAAGCTGACCGACGCAACGATCGCCGAAATCGATGCCGCGGCGACGGCGAAGGAAAAGGAAATTCTGGGCTAGTGCGTTGGGGCGCCCAACTCTCTTCCGCTCGTGTCGAGCGAAGTCGAGACGCCCATCGTACTGGAACACGGCCGAGGGGCAACTCGACTTCGCTCGACGCGAACGGATTTTGAGGTTTTGCCGGTGACGGTTTCAGACCACGGCGCGCGCCATGTCGCGATAATCATGGACGGCAACGGCCGCTGGGCGAAGAAGCGCCTGTTGCCGCGCGTCGCCGGGCACAAGGCGGGGGTCGAGGCGGTGCGCACGATCGTGCGCGCGGCGGGCGACCTGGGGCTGGAGGCGATGACGCTCTATGCCTTCAGCTCCGAAAACTGGAAACGGCCCGAGGAAGAGGTCAACGACCTGATGGGGCTGATGAAGCGCTTCATCCTGTCCGATCTCGACGAATTTGCCGCCAATGACGTGAAGCTGAAGGTCATCGGCGACTGGCGCGCGTTGGCGCCCGATGTCGTCGCGCTGATCGACAATGCGCTCGACCGCACATCGGGCAACAAGCGCACGACGCTGGCGGTCGCGCTCAACTATGGCGCGCAGGACGAGCTGGTGCGTGCGGCGAAGGCCGCCGCGGCGCAGGGCGAGATAACCGCCGAGACGATCGAGGCGAACCTCGATACCGCCGACATGCCGCCGCTCGACCTGCTCATCCGCACCTCGGGGGAGGTGCGGCTGTCGAATTTCCTGCTGTGGCAGTCGGCCTATGCCGAGCTTTATTTCACCGACAAGCTGTGGCCGGACTTCACGCCGGCGGACCTGAAGGCGGCGCTCGATCAATTTGCACGGCGCGATCGCCGTTACGGGGGGCTTTGATGGTGTTGTGCGCCGGTTTGATCCCCTTTCAGCCCCTCCCCTTCAGGGGAGGGCAGCGAAACTTGGCAGCTTGCTGCCTAGTTGCAGCGGGTGGGGTCCATCGGCCTTGCGCAAGGCCGATGGACCCCACCCCAACCCCTCCCCTGAAGGGGAGGGGTTTTAGAAAAGAGCTCGGACTATGACGATGGCGGGTAGATCGGATCTGTGGGTGCGGGTCGGATCGGCGATCATTTTGTTTGCGATTGCGGGGACCGCGCTGTGGTTCGGCGGCATCGCGTTCGGCCTGCTGCTGCTCGTCGGCGGCGCGCTTGTCCTTGTCGAATGGCTGGCGCTGGTGCGCGCGATGGCGATTGGCGGCGGCGCGCGGGCGGGGCTGATGATACTCGGCCCGGTGCTGATCCTTGGCGCGGCCGCGGGGCTGTGGTTCATTCGCGACCAGCTCGGCATGACCGCTGCGCTTTGGGTGTTCGGCATGGTTTGGGCGACCGACATCGGCGCCTATTTCGCCGGCCGTTCCTTTGGCGGCGCGCGGTTGGCGCCGACGATCAGCCCGTCGAAGACCTGGTCGGGGCTGTTCGGCGGCATGGTCGCGGCGCTAATCGCCAGCGCGACGATCGGCGACCGGGCGGGGATCATCGGCGTGCCGTTGTGGATCGGCCTGTTGATGGGCCTCCTCGCGCAAATGGGCGACCTCGGCCAAAGCTGGATGAAGCGCCGCGCGGGGGTGAAGGATTCGGGCAAGCTGATCCCCGGCCACGGCGGCCTGTTCGACCGCGTCGACGGGTTGCTGCCCGTTGCGCTGCTGCTGGGCGCGCTGGCGTTCGCGGGCCAGATCGCGGTGCGCGCCTGAGATGACGCGCTGCCTATCCCTCTTCGGCGCCACGGGATCGGTCGGGCAATCGACGCTCGACCTGATCCGCCGCGATGGCGAGGCGTGGCGCGTCGGCGTGCTGACGGCCAACTGCGACGTCAAGGAACTGGCGCGAATGGCGATCGAGTTTCGGCCTGACGTCGCGGTGGTCGCCGACGAAAGCTGTTACGGCGACCTCCAGGCCGCGCTCGCGGGGTCGGGTATCGAAGCCGCAGCGGGCGCGGCCGCGCTCGTCGAAGCGGCCGACCGTCCGACCGACCTCGTCATGGCGGCGATCGTCGGCACCGCGGGGCTGGCGCCGACGATGGCGGCGCTGGCGGCGGGGCACGATGTTGCGCTCGCCAACAAGGAAGCACTGGTCTCGGCGGGCGAGCTGATGACCGCTGCGGCGCGCGCATCGGGTGCGACGATCCTGCCGGTCGACAGCGAGCATAATGCCATCTTCCAATGCCTCGCGGGCGGGCGGATCGAACAGGTACGGCGCATCATTCTGACCGCGAGCGGTGGACCGTTCCGCACGATGAGCGCCGCCGACATGGCCGCGGTGACGCCGGCGCAGGCGGTGGCGCATCCCAATTGGTCGATGGGCGCCAAGATCAGCGTCGATTCGGCAACGATGATGAACAAGGGCCTCGAACTGATTGAGGCGCATCATCTTTTTCCTGTCGGGCTCGACCGGATCGAGATCCTCGTCCACCCGCAATCGGTGATTCACAGCCTCGTCGAATATATCGACTGCTCGACGCTGGCGCAGCTCGGCTCGCCCGACATGCGCATCCCGATCGCCAGCGCACTCGCCTGGCCGCAGCGGATGGCGACGCCGTGCGCGCCGCTCGACCTCGCGACGATAGCGCGGCTCGATTTCGAGGCGCCCGATGAGGTGCGCTTTCCCGCGACCGCGCTCTGCCGCGCCGCGATCGCCGCGGGCGGCGCACGTCCCGCGCAGCTCAACGCCGCGAACGAGGTGGCGGTCGCCGCTTTCCTGGCGGGCCGCATATCCTTTCCCGCGATCGTCGATACGGTGCGCCGGGTGATCGACGCGGCGGAACCGGCGGCTCCGGCATCGCTTCAGGACATATTCAGCGTCGATGCCGCATCGCGCGCGGCTGCGCAGCATTTTGTGGATCAGTTCGAACATGCTTGAAACCCCGGGCTTTGGCTTCACCATCCTTGCTTTCCTGCTCGTGCTCGGGCCGCTCGTGTTCGTCCACGAATATGGCCATTATATCGTTGGCCGCTGGTGCGGGGTGAAGGCGGATACGTTTTCGATCGGGTTCGGGCGCAAGATCATCGGCTGGATCGACAAGCGCGGCACCGAATGGAAGATCGGCTGGCTGCCGCTGGGCGGTTATGTCCAGTTCGCGGGCGACCGCGATGCCGTCAGCCAGCCCGATGCCGAATGGCAGACCCTGCCCGCCGAAGAACGCTCGCACACCTTTCCCGCGCAGCCGGTGTGGAAGCGCGCGGCGATCGTCGCCGCGGGGCCGGTTACCAATTTCCTGTTCGCGATCCTGATCCTTGCCGGTTTTGCCTGGGTCGGCGGCAAGGTCGTGACCCCGCCGGTCGCGGGCGCGATCGAGGTGGGGTCGGCCGCCGATGCCGCGGGGCTGCGCGCGGGCGACCGGATCGTCGCGATCGACGGCCGGACGATCGCGACCTTTGCCGATATCCCGATGGCGGTCGCGCACCGCCCGGGCGAGGTGATGCAGCTGCGCGTGCTGCGCGAGGGAAGCGAACGGACGGTCGCGCTCGCGCCGCGGCTGGTCACCGAAAAAGATCCGTTCGGCAAGGATTATGAGCGCGCGATCATCGGCCTGGCGCCGCCATCGCCGCAGCTCGAGCCGGTGTCGATCCTCGAAGCGCCCGCGGTCGGGCTGCACCAGACCTGGCAGATCGTCCGCCAGACCGGCGAGGTGCTGGCGCAGTTCCTGACCGGGCGGCGGTCGATCAAGGATATGAACGGCCCGGTCAAGATTGCCGAGATTTCGGGACAGGCCGCAACGCTGGGGATCGCGTCGCTCATATTCTTCATCGCGCTCATTTCCATCAATCTGGGGTTCATCAACCTCTTGCCATTGCCCATGCTCGATGGCGGTCATTTGCTTTTCTATGCCTATGAAGCGATCCGGCGGCGGCCCGCGCCCCTCCGCGTGCAGGAATGGGCGTTCCGTTTCGGCTTCGCGGCGGTGGTGACGCTGATGCTGGTCGTGACTTTCAACGATTTGGGCTCTTTGGGGCTGTGGGACGGGATCGCGCGCTTGATTGGCTAGCGAGTCTGGGGCAGGGAGTGCGCGCAAGTCCGCGGTCAGGCGGGTTTGTCGTTTTTTGAGTATTTTTCGGGATGAACGGCGTGGCTTCACACAAAATCTTGGGCCGGACACAGCTGTCGGTGGCTCTTCTGGCCGGTACGATGCTTGCAACGCCGCTGATGGCGCAGGATGTCGCGCCGCCAACGGTCCCGGCACCGACCGTTCCAGCGCCCGCGGCCGAAGCGGCGCCGGCCGCGACCACGATCCAGTCGATCAGCGTCACCGGCAACCAGCGGCTCGAGGCGCAGACGATCCTGTCGTATCTGCGGCTGCGCGTCGGTCAGACCTATGACCGCGCGGTGTTGGACCAGGCGCTGAAGGATCTTGCCGCGACCGAGCTGTTCCGCGATTTCCAGATCACCGACAACAATGGCGCGCTGCAGATCGAGGTGACCGAAAACCCGGTCATCAACCGCGTTATTCTGGAGGGCAACAAGCGCCTGAAGGACGACAAGATTCGGCCCGAGATCAAGCTGGCGCCGAGGCAGATATTCACCCGCTCAAAGGTTCGCGCCGACGTCGCGCGCATCATCGAGCTGTACAAGCGGCAGGGCCGCTTTGCCGCGACGGTCGAGCCCAAGATGGTGTCGCTCGACCAGAACCGCGTCGATGTGGTATTCGAAATCAATGAAGGGCCGAAGTCGAAGGTCCGCCAGATCAACATCATCGGCAACGAGCAGTTCAGCGACGGCGATCTCAAGGACGAGATGGCGACCAAGGAAACGGGTCTGCTGACGATCCTGTCGTCGAACACCAGCTACGACCCCGATCGTCTGGCTTATGACCAGCAGAAGCTGCGCCTTTTTTACCTGACCAACGGCTATGCCGACTTCCGCGTCATCTCGGCGGTCGCGGAGCTGACGAGCAACAAGCAGGACTTCATCATCACCTATGTCGTCGAGGAAGGCGAACGATACAAGTTCGGCGATGTCGACGTGGAAAGCGAGCTGCGCGATTTCCAGCCGACGATGCTGAAGAGCCTGCTGCCGATGAAGACCGGCGACTGGTATGACGCCAAGCTGGTCGAGGATACGGTCGAGAGCCTGAGCGAAACCGCGGGCCTGTTCGGCTATGCCTTTGCCGACATCAATCCCGAATTCCGCCGCAATCCCGAAGACCGGACGATGGCGATCACCTTCAACGTCGCCGAAAGCCCGCGCACCTATGTGGAGCGCATCGACGTCAACGGCAACACGCTGACCCACGACAAGGTGGTGCGCCGCGAGTTTCGCCTGAACGAAGGCGATGCGTTCAACAGCTTCGGCGTCAAGCGCACCGAAAACCGCATCAACAGCCTGGGCTATTTTCAGGAAAATCTGGAGATCGAGCGCAAGGAAGGCAGCGCGCCCGACCGCATCATCCTGGAAACCAATGTCGAGGAAAAGCCGACGGGCGAATTGTCGCTGTCGGCCGGTTTCTCGTCGATCGAGAATTTCCTGCTCCAGGCGTCGATCCGCCAGCGCAATTTCCGCGGGCTCGGCCAGCAATTGCAGGCATCGGTCAATTATTCGAGCTATTCGAAGTCGATCGAGCTGGGTTTCACCGAACCCTATCTGTTCGATCGCAACATCTCGGTCGGCGGCAGCGTCTATCGCCGCGATCTCAATTCGTTCAACTTCATCGACAACGACCGCCGCACGACGTTCGAGCAGGTCACGACCGGCTTCCAGCTCAACGCCGGGGTGCCGCTCACCGAATTTTTGTCCTTCTTCGGCCGCTATAGTCTGAATTATGACGATGTGACGCTCGACCGGTCGGTTTATTTCTTCGGCGACGAATGCGACCCGCTCGTTGCCGGCCGCTACCTTTGCGACGCGATCGGCAAGCGCACCACTTCGCTCGTCGGCTTCACACTCTCCTATGACGACCGTGACAACCGGATTCGCCCGACGCGCGGCCAGTCGGCGTCGATCAGCCAGGATTTTGCGGGGCTGGGCGGCAGCGTCAAATATGTTCGCACGCGCCTTGCCGCATCGAAGCATTTCAACCTCGGCAGCCGCTTCATCCTCAACATTTCGGCCGAGGGCGGCTATATCTACCCCTTTGGCGACGCCCCCACACCGACGAGCGACAAAGTCCGGCTGACCGATCGTTTCTTTCTGGGCGAGCCGCAGATGCGCGGTTTCGACATTCGCGGCGTTGGCCCGCGCGTGATCCGCTATTCGGTCGATTATGACCCCGCCAACCCGGTCATCAATACGAGCGACGACAATCGCGGGCAGATCGACGACGCCCTCGGCGGTCGCGCCTATTATCAGGGCCGGATCGAGCTAGATATTCCGCTGGGCACCGGCGCAAAGGAACTGGGCCTCCGGCCGTCGATCTTCCTTGATGTCGGGTCCGTGTTCAGCGTGAAGCGCCCGACGCTGACCACGCTCAACGATTTCAGGGAAACCGACCCGAATGCGCCGGGTTTCGGCCTTTATAAATTCCTGTGCCGCAACGCGACCACCGGCGAAAGCCAGTTCGCGAATGAAACCACGACGACGACAAACGGGGTGACCACGGGAAGCGGGCAATATACCACCTGTCCCAGCGGCTTCTCGGCGCTCGCGCCGTTCGAGGAACGCTTCTTTGGCGACACCTGGATGCCGCGCGTGTCGATCGGCGCCGGGGTCAACTGGAACTCGCCTTTCGGTCCCTTCCGGATCGATTTCGCTTACGCCCTTCGCAAAGAAGAGGGCGATGATACCAAACGCTTCTCATTCAACGTAGGAACTCAATTCTGATGAAAAAACTTCTTGCCGCTTCCGCGCTGGCGATCGCCGCGCTGTCGGTCTCGCCCATCCTGTCGGCCCCCGCCGTCGCGCAGGCGAAGGGCGTCGCCGTCGCCGACGTCCGTGTCGCCGCCGCGCGTTCGAATGCCTTCCGCACCGCCTCGCAGCAGATCGAAACGACCTACAAGGCGCAGATCGATCAGCAGCAGTCGCGCGGCCAGACGCTGCAGGCCGAAATCAACGTGCTGATCGCGAAATATAACGAGGAAGCGCGCAAAACGCCGCAGAATCAGGCCGCGCTCCAGGCCGCGGCCAAGGCGGTACAGGACAAGCGCCAGGCAGCACAGCAGGAGCTGGGTCAGATCAGCGCGCCGATCGATCTCGCCATTTCCTATGTCGAGGACCAGATCAGCGTCCGCATGAACGAGGCGATCAAGGCGGCGATGACCGCGCGAAAGGTCGACCTGCTGCTCAATCCCGATGCCGTCCTTGCGCGCGAAAACAATGTCGACATCACCGAGGCGGTGGTGGCTGAAATCAACCGCATCCTGCCCAGCGTGTCGACTGCGGTCCCGGCCGGCTATCAGCCGGGCCAGCTCGTCCAGCAGCGCAATCAGCAGCTGATGGATGCCGCGCGCTCCGCGCAGCCCGGCGCGACGCCCGCCGCTCCGGCGCCGACCGGCACCGCACCGACGACTCGCTAAAGCCGATGGCGGCCGGGGAGGACAACGCAGGCGAAACCATGGGTCCGGCGGACATCCGCCGGGTTCTGGCCCTGCTTCCGCATCGTTATCCGATGCTGCTCGTCGACCGGGTGGTTTCGATGGTCAAGGACCAGTCGATCCACGCGGTCAAGGCGGTGACGATGAACGAGCCCTTTTTTCAGGGCCATTTCCCCGGCCGTCCGATCATGCCCGGCGTCCTCATCGTCGAGGCGCTGGCGCAGGCGGGCGGCGTGCTTGCGATCGAATCGCTCGGCCTCGCGGGGTCGGGCAAGCTCGTCTATTTCATGGGCATCGACGGGGTGAAGTTCAGAAAGCCGGTCGAACCCGGCCACCTGCTCGACCTGCACGTCACCATCCTTCAGGCAAAGCGGAATATCTGCAAGTTCGAAGGCCGGGCAATGCTGGACGGGCAACTCGCGACCGAATGCCAGTTTACCGCGATGATCGCCGATCCGCCGAGCGACTAGGGCGGAGACCTCCCCTTTATACGTCATCCCGGCCTTCGCCGGGATGACGATCAACGGGGTGCGGGTGTTGCATTTTCCCCAATTGCCCAGTAAGGGCGCCGCTTCGCGTCCCCGGACGCACCGACTCAAGCTGCTGGTCGGAAACCAGCGGCGCAGGAGCCAAGACATGAAAAAAGACATTCACCCCGATTATCACATGATCACGGTCAAGATGACCGATGGCACCGAATATCAGACACGCTCGACCTGGGGCAGCGAAGGCGACGTGATGACGCTGGAAATCGACCCGACCGCGCACCCGGCATGGACCGGCGGCCAGGGCCGTATGCTCGACGCGGGCGGTCAGGTTGCCAAGTTCAACAAGCGTTTCGGTGGGCTGACGCTCAAGCGTTAAAGGCCAGTCTTCGGACTAGCCTCCTTTTACCTCCCCTTTGGTGGGGGAGGTAGCGAGACTTGGCAGCTTGCTGCCTAGTCGCAGCGGTGGGGGTGTGGTCCCGGCCTGAAGCGACGGTGCAAGGACGCACCGTCACCCCCATCCAACTTCGCCTAATCGCTTCGCGATAAGGCTTCGTATCCTTCCCCCATCGAGGGGGAAGGGAAGCGAAGTCCACAGCCTCAGCTCAAAACCTTCGCAAGCGCGCTTTGCCAACCGGCAAGGCGCGTTTTGCGTTGCCCGGCGTCGATTGCGGGCGTGAAGCGCGTCGCGGTGCCGCGCATCGCCTGCGCCGCGCTCGCGAGGTCGGGGTAAAGCCCCGCGCCTGTCGCGGCGAGCATGGCGGCGCCCAGCGCGGTACTCTCGACGAAATCGGGCCGCTCGACCGTCAGTTCGAGCATGTCGGCCAGATCCTGTGCCATCCAGTCGTTCGCCGCCATGCCGCCATCGATTCGCAGATCGGCCCAATCGACCCCGTCGGCGGCGAAGGCCGATTTGAGATCGTGCGCCTGATAGGCCTGCGCCTCCAGCGCCGCGCGCGCGACATGCGCCTTGCTGCTGGCGAAGCTGAGGCCGGAGAGCGCCGCGAGTGCATCGGGCCGCCAGTGCGGCGCGCCGAGGCCCGACAGGGCAGGGACCATATAGACCCCGCCATTGTCGGCGACCGACCGCGCCAGCCCCTCGCTTTCGCCCGCGTTGGCGAGCAGCCCCAATCCGTCGCGCAGCCATTTGATCAGGCTGCCCGCCACAAACACCGACCCTTCTAGCGCATAGGAGCGTAGATCGCCCTCCTGCACCAGCACCGTCGCGAGCAGGCGATTCGAAGAGTGCGGCCGCGCGGTCCCGCTCGCCGACAGGATGAAGGCGCCGGTGCCGAAAGTCGCCTTGGTTTGTCCGGGCGCCAAGCACGCCTGCCCGATCGTCGCGGCCTGCTGGTCGCCCGCCATGCCACAGATCGGGATCGCGCCGCCGAACAGTGCGGGATCGGTCGTGCCAACGGTGGTGGTGCAGCCGGTGATTTCGGGGAGCAGGCCCATCGGGACGCCCAGCAGGTCGCACAGCCCGGAGTCCCAGCCGCCCCCTTCGATGTCCATCAGCAACGTCCGCGATGCATTGCTCGCATCGCTGACGTGCACGCCGCCGGTCAGGCGAAAGATCAAGTAGGATTCGATCGTTCCGACGGCGAGCCGGTCGCCCGCTTCTTTCAGCTGCGGCCAGTTGCGGAGCGCCCAGCCGATCTTGCTCCCTGAAAAATAGGGGTCGAGCAGCAAGCCGCTTTTTGCTTGCACCGCCGCCTCGTGCCCCGCGTCTTTCAGCGCGGCGCAGTCGGCGGCGGTGCGACGGTCCTGCCACACGATCGCGCGGGCGAGCGGTTCGCCAGTCTTGCGATCCCAGAACACAATGGTCTCGCGCTGGTTGGTGATGCCGATCGCCGCGATTTGATCCGCTCCACCAGCCTTATCGATCATCGCGCGGGTGCAGGCGATGGTGGCGTCCCAGATTTCGGCCGCGTCATGCTCGACCAGGCCGGGTCCGGGGTAATGCTGCCGAATCTCGCGCTGCGCGCTGCCGAGCGGCGTGCCGTCGGCGGCGAACAGCATTGTGCGGGTGGAGGTCGTGCCTTCGTCGATGACGATGATCTTGTCGGTCATTCTTTCCCCGCCCTTGTTTAACCCGTCGCCCCCGCGAAGGCGGGGGCCGTTGTCGGCATGAAGCGACGTTGCGCCAGGATGCCAGCGGCCCCCGCCTTCGCGGGGGCGACGTGCTTCTTTGCTTCCCACTTGATGAAGAAAATACGGCCCTTCGACAAGCTCGGCACGAACGGCCCTGGGGAGCGCGTTAACGAATGCCGCGCAATTATCTTGCAATAACGCGCAACCCATGCCATATGATTGTGCAGCGCAGCATGGCGGGATCACCCGCCGCAACCACCGGCAGCGTGATTTTCCCGCCCAAACTCAGGCGCGGGACGAGCCGGACCAGCGCTTTGTCCCCAGAGGCACCCTTTCACGCGGGTCGTTTCGAACCCGCGGCCCGTGCGCCGTCCGTTCGATGCGAACGGATGTGCCTGCGCGTCGCTCTTTGTGAGTAATTTATGACGACTTTCAACGACTTTGGCCTGCACGCCGACATCAATCGCGCGCTTGCCGCCAAGGATTATACCGTCCCGACCCCGATCCAGACGCAGGCGATTCCGCCGCTGATGAAGGGCCGCGACCTGTGCGGTATCGCGCAGACGGGCACCGGCAAGACCGCCGGCTTCTCGCTACCGTCGATCCACCATCTGCTGACCTATCCGCATCGCCCGACCCCGCGCGGTTGCCGGATGCTCGTGCTCGCGCCGACGCGCGAGCTGGCCGCGCAGATCGCGCAGAGCTGCCGCGACTATGGCCGCTTTACCAAGCTCAGCGTGTCGACCGTGTTCGGCGGCGTGCCGATCAACAAGCAGATCCGCGACCTCGCGCAGGGCGTCGACATCCTCGTCGCCACGCCGGGCCGCCTGCTCGACCTCATTGACCAGCGCGCGCTGCGCCTCGACGACGTCGAAATCTTCGTGCTCGACGAAGCCGACCAGATGATGGACATGGGCTTTATCCATTCGCTACGCCGCATCGCCAAGCTGCTGCCCTCGCGCCGTCAGAACCTGTTCTTTTCGGCGACGATGCCCAAGGAAATCGCGCATCTGGCCGAACAGTTCCTGAACGATCCGGTCACCGTTTCGGTCACGCCACAGGCGACGACGGTCGAAAAAATCCGCCAGTTCGCGACCTTTGTCGAACAGAAGGAAAAGCAGGCGCTGCTCCATTCGATCGTCGCCAGCGAAGATATCGACCGCGCGCTGATCTTCACCCGCACCAAGCATGGCGCTGACCGTGTCGTGCGCCACCTTGCGGGCGCAAAGATCAAGGCGATGGCGATCCACGGCAACAAGAGCCAGTCGCAGCGCACCCACGCGCTGCAGGCGTTCCGTTCGGGCGAGATCAAGCTGCTCGTCGCGACCGACATCGCCGCGCGCGGCATCGACGTGTCGGGCGTCAGCCATGTGATCAACTTCGAAATCCCGAACGTCCCCGAACAATATGTCCACCGCATCGGCCGCACCGCGCGCGCCGGCGCCGAGGGCAAGGCGATCAGCTTCATCGCCCCCGACGAGCGGCCCTATATGCGCGACATCGAGCGCGTCACGCGCAGCAAGTCCGAACCGATGCCGCTGCCCGAGAATTTCAACGAGATGGTGCGTAATCTGCCCAAGCCGGTCCAGCCGCCGCGCGACACCGGCAGCCAGGGCCGCAACCCGCAGCGCCAGCGCGAAGACGCGATGCGCGGCCGCGGTCCGGGCAAGCCGGGCGGCGATCGCGGCCCGCGCCGCGACGGCGCGGCCGGCGAAGGCGCCGAAGGCCAGCGCAAGCGCCGCTTCCGCCCGCGCAACAAAAGCGTCGGCGCGCACAAGGGCGCGGTGAAGCGCGTCGGTTGAAGCTAAAACCCTCGTCATTGCGAGGAGCGAAGCGACGCGGCAATCCCCAGCGATCGGCCATAGCTAGGCGATAGCTGGAGATTGCTTCGCTTCGCTCGCAATGACGAGCTGAAACTATTGACGCCAAGCGGGCACCTACTACCGTTCGGACCATAATCGGAACGAAAGGGCAGGGATGACTGGCGCCGAGGCAGAACGACCCATCGACACCCGCCAGAGCGAGCGCAAGGTCATCCTTGCCTCGTCGCTCGGCACGGTGTTCGAATGGTATGATTTCTACCTCTACGGCCTGCTTGCGACGGTCATTTCGGCGCAATTCTTCTCCGGCGTCAACGAAACCACCGGCTTCATCTTCGCGCTCGCCGCCTTTGCCGCGGGTTTTGCGGTAAGGCCGTTCGGGGCGCTGGTGTTCGGGCGCATCGGCGACCTTGTCGGGCGCAAGAACACGTTTCTGGTCACAATGGGGCTGATGGGCGCGTCGACCTTTCTCGTCGGCTTGCTGCCCAGCTATGCGTCGATCGGCGTCGCGGCGCCGATCCTGCTCGTCCTTCTGCGACTGCTGCAAGGCCTCGCGCTCGGCGGTGAATATGGCGGCGCCGCGACTTACGTCGCCGAACATGCGCCCGAGGGAAAACGCGGGCTGTTCACCAGCTTCATTCAGACCACCGCGACGCTCGGGCTGTTCGCGGCGCTTGGCGTCGTCATCGTCATCCGCTCGGTGATGGGCGAGGCGGCGTTCGCCGACTGGGGCTGGCGCATCCCCTTCCTCATTTCGATCATCCTGCTCGGCATATCGCTGTGGATTCGCCTTCAGCTCGAAGAAAGCCCGGTCTTCAAGCAGATGAAGGCCGAAGGCACGACGTCGAAGGCGCCGCTGACCGAAGCCTTCGGCCGCTGGAGCAACCTCAAATTTGTGCTGATCGCGCTGTTCGGCGCCGTCGCGGGGCAGGCGGTGGTCTGGTATACGGGGCAATTCTATGCGCTTTTCTTCCTCGAAAAGACGCTGAAGGTCGATGGCGCGACCGCGAACATCCTGATCGCCATCGCGCTTGCGCTCGGCACGCCCTTCTTCATCTTCTTCGGCTGGCTCAGCGACAAGATCGGCCGCAAGCCGATCATCCTCACCGGCTGCGCGCTCGCGGCGCTCACCTATTTCCCCGCGTTCCAGATGCTGACCGAAGCGGCGAACCCCGCGATGGCAAGGGCGCAGGCGAGCGCGGCGGTGCGCGTCACCGCGGACCCCGGCGCCTGCGCCTTCCAGTTCGATCCCATCGGCAAGGAAAAGTTCGAAAGCACCGGATGCGACATCGCCAAATCGGCGCTGGCGAAAGCCGGGGTCAGCTACACCAGCGTGACGCGCCCGCGCCACACCGGCGAGGCTGCCGATGTCTGGATCGGCGACCGCGTGCTCATAACGCCCGAGCCCTGGCGGATCGCCGAGGAGGATCGCGCCGCGGCCGCGGACGCTTTCCGCAGCGAGCTTGCCGCAGCGACGGCCGCCGCGGGCTATCCGGCCAAGGCCGACCCGCAAGCGATGAACAAGCCGCTCGTCGTCGCGATTCTCTTCTACCTCGTGCTGCTGGTGACGATGGTTTATGGCCCGATCGCCGCGCTGCTGGTCGAGCTGTTCCCCAGCCGCATCCGTTACTCCGCGATGTCGCTGCCCTATCATATCGGCAACGGCTGGTTCGGCGGCTTCCTGCCGACGACGGCGTTCGCGATGGTCGCCGCGACGGGCAATATCTATTACGGCCTCTGGTATCCGGTCGTCGTCGCGCTGATCACGCTGATCGTCGGCCTTCTCTTCCTGCCCGAAACCTTCCGCCGATCGATCCATCAATAGGCGTGCATTGACGCGCGCCGTCCGCGCGCTAGATTTGCCCCGGCCTTGAGGGGGGCGCGATGATAGCCGACGACGATCTGGATTTCGATCCGCCGCCACCGCCGCGGCGACCATTCTTTCGGCGCAAGCGCATCCTGATCCCGATTGCCGTGCTGGCGGTGCTTGTCATCGGTTTCCTGCTGCTCCTGACCCCCGACACCGACCGCGAGACGATGATCGCCAAATATGGCGGCCCGGACGCCGCCTTCGCCGCGGGGCCGGCGGGGCAGCGTATCCACTATCGCGATCAGGGACGCCGCGACGGCCCGGCGATCGTCCTGCTGCACGGATCGAACGCCAGCCTCCACGCGTGGGAGCCGCTGGTCGAAAGGCTCGGCGCCGATTACCGCATCGTCACGCTCGACCTGCCGGGGCACGGGCTGACCGGCGCGATCCCCAGCCGCGACTATAGCGCGTCGGCGATGATCGAGGCGGTCGATGTCGTCGCGGCAAAGCTGGGGTTCGACCATTTCGTCCTCGGCGGCAATTCGATGGGCGGCTGGGTCGCGTGGCGCTACGCCCTTGTGCATCCCGCACGCGTCGACGCTTTGCTGTTGATTGACGCCGCCGGAATGCCGCTTCGGAAGGGCGAGAAATCGCCTGAATCGAACGTCGGCTTCCGCGTGCTCGAATATTCATTTGGGCGCTGGCTGGTTATGCGCATCACTCCGCGAATGCTCGTCGAACAGTCGTTGCGCGGGTCGGTCGAGAAGCAGGACATCGTCGATGACGCGATGATCGACCGTTATTGGGAGCTGCTGCGCTTCCCCGGCAATCGCGAAGCGACGGTGCTGCGCAGCCGCACCGGCCGCGAACCCGAAATGGCGGCGCGCGTAGGCGAAATTACGGCGCCGACGCTGATCCTGTTCGGCGACCGCGACCGGATCATCAACCCGAGCGCGGCACAGACCTTCAACGAGCGCATCGCGGGGTCGGAGGTTGTACTGCTCCCAGGCATCGGCCATCTGCCGATGGAGGAGGCGCCTGACGCGACCGCCGCGGCGATTGCCGATTTCCTCAAGCGGCGGCTTGCAGTGCGGGCGGCTGATCCAGAAACGCGCTGATCCGCGCCGAAATCGCCGCGGCGTGGGTGAAGGGAAAGAGGTGCGAGCCCGGCACCACCTCCAGCACCGCGCCGTCGATCAGGTCGGCGATCGCCTGGCCGTGGCAGGCGGGAACGACGCCATCGCGCTCGCCCATCAGCACCAGCACCGGCACATCCTTCAGTCGCGGCAGCATTGGCGCGCTCGTCCATCCCGCCATCGCCATCGACTGATAGGCGAGGCCGAGCGGCGTCGCCGTCGGCAGCCGGAGCCCGCTCGCGAGCATGTCGTCGTCGAGCAGCGCGGCCCAGCCGATTCCCGGCGCGCCGACGCTTAGCGTCGTCGCCATCAGTACGAGACGGCGGATGCGCCCCGGAAACTGGATCGCGATCTGCTGCGCCAGCGCGCCGCCCCAGCTGAACCCCGCGAGGTCGAGCGTCTTGTGACCCAGCCGTTCGGCAATCTCCATCACCACCGCTGCCATCGTCGGCGCGGCATAGGGCAGCATCGCGTCGGGCGAGGCGCCGACCCCCGGCATGTCGAGCGTCCACACCTCGCGCCCATGGATCTGTGCGAGCAGCGGCGCAGCAGCTGCGATGTCGGCACCGATGCCGTTCAGGAACAACAGCGGCGTACCGGGCGCGCCCTCGCGCCAGCGCGCGATGCGCAGCGTCAGGCCATAAAGATGCTGGGTGCTGATCGCCGGACGGCCGCTGATCCTGCTCATGCGACGTGCCTTGGCACAAGTCGGTGACGCAGGAAAGTCAGGCGCCGTCCTTTGCGGTGGCGGCGGCCGCCTGTTCATAGCGCAGGCAATCGAAAATCTTCGCGCCCGCCAGGAATACAGCGCCAGTGCAGGCGAGCATCAGCAGCTTGCCGCCAAGCCCGGGATATTCATGGAGATAGGCGGAACCCCGCGCCATCGCCCCGACGGCGAGCGCATAGATGATGAGGCACGCCTCCAGGCGGGTCTTGATAACGAACAGGCGGCCGATTTTCTTGAGCATCATCAACGTCCAAGCAAGCGTCGTGCCACCGGCGCGAATGCGGGATTTTCGGCGTGGGCCATATGGTAAATTGTAAATTAACCCGACAGCGGGGGCAAGGCGAGAGTGGTTTGGGGGGGCGATTATAAATCCTCCCTGTCGCGCAGCGATGGGGAGGGGGGCCGCCGCCGCAGGCGGTGTGGGGGAGGCGGCAACGTCGGCGCCAAAGCCCCTCCGTCAGCGCTTCGCGTTGCCACCTCCCCATCGCTGCGCGACAGGGAGGAACGGATATTCGCTTCGAGCTGCCGCGCTCAGCCCGCCTTCTTCATCTGCCGATATTTGTGCAGCAGCGGCTCGGTATAGCCAGACGGCTGCGTCACGCCTTCAAAGATCAGCGCGCGCGCCGCCGCCCAGGCGATGCCGTCGGGCGTCAGTTTTTCGTACAGCGGGTCGGCGGCATTTTGCGCATCGACCTTTGCCGCCATCCGCGCCAGCGCAGCATCGACCTGTTCGGGCGTGCACACGCCGTGGAGCAGCCAGTTGGCGAGCGCCTGGCTCGAAATGCGCAAGGTCGCGCGATCTTCCATCAAACCCACATCGTCGATGTCGGGCACCTTCGAACAGCCAACGCCCTGATCGATCCAGCGCACGACATAGCCCAAAATGCCCTGGCAATTATTATCGAGCTCGCGCGCGATTTCGGCCTCGCTCCAGTTGCGGCCGGTCGCGACCGGGATAGCGAGCAGACGGTCGAGCGACGGCACCGTCTCGCCAGCGATCTCGCGCTGCCGCGCGAACACGTCGACCATATGATAATGCAGCGCGTGCAGCGTCGCCGCGGTCGGCGAGGGCACCCACGCGGTGTTCGCGCCCGATTTGGGGTGGCCGATCTTGGCGTCGAGCATCGCGCGCATCAGGTCGGGCATCGCCCACATGCCCTTGCCGATCTGCGCCTTGCCGCTGAGCCCGCACGCCAGCCCGATGCGGACGTTGCGGTCCTCATAGGCGGCGATCCAGTCGCTCGCCTTCATCTCGCCCTTGGGAATCATCGGCCCCGCGCGCATCGACGTGTGGATCTCGTCGCCCGTGCGGTCGAGGAAGCCGGTGTTGATGAAGACGATACGGTCCCTCACCGCGTGGATGCACGCGGCCAGATTGGCGGAGGTGCGGCGCTCCTCGTCCATCACCCCGACCTTCATCGTGTGGCGCGCCAGCCCCAGCATATCCTCGACCGCGTCGAACAGCCGGTTCGTAAAGCCACATTCTTCAGGCCCGTGCTGCTTGGGCTTGACGATATAGATGCTGCCCGCGCGGCTGTTCTTCAGGCGGCCGAGGCCTTTCAGATCGTGGAGCGAACACAGGCTGGTGATGACCGCGTCGCACAGTCCTTCGGGCGCTTCGGCGCCGCCGGGTAGCCGGATCATCGGCGTCGTCATCAGATGGCCGACATTGCGCACGAACATCACGCTGCGACCGTGGAGCGTGAAGGCCTCGCCCGACGGCGATGTCCATTCGTGGTCGGCGGCCATCGCGCGGGTGATGGTTTGACCACCCTTGGCAAAGCTTTCGGTGAGGTCGCCGCGCATCAGCCCCAGCCAATTGGTGTAGCCGAGCGTCTTGTCCTCTCCGTCAACCGCCGCGACGCTGTCCTCCAGGTCGATGATCGTCGTCAGCGCGGCTTCGAGCACGACATCGGCGATCCCCGCCGGATCGCTGCTGCCGATCGCGCTATCGGGATCGATCACTAGTTCGATGTGCAGGCCGTTGTGACGGAGCAATATGCCGCCAGGCTTGCTGCCCACCCATTGTGCCGGATCGGCGAGCGCCAGCGGCCCGCCCTGCCAGTCGGCCCAGTTGCCCGACGCCAGCGGCACCGCTTCGTCGAGGAACGCCTTGGCGCGCGCGATCACCGCGGCGCCGCGTTCCGGGTCATAGCCACCGGGTTTCGCTATCGGCGCGTCGAGCGCGTCGGTGCCGTAAAGCGCGTCATACAGGCTGCCCCAGCGTGCATTGGCGGCGTTGAGCGCAAAGCGCGCGTTGAGGGCAGGGACGACGAGTTGCGGCCCAGCCATCGTCGCGATTTCGGGATCAACATTCGCCGTGCCGATCGCGAAGGGCGCGGGTTCGGGGACAAGATAGCCGATCTCACTGAGAAAGCTCTGGTAGGCGGCGGGATCGTGCGGCTGGCCCCCCAATTCTTCGGCGTGCGCGCGGTGCCAGGCGTCGATGCGTGCCTGAAGCTCCTCGCGCTTCGCCAGCAAGGCCGCATTCTCGGGCGCGAATTTGGCGAGCAGGGCGGCGAAATCGGCCCAGAAGCGCGCGGCGTCCAGCCCGGTTCCCGGCAGCGCGCGCTGCTCGATGAAATCGGCCAGCCGCGAATCGACGGACAGGCCGGAGCGGTCGAGAAATTCGGTCATGCAAACACCCTCTGGTCGGCGCGGCTGCGCCCGTGGACCCGGGGAGGAAAGGGCCAGCGCGCTATGCCGCGATTGGTTTCGATTGGCAATGGGTGCTTTCCAAGCCCCGCGTCGTCGGTTACGTTGCACCGCACAACTAAAAAATTTTCTCCCCAAACGACCGGAATCATGGACGACACACGACTGAAATTGATGGAAGCCATCGCCCGCAAAAAACTGGTGACGGCACAATATAACGGCCAGACGCTGACGCTGGCACCGCATTTGTTGTTCGAACGGCGCGGCGACCTGTTCATCAGCGCGCTCAATTTGAACAAGAGCTGGCGGTCGGATGAGGAACCGCGGCTTGGCCATTTCAAGCTGGGCGGGCTCGCGGAAATCGCGCTCAGCGACGATGGTTTCGATCCGCTGCCCGGTTTCGACGCCGCGCCGCCGCGTGAGGAAGATACGCCGCTGCTGGGGGTTTAGGGTACGGGGCGGCGTCGCTGCGTGCGCGGTTATGCCGCACCAGCCGCCGAGGGTGCTGACGCCGGCATTTCGCCCAGCGCGACGCGAACCTGGTTCCGCCCGCTCGCTTTCGCGCGATAGAGCGCGGCATCGGCACGGCGGAGCAGATCGAACAGCGAATCCTTCGGTCCGCGCTGCGCGACGCCGAAGGAGGCGGTAAAGCTCCGGTCGATCCCCAGCACCGGCAATTTCGCTGCGGCGAAGGCCGTGCGCACCCTTTCGGCATAGATGCGCCCGTCGGACAGCAGCGCGTCGGGCAGCAGCACCGCGAACTCCTCGCCGCCGATTCGGCCGACAATGGCGTCGGCGGGCGCGGCTTCGACCATCATCGCCGCAAAATGCGCGATCACGCCGTCGCCCGCGGCATGGCCGAAACTGTCGTTGATCGCCTTGAAATTGTCGAGATCGGCTGCGATCAGCACCGCGGTCTCGCCGCGCCGCAGCAGCGCCATCCCGGCGTGCTGCTCGAAACCGCGCCGATTGAGCACGCTCGACAGCGGATCGGTTTCGGATCGCGCGACGATTTCGGCGGTTGTATCGCGCATCATGACCAGCAACAGAACAAGCGCGATCGCCATCAGCGCGACGACGCTGCCGCTTTGCGAGATGGCGGCATAGGTCGACGCCATATAGCCTTGCGGTGCGCTTGCGGTGCCCACCGCCGCCGCGATCAGCGGTTTCACCAGGTAGATAAGCGCCGCGAGAAGCTGCAGGGCGATCAACAGAAGGTCGAGCGGCTGCCGTCGTCCGGATCGCACGATAATAAGCGCAAAGAGCGATTGCATCGCGAAATAGGGCATCTGATACAGCGTCAGCCGCGGTGACGATCCATAGGGCAGGCTGAAGATCACCGGCACCGCCAGGATCGTCAGCACCCAGATTGCCGCCATCGCGATCCACGGCGGCACAACGCGGTAATGCAACGCACCGCCGATCAGCGCGAAGCTCAGCGCCAGCAGAAAGACCAGGAAAATGCCGATCCCGACGGGGGTCGGATCGACCTGCTGCGTCAGCAGGAACTCCAGTCCGATATAGACGATGCCCATGCCATAGCCCAGCGCCAGCCACCACGCGCCGCGCGCCGTGCGGTTCGTCGCGGCGACGATGGCGAAGGCGAGAGCAAAAATGCCCGCAACGGACATGTTGATGCCAAGGACGAATGCGGTGGACATGGACTCACTCAGAAGGTTCCCCGCCAACCTATGTGGCTCGTTCCCAAGTTTCGGTTAACGCATTGCGAATCTGTATATTTGCGACCGCTATGGCCGGGTAATGCTTATCGGGGCGCGGTGACTATCCTCTCGCAGCGACAAAATGGCGCGTGGGGGTGCCAAAGCGGAGCGCCGCTCGCTATAGCCGCACGATGACCAGTGTGACCGCAACCGAACAGGCGACGCTCGACCGCGCGGCCGACGCGCCGATGCTGGCGCAGGTCGAACGATGGGCCGCGATCAACAGCGGCACGGGCAATCTGGCGGGGCTGAAGGCCGTCGCGGGGCAGCTCGCCGATGCCTTTGCCGCCCTGCCCGGCGAGGTGCGGCTCGTCGCGCCCGATCCGGTCGAGAGCGTCGATGCCGCGGGGCGGGTGAACAGCATCCAGCGCGGCGACCACCTGCACCTTCGCGTGCGGCCCGAGGCGCCGGTGCAATTGCTGCTGACGGGCCATATGGACACGGTGTTCGCCGCCGACCACCCGTTCCAGACGCTGAGCTGGCTGGAGGACGGCGTGCTCAACGGTCCTGGCACCGCCGATATGAAGGGCGGGATCGCGGTGATCCTTGCCGCGCTCACCGCGCTTGAAAGCTCGCCGCTCGCCGCGCGTGTGGGTTATGACGTGATGATCAACAGCGACGAGGAAACGGGCAGTCACGCCTCGGCGGCGCTGATCGCCGAACTCGCCGCCGGCAAGACCGCCGCGCTCACCTATGAACCCGCGCTTCCCGACGGCACGCTGGCCGGCGCGCGGCCGGGAAGCGGCAATTTTTCGGTGATCGTCCACGGCCTGTCGGCGCACGCCGGGCGCAATCCCGACGACGGCCGCAACGCGCTGCTGGCGGCGGCCGACCTGGCGCTGCGGCTCGCGAAGCTCAAGTCGCCGACGCTTAAGGTCAATCCGGCACGAATCGACGGCGGCGGTCCCAACAATGTCGTGCCCGACAGCGCGATCCTGCGCGTCAACATGCGGCCATCGACCCCGGAGGCGATGGTCGACGCCGAAAGTGCGCTGTGCGCCGCGGTCGCCGCGGTATCGCGCGAGCATGACGTGCATTGCCACATTCATGGCGGTTTCAATCGCCCGCCCAAGCCGCTCGACGCGGCGGCGACGCGGCTGTTCGAACTGGTCCGCGACTGCGGCGCTGCGCTGGGACTGCCGCCGATCGCTTGGAACGCCACTGGCGGCGTCTGCGACGGCAATAATATCGCCGCCTGCGGCATCCCCGTGGTCGATACCATGGGCCCGCGCGGCGGCGCGATCCACTCATCGGACGAATTTCTGATTACCGGCAGCCTCGCCGAGCGCGCGCGGCTGTCGGCGCTGACCATGCTGCGAATAGCGGAACGGGGGACTGTGTGAATTATGTGATCCGGGCGGCCAAACCGGGCGATCTGCAAAGCATTTACGAAATGGCGAAGCTGACGGGAGGTGGGTTCACCAATCTGCCTCCTGACAAAAAGGCGCTGCGCGCCAAGCTCGAACGCGGCGAAGCGGGTTTCGCGTCGGAAAAGGAATATCCCGCCGACGAGTTGTACCTGATGGTGCTTGAGGATCTGGACAGCGGCGAGGTGCGCGGCACCTGCCAGATTTTCGGGCAGGTTGGCCAGCGCTGGCCCTTTTATTCCTATCGCATCGGGACCGACAGCAAACACAGCGAACAGCTGGGACGGACCTTTCACGCGCAGGTGCTGATGCTGAGCAACGATTTGAACGGCGCCAGCGAGGTTGGCGGGCTGTTCCTGCACCCGGCGGCGCGCGCCGGCGGGCTGGGGCTGCTGCTCGCACGCTCGCGCTATCTGTTCATCGCCCGCCACCGCGCGCGCTTCGCCGACCGCATCCTTGCCGAGCTGCGCGGGGTGATCGACGAGGCGGGCGGTTCGCCCTTCTGGGACGGGGTCGCGGGCAAGTTTTTCGGGATGAGCTTCCAGGAAGCCGACCAGTTCAACGCGGTCCACGGCAACCAGTTCATCGCCGACCTGATGCCCAAGCATCCCGTCTATATCGCGATGCTGCCCGAAACCGCGCGCGCAGTGATCGGCGTTCCGCACCCCACGGGGCGCGCCGCGATGCGGATGCTGGAGAATGAGGGCTTTGCCTTTGAAAATTACATCGACATTTTCGATGGCGGCCCGACGATGACCGCGCGCACCGACCAGGTGGCGAGCATTCGCGACGCAAAGCATGTCGAGGTGGCGGGCATTGCCGAAGATGGCGAGGACGCTTTGATCGCAACGGGACGGCTGGCGGATTTCCGTTGCTGTTTCGGCAAGGTCGATGCCGAGGGCCGGATCGACGCCGACGCCGCGCGGATATTGAATGTCGGCAAGGGCGACGCGATCAGCTGGATCGGACGATAAGATGCTCACCGAAATCAATTTCGACGGGATCATCGGTCCCAGCCACAATTATGCGGGGCTCAGCCGCGGTAATATCGCCTCGGCAAGCCACGCCGGCGATGTGTCACAGCCGCGCGCCGCGGCGTTGCAGGGCATCGAAAAGATGCGCCACAATCTCGCGCTCGGCCTGCCGCAAGGCTTTTTCGTGCCGCTCGATCGCCCCGACGCGCCATGGCTCGCGGCTCTCGGCACGACGATCGAGGGCGCCGAGAACCATTTGCGCGCGCAGGCCTGGTCGGCTTCGTCGATGTGGGCGGCGAACGCCGCGACCGTCTCGCCCGCGCCCGACAGCGCTGACGGCAAATGCCATTTGACCGTCGCCAACCTCGTCACCATGCCGCATCGCAGCCACGAATGGCCGGGAACGCTGGCGCAGCTCCGCCTCGCCTTTGCGCACCCCGCCTTTGCCGTACATGCGCCGGTGCCCGCACCCTTTGGCGACGAAGGCGCGGCGAACCATATGCGGCTGTGCAGCGGCCACGACGGAGCGGGCGTTGAAATCTTCGTCTATGGCGTCGGTGGCGGACGCTTCCCTGCGCGCCAGCATCTCGACGCGTCGAAGGCCGTGGCGCGCCGCCACCGGCTCGACCCGGCGCGCACGCTGTTCATCCGCCAGTCGGACACGGCGATCCAGGGCGGCGCCTTCCACAACGATGTCGTCGCGGTGGCGAACGAGCATGTGCTGTTCACGCACGAAACCGCGTTCGAGGATCGCGACGCCGCGCACGCCGAAATCCGCGCGGCGTTCCCGATGGTCGAAATCGTCGAGGTGCCCGCGAGCGCGGTGAGCTTGCCCGACGCCATCAAATCCTATCTGTTCAACGCGCAGCTCGTCAGCCTGCCCGAAGGCGGCATGGGGCTGGTGCTGCCGACCGAGGCGCAGGAAACGCCGACGGTGTGGGACTGGCTGGAGGATATGGTTGCCGGCAATGGCCCGATCCGCCGCCTGCTGCCGGTCGATGTGCGGCAATCGATGGCGAATGGCGGCGGCCCGGCGTGCCTGCGGCTGCGCGTCGTCGCCGATCCCGCCACCGTCGATCCGCGCTTCGTCGCCGACGAGGGGAAGCTCGACCGTATCGCCGCGGTGATTGCGGCGCATTGGCCGGAGGCGATTGCCCCCGCGGGCCTTGCCTCCGCCGCGCTGGCGGCCGACGTCCGCAAGGCGCGCGCGGCGCTGCTCGACGCGCTCGACCTTGCCGAGCTTGACTAAGGCGCCATGCAGCGTCGCGAACTGATCGACACGGCGCCGGTGCCGGGCGGCGAGGAGCTTCGCCTATTCCGCCGCGGCGACGAATATATCATCGCGATCGGCGGCAATGAGTTGATGAGCAGCCGGATGAGCGGGTCCGAAGAGGCGCTGGCGGTGATGAGCTGCGAACGGCTGCGCAGCACCGAGCAGGCGCATCTGCTGATTGGCGGGTACGGCATGGGGTTTACGCTCCGCGCCGCGCTCGCAGCGCTTGGCGCCGATGCCCGGATTACGGTGGTCGAGCTTGTTCCCAACATCATCGACTGGGCGCGCGGGCCGATGGCGGCGCTCGCGGCGGGATGCCTCGACGATCCGCGCGTCGCATTGGTCGTCGGCGACGTGGGAGCCGCGATTGCCGAGGGACGCGGGCGCTATGACGCGATCCTACTCGACGTCGACAACGGTCCCGACGGGCTGACGCGCGCAGCGAACGACGGCCTCTATTCGCCCGCGGGCCTCGCCGTCGCCAAGGCGGCGCTGCGGCCCGGCGGCATCCTGGCCATCTGGTCGGCGGCGCCCGACGCGCGCTTCGCACGGCGGCTGGCGGCGGCGGGGTTCGAGGTCGAGGAGGTGCAGGTTCGGGCGCGCGCTGGCGGCAAGGGCGCGCGGCACGTCATTTGGTTTGCGCGCCGGGGTTAGGGGAGGGTCCGGCTGATCCTGGAGACGCGATTCCCTTCATCGTCATCCCGGACTTGGTCCGGGATCCATAGCTGCGCCGTCGTCATGGATCCCGGATCAAGTCCGGGATGACGAAGCTGGGCAAATGCCCGTCCGCCTCGCCTCTTGGTCAAGAAGCCGTATCAGCGCCCCAGAATTGCCAATATCTGTGCCGCCAGCCAGTCGGCATCGTCGCCCGCAAAGCTGTGCGACGCACTGGCAAGGCGCACCGCGGGCAGGCGGTCCAGCGCGGCGGGGCAATTGGCGGCAAAGGCCTGCGCCGTGCGATCGCCGGTAGCAAGCAGGATCGTGGCAGGCATGGTCAGGCTCGCTATTGCGGTGTCGAGGCGCGCGGTCAGGCTGTCCGGCGGTGCCGTAGACGGCCGCTGGCGAAGGGCCGACAGGCCGCGCCGCAGCTTCGCAAGATCGACCTCGCCGCGCAGCAGGCGCAGCAGGCTTTTGGGATCGGTGAGCCGCGACAGGTAACGCGTACGGATTGCCGCCGCGGGGGGCAGCGCGGGTTCGCCGTCGGTCTCCGCCTCGGCCTCATAGGTCCAGGGATTGGCGAGGATCAGCGCGTCGAGCGGGAGCGGCTGGTGGATGAGCAGCGCGCTCGCCGCGTCGCAATTGCCGAAAGCGGCAATGCGGGCAAGCTGCGGCGCGGCCTCGCGAAAGGCGGCGATCGCGGCGGCGATGTCGGGAGCGCTGCCCGTGAAGCCCGAATTTTCGCCCTCGCTGTCGCCGATGCCGCGCCGGTCGAAACGGAACACGGGATGACCGGCGGCGGCGATGCGCGCCGCGAGCACTGCCATGCCGCGATGCGCGCCGCTGCGGATTTCGTTGCCGCCCGAAACGATCAGCAGGCCGGTCGTCCCCGGCGCCTCGTCGAGGGTCGCGGCGAGCGCGGCGCCTTCGCAGGCGAAGCTCAGCTGATGCCGCATGTCTTGCTCCATGCCGCGATGTCGGCGGCGATCGCCTGTGCCATGACGGCGTCCTCACCCGGCTCGGCGCGCAGCCAGAGCGGGGTGCCGACAATGCCGCCTTCGCCGAGCGGAATGCTGCGCAGCGGTTCGACGTATTGCGCTTCGGCGGCGCCGAGCCCGGCGATCATTGCGGGCGAGAGAGAGTTTCCCGCGAGCAGCAGCGGCGCCAATTGCGCCGCCGCTTGCAGGCTTTCGAGCGAAGAGGCGATACCGGCCTCGCGGTCGGCGCTGGCGCGCGCGCGCATCAGGGTGCGAAGCAGGGACGCGCCGCCGACGGGGGCGAGGCGCCACCAGGCGGCGGCTTTCGCGCGATGGTCGATGAGTGCGCCGCCGCGGATCGACGCCACCAGGACAGGGCCGTCCAGCGCCGCGGTGATTGCGGCAAGCTTCGCCTGCCACTGGTCCAGATCAACCTGATCAAGCGGGACGAGGCTTTCGTTCTGGCCGGGCAGGTCGGGGAGCAGCGCCGCGAAACCATCGACGGCAAGCGCGCGCATCGCGAGCACGATCGTGCGGCGGGTGCGATTGGCTTCCTCGAACAGCGGCGGGACGAAGACGATGGTCGCGCGCGGCGGGCCGACGGGGTCGATGCGGAGCTGATGTTCGGGGGCGGACATCGACCTCACTCCGATCGTCATCCCGGCGAAGGCCGGGATCTCACCGTAGCCGAAAACGCAACGGCGAGATCCCGGCCTTCGCCGGGATGACGGTGGAGGGAGGTATCCGAGCCTATCAACCGGTCACCTTGCGTGTCGCGAAGGTCAGCAAATTGCCATAGGTTTCAAAAATTTCCCCGTCGATCTCGTCATCGTCGATGAGGATGCCGAGCCGGTCTTCCATCTCGGTCAGCACCGTCGCGACGGCCATCGAATCGAATTCGGGCAGCGCGCCGAACAGTCCGCTGTCGTCGGTCAGCGCGGCCGCGCGGTCGGCGCCGAGGCCGAGCACGTCGGCGAGCAGCGCGCGGAGGGCGGCATCGACGCCCGATGTTTCGGAGACGGAATCGGTCACTTGTCTTTCCTCAGCAGCGAACGGGCAAAGGCCTTCAACGCCGGTCCCCATGCCGCGGCGCGCGACGGATTGAAAGCCTCGATGCGCCACAAGGGATCGTGGCGGTTCATCCAGTCGCGCTTGTACGCGTCGTTGCCGGTGCCGAAATCGACGCGCCGCACGCGGTCAACCTCGATCACATGACGGAACAGCGCGGCCGAGAGCAAGGTACCGGGCGATGCTTTCAAACTGTCCTCGACATGCGCGAGCTTGTGGATGAAGGCGGTGCCGCCCTCGACGGTCCAGAACTGGGCGGCGACCGGAAGATGCTCGATGCGCGCGATCCCCATGCGGAGCCGTCCTCCGGCGCCTTCATTTTCGGCAAAGGCGCGGAGCAGGGCGGGGTGCCCTTCTTCGGGTTTCCAGCTCGCGGCGTAGATCTGCTCATAGGCGGCCCAGCTTCCGGGGTCGAATTCGGTCAGCAGCTGAATATCGACGACGCCCTTCTTCGCCTTGCGCTGGACGGTGCTGCGCAGCGCGCCGGGGCGGCTCGCCCACCAGGCGTCATGGTCCATATCGCCCAGGTCGAGCCAGTGGCGATCGCCCGCGGGGGTAGCGCGCACCCACCAGCCGGCGGTGCGCAGCGCCGCGACGATCCTGTCCCGATCGTCATCGAGCACGGGATAGAGCGACAGGCTGGCGGCCTGCGCGCGCAGGCGCTTGAACAGATCGCCGAGCGCCGCAGACCGGCCCTGCGTGCCGCTGAACAGCGGCCGGATCGCAAAGCTGTACCAGTTGGTGAGGCCGGCAAGATGCCCGGCCTTTTCGCGGCGCAGCGGCAGCAGGGCGGAAGCAGCGGCACTCGACCCTTTGGCGTCGATGCGGCCCTTGCCCGCAAAACCATGCGCTTCGAGCAGGCCGAACCATTCGGGGCGGTCGAAGGGCGAGGCAAAGTCTGCGGCGCGCGCCGCATCGTCATTAGCCTGATCTTCACCGTTCCCTTGCATGGTGCGCCCCTCTATCATCTCCGTCCTAACAGCCGATGACCAAAGCCGAAAACCCTGTGTCGCACCCGATCGATCATCTCGCCCGCCGCGGCGCCGCGGATGCGCCCGCGCTGCTGATCGGCGAGCGGGTCATGACCTATGCCGAACTTGACGCCGGGGTCGGGCGGCTTGCCAAGTGGCTCGGCGAACAGGTCGGCGGACCCGGCGAGCGCGTCGCGAGTTGGAGTGCCAAGACGCGGATTGCCTGCCTGATGCCGCTCGCCGCGGCGCGCGCGGGGCTGATCCATGTGCCGATCAATCCGCTGCTCAAGGGTCCGCAGGCGGAGCATATCCTGACCGATAGCGGCGCGAAGCTGCTCGTCACCAACGCCGCGCGCGCCGAGGCGCTCGGCAACGGGCTGCCCGCCGATTGCGCGCTGCACGATCTAAAGACTGCCGAAGAAGTCGTTGATTTATCAGGCGACGTGTTGCCGCCGTCGAACGCCGATCCCGACGATCTCGCCGCCATATTTTACACCAGCGGATCGACCGGGCGCCCCAAGGGGGTGATGCTGAGCCACGCGAATTTGTGGCTCGGCGCCGAAAGCGTCGCGACCTATCTGAAGCTGGCGCCTGCCGACCGCGTGCTTGGCGTGCTGCCGCTGAGTTTCGACTATGGGCAGAACCAGCTGCTGTCGAGCTGGTATGCGGGCGCCGCGGTCGCCCCGCTCGACTATCTGACCGCGCGTGACGTCGTAAAGGCGGTCGCGCGGCATGGCATCACAACCCTCGCCGGGGTGCCGCCCTTGTGGGTGCAACTCGTCGAGGCCGACTGGCCCGCCGACACCGCAGCCTCGCTGAAACGCCTCACCAACAGCGGCGGCGCGCTGACCCCGTCGCTGATCGACGCGATGCGCCGCAGCTTTCCCGCGGCAGACATCTATCCGATGTATGGGCTGACCGAGGCGTTCCGCTCGACCTGGCTGGAACCCAAATTCGTCGCCGACCATCCGACCTCGATGGGACGCGCGATCCCGCACGCCGAGATCCTTGTCTGCCGCGGCGACGGCACGATCACCGCCGACGAGGAGCCGGGCGAGCTGGTGCATTGCGGGCCGCTTGTCGCGCACGGCTATTGGCGCGACGCCGCGCGCACCGCCGAGCGGTTTCGCCCCGCGCCGCCGACGTCGCTTTATGGCGGCACCGCGGTCTGGTCGGGCGATACGGTGCGCCGGGATGCCAACGGCCTCCTCTATTTCGTCGGCCGCGATGACGCGATGATCAAGACCGCAGGCAACCGCGTCAGCCCGACCGAGGTCGAGGATGCCGCGGTAGCTTCGGGGCTGATTTACGAAGCGGTGGCGTTCGGGGTGCCCGATGCGCGGCTGGGCGCGGCGATCATACTGATCGTGCGCGGCAAAGATGGCAGCGCCGACAAGGATGTGCTTGCCGCCCATCTTCGCCAGACCCTCCCCAATTTCATGCAGCCGCAGGCGATCGAATGGCGCGATGTGCTGCCGCGCAATCCCAACGGCAAGCTCGACCGCGTCGCGATTGCCGCCGATTGGGCAAAGGCGGTGGCGGCATGAAGCCGCACGGTCCGATCCCGCCCGGTTTCCGGGCCGATCCTGACGGGATGCTGCTGATCGGCGGCGACCGCGCCGAATCGCTCGCCGACGTGGCGGGCGACACGCCGCTGTTCGTATATGACAGCGCGATGCTGACCGCGCGCGCCGCCGAATGGCGCGCGGCGATGCCCGCCGCAGTGCAGCTTCATTATGCGATGAAGGCCAATCCTTATCCGCCGCTGCTCGCCTTCATGGCGGGGCTGGTCGACGGGGTCGATGTCGCGTCGGGCGGCGAGCTGAAGGCGGCGCTGGCGAGCGGGATGGCGGCCGAGCACATCAGCTTTGCCGGGCCGGGCAAGCGCGACCGCGAGCTGGAAGCCGCTATCGTGGCGGGCGCGACGCTGAACCTCGAATCGGCGGGCGAGGCCGAGCGCGCGCTGGCGATCGCCGCGCGGCTCGGCGTGACCCCGCGGCTGGCGGTACGCGTCAATCCCGATTTCGACCTCAAAGGATCGGGGATGAAGATGGGCGGCGGCGCCAAGCCCTTCGGGGTCGATGCCGCCGCGGTTCCGGCGCTCGTCCGCCGCCTGATCGACGCGGGCGCCGACTGGCGGGGTTTTCATATTTTCGCCGGATCGCAGGCACTTGACGCCGCCGCCATCGCCGAGACGCAGGCGCAGACGGTCGCGCTTGCCGCGCAGCTTGCCGATGCGATCGGCGCCACGCCGCCGCTCGTCAATCTGGGCGGCGGCATGGGGGTGCCCTATTTCCCCGGCGACACGGCGGTCGATGCCGCGGCGGTGGGTGAGGCGCTCGGCGAGACGCTCGCCGCGCGCGACGCCGCGCTGGCGGGCAGCCGCTTCGCGATGGAACTGGGCCGCTGGCTCGTGGCGGAGGCGGGCGTCTATCTGACGCGCATCGTCGATCGGAAGGTCAGCCACGGCGAAATCTTCCTCGTCACCGACGGCGGGCTGCATCACCAGCTTGCCGCGAGCGGCAATTTCGGCACCGTCATCCGCCGCAACTATCCGATCGCGGTGGCCAGCGCGTTCGGCCGCGAAGCCGTCGAGACCGTCTCGGTCGTCGGCTGCCTCTGTACCCCGCTCGATCGGCTGGGCGACCAGGTCGCGCTGCCGCGTGCGGACGTCGGCGACCTCATCGCGATCTTCCAGGCCGGAGCCTATGGCGCCAGCGCCAGCCCGGCGGCGTTTCTGGGGCAGGGACCCGCACGCGAGATGCTCGTGTAGGCTTCGAACCTGTCCCCTATCGGGACAAATCCGAAAGCCCGCGGGCCAAACTTATGCCAATACTAACATTATGTTCACCCTTTTCGCGCAATGGCGGAGGCTGACTCAATGGCTGTCGCCGCGGCTTTCGGACCGCGGCTCCCCCTGACGGCGTGAAAGGTTGATGATTATGACTGCGTTCCCCTCGCTCCATGTCATGCGCGCCGCGCTCGTATCGGGCATCGCCGCGACGGCTTTGACGGGGTGCATGGGTGCAGGCGGCAGCGCGCCGCAGCTTCCCAGCGCGAACTTTGTCCAGAACCAGGAAGGGCCGGGCGAGGAATATATCATCGGGCCGCTCGACGAACTGCAGATCTTCGTGTGGCGCAACCCCGAACTCGGCGGCAAGGTGCAGGTGCGGCCCGACGGGCGGATCACCACGCCGCTGATCACCGACATGCCCGCGGTGGGCAAGACGCCGACGATGCTGCAACAGGACATCAAGCTGCAGCTGAGCCAATATATCACCGACCCGATCGTCAGCGTCATCGTCACCACGTTCAACAGCACCTTCTCGCAGCAAGTGCGCGTTGTCGGCGCGACCGAGAAGCCGGCGTCGATCCCGTTCCGCGCGAACATGACCGTGCTCGACGCGATGATTGCCGTCGGCGGGCTCGGCGAATATGCGGCGGGCAACAAGGCGCGACTCGTCCGCTTCGACAAGGGAACGGGCAAGCAGCAGGAATTTGCGCTGCGGCTCAACGACCTGATCAAGCGCGGCGACATCAAGGCGAATGTGCGGTTGCAGCCGGGCGACGTCATCATCATCCCCGAAAGCATGTTCTGACGCGCGGGCGCGACGCACCAAACCCCATCCCAAGGATCGACTTACCGCGATGAATAGCCTTTACGACGAATTCCGGGTGGCGCTGCACAGCGTCTGGACGCGCCGGTGGCTCGTCCTTGCGGTCGCGTGGGGCATCTGCATCCTCGGCTGGCTGGCGATCGCGTCGATCCCCAACCGCTATGACAGCCGCGCGCGGCTGCTCGTCGACGTCAATGAAATCCTGCCCGACGAAGCGCAGATGGGCGGCGGCCGCGCGCAGATCGATCAGATCCGCGAGACGCTGACCAGCGCGCGCAACATGGAAAAGGTCGCGGCGACGACGGGCCTGCTGCCCGCGGGCGCCAGCGAGCGCGACACGGCGAACGCGGTCGCGATGCTGCAAAAGAATATCAAGGTCGTGCCGCAGCAGGACAATATCTTTGAAATCACGTCGAGCATTGCCGTCGGCAGCCTGTCGGATGCCGACAATGCCAAGCTGGCGTCGGGCGTGCTCGACAGCCTGATCACCGTGTTTCGCGACGATCAGCTGCGCGGCGGGCGGATGAACGCGCGCGAGGGGCTGAAATTCCTCGATGCGCAGATCGCCGACCGCGAAAAGGCGCTGCGCGAGGTCGAGGCGCGCCGCGCGGCGTTCGAGGCGCAGAATATCGAGCTGGTCCCCGGCGGCGCCGGATCGCCCGCGCAGCGCGTCGAGGCGGCGCGCGCCGAACTCGGCCAGATCGATTCGCAGCTGGTCGCCGCGCAGGCGCAGCTTGCGGCGGCGAACGGCCAGCTCGCCTCGACCCCCGCGACCATTCCGGGCGTCGGCGGGGTCGGCGGCGGCGTCGCGCGGCAGCAGCTGGCGGGCGCGCAGAACGAACTGTCGGCGATGCGCTCGCGCGGGCTGACCGATGCGCATCCCGATGTGATTGCCTTGAAGAGCCAGATCGCTTCGTTGAAGGCGCAGGCGGACCGCGAAGGATCGGGCGGCGGCGGCGGGATGCAGAACCCCGCCTATGCCTCGCTCGCCGCGATGCGCGCCGAGCGGCAGGCGACGGTGAGCGCGCTCACCGCGCGCAAGGGTCAGCTGATGGGCGACATTTCGCGGATCACCGCACAACAGATCCAGAACCCCGGCATCGCCGCCGAATATGACCGGATCAACGGCGAATATACGGCGTTCAAGGCGCAATATGACAAGCTGCTCGCGCAGCGCGAACAGGTGCGGATGCGCGGCGAGGTGCAGACCGAGACCGACGCGATCCGTATCGAACTGCTCGATCCGCCGTCGAAACCCACGGCCCCCGCCGCGCCCAACCGGCCGCTGTTCCTGACGCTGGTGCTGCTTGCGGGCATCGGTGGCGGTGTCGGCGTCGCCTTTGGCCTGTCGCAGGTGCGGACAAGCTATTCGACCGCGGCGCGGCTCGAACGCGCGAGCGGGCTGCCGGTGATCGGGTCGATTACCGAAGTCGTGACGCCCGAGCGTCAGCTCGACCGCCGCAAGAAACTCGTCTGGCTGGCCGGGGGCGGGGGCGCGCTCGTCGGCCTCTATGCGTTGCTGCTGGTCGCCGAATTCATCCAGCGCGGCATGGTTGCGTGACGGGGGGCGATGACATGAACGACCAACGCAAAGTCAAGCGTCCGCCCTCGCTGCTCGAACGCGCCGCCGACATGTTCGGGCTCGACCCCGCCGGAAACGCGCCGACGATCGATGTATCGAGCCTGCCGCCCGAGCCGGAGAAGAAGGCGAAGAGGGCCAAGGCGGAGCCTGTCGCCGAGGCGCCGGTCGCCGCAAGCGCCGAACTCGTCGTCGAAGCCGCACCGTCGCCGCGGCCCTCGCCGCGCAAGGAGGTCGCCAAGGCGGCGCCCGCGATCGTGCCGACGCGGCAGGGGACGATAGATCGCGACCGGCTCGCGGCGCAGGGCATGATCGTGCCGGGCACCCCCGTCACCGGCATTTCCGAAGAATATCGCATCGTGAAGCGCGAACTCATTCGCAATTTCGGCGGTGCGGGCAATCGCCCGGTGCTGCCGCGCGGCCACCGCGTGCTGATCGCTTCCGCAAACCCCGGCGAGGGCAAGACCTTTTCGGCGGTCAATCTGGCGCTCAGCCTGGCGGTCGAGGCGGATCACGACGTGCTGCTGATCGATGCCGACATCGCCAAGCCGAGCGTGCTCGACACGCTGGGGCTGGAAAATGGTCCGGGGTTGATGGACGCGCTCGCCGACCCGCATCTGGCGGTCGGCGACTGCCTGATCCAGACCGATATTCCGGGGCTGAAAGTCATGCCCGCGGGCGCGCATCATATGCACGACACCGAACTGCTCGCCTCGGCGCGGACCGAGGCGCTGCTGGCGCAGCTCGAAGCGGGCGCGCCGGGACGCATCCTGATTCTCGATTCGCCGCCGGTGCTTGCGGCGTCGCCCGCCGCGGTGCTCGCCGGGCATGTCGGGCAGACGATCATGGTTGTGCGCGCCGACCAGACGCTGGAAAGCGCGCTGCGCGACGCGATCGGGCTGATGGGCGCCTGCCCGCAGATCCAGCTGCTCCTTAACGGCACCAAATTCTCACCCGGCGGGCGCCGCTTCGGCACCTATTACGGTCAGGGCGGCGCATGATGCGCACCACTTCCGATCACCGACATCGTCATCCCGGCGAAGGCCGGGATCTCGCCGTCTCGTCATGCCGCACCGGCGAGATCCCGGCCTTCGCCGGGATGACGAAGAGGGTTGAGCGATCCTATCGTCTTCCGGCCGCGATCGCGGCGCTGTTGCTCGCCGGAACCGCGACGGGCGCGCAGGCGCAATTTTCGGGCGATCCCGGCGCAAGCGACGCGCCGCCGAGTACGCCGCAAGCCGAATCCGGCCGCGCAGCATCGCGCGCCGAGGGCCGCCGCACGCAGAAAACCGTCGATGTCAGTCCCTATCTCGAAATCGGGCAGGTGCTCACCGCCGACCTCAAGAATGGCGGCGACGTGCTCACCTATACGACCGTCGCCGCGGGAATCGATGCCGCGATCGTCACGCGCCGCGCCGAGGTTGCGGCGACGCTGCGCTATGAACATCGCTTCGGCTGGAACGGCGACCTGGGCGATTCGGACACGATCAGCGGCCTTGCCCGCGGGCGGATCGAGGCGGCGCGCGGGCTGAATCTTGAGGCCGGGGCGCTCGCGACGCGCACGCGCGCCGACGGGCAGGGCGCCGACAGCGGGTTGTTCATCGGCGACGCCAGCAATGTCGCTAACCTTTATTCGATTTACGCCGGGCCGACGTTTGCGCGGCGGATCGCCGGGCTCGACGTCGGTGCCGGCTATCGCTTCGGCTATACCAAGGTCGATGTCGATACCCCCGCGGTCCTGTCGCCGGGCAGCCAGCCGCAGGATATTTTCGACAGTTCGACCAACCATATCGCCTGGGCGAGCGTCGGCGCGCGGCCGGGCGACCTGCCGTTTGGCTGGCAGGTGTCGGGCGGTTATGAGCGCGAGGATGCGAGCCAGCTCGACCAGCGTTTCGAGGGCAAATATGCGCGCGCCGATGTGACCGTGCCGGTCGGCCCGACCGTCGCCTTGCTGGGCGGTGTCGGTTACGAGGACATCGAAATCGGCCAGCGCGATCCGGTGCTCGATGCGAATGGCGTGCCGGTGCGCGATGCGAATGGCCGCTTCGTCACCGACAAATCGACCCCGCGCCGCCTGTCGTTCGACACCGACGGGCTGATCTGGGACGCCGGGGTGATGTGGCGGCCGAGCCGCCGCACCTCCCTTACGGCGAGAGTCGGTCGGCGCTATGGCGACACCATCTATACGGGCAGCTTCGCCTATCGCGCCGATCATGCGACGACGGTGCAGGTCGGCGTCTATGACGGGCTGTCGAGCCTCGGCCGCGGGCTGTCGGGCGGGCTCGCGGCTTTGCCGACGCAGTTCGACCCGACGCGCAATCCGATCGACGGCGACATCAATCCCTGCGTGTTCGGCGGGCAGGGCGGCGGCTGTTTGAACAACCAGCTCGGCAACGCCACCGCGGCGCAATATCGCAGCCGCGGCGTGCAGGCGACGATGTCGTCGCGCTATGGCCGCTGGTCTTATGGCGTCGGTATCGGCTATGATCAGCGCAAGCTGCTCGCTCCGCAGCTGTCGCCGATCGCCGACCTCGACGGGATCAAGGACGAAAGCTGGTATCTCTTCGTGTCGGCGGGGCGCCAGCTCGATGCCGATTCCGACCTCAGCCTGTCGGGCTATGTCAATTATTTCGACAATGGCGCGCCGGGCGCGAGCGACGTCCAGTCGGCGGGGCTGTCGGCCGCCTATTCGCGGCGCTTCTGGCGCGGCCTGACCGGGACCGCGGCAGCCAGCCTCAACGCCTTCGATCAGGACGGCTTCAACAGCCAACTCATAGGTTCAGCTTTGGTGGGACTGCGTTACAACTTCTGACGTATGGACCCTTTGGGCAACGGGATTTTTGCGATGTACGATCAATTCTATGGCTTCACCGGACGTCCGTTCCAGCTGACGCCCGACCCGTATTTCTATTTCGAAAGCGGCACGCACCGCAAAGCCATGTCCTATCTGGGCTATGGCCTGGCGCAGGGCGAGGGCTTCATCGTCATCACCGGCGACGTTGGCGCGGGCAAGACGACGCTCGTCGGCCATCTGATGAACACGATCGACCCCAGCCGGCTGACCGCGGTCAAGCTGGTGTCGACGCAGGTCGAGGGCGACGACCTGCTGCGGCTGGTCGCCGAACAATTCGGCATCGAATGGGAGGGCGAAAGCAAGGCCGAATTGCTGCGCTCGATGGAGCAATATCTGCGCGAGCAGGCGCGCGCGGGCAAGCGCACCTTGCTGATCGTCGACGAGGGGCAGAATCTGGCTATCTCGGCGCTCGAAGAGCTGCGGATGCTGTCGAACTTCCAGCTCGGTGGCCATTCGCTGCTGCAAATCTTCCTGCTCGGCCAGCCCGAATTCCGCCAGACGCTCTTCCACTCGCCGACGCTCGAACAGCTGCGCCAGCGCGTGATCGCGACGCACCACCTCGACCCGATGGAGCCCGAGGAGGTCGAACCCTATATCCTCCACCGCCTCGGCAAGGTCGGATGGACGGGCAACCCCAGCTTCAGCCCCGACGCCTTCGAGGAAATCTTCGATTACAGCGAGGGCGTGCCGCGCAAGCTCAACGTGCTGGTCAGCCGCCTGCTGCTGTACGGCGCGGTCGAGCAGATGAACCGCATCACCGCGCAGAATGTGCGCTCGGTCGTCGCCGAGATCGAGGCCGACCGCGGCATCGACGCCGCGACGCTCGCGCCGCTGCCGGTCGAGGAGGTCGTTGCGGCCGCCGCTACGGTTGCTGCACCGACCCCGGCGCCGTTTGCGCAGCCCGCCGCCAACGAAACTGCCCCCGAATGGCCGCGCCGCGCGGACGAATCCGCGGCCGAAGCTGTTCCACCCGTTGCCGCGCCTGCCGCTCCGGCGGTCGATCCCGAACATATTGTGGCGCTGGAACAGCAGGTCGCATCGCTCGAAGCGCGGCTCGTCGAACAGGATGAGGCCCTCCGCCGCGTGCTCGACCTGCTCATCGAATGGGTCGAGCGCGATCCCGAAAATGCGCCCAATCCGGCGAAGTCACAGACCTGGGCCGCCTGACAGCCCGGCCAAAACCGGCTATCGGGTCCGCGAAGGTGAGGAAAGATGCAGAACGGCCTGTCGGTCGATGTCGAGGACTGGTTTCAGGTCGGCGCCTTTGAGCGCACGATCGACCGCGCCGACTGGCCGACACTCGAATGCCGGGTCGAGGCGAATTGCGACGCGGTGCTGCAAATTTTCGGCGAGGCAGGCGCAAAGGGCACCTTTTTCACTCTGGGCTGGGTTGCCGAACGCTATCCTGCCTTGATCCGGCGCATCGTTGCGGCGGGGCATGAACTGGCCAGCCACGGCTATGACCACCAGCGCGTGTTCAACATGACCGCCGAAGAATTCGCTGCCGACCTTCTGAAAACGCGCGCCATCCTTGAGGACATCGGCGGTGTGGCGGTGCGCGGCTATCGCGCGCCGAGCTTTTCGGTCGATGCCCGCACCCCGTGGGCGCACGCAGTGCTGGCCGAACAAGGCTATGCCTATTCGTCGAGCGTCGCGCCGGTGGTTCACGACCATTATGGCTGGCCGCAAAGCCCGCGCCATGCGTGGCGACCGCTCCCGGACAGCGATCTGGTCGAATGGCCGGTGACGACCGCGCGCTTCGCCGGGCGGACCCTCGCGGCGGGCGGCGGCGGCTTCATGCGCCTTCTGCCCTATGGCTTCACGCGCTGGGCTATCGCGCGAATGAATGAAGAAGGGCATCCGGCGATCCTCTATTTCCATCCGTGGGAGATCGATCCCGGCCAGCCGCGCGTCGCCGATGCGCCGATCCGGTCGAAAATCCGCCATTACAGCGGTTTGTCGGCCATGGCTGGCAAGCTGAAGAAGCTGCTCGCCGATTTCGAATGGACGCGCGCCGACGCGCTGCTGCCCGCGCAGCAAGCGCGCGCAGAGCCGTGGCAAGCCGCGGCGTGAATGCGCCGGCCGATCCGATGAAGACGGCGTTTGCGGGCGCGCCGCTGTCCGATGCGGCCGAATGGGACGCCTATGTCGCGGCGCACGATGATGCGACGCCCTTTCACAGTCGCGCCTGGTGCGAGGCGATCACGCGCGCGACGGGGCATCGTTGCCACCTCGTCACCGCGCGCGATGCGCGCGGCGCGCTGACCGGCCTGTTGCCGCTCCACCATATCCGCTCGCCGCTGTTCGGGCAGGCGCTGGTCGGCAGCGGCTTTGCCGTCGGTGGCGGCATATTGGCGGATGATCCGGCGGTTGCCGCCACGTTGGCGAGCGGTGCGGCCGACATGGCGTGCGCGCTTGGCGTGCCGTCGGTCGAGCTGCGCGGGGGGCCGCTGCCCGACGGCGAGGGCTGGGCGAGTGAGGAGGGCGTGTATGCGGGTTTCGCGCGCGATCTCGCCGGTGAGGACGATGCCGAACTGCTCGCCATCCCGCGCAAGCAGCGCGCCGAGGTTCGCAAGGCACTCGACAGTGCGCTGACGGTCACGACGGGGCGCGACGCCGCCGAACGGCGCGACCATTACCGCATCTATGCGACGAGCGTCCGCAATCTCGGCACGCCGGTCTTTCCGAAAAGCCTGTTCGACGCGGTGCTCGATGCCTTTGGCGAGGATGCCGACCTATTGACCGTGCGCGAGGGCGGGCGCGCGGTCGCGAGCGTGCTCAGCCTTTATTGGCGCGGCGCGGTGATGCCCTATTGGGGCGGCGGTCTGGCCGAAGCGCGGCGGTTGCGCGCGAACGAACTCATGTATTTCGCGCTAATGCGTCATGCGCGCGCACGCGGTTGCACGCGCTTCGATTTCGGGCGGTCGAAGGTCGGGACGGGGCCCTTCGCCTACAAGAAAAACTGGGGATTTGAGCCGCAGCCGCTCGTCTATGCGCGCTGGCTCGCACCGGGCGAGGCGCCGCGCGACACCAATCCGAACAGCGCCAAATACCGGATGCAGGTCGACCTGTGGAAACGGCTGCCGCTATGGGCCGCGAACCGTATCGGGCCGCTGATCGCGCGCGGATTGGGGTAGGCGCAGTTGATGCCCGAAATCCTGTTCCTCGTTCACCGCGCGCCATGGCCCCCCGACCGCGGCGATCGAATCCGCAGCTGGCATATGTTCGAGGCGCTGGCGAAGCTGGCGCCGGTGCATGTTGCGGCACTCGCTGACAATGCGGACGACGCCGAAAGCGCCCGCGCGAAAATAGCCCCGCTTTGCAAAAGCCTGACGATCGAAGTGCGCAAGGTGTCGCGGCCGCGCGCACTGGTGGAAGCGGTGCTGCATGGCGAGCCGGTGTCGAACCGCCTGTTTCGGAGCAAGGCGCTGGCGCGGCATGTCGATGCGCTGATCGGGCAGGGCCAGGTCAGCCATATCGTCGCCTTTTCGGGGCAGATGGCGCAATATCTGCCCGCCCGGTTCGACGGGCCGGTGCTGATGGATTTCGTCGATGTCGATTCGGCCAAGTTCGGCACTTATGCCGAGCAGGACAGGCGCCAGCCGCTCCATTGGGTGCACAAGCGCGAGGCCCGTATGCTCGGTGCCTATGAGGCACAGATCGCGCGGCGCGCCAACACCAGCCTGTTCGTCAGCGAGGCCGAGGCGGCGCTGTTCCGGCAGCGGAGCGGGCTAAGTAGTGACAAGGTGCTGGCGGTTGAGAACGGGATCGATACCGATCGCTTCGACCCGGCGCTGACCTTCGACCCGGTTGGTGATGGCGAGGGGCCGCTTGCGGTGTTCACCGGGCAGATGGACTATCGCCCCAATATCGATGCGGTGCGCTGGTTTGCTGCCGACATTTTGCCGCTGATCCGGCGGCGGCACCCGGTGGCGCGCTTCGCCATCGTCGGGCGCGCGCCGACTGACGAGGTGCGCGCGCTCGCGGCGCTGCCCGGCGTGACAGTAACGGGCGAAGTGCCCGACGTCCGGCCGTGGCTCGCCGCCGCCGACGTCGTGGTGGCGCCGCTGCTGCTCGCGCGCGGGGTGCAGAACAAGCTGCTCGAGGCGATGGCGATGGCGCGGCCGGTGGTGGCGAGCGCCGCCGCCGCGACGGGGATCGACGCTGCGCCGGGTGAGCATCTGCTCGTGGCCGACGATGCCGCGGCGATGGCCGAGGCGGTCGGCGTGCTGTTCGACGATCGCACCGCGGCGGCACGCATGGGACAGGCGGCGCGCGCACAGATGATTGCGCGCTATGGCTGGGACGCGCGCATGGCGCCGCTCGGCGCATTGCTGGGGTTGCCCGCATGACGCTTTGGCAGCGCCATCTCGCCGCGCTGGCGCTGCTCGCGGCGGCGATCCTGACGCTGTTCTGGCGCGATGCCGCCGATATGGCGGGCATCTGGTGGAACAGTTCGACCTTTACCCATTGCCTGTTGATGGTGCCGATGATCGGCTGGCTGGTCGCGCAGCGCACCCAATTGTTGCGGCCGCTGACCCCGGCCTTCTGGTGGCCGGCGCTGGTCTGGATGGCGGGCGCGGGGTTCGTCTGGATCGTCGGCGAGGCGGCGGGGATCGCGCTGTTCCGGCAGCTTGGCCTTGTGCTGATGCTCCAGGGCGCGGTGGGCGTCGCGCTCGGCGAAAAGCTGGTGCGCGGTCTGCTCTTTCCGCTCGCCTACATGCTGTTGCTCGTGCCCTTCGGCGAGGAACTGGTGCCGCTGCTCCAGACCTTTACCGCGCATATCAGCGTCGCGCTGCTCCACCTGTCAGGATTGGAAGCGGCGATGCAGGGGGTGTTCATCACCACGCGCGCGGGCTTTTTCGAAGTCGCCGAGGAATGTTCGGGGGTCAATTTCCTGATCGCGATGCTCGCCTATGCCGTGTTCGCGGCGCATCTGTGTTTCAAGAGCTGGACGCGGCGGATCGTCTTTGTCGCGGCGGCGCTCGCGACGACGATCCTTGCCAACGCGCTGCGCGCCTATGGGACGATGCTCGCGGCGGAGATCTGGGGGATCGAGGCGGCGGGCGGGATCGACCATATTTTCTATGGCTGGATCTTTTTCGGCCTCGTCATCCTGATCGTGATGCTGGTGGCGCGGCGCTGGTTCGACCGGCCCGCGAATGACGTTGCGGTCGAAGTGCACGGGCTGGACGGACCAGTCCGTTTTGCCGGAACGGGCCGCACGGTGCTGACCGTCGCCTTGCTGTTGCCGCTGCTATTTGCCGGATGGGGGCTGCTCGTTGCCGGGCGCAGCGCGCCGTTGCCGCCGACGATGGCGGTCGAGGCGCCGCCGGGCTGGCGCGACGTGCGCATGGCGGGAACCCCCTGGACGCCGCGCTTCGACGGCGCCGACCAGTGGCTTTTGCGGCACTTTGCGAACGCGAAGGGGCAGGTAGTGACCGTCGCGATCGGCGGTTATGAGCGCCAGGCCGAGGGGCGCGAGGTCGTTGCGTTCGGGCAGGGCGCGGTCGACCTCGACAGCAAATGGGCGTGGAGCGCGGCGCTGCCCGCCGTCGATGGCGGCAAGACCGAGCGGTTGCTGCACCCCGGCCCGGTGCTGCGCGACGCCGCGACCTGGTATGTCGTCGGCGGCGCGGTGACGGGCAGCGCGCGGACGGCGAAACTCGCCGAATTGAAGGCACGGCTGACCGGCGGCGACCCGCGCGCGCTGTCGCTGATCGTGTCGAGCGAGGCGGGGCAGGGCGGGCGCGATGCGATCAGCGCCTTCGTTTCCGCGTCGGGCGGAGCCAAGGCGATGGCTGACCGCGCGCTCAAAAGCCGCTAGGGACCGCTTATGTGCGGCATCGCGGGCATCTATCATCTTGAGACCGCGAAGCCGGTCGATCCTGCGCGGCTGCGCGCGATGCTCCAGCCGATGCAGCATCGCGGCCCCGACGGGTCGGGCGAATGGACCGCGCCCGGCGTCGGGCTGGGGCACCTGCGCCTCTCGATCATCGACATTGCGGGCAGCCCGCAGCCGATGGCGAGCGACGATGAGGCGGTGACGCTCACCTACAATGGCGAAATCTATAATTTCCGCGAGCTGCGCGCCGAACTGGAGGATCGCGGGCACCGCTTTCGCACCAGCGGCGATACCGAGGTCATCATCGCGGCGTGGCGGCAATGGGGGCCCGAATGCCTGGCGCGGCTCAATGGCATGTTCGCCTTTGCGATTCACGATCATGCGCGCGACTGCCTGTTCCTCGCGCGCGACCGGTTGGGGGTGAAGCCGCTGCACTATGCGCGGCTGTCGGACGGGTCGGTGGCGTTCGCGTCGGAGCTGAAAGGCCTGCTGCGCCACCCGTTGCTGCGGCAGGAGGCGAATTTCACGGCGGTCGAGGATTTCTTTGCGCTCGGTTATGTCCCCGACGACAATTGCATCGTCGCGGGGGTCGAGAAGCTGCCCGCCGGCCATTATCTGCTGCTCGAACGCGGCAAGGGCGTGCCCGCCCCGACCTGCTGGTGGGCGCCCGATTTTTCGCGGCGAATCAAGGCGAGCGAAGGCGAGGCCGCCGAGCATCTGGTCCACCTGATGCGCGCCGCGGTGACCGACCGGATGGTTGCCGATGTACCGCTCGGCGCCTTTCTGTCGGGTGGGGTCGATTCGAGCGCGGTCGTCGCGCTGATGGCCGAGGCGAGCGCGAAGGCGGTCAAAACCTGCACGATCGGGTTCGATCAGGCGGCGCTCGACGAGACAGCCTATGCGCAGCAAATCGCCGAGCGGTTTGCGACCGACCACCGCACGCGCACTGTGGCGGCGGGCGATTTCGCGCTGATCGACACGATCGCCGACATGTTCGACGAACCCTTTGCCGACGCGAGCGCGCTGCCGACGTACCGGGTGTGCGAACTGGCGCGCGAAGAGGTGACCGTGGCGCTGTCGGGCGACGGCGCCGACGAGGCGTTCGCGGGCTATCGCCGCCTGGTGTTCCAGCATCAGGAAGAAAAGCTGCGCGGGCTGATCCCCGGTTTCCTGCGTCGCGGCGTGCTCGGCCCCTTGTCGCATGTCTGGCCGCAGATGGACTGGGCGCCGCGTCCCCTGCGCGCGCGCGCGACGCTCGCCAGCCTGTCGAAGAGCGGCGCCGAAGGCTATGCCGAGGCGGTCGGGGTGACGGGGCCGGACCAGCGCGCGCGGCTGTTCAACGACGCCGCGCTCCGCGGTCTCGGCGATCATGTCGCCGAGGCGCGATACTGGAAAGCGATGGCGGCGGCGCCCGCGCGCGAACCGCTCGACCGCGCGCAATATGCCGATCTGAAAATCTGGCTTCCCGGCGACATTTTGACCAAGACCGACCGGATGAGCATGGCCGTCAGCCTGGAGGCGCGCGAGCCTTTGCTCGATTACCGGCTCGTCGAATTCGCCGCCAGCCTGCCCGCGGCGATGCGCGTCAAGGGCGGCACAGGCAAGGCGATATTAAAGCAGGCAATGGAACGCTATCTGCCGCACGACATCCTCTATCGGCCCAAGATGGGATTCGTGACGCCGGTGTCGGCATGGTTCCGCGGGGCGCTGGCACCGCAGGCAAAAGCGCTCGCGACCTCGTCGACGCTTGCACGGAGCGGCTGGTTCGACATGGCGGAGATCGAACGGATCGTCGCCGCGCACCAATCGGGGCGACGCGACCATGGGCGGCTGATCTGGCAATTTTTCATGCTGGAAAAGTCGCTGGCGAAGCTGTTCGGGATTTGACCCCGGTACGTCCGCCAGAGACGTGGGAGCTGCCAGTCGTTTCGGCCAAAGTTCAGGAAAGTTCAGCCTTGTGCGTCCGCCGGTTTGCCGCGCCTGTCGGACATGCGCGCCCGTATCCTGCGCACGCCCGCTGGCCGGGCGGTGATCGCTTTCGTCCACATATTAAAAGAGCCGGGATGAAGGCTGGCACAAGCGGGGCATGTAGGACAGCGTTTTTTTTTTCGTGGGGGATGTGCGGTTTTGAGTGGGGAGCGGACAATCACTGTCCAGCTTCGTCATCCCGGACGCGATCCGGGATCCATGACTTCAGCGCGGCTATGGATCCCGGATCAAGTCCGGGATGACGATGATGATAATCCTCCCTGTGGCCGTAGGCCATGGGGAGGGGGACCGCTCGCGCAGCGAGTGGTGGAGGGGCCGCGACGTCGGCGTTATTGCCCCTCCGTCAGCGCTTCGCGCTGCCACCTCCCCATCGCTGCGCGACAGGGAGGATATTTATGTCCGCTATCGTTCGAATACGGCCATCTCATTCGGCTTGGCGTCACAAACCTCCGATCGAATCGCCACCCCATTTTAACGCTTCGCTGCTAATCTCTCGCCGATGACGGTCCATCCTGCCTTTCCGGTCAGCAGCATCGACGCCGCGCCGCTGACGGTGCGCGTGGTCGATCCGCTGGCGCTGGCGCCGGGGCTGGCGGCGGCGTGGGACGGGCTGGCGAGCGAGGCGAGCGAGCCCAATCCCTTTGCCGAACGCTGGTGCCTGCAATCGGCGCTCCATCTGCTCGATCCCGAACGGCACGCGCGGTTGATCGTGGTGCAGGGCGGCGCCGACGGGCCGCTGATCGGCGTGATGCCGATCGAGTCGGCAGCGCGTTACGGACGCCTGCCGCTTCGCCACGTGACCGGGTGGGCGCATCCCAATCATTTCCATGGGGCGCCGTTGGTGCGCGCCGGGTTCGAGCCGCTATTCTGGTCGATCCTGCTTGGCTGGTGCGATGCTGCGCCTTGGGCGAAGACGATGCTGCATGTGCCGCGACTGACCGAGGATGCGCCGCTTCACCGCGCGCTCGCCGACGTTGCGCGCCAGCGCGGCGAGGCGGCGGAAATCGTCCATCGCGAGGAGCGCGCGCTGCTTGAAAGCGAGCTGTCGCCCGCCGCCTATTGGGACGCCGCGGTGCGGGCGAAGAAGCGCAAGGAACTCAGGCGGCAGGCGAACCGGCTCGCCGAGGAGGGAGCGGTGCAATTTCGCCGATGGCAGGCGGACGAAGCGCCGGGTCCGTGGGTCGATGCCTTCCTGGAGCTGGAAGCGCGCGGCTGGAAGGGGCGCGCGGGTTCGGCGCTCGCGAGCCATAGCGACACCCAGGCCTGGTTTCGCGCGATCGTGCCTGCCGCCGCCGCGGCGGGGCGGCTCGACATGCGCGCGCTCGACCTCGACGGACGGCCGCTCGCGATGCTCGTCAACTTCCTGTGCCCGCCCGGCGGCTTTTCGTTCAAGACCGCGTTCGACGAGGATTATGCCCGCTTTTCGCCTGGCGTCCTCTTGCAACAGGCGAATCTCGACCTGCTGGGCGACCCGCGGATTGCATGGGTCGACAGCTGCGCGGCGCCCGGCCATCCGATGATCGACAGCGTCTGGCGCGAACGCCGTGCGCTCGTTTGGGTCAATGTTTCGCTGTCGGGTACGGCCGACCGATGGCGTTTCGCATGGCTGACGCGCGCCGAGCGGGCGTGGCGGCGCTGGAAGCGTGACCCGAAGCCGCAAATTGACGTAGAAAGCCCGACATGACCGCGCATCAAACGATCAGCCGCCCCGTCTTTCCTGCCGAAACGCTAGATCGCATGGCCGCGCTTTATCCCGCGCGGGCAGGGCTGCTCCATCATCATCTGCCCGACCACCCGTTGCTGTCGATCGAGGCGCTGGCGGTGCTGGGCGAAAGCCTGCCGACAGGTGCGGTCGAATATAATCCCGGTAACCTGCCCGTCGGCATCCGGCCCGAGGACATCCCTTCGAACGGCCTGTCGATCGGTCAGACGATCCGCACGATCGACACCAACGGCAGCTGGGCCGTGCTCAAGAATATCGAGACGATGCCCGACTATTGTGCGCTGCTGATGGACCTGCTCGGCGAGCTGGAAGCGGTCGTTGTGCCGCGCACGGGGGCGATGCTGACGCCGCAGGGCTTTATCTTCATTTCGTCGCCGGGGTCGATCACGCCGTTCCACTTCGACCCGGAGCATAATATCCTGCTCCAGCTGCGCGGAACGAAGGTGATGAACGTCTGGCCCGCGGGCGATGAACGCTTTGCGCACCGCATCGAACATGAACGCTATCACACCGGCGGCCACCGCAACCTGCCGTGGGATGAAAGCTATCGCGGCGGCGAGCAGCAGGTGCCGCTCGGCCCCGGTGACGCCGTGCTGATGCCGGTGATGGCGCCGCATTTCGTCGCCAACGGCGATGCGCCGTCGATCTCGCTGTCGATCACCTGGCGCAGCGAATGGAGTTATCGCGAGGCCGAGGCGCACGCCGCCAACGCCGCGCTCCGTCGGTTGGGCATCGACGCCGCGATGCCGCCGCGCTGGCCGAATCATGCGCGTATCAGGAGCTTCGGATGGCGCGCCGCGCGCAAGCTGCGGATCGTTGAATAGGCGCTGTGACAGATCGCTTTCAATTGGCAACGATTGCGGTTATGGGCGCGCATCCTGATATTTTGAGCCCATAGAGGATCGATGGCGAAAGAAGAACTTCTGGAAATGCGCGGCCAGGTGGTCGAACTGCTGCCCAACGCGATGTTTCGCGTCCGACTGGAAAATGACCACGAGATTCTGGGGCATACGGCCGGCAAGATGCGCAAGAACCGCATCCGCGTCCTCGTCGGCGACGAAGTGCTCGTCGAACTCACCCCCTATGACCTGACCAAGGGTCGGATCACCTATCGCTTCATGCCGGGTCGCGGCGGCCCAGGGCCGTCCTGACCGACGCGGGAGCCGCCCGCGTGGCGCTGGTTCTCGCTTCCACTTCGCCGCGGCGTCTTGAGCTTCTGGCGCGCATTGGTGTGACGCCGGCGCGCATCGCCGCCCCCGAAATCGACGAGACGCCGCTGAAGGGCGAACTGCCGCGCGACTATGTCGCCCGGCTGGCGCGCGGCAAGGCGCTTGCGGTTGCGCGGGCGCCCGACGAGGTCGTGCTCGCGGGCGACACGACGGTTGCGGTCGGGCGACGCATACTGGAAAAACCGGCCGACGAAGCCGATTTGCGGCGAATGCTGGGGCTGCTGTCGGGGCGGCGGCATCATGTCTGGTCGGGGGTCTGCGTCATCGGCGCCGACGATCGCGCGCGCGTTCGCGTCGTCGATACGATCGTCGCCTTCAAGGCGCTGTCTGCTGCCGAGATCGACGCCTATGTCGCGAGCGGCGAGGGGATGGGCAAGGCGGGCGGCTATGCGATTCAGGGTCGCGCCGAAACCTTTGTCCGTTTCCTGTCGGGCAGCCATTCGAACGTTGTCGGCCTGCCGCTCTTTGAAACGCGCAGCCTGCTGACCAGCGCGGGACTCCCGCTTGGCTGAGTGGCTTTACGAGGCCGGAATCGGCGAGGTGCGCGCGGCGCTGGTCGAAGGCGGCCGGATTGTCGAGGCGCGGATCGAGCGCGAGAGCGAGGGCCCGCGCGTCGGCGCAGTCGTCGGCGCGAAGCTGATCGAGGCGCGGCGCGGTGGCAAGGGCGCGCTGGTTGCGCTCGACTGGCCCGGCGAGCCGCTGGCAACGCTGACCGGCTTGCCGCCTAGCACGTCGATCGGCGCGCGGATTGTGGTCGAGATCGGCCGCATGGCGCTCAGCGAACGCGGGCGCGATAAACCGGCGCGCGCGCGCATGGCCGATCCGGGCGCGGTGCTTGCCGACGGTCCCGACCTTGGCGCGCGCATTGCAGCGAGCGGCGCGCCCGTCACGACGCTGCATCCCACCGCTGCCGACCGGCTGGAGGAGGCGGGGTGGAGTGAGGTCATCGATTGCGTGCGCCGGGGGCATTGGTCCTTTGCGGGCGGCGCGCTGTGGGTCGACGCAACCCCGGCGATGGTGCTGATCGACATCGACGGCGAGGGCGATCCGCTGGCGCTGGCACAGGCGGGCGCTGCCGAAGCCGCGGCGGTCATTCGCCGCTGCGACATCGGCGGATCGATCGGGATCGATTTCCCGTCGCTGCCGGGCCGCGCCGAACGGCTGGCGATCGACGCCGCGATCGACGCCGCGCTGCCGCTGCCGTTCGAGCGCACCGCGGTCAACGGATTCGGCTTCATGCAGATCGTCCGGCGCCGCGAGCGGCCCTCGCTGATCGAACAGGTGCGGTTGGCCCCGGCGCAGACCGACGCGCTACTGCTGCTGCGGCAGGCGGAACGTGCGGTCGGGGCGGGCGTTTTGACGCTGACCGCGCGGCAGGCGGTGATCGACCTGATTGCGGCGCGTCCGCACTGGACCCAAATGTTGCAGGAACGCAGCGGCCGCCCGGTCCGGCTGGTCGCCGATGCCGCTGTCCAGGGAGCAGGCCATGCCCAGTAAAAGCCCGCGCTGTCCGCTGTGCGGCAAGCCGCGCGATGCCGCGTTCAAACCCTTTTGTAGCCGCAGTTGCCGCGACCGCGACCTGCTCAATTGGTTCGGCGAGGATTATCGCGTGCCCGCCGTTCAAGTGCCCGACGGCACCGCCGACGACGACCGTTTCGACGAAGGATAATTGACCAATAAAGGTGCTGGACAGGACGCAAAGCCCTGCCTATAGCCGCCGCTCGCCAGCGCGGCCGACCGGCCGCAAGCGCTTCGCCTGGGTAGCTCAGTTGGTAGAGCATGCGACTGAAAATCGCAGTGTCGGCGGTTCGATCCCGTCCCCAGGCACCATATCCCCGTAAAGTGTCGCGTTCCATATTCGCTGACTCAAGGGGTTCGTGAATAGCTGGGATTTTCCGCCCTTTTTGATATCATGCGCGCATGAAGGCAGACTTTTTATTCCAGTCTAGCAGACGCAAACTGCCGTGAATCCCACGAACATTGACTCTGGAATATCTGGACAACGTCAACTTGCCGCCAAAGTTTGCACGGGCGCAGCCGCCTTGCTCGACAGTTTGCCCAAAAGCGCAATGGATGCTGGCCGACCGGGGTTATGACGCCGACTGGTTCAGCGATGCCTTGCGGGAAAGGGCATCACTCTCTGCATCCCGAGTTGGAAAATACGGAACACGACCGTCAAAAACGACAAGTGTCGCTGAACGCGCCGCAGCCGCATCGAGATCATGTTCGGCCGCCTGAAAGACGGGCGTCGCGTCGCGACGCGCTATGATCGGCGCTCGAAGGTCTTCTTCTCCGCCGCCGCTCTCGCCGCTATCGTCATCTTCTGGCTCCGAACAATGAGTCCTGACGTTGATCGACATCGAGCGCGTCACAAATTCACCTTCAGTTCATCCCGCTTGCATTGACGTCTTTGCGCCTCAGCCAAGTCCTTCGGCAGCTATTCTTCCGTGCCTGGAAGCGGACATTAGATCGTGGCCGGGTCTGGGGCTCTGCTGCCATTCTTGCGAGACCTGCTCAACGGCAGGGTTCGCTCCAGAACCTGCCACCGTACATGCGCTAACCCGAGTACACACCGCGACCACAATTGGCCGGTTCAGGAGTTGGAGCGCATAGTGTGAATCTTTGACAAACTGCCGTCCACAGCGATTGAAGCGTTAGTCCAGCTTTACCAGCAGCTTGCCCGTATTGCCGCTGGTGTACAGCAGGTTGAGCGCCTCTGGGGCATTTTCGAGGCCATGGACCATGTGCACCGGCATCTTCAGCCTTCCGTCGCGCAGCCAGGTGGCCAGATCGGCAAGCACCGCCGGAAAAAGGTCCATATGATCGAGGATGACAAATCCGCGCACCGTCAGCCGGCGCATGATGAGGTTTCTGAACATGAAAGGCCCGGGCACCTTGCCGGCCGCGTTGTAGGTCGAGATCAACCCGCAGACGACGAGTCGGCCGAAATCCTTCATGTGCGTAAGCGAGGCGTCAAGAATATCGCCGCCGACGTTTTCGAAGCACAAGTCGATGCCCTTGGGGCACAGCTCTCCCAACCGATCGGCGACATTCTCGGTGCGATAGTTTATCGTGGCGTCGAAGCCCATTTCGCGGCGCAGCAGCGCACACTTCTCGTCCGAACCGGCAATGCCGATCACCCGCGCGCCGGCGATCTTCGCGATCTGGCCTACCAGCACGCCGACGGCACCTGCGGCACCGCTGACAACCACCGTCTCGCCGGACCTCAGTCCGCCGATATGGTGGAGCCCGACATGCGCGGTGGGCCCGGCCACGCTCATCGTAGCGAAGGCTTCGGCCAGATCGATCCCGTCGAGCGCGGGAAACGGGGCAAAGCCGGTGCCGTCGCTGACGATCAGGCTCGACCAAGTGTGAAGGCCACTTGCATGGCAGCCAACCGGATAATCCGGGTGGCGGCTGGCGATGACCTCGCCGAAAACAAATCCGCGCATCGGCTCGCCGATCTGCACCGGCTCCATATAGATGTCCCAGTCACTCAGCCACACGCGGTTGGTGGCATCCAGCGAAAGATACAGCGTCCTGAGCAGGAACTGCCCATCGGCGAGATCGCCGACCGGCTCCTCGCGCCATTCGAACGTATCGCCGTTCACCTTTTCTGCCGGGCGTTCACGAAAATACCAGCGCTGCGCGGTCGTCTGGCGGTTCATCGGCCTCTCCTCTTTTCTGTCATCCTGCGTGCCTTGCGACACGCTCGTAGATCGTCACGATGCAGGCTCCGCCGAGGCCGATATTGTGCGCAAGCGCCAGTCGCGCGCCTTCGACCTGGCGGTTGCCAGCCAACCCGCGCAGCTGCCCCGCTAGTTCATGACACTGGGCCAGCCCGGTGGCGCCCAGCGGATGCCCCTTTGCGAGCAACCCACCCGAGGGATTGACCACGACCTGCCCACCATAGCTGTTTTCGCCGTCGCGGATGAAACGCTCGGCCCCGCCTGGTTCGACGAGACCCAGCGATTCATAACAGAGCAGCTCGTTGCTGGTAAAGCAGTCATGCAGTTCGACGACATCGATGTCGTCCGGGCCGACTCCGCTGGCCGCATAGACTTCAGCGGCGGCGCGGCGTGTCATGCCGGTGCCCACAGTCTCGCCAAGATCGGCACCGGCGAAGCTCTCCGGCCGGTCGGTTTCGCACCGCTGTGCCACGATCGCGACCCGATCATCGATACCGTGTCGGCGAGCGAACTGCGCCGAACACAGGATCGCCGCGGCCGCACCGCAGGTCGGCGGGCAACATTGCAGCCGGGTCAGCGGGCCGTAAAGGCGAGGAGGGGCTAGCACCTCCTCGACCGTTAGCGGGTTTCGGAAAACGGCCAGCGGATTGTGAGCCGCGTGGCGGCGCGCCTTGCACGTGATCATCGCGAACACCTCGTCAGGCGCGCCATGACGCTGCTGATAGTCCAGCGCCGCACCGCCGAACAGCCGCAGCGCCATGGGCGCATCCGATGGGCCAAAACGCTGATCGACGACGTTCAGAAATCGCGCCAACGGATCGGTGCGGTCATTATATTGCGACTGAAGTGCGCCGGTGCGCATCTGCTCGAAGCCTAGCGCCAGCACGCATTGCGCCTCGCCTGCAAGGATCGCCTGCCGTGCCAGAAAGAGGGCCGATGATCCCGATGCGCAGTTGTTGTTGACGTTGATCACGGGAATTCCGCTCATGCCAAGCGGATACAGGGCTGCCTGCCCTGCAGTGCTGTCGCCATAAACATAGCCGACATACGCCTGATCGATCTGTCCATAGTCGATCCCGGCCTGGCTCATCGCCTCGCTGATCGCGGCCAGCGCCATGGCGGTATAGTCCGGCGAACGGGCAGGCGTGCAGAACGGCGTCATTCCCGTGCCGGCAACGATGATCGGGGTTTTGGTCAATGCTCTCTCCTGCCTGGGCAGACCGTGCGAAATCTGCGGCACGGCTGACCCACCCGAACGGGTGGGGTGGCGTTGCTGGAGCGAGCCGACTATCCTGTGCACAGCGCCCCATCGCTGCGACCAGAGGGCGCGAGGGGAGGGCCAATGCCCGGAAAGACGAAATTCGATTTGCGGCGCGAAAAGCTGCTCGCGCGGATCGAAGGCGCCGCTGAAGCGCAACTGCTGCTGATCCATGCGCCCGCCGGTTTCGGCAAGTCCACGCTGCTGCGCCAGATTGCCGAACAGGCGCAGGACCAGGGATGCAGGGTTGGCTGGATCACGCCTATGTTGCGCGATGTCGAACTGCCACGGCTGGTCCAGCTGTTTTCCGCCGCCTGCGAAAGGCTGCTTGTGGAACAGAATGTTACTCAGACGCCGCGCGATCTGCCGGGGATGTTGGCTGCGCTGCAGGCCCCGGCATTGTTCGTTTTCGACGAGTATGACCAGTTTGCCGGGCCGGAAACCGATGCCTTTCTGGCGCGGGTGATCGAGACGCTGCCGACGGGCATCCGCATCGCCATCGCTTCGCGGGTCAAGCCCGATTTGGCGGCGGCGCGACTCAAGCTCAGCGGGCGGGCGATCGTCTTGGGCAGCATCGACCTCCGCTTCGATCTGGGCGAGGCGCATCGGTTCTTCGCCGATCGGCCAGCTTTGGGGGCCGAAGAGGTGCGCCGCATCCACGCGCGGCTCGACGGATGGCCAGCCGCCTTTCAGTTCATCAGCCTGGCATTGCAATCTCCCAATGGTGCGAAAAGCGATGCGCTGGGCGAAGCGATGACCCACGACCTTGTCGATTATCTGGCGCAGGAAGTGTTCGCACGCCAGCCACCCGAGGTGCAGCAATTGCTGCTCGACGCGTGTCTGCCCGACCGCATCAATGCGCGGTTGCTGGAACATATCACCGGTGGCGATGGTGCCGGCCTGCCGATCGACGTCCTGTCGATTGCGGGGCTGTTCCTCGATCCGGTCGATGGCGACCGGCAATGGTACAGGTTTCATACCCTGTTCGGCGACTTCTTGCGTGCGCGCTTCTGTGCCGCGACATCTCCTGAGGCGGTCGCGAAACGGCATCGGATGATCGCCGAATGGTTTGCCGCTGCAGATATGGCAGAAGCGGCGATCGATCACTTCCTCGCTGCCGGGCTTCAGCATGAAGCTGCTGATCTGCTCGAGACAATCGCGCAGCGTCTGGTAGGTGAGGAGCGGTTAGAGCTGCTGCTGACCCATGTCGAGCGGCTTGATCCGCAAACGTTCCTCGCGCGGCCATCGCTCGTCTCGCATGCGATCATCGCTTATGGTTTTCGCCGCGACTTTAGCCGCGCGCACCAGTTGCTGGACTGGATGCAGCACCACGAGCCCGACATCCCGTCGGATGCCCAGGCGGAAAGGGATGTCCTGCGCTGCTTCATTCTCGCGGCCGAAGACCATGTCGATGAGATGGGCGGGCATGCACGCGATGCGCTGCGCTGGCTGGCGGACTCGAGGCCGTTTTTCAAAGGGGTGGCGCTCAACGCCTATGCGTTCTGGTTGACCGCGCAGAACCAGTTTACCGAAGCTGCCGACCTTATGCTGCAGGCGCGCGCGCTGCATCAGGCGGCGGACAATTATTTCGGTGGAAGTTATGCCGAATCGATCCTCGGCAGCACCAAGATGTCGCAGGGTCAGGCCACCGAATGTGCGGTGCTGCTCGCGCGATCGCTGCAGGATGTGGAACAGCAGGCGCCGGGTGGAACCTGGGCGGGCGCGGTTGTTGCCGCGCATCTGGGCGATGCCTATTACGAGCTCAACCGTATCGCCGAGATGCGTGCGGTGATCGAAAAATACCTGCCGTTCATCCAGCAGCAGTGCATCGTCGATCCCTTGTGCCTGAGCACCGTTGCGCTGGCGCGCAGCGCGGCGATGGAAGGCGACAGCGCCACCGCGCACGAGCTTTACGAAAGCCTGATCACCGCCGGGCATCGCTACGGCCTCGAGCGGCTGGTGACGTGCGGGCGGGCCGAGCTGGTGCGCGAGGCCACGCTTGCAGGCGATATAGAGGCAGCCGAACGGCGGATGCGCGCTCTGGGCCCCGAAGCGCGGCTTTCGACCGATGGCCGGCTGATCTTCGCCAGCGGCGAGACCGAGGCCCAGCGGATAACCTATCTGCGGCTGCTCGTTCATTCCAGGCGCCATGGCGAGGCCCGTGCCGGGCTGCAGAATGAGATCCGCATTGCCAAGGTGCGTCGGCGTATCCGGCGGCTGGCCAAGCTCAAGACCCTCCTCGCCATCTCGCTGGAACAGGAGGGCAATCATCCGCTCGCAATGCGGATCATGATGAAGGCAGCGGGCAATGCGGCCCAGGGCGGGATGGTGCGGGTGATCCTGGACGAAGGGCCTGCAGCAATGCGCCTGATCAACGAGCTTGCGGCCGAACATTTCGCACAAAATCCCGCATGGGCAGTCGACCCGGTGGCGGCGCTGATTCGGCGCCTTGCCGATTCGCCCGATCTACAGTCGGACGACACCCAGACGGTCTCGGGCCAACTGATCGAGCCGCTGACACCCCGCGAACTCGACCTGATCCGTTTTCTCGCGCGCGGCCACAGCAACACCGAACTGTCCGACCGACTGGCGGTCTCCGAAAACACGGTGAAATTCCATCTGCGCAACATCTATGCGAAGCTGGGCGCGAGCAATCGGATGCAGGCAGTGCAGGCTGCCCATCATTTTCAGCTCATCGAGCGATAAATATCATATCCTACCCATCCGGGTGGGCAGGCAGGCGGCAAGCTCCGGCAACACCATGAGCATCGAAACACCGCGGGTAGGAAACCCGCGCAAAGGGGGATGCCATGGGCCTGCTGGTCAATATCGACAACGGCGGAACGCTGACTGACGTCTGCGCCTTTGACGGCACCAGAGTCTATCATGCCAAGACCCTCACCACGCCGCACGACCTCACCGAATGCCTGATGGCCGCACTTGCTGCTCTGGCACAACAGACCGATGCCGATGGCGATCTGCTGCGGCTGGTCGGGTCGATCGATCATCTGCGCTATTCGACGACCCAGGGCACCAATGCCATCGCCCAGCGCAAGGGGCCAAGGCTGGGCCTCCTGGTGCAGACGGACGCGGACGCTCAGGCGCTGCGTGCGGGGTCGCCCGAACTGTATGAAACGCTGGTGGGTCGGCGCATGGCGGTGCTGGGGGGAGCAAGCGACCGCGATGTGGTGCAGGCGGTCCGCGGGCTTGTCGCGGCGGGTGCGAGCCGGCTGGTGATCTGCCTTGCAGGGGATGAAGCCGCTGACGGCGAGATGCATGTGCGGCGATTGCTCTATGCAGCTTTTCCCCGTCATCTGCTGGGCGCCGTGCCGCTGCTGTTTTCGACCGAGCTCGCGCCCGGGGCGGAGTTCAGCCGACGTGGCTGGTCCAGCCTGCTGAACGCGTTTCTGCATCCTTCGATGGAACAGTTTCTCCACCATGCCGAGAACCGCCTGCGGCAGGAGCGGATTCGCAATCCGCTGCTCGTTTTCCGAAACGATGGCGGCTCGACCCGCGTGGCGCGCACCATCGCGCTTCACACTTATTCGTCCGGCCCCCGCGGCGGGGCCGAAGGCGGCGGCGTGATCGCGGCGCATTATGGGCTGGACCGCGTCGTGTCGATCGACATCGGCGGCACCACAACCGATCTGGCCCTGTTTGCCGGTGGTAAGGTGGCAGAACATGCCCTGGGCCATGTCGAAAGCGCGCCGATCGCCTTTCCGATGGCCGAGGTGCCCAGCCTTGCCGCCGGAGGCGGTTCGGTGCTGGCGGTAAGCGACGGCAAGGTCACGGTCGGTCCCGAAAGCATGGGCGCGCTGCCGGGTCCAGCCTGCTTTGGACGTGGCGGTACCCAGGCTACGATAACCGATGTCATGTTGCTGACGGGCGTTATCGATCCGGCCAGCTATTTCGGCGGGCAGATGGTGCTCGATCGCGAGCGGGCGGAACGGGCCGTTCGCCAGCATCTTGCAGAGCCCCTTGGCGTGTCGATCGAGGAAGCGCTGGACCTTGCCGAGGCAGCCTATGACAGTGCGATTGCGGCATCGGTGGGCAGGCTGGCAGGGGAGGGCAGTGCCGATGCGCTGCTGGCCTTTGGCGGTGCCGGGCCGATGAATGCCTGTGGGATTGCCGAGCGAGCCGCAATATCGCGGGTGCTGGTGCCGCGTTTTGCCGCCGTGTTCAGCGCGTTCGGCATCGGCTTCAGTCCCATCCGGCACGAGTATCGTTGCGAGCTTGCAAACTTTGCACCCGATCGCCTGGCCGAAGCGCAGGCCAAGCTCACCCGCAAGGCAGAACGGGGCATGCAGGGCGAGGGCTTCGATCTGGCAGATTGCACGATCGGTTGGCGCGTGGCGCGCAGCGACGGCACATCAGGGCTGGTCGAAGGCCAACCGGTGGATGCACCCGGAACGCTGGTGATGCATGTCGAACGCCCGATTGCGGTGCCGCAGCTAGGGCCGGCATCGGCTGACAGGCTGCGCCCCGCCAAGGCCAGCGCCACCCGCCAGGCGCGCGGCGCGCTGCCGCTCTACCGCATCGAAGAGATGGCGCCGGGCGATGGAGCCGATGGGCCATGCCTGATCGAGGAGCAGTTCTTCACCTGTCAGGTCCGTCCCGGCTGGCGCTTTGTCGTCACCGGCAACCACGACCTGATGATCGAACGCGAGGCTTGAGTCCCCATGAAGATATTCGTCACCGACGCACTCGTCATCGATCTTGACGCCGAGCAATGGGAATGCCGCGCGTGCGGCGGCGCCCTGGGTTCGGCGCGCGACAACTACAAGCGCTTCATGGCGCTGCGACCGCGCGATCCGCGCGATATCCATGCGCCGATCATCGATCCCGATCGCTATGAATTCACCTTCGCGCCCGATCCGCAATGGCTGACTATCGTCGAATATTATTGCCCGCATTGCGGTCATCTTGCCGAGGCCGAATATCTGCCGCCTGGTCACCCGCCGGTGCACGACATCGAATTCGATATTGACGCGCTTAAGGCGCAATGGTCCGTGCGCGAGGCAACCGCCGCGCCCGTTCTGGGACCGGATTTCGTCGCACCGCCGCACCATCATCACAAAGGGGGGCATTGAGCCATGCGGCGTGTTTCGGTCGATATCGGCGGCACCTTTACCGATTGCTTCCTGGTGTGGGACGATCAGTATGTCGCAGCCAAGGCGCTGACGACGCATCAGAATCTGGCTCTGGGCTTCAATGCTTCGCTGGCACAGGCCTATGCCCGTCTCGGGCTTGGGCTTGAAGACGTGATGGCCGAGGTCGATAGTGTGCGCTACGCCACGACGCTCGGCACCAATGCGCTGATCGAGCGGCGCGGGCCGAAGGTGGGGCTGATCACCACCGCCGGGTTCGAGAGCAGCGTGCCGCTGAGCCGCGGGCGCGGCTATGGCGAAGGCCTGTCCGAACGGCTGCGCAAAGATCTGCCAATGGCGCAGCGTCCCGAGCCGATCGTGCCGATCCCGCTGATCGTCGGCATCCGCGAGCGGATGGCCGAAAATGGCGGCGTGATCATGGCGCTCGACGAGGACGACCTGCGCGCGCAAGTGCATCGGCTGGTCGATCGCGGCGCGCAGGCGTTCGTCGTCAGCCTGGTCAATTCGGTGGTCAATCCGGCGCACGAGCTGCGCGTCGAGGAGGTCATCCGCGAGGAATTTCCCGAGCATATGCTGGGTTCTGCGCCAATCATCCTTTCGCACAAGGTGGTTGGCCGCAAGGGCGAATATGTCCGCACCTCCTCGGCGATCCTCGACGCATTCCTGCACAAGGCGATGTACCTCGGCCTTTCCAGCCTGGAGCTCAACCTGCGCGAAAACGGGCACGAGCGGCCGATGCAGGTGGTGCACAATTCGGGCGGCATGGCGCAGCTCAATTCGACCGATGCGCTGCAGACGATCCACAGCGGCCCGGTCGCAGGCATCGCCGCGTCCGAGCATCTCGCCGCGGAGACCGATCTTGGCAACATCGTGTGCACCGATATGGGCGGTACCAGCTTCGACATCGGGCTGGTGGTCGAGGGGGGAATCAAGTTCTACGACTTCAATCCCGTCATCGACCGCTGGCTGGTCAATATCCCGATGGTTCATCTGGTGACACTGGGCGCGGGGGGCGGTTCGATCGCGCAGTTCGACCGGCTGCGCCAGACAGTATCGGTCGGGCCCAAAAGCGCCGGCTCCGATCCCGGCCCGGCATGTTATGACAAGGGCGGGCGCGATGCGACGGTGACCGATGCCGATCTGCTGCTCGGCTATCTGCGCGCGGACGATTATGCTGGCGGGCGGATCACGCTCAGCGCCAAGCGCGCCGACAGCGTGATGCGGCGGACCTTGGGCGAGGTGCTGGGGATCGATACGATCGCGGCGGCCAAATTGGTCAAGCAGCGCGTCGACAACGACATGGCCAACGGCATTGCCACCGAATTGCGCGCACGCGGCTATGAGCCGGGCCAGTTCACCATGCTGGCCTATGGCGGCAACGGCGCGCTGCATGCCTGCGGAATCGCCAATGCGATCGGCATCACCCGGGTACTCGTGCCGCCGTTCAGCTCGGTGTTCTCGGCAGTCGGCGCGGGCAATATGGACCAGCTCCACATCCACGAACGGTCATTGTACCTGCAGGTCTATGACAGCGGCAAACGCGCGCTAATGGACGACTTCGATGGTTTTAATGCCATCGTCGCCGAGCTTGAGGCGCGCGGTCGCGCCGATCTGCTGCGGCAGGGTTTTGCCGAGGCCGACATCCGCTATCGGCTCGAGGTCGATCTGCGCTATGGTAACCAGCTCGCTCAGACCGCGGTGGTGGTGGGGCGCAACCGGATAGCCAATAGCCACGAGCTGCTCGAGCTGATTGCGTTGTTCGGGCATGATTATGGTAAGCGCTACGGCGAGGGCAGCCAGTCGCCCGAGGCCGGAATTCGCATCAACACGGTGCGGGTGGCCTCCTATGTGACAAGCCCCAAATTGCGCTTTTCTGACATTCTCCCATCCGATGACAGCCTGCACGACGCGCCTGCACCCTCGGTGGTTCACCCGTGTCATTTCATCGGCTTCGAAGGCCCGGTGCAGACAGGTTTTCACGTGCTCGAAGACCTCGATCTCGGCGCGGTGGTGCGTGGCCCTGCGGTGGTGACCTCGCAATCGACGACCTTTCTGGTCGAGCCGGGCTGGCAGCTTTCGGTAGGCCGTTATGGCGCGGGCTGGCTGCAGCGCAACGAGATTGCTTCAGGAGTGACCCCATGACCAGTTCCAGCGACAAGGTGAACGAATTTCTGCAGGACGCCACGCTGTTCCTGGCACCCGATCCAGAGATCATGAACAACCACGGCTTTGCCCCGCGCTCGGCGCTTGAGGAGCGGTGCATGGCGAAGGAGAGTGATCCCGCCCGGATCGAGATCGTCCGCGAGCGGCTGATGGCCGGTGCCAATGAGAGCTTCGAGATGCTCGAGAACATGGGCGCGGCGCCGGGCGCGAAATGGGGTGATTGCGTTTCGGCGATGTTCACCGCTTCGGGCGATCTCAGCCTCGCCAGCACAGGCGGTGTCGTGATTTTCGTCAATCTGGTCCAATATCCGATCAAGTTCATCAACAAATATTGGAAGAACGATCCCAGCGTCGGTGTGCGCGAGGGTGATGCCTTTCTGGTCAACGATGCGCACTATGGCCAGGCGCACAATACCGACCAGTCGCTGATGATGCCGGTGTTCTGGGAAGGCGAGCACGTCGCCTGGGTCGGCGCGACCGTGCACGAGGGCGAGAATGGCGCGATCGAACCCGGCGGCATGCCGTCGATCGCCGAGCAGACCTGGGATGAGGGGCTCAAGATGCCGCCGTTTCGGGTCGCCGAAAATTATGTGCTGCGCCGCGACATCGTCACCTTCCTGCAGAATTCGGTGCGCGAGCCCAAGCTGCAATATGCCGATATGAAGGTGAAGATGTACACCTGCCGCAGGCTGGAGCAGCGCATCCACGAGGCGATCGCCGAGTTCGGCGTGGAAGCGGTGGTCGCCTGTCTGCGGCGCAACCTTGAGGATACCGATGCCGAGGTGCGGCGCAGGCTGAAGGAATGGCCCGACGGCACCACCCGCCATGCCTGGTGGACCGATGGCACGCTGCGCGAAAATGCGCTGATCAAGATCAATCTGGCGGTTACCAAGAAGGACGACGTGCTGACCTTCGACTATCGCGGATCGTCGCCCGAGTTCGCCAACCGCGCCAACAACACCCTCGACATCACGCTCAAGGGCATGCTTTCGCAGCTGATGCTTGCCTATGTTTGGCCCGATCTGCCGCGCAACCAGGCGGTGCTCAATTCGGTGCGCTTCATCTTCGACGAGCATTCGATCATGCGCCCTGCGCCGACCGCGCCGATCTCGCAATGCATGATGTCGGTGTTCACCTCGTGGAGCGTCGCGCAGGTCTCGGTGATGAAGTTCCTCTATTGCGTGCCGGACAAATACACCCGGGTGATCGCGCCCTGGTATTGCATGATCAACACCTTCCTGTTCGGCGGGCTGACCCAGCATGGCGAGATGGTGGGCAATGTCTGCGCCGACATCAACGGCATGGGCGGCGGCGCGCTGGCGGATCGCGACGGTCAGCAGAGCTGCGCGCCGATCTTTGCCACCATGGCGGATCTTGGCGAGCAGGAGTTCATGGAGGAGGAGATGCCGTTCGTGCAGCTCGTCTCCAAGAAGCTGATGCGCGACAATCAGGGCTTTGGGCGGCAACGCGGCGGCATGGGCTATCAGATGATGCTGGCACTGCGCGACAGCCCGGCCTGGGGCTTCATGCTGACCGCGATCGGATCGAAATTCCCCAACGTGCCGGGCCTGTTCGGCGGCTATGGTTGTCCGACCTATCCGCTGGCGCGCGTACGCGGCATCGACGTGTTCGAGGCGATGCGCACCGACCCCGGCCAGTTCCGCTATTCGATAGCCGAGATGATGAACGAGCAACCATTTCCCGAGGCGCAATACAGCACCCACCCGATGTCGCTGCCTTATGCGCTGGCTGCGCGAGGCGAACTGTACATGATTGCACAGGGCACCGGCGGCGGCTTCGGCGATCCGCTCGAGCGCGACCCGGCGGACGTGATGCGCGACCATGAGGAGGATCTGGTCTCCGACGAGGTTGCGTGGCGCATCTATCGCGTGGTGTTCGACCCCCAGACCCGGATCGTCGATGAAGAGGCGACAGCGAAAGCGCGCCAGGCGGTGCGCGATGAGCGGCTGGCGGGTGCAATGAGCTATGACGATTATTGTGCGCAGCATGTCACCGCCAAGCCACCCGCGCATCTGCCTTATTATGGCAGTTGGGACGATACCAAGACGCTCTATGCGGGTAGCCCGGATGTGAGCTTTCCCGCAGGTGAGGCCGGCCCGCCGATCATCATGCCGCATCCACTGCAGGTACGGATCGACGCGCTCGAACGGCAGCTTGCTGCGCTGCAGACTGCAGGCTGATGGACCGGCTGTGGATCGACGCGCATGATTATGGCGTGCGGCTGCTGCGCGGCGGTAGCGAGCCATGGCTTGTCCCTGCGACATTGGGGCCGTTCTGCGGCGAGCTTGTCGGTCTGCTGCAGCCCTACCGCCTTGTGGTGCCGGTTGCGCCGCTGCTGCGTGCGGATATGGACGATGAGGTCGATACCGCAGCCGCGCTGGAGAGCATCGTGGACTCCAGTGCGTTCGCGCTGGCGCTGGAGACGGGACTTGCGACGCTAGCGCACGGGGCGGGCGCAGGGCTGCTGGTGCCGATGCTTCCTGGCCCGACGATGCTGGGCTGCAATGCGGACGACGAGGATGCGCTGGACGATTGCCTTGCCACGCTTGGTGCCGTGCTGCGCCTTATGCTTGGGGTTCGCTTGAGCGGGGCGATTCTGATCGACGAGCCCGATCCCATCGCACGCGAAGCGATGGGTCCGCTGCATCGGATCGCGAAGCATGGCGGCGTGGATCTGCGGATCCTGGGCGAGGGGCTCGTCTCGGTCGGCTGGAACGCGCTTGAAGGGGTTGCCGCCGCGCGCGAGACGCAGGTGAGGGTGCCCGCCGATGTCGAGCCCGAAGCGGTGCTCGCGCGGCTGGCGGCGCTACGGTCGCCGGAGCGCGGATCATGAGCCTGTTGTTTCACGACGCGTTCGATTTTCTGGTTCGGTCGCGCCCTGATCAGCTCTGCATCGTCGACGACGCGCGCAGCCTGACGTTCGCCGAAGCGGGTGCGGAGGTGAACCGGATCGCGCACGGGTTGCGCGCCATCGGCCTCACCAAGGGCGACCGGTTCGGCTATCTCGCCAAGAACAACGCTGACATGTGGCTGATGTATCTGGCGGCTGCGCGCACCGGAATCGTCCCGGTTCCGCTCAACTACCGGCTCGCGCCTGCCGAGTGGCGGCATATCCTGATCGACGCGCATGCCAGGGCGTTGTTCGTCGGGACGGGTCATGACGCGCAAGTGGCGCAGATCGCCGATGATCTCCCGGAAGTTGGCACGCTGGTCTCGTTCGACGGTACGCTGGAGGGCGCACTGCATTATGCGACCTGGCTCGCGGAGCAGCCCGGCACGCCGATGGCATCAGCGACGAGCGCTGAGGACATCTTCTACCAGATGTACACCAGCGGAACGACCGGCCTGCCCAAGGGGGTGCTGGTCAGCCACGCCAATTATGCCGCCAACATCAGCCAATGCCTGCAGATGATCACGCGATTGCCCGATGCCGGCGGGACTGCGGTTGTCGTCACCCCGCTCTATCATGCCGCCGCGGTGTGGATTGCGGCCTTCTGCACCGCGCGCGGGCTGACCATCCATCTCAAGACGGATTTCGACCCGCACGACGTCGTCGATACGCTCGAGCGCGAGCGGGCGCGCTTCACCTTCCTGGTGCCCGCGATGATTCAGGCGTGCCTGACGCAGGTCGATGACATCGCAGAGCGCGACTGGTCGCATCTCGGCCTGTTGATGTATGGCGCATCGCCGATTGCCGAAGATGTGCTGCGCCGCGCGATCGCTGTGTTCGGCTGCGATGTCTATCAGGCCTATGGCATGACCGAGACCACCGCGATCCTCAGCCTGTTGGGAGCCGACGAGCATCGCCGCGCGCTGGCGGGCGAGGAGCATCTGCTGCTCGCGTGCGGCCGCGCGCTGCCCGGCACCGAGATCGTGATCGCGGGCGAGGACGACGCGCCGTTGCCACCAGGCGCGGTCGGCCAGATTCTTGCGCGCGGGCCGCAGATCGTTCCCGGCTATGCCAACCTGCCTGAGGCCACCGCCGCCTTTCTCGATCGCGGCTGGGCGCATACTGGCGATGCCGGCGAGATTGACGCCGAGGGCTATGTCTATATCCGCGACCGCATCAAGGACATGGTGGTGAGCGGCGGCGAGAACATCTATCCGCGCGAGATCGAGAACGTGCTGTTCGATCACCCGCTGATCGTTGACGCTGCCGTCATCGGCGTGCCCGATGAACGCTTCGGCGAGGCCTTGCTCGCCTTTGTCGTCACTGCCGGCGATGTCGCTATAGCGGCCCAGGAGGTGATCGCCTTCTGCCGCGAGCGACTGGGCGGATACAAGGTTCCGCGCCGGATCGAACAGGTGGAGACGCTGCCGCGCAACGCCAGCGGCAAGGTGCTCAAGCACGAGCTGCGCGCGCCTTATTGGGCGGCCTCAGGCCGCATGGTGGGTTGAATCGAACGAAGAATGTCACGCCTACCCTTTCGGGTGGGGGTGTTTGGCAGGGCATGATTATCCCGTGATCAGGCGGGGCCCGACAAACCTGCTCAATACTGCCCGAGGCGCAAAAAGCGTCCGGGGTGCCGCATTCGGCAGCGAATGACATCTAGGGGAGAATGCACGATGGCTAGCCTGAAATCCTATCTGTTTGCCGGATGCGCCATGGCGGCGATGCTGGTGAGCGCGCCGGCGCATGCGCAGGAGGCCGACACGCGGGCCGAGCCCCAGAGCGGGATTGCCGATATCGTGGTGACCGCACAGCGCCGCTCGGAATCGCTGCAGGACGTGCCGCTCGCGGTGTCCGCGCTCGATGCCGACCGCATCCGCGAGGCGGGCTTCAACGATGTCGAGGATCTGAGCTCGACCGTGCCCAATCTCAATATTTCGGCGCTGTGGGGAACCTCCAACCCCAAGATCTTCATGCGCGGCATCGGCAACAACAATTTCAACCAGACCGCCGAAAGCAAGGTCGCGGTCTATCTCGACCAGGTCTATCTCTCGGCGCCGTCGGGACAATTATTCCAGATGTACGACCTCGACCGGATCGAAGTGCTTCGCGGGCCGCAGGGCACGCTGTACGGCAAGAACGCCACCGGCGGCGCGATCTCGGTATATTCCAAACTGCCCGGCGACGAGGTCGAGGGCTATGTCCGCGCCGGCTATGGCAATTACGACGCGTTCGAACTGGAAAGCGCGGTGACGCTACCGCTGTCCAGCACGCTTTCGGCGCGGGTCGCCGGCACCTGGTCCAAGCGCGACGGCTATGTCACCGATGTGCGCGACGGATCGCGGGTCAACGATGCCGACCAATGGGCGGCGCGCGGCATCTTGCGCTGGCAGCCATCGTCCGATGTCGACATCAAGCTGAATTTCCACGGCGGCGGATCGGATTCGACCCATAACAACAGCGTGCATCGCGGCATCTTCGATCCGGCGCAGTTGGCGCTTGGCAATTTCGTCAAGCTGCCCGCCGATGCCATCATCGCGCGCAACGGGGTCGATATCCTGGGCTATCGCGATCCCAATTCCGACCCCTATGTCAACGAATATGAAGGCGAGACCTTCGCCAAGATCGACCTTTTCGGGGTGTCGCTGGTCGGCGATTTCACGCTCGGCAACGGCTATACGCTGACCTCGGTCACCGGGTACGAGCATTCCAAGCGGCATGTGCTGCAGGAGGGCAATGGCGCGCCCAGCACGATCTTCACGATCAACTGGGGACCATCCGACTTCAAGACCTATTCGCAGGAATTGCGCCTTGCTTCGCCCGATGACGGCAGCTTCAGCTGGCTGATCGGCGGCTTCGTGTTCCACGAAAAGGGCGTGGTCAACAATTTCTACAACCTCACTTCGGTCGCCTTCGCGCTTAGCGTTGATGCCTTCGACCAGGATTATGTGCAGAAGACCGACACCTATGCCGCCTTTGCGCAGGGCACGCTCGAGCTTGCCGACCAGCTCAACCTGACGATCGGCGGACGCATCAACCATGAAAAGCGCACGCTCGATCACACCGTGTTCGCGACCGACACCGCGCGTGTCTCGCTGCTGCCCGGACCGCTGTTCGACCTGCAGCTTGAGGAAAGCTGGACCGAATGGTCCGGCCGCATCGCGCTCGATTACACGATTGCCGAAGATGTCCTGGTGTTCGCCAGCGTCAACCGCGGCTTTACCAGCGGCGGCTTCAACACCGGCGCGTTCAACGATCCGGTTGGGGCGCAGCGCACCTTCGATCCGGAAACAGTGATCAGCTATGAGGCGGGGATCAAGTCCACCCTGCTGGATCGTCGCTTGAAGCTGAACGCCACCGCATTCCTGTATGATTATAGCGACCTGCAGGTGTTCACCTTCACTGCCGGCGGGTTGCAGTTCATCGAGAACGCCTCCAACGCCCAGATCAAGGGCATCGAGTTCGAGATGCAGACGGTCCCGGTCGATAATCTGGAACTGGGGGCCAGCCTTGGCTTTCTGAAGAGCGAATATCGCAACTTCACCCGCGCCACCGGCGGCGTGGTCGAGGATCTCAGCGGCAACCGGCTGATCGGGGCGCCCAACACCCAGATCAATCTGGTCGGCAAATATACGGTGCCCACCGATGTCGGCGATTTCTGGCTGCGCGGCGATTATAGCTATACCGGCAACCGCTTCTATGACGAGCGCCAGCTGCGCGAGCTGAGCAGCGAAGGTGGTACCAGCAACCTCAACGCATCAATCGGCTATACCGGGCTGGACGAAACGCTGGAGCTGACATTGTGGGTCAAGAATCTGACCAAGGAGGTCAGTATCATCGACGTGGTCGAGGTCGGGCTCTTTGGTTACCAGAATGTCTGGTACAACATGCCGCGGACCTATGGCGTGAGCCTCGAATATCGGTTCTGACCGAATATCTCCCGCACGAGCAAGGATCGTTAGAGCAAGTCGGCAAGCGTAGCGGCTAGCGTCCTCGCGACCTGTGTGCTGTCGGGCAGGGGTTGCGTCGCCTGGCTCCCATTGGGGCGTTCCAGCGGCCGTGGGCCGGCCCCGCTGCTGGGTAAATGCCAGCCATTTGCCCTCTTGCCCTTCGAAGGTGGCATTCGCCTGTCGGCCAGATCGAGCCGATTGGCGGCCGGGCGACAATGCGCCTCATGCCGGACGTTTCTTTATCGATCGTCCGTGCCCGAAAACAGGCGCTGAGTTTGCGCGCGGGCATTGTCAGCTTCGGTGCTGCTCGGCATCAGGAACATATAGCATTTGGCGCTACAGCCTTGGGGCCGACCGCAGTCCGATCGCCCGGTCAATATCAATTGCCAATGCCCAAACTCGGCCCTAAGGGCAATTTGATAATACCTCGCAATAACATTCGAGCCGGTGACATGCAGCGATCGACGATCAGAATCTGGTTTCTGATTCACAAGTGGACGAGCATCGTCTGCACCGTCTTTCTGTTGATGTTGTGCGTCACCGGGCTGCCGCTGATCTTTCATCACGAAATCGACGAATTGACCGAGGATGCACCGCAGTTCGGGATGCCCGGCGTCGGGTCATCGGGTACAGCGCCCGGCCTTCGTCCGCTCGACGAGATGCTGGATCGGGCGCTGGCGGCGCGTCCCGGCGAGGTGCCGGTCTTCATGGCGTTCGACAATGATCAGCCGTCGATGACGATCACAACTGCGCCGCGTCCAGACTCGCCCGCCGAGGATATGACGATCCTGCTCTTCGACCGTTCGACGGGGCAGGCGACCGGTGCGGTTGACGAAAGCGGGGTGATGCACTTCCTGCTTCAACTGCACACGGATATGTTCCTCGGGCTGCCCGGCATGCTGTTTCTGGGATTGATGGGGCTGTTGTTTCTTGCCGCGATCGTTTCGGGGGTCGTCCTCTACGCTCCGTTCATGCGCAAACTCGATTTCGGCACCTTGCGCACTTCGCGCAGCCGCCGGGTCAAATGGCTCGACTATCACAATCTGCTCGGCATCGTCGCACTCGCGTGGATGACCGTTGTCGGCGCCACCGGCGTCATCAATGCGCTCGCGACACCGATCTTCCAATATTGGCAGATGACCGACCTCGCTGCGATGACCAAAGCTTATGCCGGAAAGGGCGCCGTCGCGCCCGACCGCTATGGCTCGATCGACAAAGCCATGGCAGCGGCCCGGGCCGCAATTCCTGGCAACAATCCGCAGTTTATCGCCTTCCCCGGCGGCGCATTCAGCAGCAAGCATCATTACGCCGTCTTTTTTCAGGGCGATACCCCGCTCACCGAACGGCTGCTCACCTCGGCGCTGGTCGATGCCGAGACCGGCGAGTTCACCGACGCCCGCCCGATGCCCTGGTATGTGAAAGCGCTCGCGCTGTCGCAGCCGCTGCACTTTGGCGATTATGGGGGGCTGCCGCTTAAAATCCTGTGGGCGACCCTCACCCTGTTCACGATCATCATCCTGGGTTCAGGACTCTACCTGTGGCTCGGCAGGCGACGCTCGAGCACCGACGCGCTGGTGCGCGAGGTTGAGAGCGGGGGGACGCTGGTGCCTGCCGAATGAAGAAACATCACCGCCTGCGCGCGATCTTTGCGGCGCCATTGCTCCTCACGCTCGTCAGCATGGCCGGCCTGGTCGTTGCGTTGACCGGCGACGGCCTTCGCGATGCCGTCTCGTGGGGCGCGCTCCTTGTCCCCATTCTCGCGGTCGGCTGGGCGATGAAGGCCCGCCGTACCTGATATTCTGCGGGGATTCCCGCCAGCATAAGGACCAAGACATGAACCCCATCGGCACCCGCGCCATGCTCGCGCTAACGGCCAGCACCGCCATGCTCGCGATCGCCACTCCCGCCACCGCGCAAGACAGCGACGACATCATTGTGACCGCGCAGCGCAACAACGAAACCGAAGTTACCGCCGGCGGCAATGTTGGTGTGTTCGGCGACAAGGCGGCTTCCGACGTGCCGTTCAGCGTCCGCTCATACAATGAAGCCCTGATCCTCAACCAACAGCCCGATACGCTGGGCGAAGTTCTCGAAAACGACCCGACGATCCGTACAACGCTCGGCTTTGGCACCGCGGCCGAGGTCTTCGTGATCCGCGGCTTTGCGCTCAATTCGGACGATATTGGCTTTGACGGGCTTTACGGCATCACCCCGCGCCAGCTGGTCGCGCCCGAGCTTTTCTCCTCGGTTCAGGTCATCAACGGCGCCAGCGCCTTTCTGAACGGCGCCGCACCGGGCGGCAGCGGGATCGGCGGCAGCGTCAACCTGATTCCCAAAAGCGCTGACCGCGACCTCACCCGCGCGACGATTGGCTACACCTCCGACGCCCATTTCGGCGGCGCGTTCGACGTCGCGCGGCGGTTCGGCGGCAATGGCGAATGGGGCGTGCGCTTCAACGGCTCCGCGCGCCGCGGCGACATCGCAATCGATGACGAGTTCCACTCAAGCTATGTGTTCGGCGGCACGATCGACTATGCCAGCGGCCCGCTCCGCCTCGCGCTCAACGCCAATTACCAGCGCCTGCGCCACCAGAACTGGCGCCCGAAGGTCGCGGTCAGCACCGCCATCCCGCGCGTGCCCGACGCCGATACCAACTATGGCCAGCCATGGGCAGTGATCCAGACCGAGGATGTGTTCGGCGCCTTCAATCTCGAATATGATCTGGCCGACAATGCGCTTTTCTATGCCCGCATCGGCGCGCGCGACGGGTCGGAGGAGCAGACTACCGCGTCGATCACCGTCAACGATCCGATCACCGGCGCATCGACAGCCAGCGGATCCTATGTCCCGCGCACCGACAATAATGAGGCTGCAACTACCGGCTTGCGGATCAAACTCGCTGGAGGGGGCATCACGCATGAAATCAACTTCGGCGGCACGGTGAGTTGGCAGGTCAACCGGAATGCCTATGATTTCTCGCTGACCAGCTATGCCACCAACCTCTATGATCCGGTCGTCGTGGCGGCGCCTGCGCCCGGCCAATTTGTCGGCGGTGACATCGACGACCCCTTTCCGATCGGTCGCAACCGCGTCGCGAGCATGTTCGCTTCGAACACCCTTGGCCTATGGGACGACCGAATTTTGCTGACCGGCGGGCTGCGCCTGCAACAGATCAAGGTCAAATCCTACGCCTATGCGGACGGCGCGCTGGTCAGCACCTATAGCGAGGACGCGATCACCCCCGTCGTCGGGCTGGTCGTCAAGCCCGCCGAAGGGTTGTCGCTCTATGCCAACCGCATCGAAGGATTGATGCAGGGCGCGACGGCAGGGGCTACTGGGATCGATCCCGACACCGGCTTGACGTTGCCGATCATCAACGCCGGCGATGTGCTGCCGCCCTTTAAATCCGTGCAATATGAAGTCGGTGGCAAGCTGACGCTTGGCGCCATCGACCTCGGCCTTGCACTGTTTCAAATCGATCGCCCCAATGCGATCGTCCTGCGCGATACCGCCAATCCCGGCTTCCTGCGCTTCGGTCCCTTTGGCGAACAGCGTAACCGCGGCGTCGAGCTGACTTTTGCGGGCGCGTTGATGGCCGGGTTGCGACTGATCGGCGGCGTGTCGGTCAACGATCCCGAACTGCGCCGTACCCCCGGCGGCGTGAACGAGGGCAATGACCCGACGGGCATCCCCGAATGGCTGGCCAACGCCAATATCGAATGGGACTTGCCGTTCGTCCCCGGCCTGACGCTGACCGGCCGCGTCGTCCATACGGGCGCACAGGCGGTGAACGAGATCAACACGCTGGAAATCGAGGACTGGACGCGTTTCGACCTTGGCATGCGTTTCGTCACGGTCGTGGCCGACAAGCCGCTGACACTGCGCTTCAACGTCGATAATGTTGCAAACCAGCGCTATTGGGCGTCGGCGTTCAGCAGCTTTGGCACCCAATTGCTGCAAGGGACACCGCGCACCTTCAAGGCGTCGGCCTCGATCGACTTCTGACGGTTAGCCGACGCAGCGCATCGCAAAGGCCCAGAACAGCGCATATTCGGCATATTCGCTTTTCAGGTCGGCGCTGCCCTGATGGCCGCTGTCCATATCGGTCAGCAGCATCGCCGGGTTGCCGCTGGTCGAGCGATGGCGGACTTCGGCGACCAGTTTGGCCGGTTCCCAATAGGCGACGCGGTCGTCCTTGAGCCCGGCCGTGCATAGCAAGGGCGGGTAGGGGGCTCCTCGGACATTCTCATAGGGCGAGATCGACGCGATATAGTCATAGGCCCGCTGCTCGGCGAGCGGGTCACCCCAGTCGGGACGGAACAGTGGCACGAGCGGGTGGCTCGCATCGCTCATCGTGTTGAGCATGTCGACGAACGGGACTTTTGCGATCACTCCGCCCCACAGGGCCGGGGCGATGTTCATGCTCGCGCCGACGAGTAACCCGCCAGCGGACAAGCCATAGGCGACGACCTTGCCCTTTGCCGAATAGCCCTGCTCACACAAATGTTCGGCGCAGGCGATGAAATCGGTAAAGCTGTTGCGCTTGGTGAATTTGCGCCCGCCGAGGAACCAGCGGCGCCCTTTTTCGGACCCGCCGCGGACATGCGCAATCGCATAGCGCCAGCCCTGATCGACGAGCGCGAGTGCCGGGATCGAGAAGTGCGGGTCGCTGTTCACGCCATAAGCGCCATAGCCATATTGCAGCAGCGGTGCCGTGCCGTCCTTTGCCATGCCGCGCCGCGACAACAGGGTGATTGGTACCATCTCGCCGTCGGTTGCGGGGGCCATCAGCCGCTCGACCTCATAATCGTCGGGATCGAAATTCGCGATCTGTTGTTGCTGGACCACCGTCTGCTTGCCGCTGCTCAGATCGACCATGATCCAGCGACGCGGCGATTTGGGCGATTCATGGACGATCATCACCGATCGGGCGGCATAGGCCTGCTCACCGGGCAGTTCGATCGCATAGGCCGGATCGTCGAACGCAATGCTCTTTTCGCTGCCGTCGGTGTGCTGGATCACCAGCCGGTGCAAACCATCGGCGCGCTCCAGCCGCACGAGCGCGGTTTTGAAGGGCTGGATCTGCAATATTGGCGTTCCGGCGCGGTGCGGCACAAGCGTGGCGAGGATATGGAAATCAGCGGGATCGAGGCGCAGCAATTTCATATCGAACGCATCATCGGCGTCGGTGGTCGCCACCAGCGCGCCATCCCATTCGTCGATTTCGTAGCGCACACCGTTCTGGCGCGGCCACACCACCCGTGGGTCGCCCGTTTCATCGGCGGCGGAAATCAGGCGCACTTCGGCGGTTTCGGGGCCGGACAGCGTCAGCGCGATGAAGCCGTCGGCGGCGGTGCGCTTCACCCCCATGAAGATCGCGGGGTTTTTTTCCTCATAAACCAGCGCGGTGGTCTTGCCATCGACCGAGGTACGGTAGAGCCGCGTCGGCCGATTGCGCGCGTCGCGCCAGATCCAGAACAGCCACCGCGACGACGGGGCAAAGGCCAGCCCGCCATAGCCATAGGCATCCTTGTCGACGAGGGTCCGCACTTCGCCGCTGACGTTATCGCGAATGACGATCCGGTGGCGGTCGTTGCCGATGACATCCTCGGCCCAGGCGAAATAGCGGTGGTCGGGGCTCGGCTGATGGCCGGTGCTGCGGAAATAGGGTTCGCTCGCGGCGCGCTGGCTTTCATCGACCAGCGTCTCGGCCGCGCTGCCGACCTTGGTGCGGATGTAGATCGGGTGCGCAGCCTCCGCAGGCATCGCGGATGAATAGGCCCAGCCGTCGCGTTCCAGCGCGGGCGCCTGTACAGACCCCGCCGACCTTGCCAGCATCGCCTCCACCAGCGCCTCCTGCGCGGCGCGCACCGGTTGCAGCACCGCTTCGGCATAGGCATTTTCGTCGGCGAGCATCTTGGCGACCGGTCCCGGCAAGTTACCGCGATTGCGCTCGCCATCGGAAGGTATGAATTTCATCCATGAATAGGCGTCGTCGCGAGTGCGGCCAAGCTGCGCGATGATATGCAAAATCCGCGGCGACTGTGGCGGCGTCACGGCGGGCCAGCGCGGCTTGCCCTGCGCCGCGGCCCACTGCGGCCGGCCGGCGAGCAGCAGCGCCGCAGCTGCGGCCCCGCCCAGAAACTGCCGCCGCGCCTTGTTACCGAGCCCGTTCATCGCGATCCTCCCGTTGGGTCCATAGGCGCCCAGTCTATGCGCGTCCCCTCATGGCTTACTGTGCCGATCAGGCCCGCCAATCCAGCGATCGGGCAAATCCCGAACCGATCAGCGCCATGGCGATGCCGCCCGCTGGCCCGATACGGCGCGATTCTGGCCCGACCTTCGCCGACACGCGCTTTGAACCTGATAGTTTCACCCTCGGAATTGCATCGCAATCGCAATCAGGGAGGCAAGCATGTCCAAAGCAGCCATAAAGCGCGTCGTAATCTGCAGCATCTCGGTGCTGGCTCTCACCCAAGGCTCGGGCGCGATGGCGCAGGACGCGGCGAGCGACGATAGCGAAATTGTCGTCACAGCGGCCAAGCGCGAACAATCGGTTCGCGACGTGGCAGGTTCGGTCGCCGCGGTGAGCGAAGCGACGTTGCAGAAACTCAACGCGCAGAGCCTTTCCGATTATATCACCCGCGTCCCCGGCGTCGTCTTTAATGACTATCAGCCGGGCGTGTCCGAAGTCGTTATCCGCGGCATCGCATCGACGACATATCACGAAGCGAACCAGGCGACGACGGGTTATTATCTCAACGAAATCCCGCTGATCGAACCCGGCTTCCCGCTTGTCATCCCCGACGTCGACAGCTTCGACGTCAGCCGCGTCGAGGTGCTGCGCGGACCGCAGGGCACCTTGTTCGGATCGTCGTCGCTGGGCGGTGCGATCAACTATGTGGTGAACGAGGCCGATCCGGGCAGCTTTGACATCGGCGCCGAAGGCCAGCTGGCGTCGACCAAGGGGGCCGGCGAAATAAGCTATGCCGCCAAGGCGATGGTCAACCTGCCGATCGTGACCGACAAGCTTGCGGTGCGCCTCGTCGCGCTCCAGCGCGTTGATGCCGGCTACCTCGACAACACTTTGCTGGGCGAAAATGGCAGCAATGACCTGCGTGTCCGTGGCCTGCGCGGTTCGATCGTCTTCACGCCGACCGAGAGCACGCGCATTTCGGCGCTCAGCATGTATCAGGAATATGATCTCGACGATCAGACCTATGTGCTGTTCGGTCCACCCAAAACCTTTGACCGCGCAACCAACGTCGCCGAGTTTCAGGACACCGATTTCATGCTGCACAGCCTGCGGATCGAGCAGGATCTGGGCTTTGCGACCCTGACTGCAGTCGGCAGCTACACCGAAAAGAACGCCAATCTTGCGTTCGACAACTCGATCTTCGGAGGCAACGACCCGCGTACCAATACGCCCGAACTCGCGAGCAGCAGGGGCAAGTCGAAAACCGACTATGCCGAACTGCGGCTCGCCTCGCCCGATGGCGGCCGGTTCCGCTGGCTGCTTGGCGCCAACTATACGCGGCTGCGCTCCAGCAACACCGACGGCACCTTCATTGAGGGAATCGGCGATTATATCGACGCCAACCCGGGGCTGTTCGGCGGCCAGTCGGGCGACACGCTGGCGCCCGGCGACCTCGCAACGCGCACCGTCAGCAGCAACCGCGTCACCGAAAAAGCGGTCTTCGGCGAGGCATCTTTCGACATTGTCGATACGCTGACGCTGACGCTCGGCGGCCGCCTGTTCGAATATCGTTCGCGCCCTCGGCTGCAATATCTGCCCAATGCGAACCTGATCGCGCCCTTTGACTATGCGCCTGCGGCGAGCAAGGATTCGGATTTTATTCCCAAGGTGTCATTGACCTGGAAACCCAATGACGACGTCATGGTCTATGGCCTTTATTCCGAAGGTTTCCGCATCGGCGGTATCAATGTCTATTCGGCGGCGACGCCGGGCCTGCCGCTCAGCTTCGAAAGCGATACGACGAAGAATTTCGAAATCGGGACGCGCTTCGACCTGATCGACAAGACGCTGACCGTCGATGTCACCGCCTATCACATCGATTGGGACAATGTGCAGGCGCGCCTGTTCACGCCGGTCGATTTCAACGCCTACACAGTCAATGGTGGCGGCGCCGACGTCGATGGGGTCGAGATCAGCCTGACGCTGCGCCCGACGCGCAATCTGACCTTTGCCTCGAATATCTCGTATAACGACGCGCGCTTGTCGCAGCTGCTGCCCGACAGCTTCGCGCCGGGCGGCGGCTATGCCAAAGGGACGCAGTTGCCGGGGGCGTCGGACTGGATCCTTGCCAACAGCATCGACCTCAATTTTCCCGACTCACCGATGAAGCCGCGCGTCGGTATCGCGCACCGTTATCTGTCGGCGGCGCCGGTGGCGTTTGGCGCGGCGCTTGAGAAGGGTGATTTCCATATCGTCGATCTCAACGCCGCTTTCACCGTGGCGGATCGGATCGAACTCGGGTTGTTCGCGAAGAACCTGTTCAACCAGTACGGCATCCTCAACGCCCCCTTCTCGTTCGCGGGGTCGGTCACACGGCCGCGCACGATCGGGGCAAGCCTGCGGTTCAGTCTGGATTGAAATTGAAGACTTCCTCCCTGTCGCGCAGCGATGGGGAGGATAGACTCAGAACCCCGACAGAAACGCCGCGACGTTCTTCCCCAGGTCGCCAACGGCATAGCCGCCCTCCATCACCACCAGCGTCGGTAGCCCGAGCGCGGCTATTGCCGCAGCCATCTCGACATAATCGGGCCGCTCCAGCTTGAAGCTGGAAATCGGGTCATTGCTGTGGGTATCGGCGCCGAACGAGACGATCAGACAGCGCGCGCGCCAATCGGCGATTGCCCCCAGTGCGGTGTCGAGTGCGGGACGATAAGCAGCGCCGTCGGTGCCGCGCGGCAACGGCAGGTTCAGCGTCGTCCCTTCGCCCGCCCCTTCACCGCGCTCGTCGGCATGGCCCCAGTAAAAGGGGTAGTCGGTCACCGGATCGGCGTGGATCGAGGCGAAAAAGACGCCGCCGTCTTCGTAGAAGATGTCCTGCGTGCCATTGCCATGATGATAATCGATGTCCAGGATCGCGACCGGCCCAAGCCCCAGCGCATCCGCCTGACGCGCGGCGATCGCAGCATTATTGAGGTAGCAATAGCCGCCCATATAATCGCGTCCGGCATGGTGGCCGGGCGGGCGGCACAGCGCGAAGGCGTGGCGATCACCTTCTTTCAGGCGATCGAGCGCGGTCAGCGCGCATTGCGCGGACCAATAGGCCGATTCCCAGGTTCCGGCCGCAATCGGCGTCGAGGCATCGAAGCTATAGGCGCCGATGTCGGCGTCGATCCGCGCAAATTTCAGCGGCCGCCGTCGCACCACCGGAAAACTGTAGCCGATCGCATCGCCCTGACGCCCCGCCGCTTGCCAGCCGTCCCAGGCGCGTTCGAGGAAGGCGAGATAGTCGGCGTCATGCACCGCCAGCAGCGGCGCCATGCCGAAATCGCGCACCGGCTGCCAATCGGCCATTGCCGCAACGATCGACCGCGGCCGTTCGATATTCTCGGCATAGGGGACAAACTCCCCATTGTGCAGCTCGCGTTCGGGGGCGTGCAGCGCCTGCCGGTCGTCAAAAAACAGCTTCACCTTTGTGCCTGTCCTTCCATCCATGCCGCCAGCGCCGGGTCGGGATGGCGTGCGACGATCTCGGCAAAGCCCTGCGCGCTTTCATCCTGGCCGAGCTTGAAGACGGGATCGGCGCTGCGGACATGGGCGCGAAAAGCGATGATGTGCGTCAGCATCGGGGCATAGCGCGGACCGAGGCGAGCGGTCGACCACTTGCTACCCTCCATCGCCGAGACCAGCCGTTCGATTGCATGATGTGTTTCATCGCCGACAAACTCGACCTCGACCCGGTAGCGCAGTACCGCATAATTCCATGTCGGCGCCCAGTCGGGCTTGGAGACGAGCGACGGCGAAATATAAGCCGCAGGGCCGTTGAACAGGATCAGTCCGTGCGGATCGGCGCGAAAATCGGTGACCAGCGGGTTACCGAGCGCGCAGTGACCGAACAGCGCGGCGACATTGCCGTCTTCGTCAATCTCGGCGAGCAGCGGCAGCGGGCTGGCGTTGAACTGGCGCGAGACGAGCCAGCCGAGCGGATAGTCGGCGATCAATCGCGCGCTGTCGGCGGATTCGCGCGGATCAAACGGGTGTGACATGCCCGATTGTCCTGCCGATCCACGCCGCCTGATCGTCAAGCGCGCGGGCCGCGAGCGGCGCGATCGACATCGCTTCGAGGAAGCTGTGCGTGGCGCCCGCATAAACATGGCTTTCGGTCGCGACCCCCGCGTCGGTCAGCCGCGCGGCGAAGGCATGATTGCTGTCGGCCAATATGTCGCATTCGGCGATCGCGACAAAAGCAGGTGGCAAGCCCGTCAGCTTGGCACGCAGCGGCGCGACCAATGGATCATTCAGTTGCGAGGGATCGGCAACATAATTGTCCCAGAATATATCCATCTCATCCGCCTCGAGCGAATAGTCGCCCTGTCCGAAACGCGCATAGCTCGGCGTATGTTCGGGCGCAAAGGCGCCATAGTTGAGGATCATCGCGGCGGGCATTGATCGACCGGCGTCACGGCGCAGCAAACAGGTCGCAACCGACAGGTTGGCGCCCGCCGAATCGCCGCCAATAAACACCCGCTCGGCATCGAGGCTCAGCCGCGCTGCATTTGCCGCGATCCAGTCGAGCGCCGCCGAGCATTCGTGCAGCGCCACCGGAAATTTATGCTCGGGCGACAGGCTGTAATCGATGCCGATCACGGCGACGCCCGCGCGCGCCGCATATTCGCGCATCAGCCGATCGTGCGTGTCGATACTGAACAAGGTCCAGCCGCCGCCGTGGATGTACAGCATCACCGGCAGCACCGCGTCTGCCATCGGGCGATGCAGCCGCAGGCGAATGCCGTTCATGTCCATATCGACGCTTTCGGCCATGATCGGGCCGTTCTCGCGCCATGGTTTGCGGACCCGCTCGGCAACCGCGCGGCGCGTTGTCATGTCCGATCCGGGTGGGGCGGCATGGGTCACATAAGCGGCGTTGATCGCATCGACGAACCGCCGGATATCGGGGTCGACCAGGTCATCCTGCATGGCATTCAAGCCGTTCGACATCCTGATATTCCTTCCCGGAGCGCTTCTTTCGGCCCTGATAGCTTTTGACGACGTCTTCCTATCGACCGTTCGGGCCAAACACCACATGGTGCAGGCCATTAGCCCTATTGCCACTGGCCAGGGCCCAGCGCGGCCTATAGCGTGGTATCAGCCGATATTTGTGGAGAATGGGCCATGAAGCACAGCGTCGACGTTCTTTCGTTCGATCGCCCGGTCATCGCGCTGCAGGATGAATATCCCGCTGGCTTCGTCGATCCGATGCACAGCCATGACCATGTCCAGATCCTCTACGCGTCTGCCGGGGTGATGTCGGTCCGCACCCCCGAAACCAGCTTCGTCATCCCGCCGCAGCGCGCCGTCTGGCTGCCCGCAGGGATGCGGCACGAGGTGGCATGCCGCGGTCCGGTGTCGCTCCGCACCTTATATTTGCCGAGCGCGCCGGGAGAGGAGGCGCGAACGTGCCGCGTCTTTGAAGTATCGAACCTGCTGAAATCGCTTATCCTCGAAGTCGTCGATTTCCCGCCGCTCTACGACATCGCGGGCCGCGAAGGGCGCATCATCGGTCTGTTGCTCGACGAGATCGAACGGATGCCCAATGCGCCCTATCAGGTATCGATGCCGTCCGACCCGCGGCTGCTGCGCGTGTGCAACGCGATCCTGGGCGATCCGTCGGATCCGCGCGATATCGACGATTGGGCCGATCTCGCCGCGATGGGGCGCCGAACCTTCACGCGCAGTTTCAAGCAGGAGACCGGCATGGGGCTCGCGGTGTGGCGCCAGCAGGTGCGGTTGATGGAAGCCCTGTCGCTGCTCGCCGCCGGCGCGTCGATCACCCAGGTCACCTACGAGGTCGGCTATGACAGCCCCAGCGGCTTCGCCGCCATGTTCCGCCGCGCCTTTGGCGTGCCGCCGAGTCAGTATCTGAAAGATTGAGTCAATGCCACCCGATCCCGACATCGCCGTCGCAGGCCAGCACCGCGTTCGACGTCAGCTCCGTGTCGTTGTCGCTGACGATCATCTTCGGCGCACCGTCAGCCCTTCCTCGCGATAGAGCCGCTGCCTCTTCTTGCGGTTGATGGTGATGCCGTCCCGGAGAAGCGGGAAATGCAGGCGGCGATAGCCGAACACCGACGCTGCTGCGCCTGATCGAGTTTAAGCTCCCCACCGGCTGGGCCCTATTCGAATTTGTCGAAATGCGCGCGGCGGACGGCCTCCGCCATTACCGGATTGAGCGCCTTGATCGCTGCGGCTTTCTTTTCCCAGAAGACCGCATCCGGGGTCTGGACCCGGCCGCCCGGTGTGCCGCGTCCCGCACGGTGCATGGCGGCAGCCTGTTCGGCGCCATCAAGCTGGCTGTTGTTGGCGGCCTTTTCGAAGAGCGCGAGCGCAAAAGCTTCGTTCTTTGCCACGCCGCGCCCTTCGCGGTAGGCGTAGGCGGCGGTCACCTGGGCGGGGCCGAACCCCGCCAGTGCCGCCTTGGCGGCATATTCAAAGCCCTGGACATGATCGGCCGGGATGGAGCGTCCCGAAAGCAGTTCGAAGCCAAGGCCATAGGCCGCCAATATGCTGCCTGCATCGACCGCGCGTTTCATGTAGAAGACATATTTTCCGGGGTCTTTGGCGACCGTTCCGCCGCTGCCGGTACGTCCGGTGAGATATATGTCGGCCAGCTTTCGGCTGGCCAGAATGTCGCCGCGACCGGACAGGTTGGAAAGGATCGTGACCGCCTGATCAAGATTAGGCTCCAGCAACCATTGCGGCTTTGCGCGCTCGGCACTGTTCGCGGCATAGTCGGAAAAGCTGAAAGGCTTGTCTGCGCCCTGCTGTTCGCGGGCTGGTGCGGGGACGGCAATGCCCGTTTGCAAGGCGCCCGCCAGTAAATGGCTGGCTTCATCGCCGGGCCGCGGGTGCGCCACCAATGCAAACGCGACCGCTTTGGCGATCATATCGCGCTTCTCTGTGCGGTAGAGCGCGAAGATCTCGGGCCGCTTCTTGCTCCCATGACCTAGTTTCATCAGCTTTTTATGATCGGTTTTGAGCTCGCCGCCATCTTCGCAAAAGCTGCAAAAGCCGGGCTTGAAGGCGAGGCGTACATAGCCGGCGACCGCGTCGCGATCGCCGGCCTCGGCCCCTTGCCGATAATAATCGAGCGATTCATCGAGATCGCGCATGCCATATTCGACCGACTCGGCGAGCAGCCCGACGCGCGCGAAGGCGGGCGCATATTTCTGGCCCATCGCCATCGCGTAATATTTCATCATATTTTCCCGAATCTTGTCGCGCGACCAGCTTTCGCCAAGCAGATCATCGCGAATGCGGTCGGCGAACCGCACCTGCGCGGCGGCCTTTCCCGCGTCGGCTTCGGCCTTCAGCGCGAGGATGTCGGGCTTGGCGTACCAGGCCTTGACCCGTGCCTCCGACGCTTTCAGCGCTTCGGGCGAAACGCTGCCTATGCCGATCGCAAGATCGCCCGATTGTGAATGCGCCGGTACGGCGACCATCGCCAGCACCAGACCAAGGGCAAGCCGCCCGTTCAAGATAGCCATTGCCCGTTCACTCCCTGTTTGCGCCCGTTGCGCGTGTTTCCTGCGTCGCCGAAGCGCCGTTTGCGCGGCTGCACGATTGGTCATGGCCAAGGCTGCACGCCCTTGCGAATGCCGTTTCGGCGCCGCCGGGATTGCGGATGTTGGCCGGTCCGTCGCGCAGCAAGCTGCCGAGGTTGAAACAAGCATTGGGTTCGCCCGCTTCGCACGCCCGTTGCAGCAGCGCCTCCGCGCGGCGATGATCGGCGGTGCCGGTCATGCCGTTCATCCAGATCACGCCCATATTGTCACAGGCGCGCATCGAACCGTCGGTACAGGCTCGGTCGAGCAATCCGGCGGCGCGCGTAATATCCGCCGGTCCCGCCTCGCCGACCATCAGCATATAGCCGAAATTGGCGCAGCCCTCGGCGCTGCGTGCCTCGCAAGCGGCTTCGAACATCCGTCGCGCACCGGAGAGGTCGCGCGGTCCGCCTTCGCCAAATTTCATCATGGCGGCGGCATTGTTGCATCCGCCGGCAAGCTTGCCGTCGCATGCTTTCGTGAAAAGCGCGCGCGCATCGGCCAGAGCGGCCGTTGCGCCGGACCTGCTGTAACGCATCTGCCCGAGATTATAGCAGCCGCCTGCATAACCCGCGTCGCACGATTGCCGGAAATGGCGCGCTGCTGCGGCGAGGTCAGGCGGACCACCGACACCATCTTGCAGCAAGGCGCCGAGGAAATTGCAGCTCATCGCATCGTCTGCGGCACAGGCTTTTGCGGCGTAGCGGCGCGCGGCGGCATAGTCCTGGGCGACATCCTTGCCTTCATAAAGGCGTATCGCTTCGCGTCGGCACGCCTTTGCATCGCGCTGAATGTCGCACGCTGCTGCATTGTCCGTCGCCTCAACCTTCTCCGCAGCGGTTGCTTCGGCGTTGGCACCAACGCAGGCGACCAAGAGCGACGAAAGGATGGCGAGCCTTGCGATTGATACCGTCATTGCCGATCCTCCTTCGCCGGCATCGGGGCATTGGCCCACGCGAGGCTCGCCCTGATGTCGCCGATCTTCTGCTTTTGAACGCCGGGGGTGCGGCCGATGTCCAGAAACTCGGTCCACTCCTTGCCCTTAACGCGATAAGCCAGCGTGGCCGTGTGATCATCGGCTGCGCGGCCCAGCTGGGTCTGGTGGGCGGCGGGCAGGGTGAATTCCGCCGCGCCAACCGCCGTGTTGCCGCTGCCGCTTTGCTTCGCAAGCGGCAGGCGGCTGCCGTCGGACAGGCGCAGTTCAAGCTCGTCGATATTGCTCTTCATCCGCGCAACCCAGCGTCCGGTGCGGGTGATGTACATCATGCCGCGGGGGTCGAAGGTGCCGGGCCGCGACAGGTGAAAGAAGACCACCTCCTTGTCCGCCCGGTCGAGGATGCGATAGACGTTCAAGCCCGCCGACAGCCGCGATCCCGTAAACCCGCCCCGGCGCGACCGCCATACCCCCAGTTCGAGCGACAGCGGCCGCAGCGCCACGCGCGTCCCGGCCGAGGTTAACACGCGCTTCGGTCCAGGCCCCTTTTGAAACATCAAAAGCAGGTCTTCGCTGTGCAAAAGCGATTCATATCCGGCCTGCATCAGCGCCGAATATTTCGTCCGTTTGCATTCCACGTCGATCATCGCGGCAAAGTCTTTCGACAGCGCTTCGAACTCCGCCTTGCGCGGGTCATCGACATAGTGGCGCAGGACGGCGTTGGCGGGATAGGACCATTCCATTTTGCTGAGCGCGGCATATTCCCCGTCGACCTGGCAATCCTTCGGCTCGCTGCTGACCTTGCTCGGCGCAGCGATCAGCGCGTCGGCGACCAGTCTGGCGCTGTCTATCAGCTTCCATGGGTCCGGACGGGCGGCGCGCGTCAGGCATCCGCGCCATTCGGATTTGCCCTTATCGAAACTCGCGATCCTGGCCCATTGTTCGGCTTTCAGCGCGCGTCGCAAATCGGATTTCACCGTGAAGCGCAGTCGTACGAGCGCGCGATAGGCGCCCAGAGTGAACAGGTCACAGCCTTCGTTCGCGCCCAGCGCATAGTCGGTAAGGGCGTAAAGATTGGCGAGTGACTGAACATGCTGAGCATTGCCCGCCTGCGCGGCAGCCGGTGGAGCTTGTCCGACGAGGGCGAGCGATGCGACGAGCGCGGCAGTTTTGTTCACGATCTTTCCTTATCAGTCGGGCATGGCGCGCGAAGGGCGCGATCGATGCGTTTTGATCGGCTGCGTTTCCTCGAACCGGATGGATGCGACCTCCATCCAGTTGCCGCGCGGCATGTCGAAGTCGATGAACATGATGCCGCCGGTCGCGCAGCAGCCGCCGTCGCTGGCCCGTTTCACCGGAACCGCAGCGAACATCTCGCGAAAATCGAACTGCACCCCACCGCCCTGCGAAAAGCCGTCGGGAAGCAGTGCGGCGGCTTCATCGAGCAGGTCGTTGACGTCGAAACTGGTCCAGCCCTGGTCATGGCGCGACAACAATATGTCGGCATTGCCCGCCCCGCTGCCCGCCCGTCGGCCGGGTGCGTGGAGCAGCATCAAATCCTTGCTGTTCTCGACCAGTGCGGGCGGTGCGAACCAGCCATCGGTCTGGCGCGCGGCAAGGATCGTCCAGTCGAGCGCACCGGCGCCTTCGGCAATCACCAGCATTTCGACCCGCGGGCCATCTTTCGGAAACAGGGCCATATGCTGCCATGTCAACGGCCGTCCCTGTTCGACCGACATGATGCTGCCGAACGCCATCGGGTAGCAGCGCGCCTCGCTGCGATAGAGGCATTGGCTCTCGAGCCCAGTCAGCATGTCCTGATCGATCCGGACAGCGCGCTCGACGTCTTCGGCGGTGCATCCGCTCTGATATTTGCCGTCCGGACAAACATATATGGTCGGGCCGTTGAATTCCTGCGGGACATCAACCGTACCAGCATCGCTCTCGGCTTTGGCGCTCACGGACATAAGGTTTAGCGCCGCAGCCGCGATGCCCGTCCACCAAAGACCGGTCATGCGGTGATCTGTCCGGCCAATGTGCAGCCGTCCTTGATGCCAAGCTTGCAACCCAGTCCGAAATAGCGCTTCGCGGCTGCCTTGTCGGCGGGGCCGCCCTGGCCGTCGCGCGACATGATCCCCGCGTTCATACACGCGCCGGCATTGCCCGTATTGCAGGCCTTGCCAAAGCTTGACCGCGCGCCCGTCAGATCTTTCGCGACACCGGCGCCATTATATTGCGCCCCACCATATTCGAGGCACCCGTCGGATTTCCCGGCCTTGCACGACAGGTCGAACGATTTCGCCGCGCCCGCCGCGTCGACCGGACCGCCCTGACCGTCGCGTTGCAAAAGCGCGAGTGCGTAGCAGCCGTCCGCGGCGTTTCCGGGGCAGGATCGGGACAAATATTGCCGCGCCTTTGCCATGTCGGGTCCGCCGCCGACCCGGCCATGGAAATAGCTTGTCCCAAGGTCGTAGCAGGCGTTGGCGAGCCTGGCGTTGCACGCCGTGGTCAGCGGTGCGATCGCGCCGGCCGGATCCGGTGCTCCGCCCGATCCGGATTTCAGCATCGATCCATAGACTTCACAGGATTTGGCGATGCTTTTGGTGCAGCCTTGGCGATAGGCGCGGCGCGCCAACGGCAGGTCTTTGGCGCCGCCCTGGCCCTTGAATGCCATCGCGCCCAGATTGTTGCATGCTGCACCATTGCCATCGGTGAAGCAGCCGAGCTCATATTTCGTGCGGGCGGTAGCGAAATCGCCCGAATTAAAGGCCGCCTGCGCTTCCATGCTGGCGCCGCTGCCGCCCGCTTCGACCGTCACCTTGTCGCTGGCCTGCGCGGTCGCCGCACCGGGCGTCAGCGCGGCCCCCGCCATCGCGGCCAACGCCGCCAGTGCGATTGTAAATGCTCTCATGTCGATGGCCCCCCTGTTATTGGCAAACCGGGTGGCTGCTGCCGAGGCGGCGGCTTCCGGTGCAATTATATGATCGGTATCGGTCGCGGGTTTGCTTCGCGATTTCGGCGCTGCTGGGCGTGCGAACGGGCTGGAAAGACGGCGACCGTCTGCCGGACGAATAATTGCCGCCCGCCGACCGGTTCTGCGCCTGCCAGCGCCGCGTGCTGGCGCCGGGCATGTTGGTGCAATTGTAAATCCCGCAGTCCTGCCCGCGTTTGCGTTTCGCGATCTCCGATGCGGCGATTCCGGCGACCGGCCCGGAGGGGAACCAATATTCCAGGACGTAAAGATGATCCTTGAATATGCCCGACATTGCGCCGGCGCGCGCGGCGGCCAGCGTGGCCGTTTCGGCCTGTGACTTCGACCGGCTGTAATAGAGCGCATAATAGAGCGCGCTGTCGTAATTGCGCTCGGCCATGAAGCTTTCGAATACCGCTTGCTTCTTTGCCTGCGCCTCCTGCGCCGCCCGGCGCGAGGCCTGCTGCCGCGCTTCGATGGCGTGTCTGCGATCGCGGAGCTGCGTGCCGAACTGACAGATCTCGCGGCTGGAAGGGTCGCCGGGTTTGCAGGCATTCAGCGCGATCTGCTCGGCGGGCAGATAATCGTCCATATTGTAGAGGATGCGGGCCAGGTCGATGCACGATTGCCGATTGCCGAAATCGCAATTCACCCGGCGATAGCGAAGCGCCTTTGCCGCATCGAATTGCTCCGATGCGCCGTCGGTGAAGATGGCTTCGGCGACCTCGCAGCCGTCGCGGTCCTGCGCCGAGCAGGCACGGACGGCGAAATTTCCGGCGCTGGCCAGGTCGCGTTCCACCTCGCCTTCGCCCGCAAAGAAAATCAGCGCCAACCGCCCGCATGCCGCCGGTTCATTAGCGGCGCAGGCCGTCTGCAGGTATCGAAGGCTCAAAAACGGATCATAGTCGGCGTGCGCTGGGTCGGACAAAGTCCGGCCCGCTGCCCAGCAAGCTGATGTGTCGCCGGAATCGCAAAGCTGGCTGGTTTCGGCCAGGGTTGACTCGACATCGGTGGCGTGCGCCGCCCCGTTGTACCAAAGCATGAGCAGAATCGTGATCAGGATACCGACGGCTTCCTTCGACGCTATCGTGAAAATCTCACTTCCTCCGGGCTGCCTGTACTTGCCGCGCCGACTACGCTGCCGCCGAGCGAAACTGATTTTAAGGCGGCGGCGCCATTGGCCTTATCGGTCAAGACGCCGCCGGCTGCCGGCGGTGGGTCGCAGATTGCCGTCAGCGACTGCAATTCAGTCGAATTGCTCGTTCGTTTCATCCTCCATATGGAGGAAGCCGAAGATTTATTCGCAGAATTTCAGTTCGGTGTCGTCGCGCCGATGCGGCCGACCAGGCCAGCCAGATCGGCCTGCCGCGACGCGCCGGTCTTTTCCAGCACACGGCGAAGCTGACTTCGCACCGTGCTGATTGCGACCCCGCCCGCAGCGGCGATGTCGTCGGGCGTGTCGCCGCGGGCGATGCCGCTGGCGACGCGGGCTTCCGATGGCGTCAGATCGAACAACGACCGCATCAATGTTGCCGACGGAACCCGGTCCGACGCCACAGGGACCAGAAACAGCAGGGCATAGCTGTCGCCGAACACATCATGTGCGCTGCGGCGAACCGGGATCATGTGTGCGACTTGTTGGGGGACACCCAGGCTGTCACGGATCGGAAAGGAACGAACCCCTTCGTCCGATTCGGCGGCCAGCGCTTCCAGCGCGTCCCTTAAAATGCGGTCGGCTTGGCGGTCGGCCAGGCGCAGCCGCCCTTGCGCGCCCCATATGACATGCGGTTCCGCCGCGCTCGCCAGCGGGCTGCTTTCCGCCACTTCGCCGCCCATGCGGAGCAGGAAGGCGGGGAGTTGGAGGGCGGCGAGCGCCTCGGCTGCGCCCTGCGCGCGCTTATATTGCAGGCGGGCGCTGACCAGCGCGCTGCGGACGAGATGCGGGCGCAGCTTGTTGAGCTGGTCGATGGTTGCCGAATCGATCGGTCCATCGTCGAAGGCGCGCTCGACGCTGAACACGATATTGTCGCCGGTCGGGACCGACACCGCCGTTCCCGCCGACCACCCCAATCCGCGCGGCCGGAAAAAGTCGCGATAGATCGGGTCGGCGTCCAGTTCCTGATCGCTCCAGAAATCATGTTCGGAGAAAAAGGAGGGTGAGTCCTGCCCCATCAGGCATACACGGCGGCTGCACTTCCCGAACCAGCCGTCCTCGACATAGGCCGCAAAAATGTCAGCGACGCTCTCCGACGCGGTCCAGTTCAGCGCCTTGCGGGCGGAAAACAGCAGGCCACCCGCTGACCCGGAAAGTCCGGCGACCTCATCCAGAACCGCAGGCCACGCCTCCGGCATGACGGAACATTCATATATTCGATCAACAAGCTCATCTTGCATTTTTAACTCCCCACCATCGACATCATTCTTCTATCGGGCGGGAAAAATTGCAAGTTTTGGAAAGATTTTTTCGATTGGACGGCGGTTTTGTTGCGCCGATCCGATCAAGACATCTCATGGCAAATGCGTTTCGGTCAGTGGCGAACCCAAAGAGGAAGGGGCGCTGGCGGACGGCGTTCGCTCGTTTCGTGGGCTCGAATCCGGTCCGCCCTTGCAAGGGTGAGTCCGATTTCGTCGAGGCCGTTGAGCAGGCAATGCTTCCGGAAAGGATCGAGTTCGAACCGGAAGCAGCCCCCGGCCGATGTTGTCAGGAGCTGCGCCCGTAGATCGATCTCGATCGTCCCGTGCCGCGCGGTTTCCATCAAACCGTCGATTGTCGCCGGCGGAAGGCAGATTGTGAGGATGCCGTTCTTGAAGGCGTTGCTGGCAAAAATGTCGGAAAAGCTCGGCGCCACGATGGCTTTGATGCCGAAATCGCGCAGCGCCCAGGCGGCATGTTCGCGGCTCGACCCGCAACCGAAATTGTCGCCCGCGATCAGGATGGGGCTGCCCGCAAAAGCGGGATCGTTCAGGATATGTGCCGGCTCCTTTCGCAGGCATTCGAATGCGCCGCGGCCAAGACCCTGGCGGCTGATCGTTTTCAGCCATTCGGCCGAAATGATCACGTCGGTATCGCAATTCTTCATCCCGAACGGATAGGCGTTGCCCGAAATATGGGTGAGGGGTTCGGCCATGATTATGCTCCCACGAGATCGCGAACATCGGTCAGGTGACCGGTGACGGCAGCCGCCGCAGCCATCGCAGGCGAGACGAGATGGGTGCGTGCGCCCGGTCCCTGACGCCCCATGAAGTTGCGGTTGCTGGTCGAGGCGCAATGCTCGCCAGCGGGTACCTTGTCGGGATTCATGCCGAGACAGGCCGAGCAGCCGGGCTCGCGCCATTCGAAGCCCGCATCGATGAAGATTTTGGCAAGGCCCTCGGCCTCAGCCTGCTGTTTGACGAGGCCCGATCCGGGCACGGCGAGCGCCTGACGGATGGTGTCGGCGACGCGGCGGCCCTTCAGAACTTCCGCCGCCGCCCTTAGATCTTCGATTCGGCTGTTGGTGCAGCTGCCGATGAAGATGTGCTGGATGGCGATGTCTTGCATGCGCTGCCCGGCAGACAGGCCCATATAATCGAGGGCCTTTGCCGCTGCTTCGCGGCGCGACGGCTGCGCAAAGCTTTCGGGATCGGGCACGACGCCGTCGATGGGCACCACATCCTCGGGACTGGTGCCCCAAGTCACATTGGGCCGAATGGTGGACGCGTCGATGACGACAGACGCATCGAATGTCGCGCCCTCGTCGGTATAAAGGTCGCGCCAACGCGCGAGTTCGCGGTCCCAGTCGACCCCGTCGGGCGCCATCGCGCGGCCCTTCACATAGGCAAAGGTCTTGTCGTCGGGAGCGAACAGTCCGGAGCGGGCGCCGGCCTCGATCGACATGTTCGCGATAGTCAGGCGACCTTCGATCGACATCTGGGACAAGCACGCGCCGCGATATTCGATGACATGGCCGGTGCCGCCGCCGGCGCCGAGATGGCCGACGATGGCGAGCGCGACGTCCTTTGGGCTGACGCCCGGGCTCAGTTCGCCCTCGAGCCGCACTTCCATCGTCTTCGACTGTTTGAGAAGCAGCGTCTGCGTCGCCAGCACATGCTCGACCTCCGACGTGCCGATGCCAAAGCCCAACGCGCCAAGGGCGCCGTGCGATGAGGTGTGGCTGTCGCCGCAAACGACGGTTGTGCCGGGCAGGGTGAAGCCCTGTTCGGGCCCAACCACATGGACGATGCCCTGAAAAAGATCCGCGTCGCCGATATAGGGAACCTCGAATTCGGCGACATTGGCTTCGAGCGCGGCCAGCTGGGCCGCGCTGTCCGCATCCTCGATCGGCACGCGGTTGCCGCTGGCATCGCGGCGCGCCGTGGTCGGCAGATTATGGTCCGGCACGGCGAGCGTCAGGTCGGGCCGACGCACGCGGCGCCCCGCCACGCGCAGACCCTCAAACGCCTGCGCGCTGGTGACTTCGTGCACCAGGTGGCGATCGATATAGATCAGGCATGTCCCGTCATCGCGTCGTTCGATGACGTGGGCGTCCCAGATTTTCTCATACAGCGTACGCGGCGCGTTCGTCATATCGTCTTGGCGTCCTTGAGTGTAGCGATCTCGGCCTCGCTCAACCCGAGCAGGTCGCGATAGACTTCGTCATTATGCTGGCCGATCGTGGTCGGGGCGAGGGTGCGGATGCTGCTGGGCGTATCGGACAAGAACGGAAAGGCGTTCTGCATCTTGAACTTGCCCCAGCGTTCGCTCTCCACTTCGACCAGCGCGTCGCGCGCCGCGAAATGGGGATCTTCCAGCATCTCCGGCGCGCGATAGATTTTGCCCGCCGGAACGCTGTGTTCGATCATCAGCGCTTCGAGTTCATCGACGGTCAGCGTGCGCGTCCATTCGGCGATGATCTCGTCGAGTTCGCGCAGATGACGCGCGCGGGCTATATGGGTGGCATAGCGTTCGTCGCTGGCCAGTTCCGGACGACCCATTGCGGTGCACAGCCGCGCGAAAACCGCGTCCTGATTGGCGCCGATCAGATATTCGCCGTCGCTGGTGGGATAGACATTCGACGGCGAAACACCCTCGAGAATCGATCCCGTGCGCTTTCGGATATGGCCCGAAATCAGATATTCGGGGACGAGGCTCTCCATGACTTGCAGCACGGCTTCATAAAGCGCGCTGTCGACCACCTGGCCCTTGCCGGTGCGTTCGCGGGCGTGGAGCGCCGCCAGCGCGCCAAGGCAGCCATAGGTCGCGGCCAGGCTGTCGCCGATTGAGACGCCCATGCGGCTCGGCGCGCGGTCGGGATCGCCGACGATATAGCGCCAGCCGCCCATGGCTTCGCCGATACCGCCAAAGCCGGCGCGGCTCGAATAGGGCCCGGTCTGGCCATAGCCCGAAACGCGGACGATGATCAGGCGCGGGTTGATCGCATGGAGCGTGTCGGGGCCAAGGCCCCATTTCTCCATCGTCCCAGGCTTGAAATTCTCGATCAGGATATCGGTATCCTTGATCAGGCGGCGCACGATGTCCTGACCTTCGGGGATGCGAAGGTTGGCGGTGACGGACTTCTTGTTGCGCGCGACGACTTCCCACCACAGCTTCGCGTCGCCGTGGCCCCAGTTGCGCATTGGATCGCCGCCGCCCTTGCCGTCGATTTCCGGCGGCTCGACCTTGATGATTTCGGCGCCCATGTCGCCGAGCAACTGGCCGCAGAAGGGGCCGGCGATGAGCTGGCCCAGTTCGACGACCCGGATATCCTGAAGGGCGCCTTCCTTGATGTTATCGGTCACTTATATTTCCTGTTCTGCGGCTTTCTGGTGCGCCCAGCGGGGCTGGAGGGGGGCGGGCAGGCCGGTCTCGGCCTCGCAATTGGCGCGCAGCGTTTCGATGTCAGGGCCAAAATCGAACACGCCAAGCGCGGGGCGCTCGGCGCGAAGCCTGGTGCGAAGTGCTTCGGTTGCTGCGGTATCGACGGTGCCGTCTGCTGCAATCACAACGCCATAAGCGCGCGCGCCCTCGACGGTGACGAGGCCCTGGCCGATTTCCCTGGCCACGATCGCTGGATCGCGCTCAAGCGCGTCGCCCCAGCCGCCACCCCCCCATGTGATGAAGTGGAGCACGTCGTTAGCGTCGACCTTTACGTCCTCGACCTTGTTGCCGAGTATGACTTGTGAGCCGTCGGCCTTGTCGAGCAGCTTGCGCGCCCGCGCACCGGGCTTGCCGCCGTTGACGCCCCAGGGCGGCACGAACCAACGATCGTCATGCAGCGCGATCACGCCCGGTTCGAGGAAGCGATAGGACATGATAATGCCGTTACCGCCGCGGTGGAGACCGGCGCCGCCCGAGTCCGCGACCGTCTCGTAACGCTCGATCACGAGCGGGAAGTAGCGTTCGAGGAATTCGTTCGGGACGTTGGTGAAGCCTGGCCAAAGCGAGTGCCCATCGGGTCCATCGCCCATCGGACGACCGGGGATACCGCCGAAACCGATCTGGAACAGCTGGAACCATTCGTCCTTCCTGTCAGTGCCGGCATAGAAGAGGTGCGGCGATGACGAGAAGCCCGCGGCGTTTAGGAATTCCGGGGTCTTCTGGCCAAGCAGGCCGCCCAATATGTCGAAGATGCGGCCAAGTGCGTGGGTGCGGCCGGAAAGCGCTGCCGGGAATTTCGGTTTGAGCAGCGAGCCTTCCGGAATGCGGACGTCGATCAGGTCATAGAAGCCGTCGTTGACCATGATCTGCGGGTCGAAGACCATGATCATGTAGATACCGAAGAACATCTTGAACATATTTTCGTTCATGTAGAAGTTGATCGATGCGGACGACTGCGGATCGGTGCCGGCAAAGTCGAGAATGACCTTATCGCCTTCGCGCCACATCGTGCACTTCAGCGCATAGGGACCAAAGCCCATGCCGTCGTCGCAGAGATAATCGGTGAAGCTGACCTTCTCTTCCGAAATGGCCTGACCCAGCAGGGTCTTCATCGCGCGATAGTTGCGGGCCAGCAGTTCGCCGGTGGCCGAGGTATAGCTGTCGATACCGAAACGATCGGCCATTTCCTCGACGCGGCGGGCGGCGACGCGGCACGATGCGATCAGTGCGTTGAGGTCGGCGGCGCACCATTCCGGCGTGCGCGACTGGTGGAGCACCAGCCTGACCATGTCCTCATTATATTCGCCCTTGCGATAGATCTTCACCGGCGGGATGCGCACCCCTTCCTGGAAGATGTTGGTCGCGTGGATCGGCATCGATCCGGGGACCATGCCGCCGATGTCGGACTGGTGGCCGAACATCGCGGTGTAGGCGAGCAGGCGGCCGTCCTTGAAGACGGGAAGGAGGACAAGCCAGTCGTTCGAGTGGCTGATCGCGCCTTCGACCGAATAAGGGTCCGAAAGCAGGAACATGTCGCCTTCTTCGATCGTGCCGTCATAGCCACGAAGAAAGCCGCCGATGAAGCTGCCGAACTGGCCGACGATCATGCGGCCTTCGTGATCGGCGATCAGCGGGAAGGCATCGCCCTGTTCGCGAATGCCGGGCGACATAGCGGTGCGGACGAGTGTCGCATCCATCTCGATGCGCGCATTGCGCAGCGCGTTTTCGATGATGTCGAGCGTGACGGGATCGATGGCGACCTTGTTGAAGGGCGCATCGTTGGTCTGGATGATCCGTGCGGGCATGGTTTGGGTCCTCCTTTTCGGATCAGGCGAGGTTGATGAGGATGTTGCCGACCGCGTCGACGGTCGCGACGCATCCGGTTTCGACAAGCGTGGTCGAGTCCATCTCGATTACGATCGCAGGACCGGGGATGATGTCGCCCTGGCGCAGCTTTGCGCGGTCATAGATCGCCCCGTCCTGCATGGCGCCGTCCATCCACAATTGATGATCGCGGATTTTGGCGCCTTCCGGATTGCCGTCGCCTTTTGGCAATTCGGCAGCCGGCAGGTCGAGCGTCTGTCCGAGCGCCACGGCGCGCAGGTTTACCAGTTCATGCTCTGCGTCCATGTTGAAGGTGAAGAGCCGGTGATGCTCGGTGTCGAAGCGTTGGGTGATACCGGCGATGCCGTTTGCGGCGATCTCTTCGAGCGTCACTTCCATAGGGACTTCGAAAGCCTGGCCGGCGTAGCGCACGTCGATTTCGAAGAGGATCGTCACATCGTCGGGCGCGATGCCTTCGCTTTCGAGTTCACCGCGAGTCTGGGCCGCCATTTCGTCGAGAATTGTGGTGAGATCATCGAGGGTCGTCTGCGACGCGAGGCGCGAGAAGCTGCGGCCGGTTTCGGTCCGCATCCGCGTGGTTGCGTCACCCAGCGCGCAGAGCACGCCCGGCGATACCGGCGAAACGGCGGGCCAGCTGCCCATCAGACGGGCGACCGCGTTGACGTGGAGCGGACCGGCACCGCCAAAGCCCATCAGCGCGAAGTCGCGCGGATCATAGCCCTGCTGGACCGAGATCATGCGCAGTGCGCCGAACATATTCTCGTTGGCGATGTCGATGATACCGCGTGCGGCGGCGTATAGATCGATGCCGAGCGCGTCGGCGATTGTCTGCACCGCCTTGGTGGCATTTTCCTTGTCGAGCTTGAAGGTGCCGCCGAGCAGCGCTTCGGGCAGATAGCCGAGCACAACGTTGGCGTCGGTCACCGTCGGCTGCGTGCCGCCCTTGCCATATGCTACGGGCCCTGGAACTGCGCCGGCCGACTGCGGACCGACGCGCAGCGCGCCGGTGAGTTCTGGCACATAGGCGATCGAGCCGCCGCCTGCGCCGACCGTCTTCACGTCGAGCGCCGATGCGCGGACCGCAAGGTGGCCGACCTCGGTGGTGCGAACGCGGCGGGCTTCGAGATTTTCAATCAGCGCCACGTCGGTCGAGGTGCCGCCGACGTCGAGGGTCAGGATGTTCTTGATGCCAGCGTTACGGCCGACCCAGATCGCGCCGGTGACGCCGCCCGCAGGGCCGGACATCAACAGCGAAACAGGATGTTCTTCCGACTTTTCCGACGTCATAAGGCCGCCGTCCGAACGGAGCAGCGACAGCTTGCCTGCCATGCCGGCGCCGCGCAGGCGGTCGCGCAGGTTGCGCACATAACGGCCGACGACGGGGCGGACCGCAGCATTGGCTACGGTGGTTAGCGTCCGCTCATATTCCTGCATCTCGGGCAGGACGATGTGGCTGAGCGAGACCGGAACGTCGGGCATGATTTCGGCGGCCAGTTCGGCGACGCGGGTCTCGTGCGCGCCGTTCATATAAGCGTTCATCAGGCTGACGGTCAGCGCTTCGATGCCCTGCGCTTTCAGCTTTTCGAGCTGGGCGCGGATGTCGCCATCGTCAATCGGGCGCAGTTCGACGCCCAGTGCGGTGATGCGGCCCTTGATTTCGAACGTGTCTTCGAGCGCTGCCAGCGGCTGCGGCTTTGGCCAGACGATCCAGCCGGCGAGGCCGCCGGGGACGAACGAACGGGCGATCTGCATGACCTGTCGATAACCTTCGGTGACGATCAGGCCGACGCGGGCGCCTTTGCCTTCGAGCACGGCGTTGGTGGCGACGGTGGTGCCGTGCAGGAAGACTTCGATGTCGGCAGCCGTGATGTCCGCCTTGTCGCAAATGGCGGTGACGCCATTCAGAATGCCTTCCGAACTGTCATGCGGGGTGGAAGGGGTCTTGTGACGCCAGAACTGGCCCGTATCCTCCTTGAAGAGCAACAGGTCGGTGAAGGTTCCGCCGACGTCGACGCCGAGACGATAGGTCATTGGGAGGGTCCTTAGGCTTTGGGGGGCGGGAAGGGGCCAGCACGGCTGACGAGCGCGGGCGGTTGCGCCTGCATCACGTCACCCAGCCACTTTGCGGTCTCGATCGTCTTGACGAGGTCGTAGCCAGTGGCGACGTCCGAACGGTCGAGCATATAGAGAAGGTCTTCGGTGGCGATGTTGCCGGTCGCCATCGGCGCGAACGGGCACCCGCCGATGCCGCCGACCGAGCTGTCGAGCGTGGCAGCACCCGCCTCGATCGCGGCCCAGGCATTGGCGATGCCGCTGCCTCGGGTGTTGTGTAGATGGACGCGAACGGGGATAGCTCCGATCGCTTCGCGGACACGCCCGACAAGCGCGAACACTTGTTGCGGCGCCGCCACTCCGATGGTGTCGGCCAGCGCGATTTCGACCGGGCGCGCTTCGGCGATGCGGCTGGCCAGCGCCACCACATGATCGGGGCTGACTTCGCCTTCGAACGGGCAGCCAAAGGCGGCGCCGATGGTGACCTGCGCCCGCCGGCCTTCGCTGTTGGCAAAGCGGACAACATCAGCCGCCATTTCAGCCGAGTCGATTGAGGTCTGACCCTGATTGCGACCCGCAAAACTGTCGGTCGCTACGCACACCGCGCCCAGTTCCCTGACCTTGGTGTCCAGCGCCCGCAGCGCGCCCTTCTTGTTCATGACCAGACCGATGGTGGTGACATCATCGGGCAGCGAGAGGCCTGCAATCACCGCTTCGGCATCGGCCATTTGCGGCACACGATCGGGACGCGCAAAGCTGGCAACCTCCAGGCGGCGGGCGCCTGCGGCCACCATGCGGTTGATCAGGTCAATCTTTTGTTCGGTCGAAAAGATCTGCTTTTCGTTCTGCAGACCGTCGCGCGCCGAAACTTCGACAATCTCGATCTGACGGGCAATCATGTGGCCGAATCCGCAGTCGTGCGCGACAGGCCGTCCAGGAAGGTGATCGCTTCCTCCTCGCTTACCACGTCCGCATATTTCGCATCCATGTCGAACAGATTGGCGTTGTGCGGATCGGGGTGGCGGTCGCCGCAGGCGTCGGCGACGACGGCGGTACGGAAACCGTGGGACATCGCGTCGACGCAGGTGGCGCGCACGCATCCGCTGGTCGAAACACCCGCCAGCAGCACGCTATCGATTCCAGCCGCGGTGAGCGTCGAGGCGAGCGAGGTGCCGAAAAAGGCGCTCGGATATTGTTTCGAGATGACCAGTTCTTCGCGGCGCGGTTCGAGCCCGTCGGCCCATGCACCAAATTCGCCCCCTTCGATGAAATAGCGCAGCGGCTTCGACTTTTCGAAAAAGCGTCCGCCGTCGATGGTCGATGGGTGATAGACGACGTTGGTCAGGATCACCGGAACGCCCGCTGCTGAAGCGGCCACGCGCACGCGCAGCGCGGATTCAAGCGATGCGTTGCTGCCCATATAAAGATCGCAGGCCGGATCATAATATCCACGGCACAGATCGATCAGGATCAGCGCTGGCTTCGTTCCAAAGCCCACGCGGCGGCCAAAGGCGCGCTTATAGTTTTCCGTCAGATCATCGGACATCGGATGCTCCATAAAGCCAGGGTTGGACAAGGCGCTGCGCGTTTTCGAAGGCGGCCAGACGGTCCTCTTCATTGGCGAGGATAAGGTCGATGTCGTCCCATCCATTGAGCAGCCGTTCGCGGTGCGCGGGTGGGATGGCGAAGGGGAAAATCTTGTCGCCCGCCCGGATTTCCTGGGCTTCGAGATCGACGGTGATCGGGCTCTCGATGGCAGCCAGTTCGTTGATGATGATGCGGGGCGGGGTGATCGCCAGCACGCCGTTGCGCAGGCAGTTGGCGGCGAAAATTTCGCCCAGGCTTTTGGCAATCACACAGCGAATGCCAAAACCGGTGAGCGACCAGACCGCCTGTTCGCGGCTCGATCCACAGCCGAAATCGGCGCCGGCGAGGAGAATTTGGGCCCCTTTGTACTGCGGATCGTTGGCGGGGTGCGGCAGCTCGGAGCCATCGGCCGCAACGCGCTGGTCGGCAAAGAAATAACGACCCATTTCGCCACGCTGCATCAGCAGCAGGAAGCGCGCCGGGAAGATGACGTCGGTGTCGATCCGGTCTTCGAGAACCGGCAGTATTTTCGACGTGATCGAGGTGAAGGGGGTCACGCCATCACCTCGCGAACGTCAACGATATGGCCGGTGACCGCCGCCGCCGCGGCCATCGCCGGGCTCATCAAATGGGTGCGGCCGTTGCGGCCCTGACGCCCCTCGAAATTGCGGTTCGACGTCGATGCGCAGCGCTCGCCTGGGGCGAGGCGATCATTGTTCATCGCGACGCACATCGAGCAACCCGAATGGCGCCATTCAAAGCCCGCTTCGAGGAAGATGCGGTCGAGTCCCTCGTCCTCGGCTTGGCGTTTCACCGCAGTCGAGCCGGGGACGACGATGGCCTGCGTGTTGTCCGCAATCCGGCGGCCCCTGGCCACTTCGGCGGCGATCCGCAGATCCTCGATCCGGCCATTGGTGCACGATCCGATAAACACCTTGTCGACGCCGATGTCGTGGAGCGCCTCGCCAGCCGCCAGGCCCATATAGTCGAGTGCGCGCGCCCAGCGGCGAGCTTCGCCTTCGTTCGGGGCGTCCTTGGGATCGGGAACCCGTCCGAGGACCGGCAGCGCGTCCTGCGGGCTGGTCCCCCAGGTCACATGCGGTGCGAGCGTGCCGACGTCGAGGCCGATCGACTTGTCGAAGGCGGCGTCCGCATCGCTCGCCAGCGTGCGCCAATAGGTGACGGCCTGGTCGAACAGTTCGCCCTGCGGTGCGTAGGGGCGGCCCTCCAGATAGGCGTAGGTTACGTCGTCAGGGGCGATCATGCCGACGCGGGCGCCGCCCTCGATCGACATGTTGCACAGCGTCATCCGCGCGGCCATCGACATCTGCTCGACTGCGGGTCCGCGATATTCGATGGCATGACCGGTGGCGAAGCCCACGCCGTTCTGACCGATCAACGCGAGCGCATAATCCTTGGCACCAACCCATTTTTGCGGCGTTCCGTCGAGGCGCACTTCCAGATTCTTCGACTTTTGCTGCACAAGGCACTGCGCCGCGATGACCGTCGCGCAGTCGGTCGCGCCGATACCGAAGGCCAGCGCGCCGAACGCCCCGTGGGTCGAGGTGTGGCTATCGCCGCAAGCCAGGGTGATGCCGGGTAGCGTAAACCCTTGTTCGGGCCCAATGACGTGCACGATCCCCTGACGCTGGTCTTCCAGATCGATATAGGCGAGGCCAAAATCGGCCGCATTCTTCTGGAGCGCTGTTATCTGGGCCGCAGCCATTGGGTCGGCGATCTCGCCGCCACGGCTGTCCGTCGGAACTGCATGATCGGGGACCGCCAAATGCGCCTCGGGCCGACGTGCGCTGCGGCCGCTTTCACGGAGCGACACGAAGGATTGATGCGTGCTCGTTTCCTGAAGAAGGTGCCGGTCCACGTAAAGCAGAGCAGCGCCATCGCCATAGTCGCGGATGACATGGTTTTGCCAAAGCTTGTCGTACAGCGTCCGTCCGCTCATCCGCCGTCACCGATCTCGATGATCAGTCGGCCGACATCCTTGGCCTCCTCGCTCGCGAGCAGGGCAAAAGCCTCGCCGACGCGGTCGAGCGGGAAGCGATCATTGACCGTTTGACGCAGGCTAAGGCGGCCGCTGGCAATCAGGTCCAGCGCCTGTTCCTGATGATGTCCGGCGCGGATACCGACCAGGCGCAGCTCGCGCTCGACGACATCCCATGCGGTCAGCTTGAGCTCGCCGCCCCCCGTGACGGCGACGATTGCGCCGGGTGCGGCCACGGCAAAGGCCTGCTCCAAGCCCCAGTCGGACGCCGTGGTTTCCATGACCGCCGCAAATCCGCCCGGCTGGTGGGCGAGGGCGCGTTCTTTCAGGTCTTCGCCATGGCTCGCGATCGGCAGGACATGCGCGCCATAGCTCGCCGCCATGTCGCAACGCTTGCCGGTGCCCCCGAGCGCGACGATGTTGAAGCCGAGCGCCGCGGCGGTCGCAACCGCGCCGAGGCCCATGGCACCGACGCCGACGATGGCGACGGTGTCGCCGTCCTTCAGACCCATCTGCTCGAAGGCATTGAGCGCATCGACGATGCCCGCGAGCATCGACGCATCTTCGAACGTAACCGCGTCAGGAAGGACGGCGAGCTTGCACGCCGAGACGAGGGTGAATTCTTCGCAGCAAGTCTGCCGTGCCGGTTTTTTGAATGCTGGGTCAAGGCACAAATTGGTACGGCCCGTTTCGCAATTGTTGCACGTCCCACAATGATCGAGCGCAAGCGCCGCCACGCGGTCGCCCGGCTTCAGGCCGGTAACATCAGGGCCCAGCGCTTCGACAACGCCCGAAAAATCCGCGCCGATCCCGACGGGATAGGCGGTGACATAGCGGCCATAACGGTTGAGGTAGGTGCCGACGTCGGTGCCATAAGGGGCGTAACTCATCACCCGCACCAGCGCCTGGCCGGGGCCGGGCACGGGTACGGGCAGATCGATGATACGAAGGTCGGCCGGGCCGAACAGCTGGGCAGCGCGCATCAGTTGGCGGTCTCCGGAGCAAACAGCCAGACAATCGCGGTGCAACCCTCGACGCTCGACAGCGCGCCGAAAATCTCGGTGCCCGCCGGTCCGGCGCTGTAATCGCCCTGCTCAAAAACCGCCTTTTGGCCAGTGATGCTGCCGGAAAGGATACAGGCCTCCCAGCCAGCGGGCCGGGCGCTGTCCGCGCCGTCCCAACCCGCCGGAACCTGCACCATGATCGTGCGAGCGCCGTTGCGTTCGTCGCGGGACAGCGGGCGGATGCGCCAGTCGGCAGGAAATTCCGCGTCGGCGATCCATTCGACGTCGTCGACTTTCAAACTGGAAAGATGTCCCCGCCCGTCGTCATAGGCGGGCAGGGGATATTCGTCGGGCTCGGCCGGTTCGTGGACGAGCAGCAGTTCGAGTGGGCCATCGCTACGGATCAGTGCGGTCGTCCCCTCTTCAGATCGTTCGTCATGGCCGTGGACGATCTGCGCGGGACGGAAGAAATAATCGCCGGCATGCCAATAATGAGTGCCCCCGACGGTTACCGATCCTTCGAGCATGAACACTTCTTCGAAGGCGTGGTGATAATGCGCGACGCCGCCGCCGTGCCAGCCCACCGGAATGTCGACCAAGGCGGTGACAAACCCGGTGGCCTCGTCATATCCCAGCCGCTTGCGGCGAATGCCGTGCGTGCCAAGGGCTTCCCACTCCAGATCGGACGGGCGGACGCGGCCAAGCGGCTCGGCGATCATCTGGGGCGCGGCCATGCTCAAAACTCGCTCATCAGGCGGCCAAAGCCATAGACTTTGTCGTTGATGCCGTTGGCGCGCAGCGCATGCCAATAGGTCGCCGTGTTGATCGCGATCACCGGTTTGCCGAGATAGAGTTCGGCCGCGGCGGCTTCGCGGATCGCCGAGACGTTGGTGCCGCACTGGATGATCGCATCGACGTCGTCGCCGTCGAGCGCCTTGAAGGTATCGATGACCTGGCGCGGCGTGACTTCGGCGATCGCGCGCCACGACGGGCACTGCAGCGCGATGTCGCGGACCGTTTCGAAGCCGTGGTCGGCGAAGAAGTTTTTCACTTCGGCGTTGGCGGTGGGATAATAGGGCGAGAAGAAGGCGATCTTCTTGATGTTGCCATAGGCTTTCAGCGCTGCCGCGGTGGCTTCCGAACCAGTCGATACGCCGACGCCCGATACGCGCTCGACATTCTCGCGCCACTTCACCGCGCCATCCGCGCCGCCAAAAAAGGTGACGGCCGACATGCCCATGACCAGATAATTGGGCGCGGCGGTCATCACGCCTTCAACGGCGGCAATGGTATTGTTGCTGATTTCCCACGCCCCGGCCATGAAGGTTTCGTTCGAGACGGCTTGGGCGTTGTCGACGATGATGCGGCTGTAATGGTTGGTGATGCCGTGGACGCGCAGATCGTCGAAGTCAGGCTGCACATGGGTGTTGGTCGACGGCCCCAGGACGCCGAACTTCATGCGATAGCCCTGAATATCGGCGTTGCGACGGATTGGATTGCTCGTGTCGGTCATGCCACTTTCTCCGCATCTTGAAGGCTTTCGAACATCGACTGGCGCAGCAGATAGGCGCGGCGCAGCTCGGGATCGGCGTGAACCGCAGCCATCTGCTCCATCCGCGCGCGGTGCGATTCGCCCCGGCCCTGTTCGATGAAGGCCTTGTTCGCGATGGTCTGCGCTTGGATGAACTCGCGCGTCGCGTGACGGCGCTGGCGGTCGAAGATTCCCAGGACGTCGGCGTTGGCGTCCTTGCGAAGAATTTTCCACAATTTGTCGGCGAGGTTCCAGGCATCATGGATGCCGCTGTTCATCCCGAAGCCGCCAAGGGGGTTGTTGAGGTGCGCAGCGTCGCCGATCAGCATCGCGCGGCCCTGAACAAAGCGCTCCGCGACGCGCTGGTGAACGCGGTAAATCGTGCGATGGACCGTCTCGATGGCTTTGCCCGGCACGATGCGACCGAACACTTCGGCGACACGTTCGTCGCCGGTCAGCAATTCGTCCGAATCGTTGACGTCGGCGGGCACAAGCACGCGCCACAGGCCGGGCACGCGGAGCAGCACGAGCCATTCGTCGGGATCCGACATATAGTTCACATAGGCGAGATCGGTGATATCCTCTTCGATCGCATAGTGGGTCGAAAGGCTCAGGAACTTCTCGTCATAGGTGAAGCCCTCAAAGCCGATGCCGAGATTCCTGCGGACGACCGAGCGCGAGCCGTCGGCACCGATCGCGAATTTTGACCGGATCTGCTTCTCGACGCCATGGTCACGGATTGTCGTCGTGACGCCTTCGGCATCCTGTTCGATCGCGATGACCTCGCAATTGAAGCGCACTTCGGCGTTCGCGGTTCCCGGCAGACGCTCGGTGAGCAGCTTCGACATATGGTGCTGTTCGCATTGCAGACGGAATGGAAAGCGCGTGTGATCGGCGATTTCCCTCAGGTCGAATTCGACATATTCGCCGCTGCGGCGATCACGCATCTGGTAAACGGGCGCCTTCAGCCCGCGGTCGATCAGCGGCTGGGCCGCGTCGATTTCATCGAGCATCTCGATCGAAGCCGAGTGAAAGGTTGACGCACGCAAGTCGTGCGCGCACGCGGCCTCGGATTCACAGATGATGACATTGATTCCCATCGTGGCCAACCGCGTTGCGGCTACAGATCCCACCGGCCCGGCCCCGGCGATGACGACTTCCGTTTGTTGCACTGAACACCCTCTTGCGACACGACGCCTCTGCGCCGCCATTGGCGCCACTCTTGAACCGACGAGGGCAAGTCGCCACCGGACCGTGGTCTTTTGTTCGTCTAGCGAATATGGGGTGTTGGGACTCGCCCGGCCGTCGGGTGCGATAGGCTGCCAATCATGAGCGACGATAATTCCATCCGATCGATCTCGCGCGCACTCGCGGTCCTCCGCGTGATCAACCGGTCCAGCGCGTTGACGCTGACCGAAATCGCGAGTGCGGCGGAGCTTCCCTATCCGACGGCGCTGCGCATCGTCCGTGCGCTGGTCGATGAAGGGGTCATCGAGCGCGAGCCCAACCGGAAGCGCTATCGTCCAACTCCCCTGATCCAGGCGCTGGCATATGGGTTTCAGAATCACGACCGGCTGGTCGTCACGGCGCGACCGCATATCGAGGCGCTGACCGAACAGGTGCATTGGCCGATCAGCATCGTGACGAGGGTCGGCAATTCCATGGTCGTTCGCGATTCGACGAGCGCGCAAACCCCGTTGACCTTCAACCATTATTATCCGGGATGGCAGGTTCCGCTCACCGTCTCGGCGTCAGGCCGGGCATTTCTTGCCCACGCCGGTCCCGAGGTGCGCCGCCAACTCGTCGCGCACTACAGATCGATCGCGACCAGCGCTGAGTTCGCGACACTCAAGGCGTTCGAAGAGGAAGGGGAGGCGCAGCGCATCCTCGAGCAAGGCTATGCGGCGGTGGCGCGAACGGGTTACTCCGCGAATCCGGGACGCACCTCGTCGATCGCCGTGCCGCTTTTCATCGGCGACGAACTGGCGGGCACGGTGACGCTCGTTTTCTTTTCCGCCGCGATGCCGCTCGCTGCGGCCGTCGAACGCTTCGTCGCCCCGCTGTGTGCGACAGCAGCCGCCATCGGTGCCGACATGGCGGCTTTACCGGATAATCTATTGGACGATTGATGCCGGCTGCGGGCGGACGATGGCCAGCTGCCGAAACAGGGTCGACGCGATAATCGCGACCGCAAGCAAGCCGCTGCAAAGCGCAAAGGCCCACTGATAGCTGCCGAAATAGTCGGCCGCCGACGCCGCGATCCACACGCCGCTGCCCGAGGACAGCGCCTCGAACACAATGAATCCTCCTGCGATCCGTCCCAGGTTCGGGCCTGCGAAAACTTCGGAGATGACGACCTGGGTCAGCACGTAGCAGCCGGCCCAGCCCATGCCGAGCAGCGCAAGGCCGACGAAGACAATTGACGGATTGGCGAGCGTCAGGATGACGGCACCGGTCAACAGGATGAGCTGCTGGCTTGTCCAGACCTGGAAGGTTCCCCAGCGTTCTGCCGCCATCCCCACCAGAACCTTGCCGAACAGGCCGACGATAAACACGGTGCTGACCCCGGTCGCGGTCAGTCGCGCCGACAGGCCGATATCCTGCAGATAGAGGAACAGGTTGAGAAGGAAGGCGGTCGAGGCGAAAAATGTCGCAAAGATTGCGACCAGCAGCAGCCCGATCGCCAGCGGGCCGCGGCGATAGGCGGTCGATGGCGAGGTGGTCTTGGCTGCTTCCGGGTTCAGCGTCTCGCCGACGCGGAGCCGCGGCAAAAGATATGCTGCGACCGGCCATATAACCAAGGGCAGGATCGCCAGCCCGGTGAGAACCTGACGCCAGTCATAATGTTCGAGCGCCAGAACGATCAGGCCGGGGAAGACGGCCGCCCCGATGCTCGTTCCTGACAGGGCAACCGATATTGCCAGTGCACGCCGCTCCTCGAAGCATTGCCGAACCATGAGTACGACGATCACAACGTGCGCGCTGGCATAGCACATGCCCAGAACGGCATAGAGGACATAGATCTGGTTGATCGACGTCGCGTGACTATAGGCCATCAGGGCGATGGCGAGCAGGACCAGGCCCGACAGAACGATTGTTCGCGGGCGCAGGCGGGTCGTCAGGAATCCAATGCCCAGGCCCGAGAGTCCGGAAGCAAACAAGAATATGCTCTCGCGTAGCTTCAGGTCGCCGCGCGAGACGTTGAGGCTTTCCAGCAGCGTCTTGTCGAGCGCAGGAAGACCCGACGTGATCACGCCGTGGCAAACCGTCATGACCAGAAGCAAGGCGACGATCATCGCCCATCCGCTTTTTTCGCGTCCCGTTATTTCTGCCGTCATGAATTTAACACCGCCTTATTGGTAGGTACCCGGCTAACACATGCTGGCTTCTCGGCAGCGCTGTACCATGCGGCATGAAGCGTTGTTCACCTGGCGAATATTTGTCCGTCGATGCGTTGTCCCACCGAGGGCTGCGGTCGAGACATGGCGAACTACCCGCGATCCAGGCTGGGTGGCGGATACACGGAGCCTTCGTCAATGACCAAATCAACCTTGCGTGCTCGCCTCGCCGCGGGCGACTTCATTCTGGCGCCTGGCATTCAGGACATGATCACGGCGGTGATCGCGAATGATTTCGGCTTCGATGCGGTTTACGGGACCGGGTATTGGCTCACGGCATCGGCGCATGGCATTCCCGACGCGGGCATTGCTTCGGTCACCCAGATGGTGGACCGCATGGCGACGCTGGTCGAAACGTCGACTGCGCCCGTTATCGCCGACGCGGATACGGGATATGGCGGACTGCTCAACGTCCATCACACGGTGCGCGCCTATGAAAAGGCAGGTGTCGAGGGCGTCCAGATCGAGGATCAGGAATTCCCCAAGAAGTGCGGCCATGTGCCCGGCAAGCGTGTCGTATCGCTCGAGGAAATGGTGCTGCGTATCCAGGTGGCCTGCGACGCGCGGCAGAATGACGACACGCTGATCATCGCGCGTACCGACGCGGGCCAGATCGAGGGATTCGACGGCGTGATGCGCCGCATGGAAGCCTATGCCAAGGCGGGGGCGGACGTCCTGTTCCCCGAGGCGCTCACCTCGGAAGAGGAGATGGCAACCGTCTGCAAGGCGTTCGACCAGCCCGTGCTGGCGAATATGGCGTCGGGCGGCGTCACGCCGATTCTGACCAAGGATGAACTGCAGAAACTTGGCTTCCAGATCGCGATCTTCCCGGCGTTGACCAGCCTTGCATCGGCCGCGGCGGTGCACGGCGCGTTGGCCGCCCTGCGCGACAAGGGGACGGGCACCGATCCTTCGGTTCCACTCTATGATTTCCGCAAGTTCTGCGACCAGATCGGCTTTCCGGCCGTGTGGGAATTTGACGCGCGCTGGGCGCGCGACTGAGCTTTGTAACACACACATTCAATCCAACATCAGATCAGGAGTATTTATGGCGGTTTGGCTGAAGCGCGGTGCGCCACAACAAGAGCGTGCCGACATCCAAAAAAGCGTTTCGGAAACGGTCGAACGCATTCTCGAAGATATCCAGATGCGCGGCGACGCAGCGGTACGCGAACTGTCGCAGAAGTTCGACGGCTGGAATCCCGAATCGCTGGTTCTGAGCGATCGTGAAAAGCAGGACTGCCTCGACCAGCTGTCGAGCCAGGATCTGAAGGACATCGAATTCGCGCAGGCGCAGGTGCGCAACTTCGCGCAGATTCAGCGCGATAGCATGCACGAGGTCGAGGTCGAGACGCTGCCGGGGGTGGTGCTGGGCCACAAGCATGTGCCCGTCAACGCGGCCGGTTGTTACGTCCCGGGCGGCAAATATCCGTTGCTGGCTTCGGCGCACATGTCGGTCATCACCGCAAAGGTCGCCGGCGTGCCGCGCGTGATCTCGTGCGCCCCGCCGTTCCAGGGCAAGCCCGCACCCGCGATCGTGGCCGCACAGGTGATGGCTGGCGCTGACGACATCTACGTTCTTGGCGGTGTCCAAGCGATCGGCGCGATGGCGATCGGTACCGAAAGCATCAAGCCTGTCGATATCATCGTCGGACCAGGCAATGCCTTTGTTGCGGAGGCCAAGCGCAAATTGTTCGGCCGCGTCGGCATCGACCTGTTTGCCGGGCCGACCGAGACACTGGTGATCGCCGACGAGATCGGAGCGGATGGCGAGCTGTGCGCGACCGACCTTTTGGGTCAGGCGGAACATGGACCGGACAGCCCGGCAATCCTGCTCACGACGTCGGCGAAGCTGGCGCGCGAGACCATGGCCGAAATCGAACGGTTGCTGCAGATTTTGCCGACTGCCGACCACGCGGGCAAGGCATGGGCAACCTATGGCGAAGTCATCGTGGCCGAAAGCGATGAGGAAATGGTCGCCATCGCCGACGAGATCGCATCCGAGCATGTCCAGGTGATGACCGCCGATCCCGACTATTTCCTCAAGAACATGACCAACTATGGCGCGCTGTTTCTGGGACCGCGCACGAACGTCAGCTATGGCGACAAGGTCATCGGGACCAACCACACGCTGCCGACGGGCAAGGCAGCGCGCTACACCGGCGGGCTCTGGGTTGGCAAGTTCCTGAAGACCTGTACCTATCAGCGCGTCACCACCGATGCGGCGTCGGCGATGATCGGCGAATATTGCAGCCGGCTGTGTGCGCTCGAAGGATTCGCGGGACATGGCGAGCAGGCGAATGTTCGCGTGCGCCGTTATGGTCAGCGTGATGTGCCCTACGCGGGCCGGGCCGAACCTGTCATCGCCTAGGCAATGTTCGAAACTCCCTGCAGGAGTCTTGGCCCGCGCCTCGCTACTCGAGGCGCGGGCCCTTTTATGGCCTCAGGCGTGGATCAGATCCCAAGGACCGTCGTGCCATTCGAGCAGGATGCAGCCCTTTTCGGTATATTCGTCAAAGCCATGGATACTTCGCGCCGGATTCCAAAGATACGATCCCGCGCGCATCGGGCGACTTGGGTCGGGATGAATATCTCCCTCGACACAGAAGATTTCCTCCTCGACCGGATGCCAACTCGGTCCGCCTGCGCCCCGAAATCCGGCCGGCACGCGAAGGATACGCGTGTCGGCGCCGGTTTCGGGGTCGATCCAGAGGACGCGGCGCTCGAAACCGTGCAGGGGCTTTCCGCCGATGACGGGCGTGAAGGGTTCGAGCGCATATACGTCGGGAGTCACGATCGCACTGCCCGGGCGCGTATCGGCGCTGTAGGATTGACCTGGGTTCTGAATGAGCACCAGTTCGCAATCGTCGATTGCGGCGATCGGCGGCATCGTGTCACCGGCGCGCACGACGACAAAGGCGTTTGGGCCAAGCTCTGCCGATCCGAGGCGCAGGCTGCCCGACAGGATTGCGAATTGCTGGATGGCCGACAGTTTCAGGGGCGTTTCGCAGCACCATCCGGCAGAAAGCGATACCAAGCCGCTGCGCAAGCTGCCGTCGTCCAGGCGACGCAGCGGGCGGACAACGACCGGCGATGGCCCCCATAGTTCGGTGCGTTCGGGCTCGATCTCGTCGCGGTTGATGCAAACGGAAATATCGTAGGCGAGATCACTCGTCTCAGTCATGCTATACTCCTCCCATGGCTGGACTATTAGTGGCACGCTCACCGCGCTCGATGTTTTGCGCCGGTCAGCTTCGTTCACCTGGCGAACAAAAGTTCATCGCCCCGGCGGCAGCAGACGCTGGACGCATAGTATCCGACTGGGACAATGGCAAAGGAGCAGAGGGTGAGACCCAGGATTATCGGACTCGACGTGGACGCAATGGAATGGACCCCGCTGGGACCCCCGGGCCTGTTCAGCAAGCTCTTGAGCCGCGATAGCGAGACGGGCGCCCGCACCGCGCTCCAGCGTATGGATCCGGGACTGGGCTATATTGCGCCATCGGTTGCGCATTATCACGTGACCTACGAAGAAATTCTAGGAATCGAGGGCTATTTCAGCTTCGATCAGCGGACATGGGTCGTCCCGCGCTCCTATGTTTTCCACCCGCCACGGACGGTCCACGGCTTCAACAGCGTTGTGCCGCAGGAAAGCCTGTTTCTCTCGCGCGTCGGGCAGGAACTCGCCTTCAACTTTGTCGAAGAGCCGGAGCACGACGATCTTTACGTCGTCGATGGCGAGGCGCCGCCGCGGCCGCCCGCCGCTTATGGCGATCCGGTCGCGGAGCTCGGCTGGTCAGAGACCAGGCTGCTCGGGCAGCCGGCGAGCACGTGCCTGCTCAGCCGAGATCCGGCGATCGGGGAAGGATCTGCGCTGGCGCGGCTGCCCAAAGGATGGTCGAGTGCGGCGCGGCAGCGTGAGGACTATCTGGAGATTTTTGTGCTGGATGGCGGCCTGTCCGCCGATGGCGAGCCCGCAATCGCGGGCCGAGCCTATTTCTTCATCCCGCCCGGCGAACCGGTTCCAGCTTTTCGCGCGGAAAAGGATGTCGAAATCTACGTCAATTTCGGGCGCGATTTCGCATGAGCGACACCGCGCTGGTGGCCAATGCCGCTTCGCGCCTGGGCGCGATCGCTGCGGCGGCGCTCGTCGATGCCGGTTATCGGGTGATCGAATTCGACGATGATGGCGATGCGGCATGGCTGGCGATGATCGATCGGCTGGCGGCCGAAGGTTCGATTATTGACTTCATCGTCACCGCCCCCGCGCTCGACGGCGCGCCGACAGATCCGGAACCCGTGATTGCGACGGCATGGCGCGGCGCGAAATTCGCGCTGCCTTTGTTCGGGGCGCAAGGCACGGGAAATTTGCTTACGCTCGGCTTTTCTCCAGCACCGCACGGCGCGGTGCCGGGAAGCGACGCCGCCGCCGAGTCGATCCGGTTGCTGACGGCCGCTGCGCTTCACGACGCGCAGAAAGCGGGTTTGGCGCTGCGTTCCAACCGCCTGATTTGCGCGCCCCACGCGTCAGTCGAAGCCACGGCCGAGGCCGTGCGCTTCTTTGCCGATGCGCGCAGCCGGTTCATTACCGGCGCCCAAGTTGTTCTGGGCAACGGGCGCGGCTCGGCGAATGCGACGCTGCGCGGCAAGACCCTGCTGGTGACCGGCGCTACCTCGGGCATCGGCCGGGCGGCCGCGATCGAAATCGGTCGGTGTGGCGGCTTCGTCGCCGTCGGCGGGCGCAAGCTCGACCTGGCCGACGAAACGCTGGCGATGGTGCGTGCGGCTGGCGGCGATGGCATGGTGGTGCCGCTGGACGTCACCGATCCTTCGGCCTGGGCCGCGGCGGGGCGAGCGATCGATGCGGCCTGCGGAGCGCTGCACGGGCTTGTCAACAACGCCGGCGAATCCCGCAACCGGCCGATCAGTGAACTGACGTCGAGCGATCTCGACTTTCTGACCGGTATCAACTGTCGCGGCGTGCGCATCGGGATCGACGCGCTCGCGCCGTTGATAGCCAGGGAGGGTGGGGCGGTGCTCAACATCTCGTCGGTCGCCGGCACACGCGCCGGACCCGGCGGTTCGGCCTACAGCGCATCCAAGGCCGCAATGGTCGGCCTGTCGCAAGGCTATGCCGCGAACTTCGCCGCTGCGGACCAGAATGTACGGGTGAACAGCCTGCTGCCCGGCCTGATCTGGAGCGACAGCGTCGCGGATTCGCTCGGCGAAGAAGGAGCCCGTGCCTTTCGCGCGATGATCGAGCCCAAAACGCCGCTTGGCCGGGTAGGTCTGCCGGAAGAGGTCGCGACCGTCATCGCTTTCCTCCTCTCCGATGCTGCCGCGGCGGTGACAGGGCAGACCATCACTGTCTCGGGCGGGTTGGAGCTAGCCTACCCCTGATCCTTCGGTCTGGCGTGTTGCCAAAAAAAGGGGCGCCGTTCGGTCTGAACGGCCCCCCTTTTTATGTCGATGTTCGGGGCCGGATTCCCTTTTCCCGGCCCCGGACAGGAGGGGCGTACGCGACGGCTTTCGCAAAAACCGTCGAGCACGCACCTCGGAGAGCTTAGAAGTCCTTGCTGAAGCGCAGGCCGAACGAACGCTTTGCCGGTGCGGCAATGAACTCGCCGTTCGGCTGGCTGGGGTTGAAGTTGCCCCAATAGCGCGCGAAATCGGGCGTCAGGTCGTTGAAGATATTGTCAACGAAGATCAGTGCCGTCCAATCGTCGCCCTTCAGGCCGACTTGCGCGTCGGCGACGAATTTGTTGTCCAGCAGGACACGGTTGTCGAATCGCGCATAGCGCGACGAACGGTAGCGACCCGACAGGTCGACGAAGGCAGACGCCGAAGCCGCAACCGGCTGTTCAAAACGGATCGAAGCGGATGCCGAGTGCTTGGGCACCAGCGGCATGCGATTGCCGGCGAACTGACGATCGGTTCCGGCCGGGGCCGGATAGACGTCGCGGGCTTCGAAGTTGACGAAGGTCGAGTCCGCATAGGCATAGTTCGCTGTCAGCGTCAGCGCGTCGCTCGGCCGAATGGTGATGCCCAGTTCTGCGCCCTTCACCTCAGCCTTCTTGGCGTTGATGATGTAGTTCAACGTCACGGCGGTAGCGTTTGGACATTCGGGTTCCGGACCGAAGGGGCTCGCCGTGCCGTAGCAAACGGTCGTGACCTGAACGTCGCGCCAATCCGAATAATAGATCGACGCGTCGAACGAGATCAGCCGACCGCCGATGCGGCCCTTGGTGCCGAGCTCATAGGTCCACACCGTTTCCTGGCCGAACGGACGCAGGTTTTCGCGAACCTGGCCGACGTTGAACCCGCCCGGCTTGGCGCCCTTGGCGATGCTGCCATAGATGTTGACGTCATCGCTGACCTCGAACTTCGCGTTGACGCGCGGGAGCCAGCTGTCGAACTTTTCCTTGCCACGGAAGGTGGTCGCCGTGCTCCCGGTCTGGAACAGGATGTTGAAACCGGTCGCCGCGGTCGCACGAATGATTTCGTGGTTGTAGCGCAGTTCGCCGGTAAGCGTCAGGCGATCGGTGACGTCGGCGTCGATTGAGCCGAATGCCGAGTAGGTATTGGTGTTCAGCGTCGAAAGGCGCGGCGTGATGCCGGTGCGGTTGCCCGTCACGAACGACTGCGATCCGACGAAGCGGGTATAGTCGAGCTCGCTGTAGTTTTCGTCGAACACATAGACACCGCCCAACAGGCGCAGATTGTCGCTGTCATAGCTGAGGCGCAGTTCCTGGCTCAGCTGCTGCAGGTCGTTGTCGAATTCGAAAATGCCGACGCAGGTGATCGGCAGACAGTTCGAAATGCCGCCGCCGAGGTCGACACCGGCCGGAACGTCGTCACGCTTGGTATCGAAGTCGAATTGCAGCGTCGACTGGGTCTTGTTGAGACCGGTCACCGACGCAAGGCTGAAGCCGTCGCCGAGGTCGAGCGTCATGTTGGCGACGCCGCGCCACGTCTGCGAGACGTTGCCCTTATATTTGATGTTCGACGAGATCGCGACCTGGCTGGGATCGAAGAAATCTTCGTCGATCAGGCTAATACCATAGAGGCTGGTCGTCGGACGGTTGGTCACATAACCGGCGCCCGGCGTGTTGTGCTCGTCGAGATAATTCAGCGAGAAGCGACCCTCGAAGCCGCCCTTTTCGACGAGAACCGAGCCGCCGATGCCCCAGACTTCGCTGGCGCCAAGACCCTGCTGGTTGCCCGGATTCTTGTAGAAGCCGCCGAAATGGCGATAGGTCGCCGACAGCTTGGCCGCGACCGTGTCGCCGATCACCGGGCCCGTGATGTGACCGGTGATTTCGCGGCGACCATAATCGCCGATCGCGCCGCTGACGGTGCCGCCGGTCGTAAATTCGGGTTTTTTGCTGATGAACTGGATCGCGCCGGCGAACGCGCTGCGGCCGAAATAGACAGTCTGAGGGCCCTTGACGACTTCGATGCGCTCAAGATCCATCAGTGCCGCTGCGGTCTGCGAACCACTGCCGCCGACCAGCGTGTTCAGCGAGACGCCGGTCACGTCGATGCCGTCGACGATGATGGCGACGTTCGAGCGACCTTCGATCAACGCGATGCCGCGCAGGCTGGGGCGCACGTCGGCGGGCGACGCGCCCTTGTCGAACTGCAGACCCGGGGTCATCTGCGACACCGAGGTTACGTCATTGATGCCGCGCTCCTGAATGGCACTCGACGAGATGGCAGAAATCGCAATCGGAACATCGACGAGCGTTTCGTTCCGGCGGCGCGCAGTGACGACGATATCGCCGTCGTCGCCTTGCTCGACCTGAGGCGTTGTGTCAGGATCCTGCGCCTGCGCCATGGCAGGAAAAAGACCCGACAGCGCGACGGTGGCGGCAGCTCCGTAAAGATACTTCTTAGCAAGCATTCCCATTTCCCTTTTTTCCCTGGTTCCGAGATGCAGGGGATAGGAATGCCGTTGTGAAACGGCCTATCGGTCGCGTCGAATTTGTTCGCACAGCGAATATTTGACCCTTTCACTGCCAAACCGGCCGTTTATTGAGAACGGCAGCCATCCGCCATGTTCGCCTGTCGAACATTGGATTTGGCGATCTGGATTACCGACTCAAGTTCGCTAGCTCTGCCGAGGCAGAATTTCCTGCCTTCGCCGGAGGTACATCATGTTGCCCACCACTCCCAGCTTTCGTCTTGACGGGCGCCGCGCGCTCGTGACCGGCGCCGGGCGCGGCATCGGCCTGGCGTTGGCCACAGCGCTGGCCGACGGCGGGGCTGACGTAGTGCTGGCCGCGCGATCGGCGGCAGAGGTCGAGGAGGGGGCCGCCGCCATCGAGGCGCGGGGCGGCCGGGCGGTGGCCGCTATTCTCGACGTGTGCGACTTTTCGGCGGTTGCCGATTTTTTCAATCGGCAGCAGCCCTTCGACGTCCTGGTCAACAATGCCGGAACCAACCGGCCGATGCCGATGCACCATGTCAGCGAGGATGATTTTGATGCCGTGGTCTCGCTGAACGTGAAGGCCAGCTTTTTTGTCACGCAACATTGTACGCGGCGGATGATCGAAGCGGGTATCCCCGGCAGCGTGATCCATATTGGCTCGCAGATGGGTCATGTCGGCGGTCCGAACCGGACGCTTTACTGCGCGTCCAAATGGGCGCTTGAGGGCCTCAGCAAGGCAATGACTCTCGATCTGGCGCCGCACGGAATCCGGTCAAACGTCATTGCGCCCACCTTCATCGAAACGCCGATGACACGGCCCTTTTTCGAAGACCCCGAATTTCGCGCGTCGGTGCTTGGCAAGATCAAGCTCGGACGTCTGGGCACGGTAGAGGATCTGATGGGAGCGGTCCTGTTTCTCGCCTCCGACGCGTCGGCGCTGGCGACCGGGACATCGTTGGTGATCGATGGCGGCTGGACTGCCGATTAACCCGTTGCAGGGGCAAGCCGTGACATCGAAGGGGAGTGCCAGAATGAGCAGTAAATTGCAGGATCAGACGATCGCCATCATCGGTTGCGGCTTTGTCGGGTTGGGCTGGGCGATCGTCTTCGCCAGGGCGGGACATCCGGTGACGCTTTATGATCCCGACACTGCCGTTCTGGACTGCGCACACGCGCGCCTCGCAACCTCGCTGCAGGAATATGCTGCCGCGGGCCTGCTCGATGAACCTGTTGCACATATCCTGGGGCGCTTCACTGCTGCGCCGACGTTGCAGGAAGCCGTTGCGCACGCCGTGTATGTTCAGGAAAACTCGCCGGAACTGCTGGAACTGAAACAGGACCTGTTTTCGAGGCTCGACGCCTGCGCTCCGCCGACCGCGGTTCTCGCGAGTTCTTCGTCCGGTCTGACCTGTACCGATGTCTGCGGGCGCTTGTCCGGACGACATCGTTGCATCGTGGTCCATCCCGCCAATCCGCCTCATCTGCTTCCCGCGGTAGAGTTGGTCCCCGCCGCCTTCACCGATCCGGCCGTTGTCGAGCGCGCATCGGACCTTCTGAAACGAGCAAATATGGTGCCTGTCGCGATCGGTGAGATCGACGGCTTCGTCATGAACCGGCTGCAGGCAGCGCTCGTCCAGGAGGCCCTGGAACTTGTCGAGGCGGGTATCGCCGATGCCGATGCGGTCGATGCCGTCGTTCGGGGCAGCCTCGGGCTGCGCTGGTCCTTCATGGGCCCCTTCGAGACGATGGACCTGAATGCACCCGGAGGTTTCGGTGATTATGCCGAGCGTTACGGGCCCGGCTTTGCCAGACTCGCCGGCGCGGAATCATGGCCTCAGGACGCCATTGCCCGCGTCGACTCCGCCATGCGCGCACAGACCCCGCTCGACGCCTTGGACGAAAAGCGGGCCTGGCGCGACCGACGCCTTGCGGCCCTCAGCCTCCATCATCGCAACGCCGAAGCGGCGGATCGGAGCAAGGAGAACTTGCTGCGCGCCTCAGCTAAGCCGTAACGTCCTTCGAAACCGCGTCCCGAAAGCGACCGTTCCTTCGCGCCGGAGCGAGAGGTTGGCTCGACGCCCGATGTCGGTCGCGAAAAAGGGCTGTCAGCGAAAGCCATCTTCAGAAAACCGTCGCGGCACAAATTATCCCCGTCGCCATCTTATGCTGACTTGCAGGGCGCCTTGATCGTCCTCGTCCGCAGCTGTGCGCCGTTCATCGCGGCGCTGCGCCATTCGCCGAAGGGGTGGTCGGATGATTGGCGGATATTCCTAAGGCTGCGCGCACGTCCGCAGATCGCGGGCGATCGCCATGCGCGCCAAGGGAAGCGAATTCGCTCCGGTGCGATGGGCTTTCTACAGGGAGTGCATGACATGAAAAAGACTGTTCGCGGGCGCCTGCTGGGTACGGGCGCCGCGTCCTTTGCCATTGGGATGGCGCTGTTTTCGGGATCGGCAGCAGCGCAGGAAGTGGCGAACGACGGCGCCAGCGAGGGGGAGGCCATCGTCGTGACCGGATCGCGCATCGCGCGGCAGGATCTGGATGCCCCGGTTCCCCTGTCGGTCATCAGCAACACCGATCTGCAATATGACGCGGCGCAGAATATCCAGGACACGCTGAATGAAATGCCGCAGGTGGCGATCGGGCTGACGCGCGCCAATTCCAACTTCCTGATCTCGGGAACCGGCGTTGCGACGATCGACCTCAGAGGCCTGGGCGATTCGCGAACCCTCGTACTTGTCAACGGCCGCCGGATGGTAGGCGGGCTTCCTGGCGATTCGGCGGTCGACGTCAACAATATCCCCACCGACTTCGTCGAACGTGTCGAGATCGTCACCGGCGGATCGTCGGCGGTCTATGGGTCGGATGCCGTCGCGGGCGTCGTGAACTTCATCCTGAAGGACCGGTTCGAGGGGGTTTCGATCCGCGGCCAGGCCGGCCTTACTGGCCGGGGCGACAACGCTCGCTATATGACCAGCATCACCGTCGGCACCAGCTTTGGCGCCGACGACCGCGGCAACATTCTGATGAATTTCACCTATGACCGCGACGACGGACTGCTGTCGCGCAAGCGTGCGCGATCGGCGCAGGATTGCGCGGGCCTGATCTGCGGCCCCGCATCGTACAGCAGCTATGCGTCGCAGGGCTGGTTCAACCTTGTCGACACCGACGGCGTCGCCAATAACGCCTTTCAGGGTGGCAGCCTGTTCACCTTTGACCGCGAGAATGATGTGGTGGCGGGCTTCCCCACGGGCTCCGGCTACAACCGCAACAACGATCGCTATATTTCGGTGCCGGTTGAACGCTATCTTGCCTCGGCCATCGCCAATTTCGAGATTGCCGACGGCGCGAAGCTGTTCGGCGAGCTGACCTATGGCCGGGTCAGTTCGAACAGCCAGATCGAACCCTTTGCGCTCGAGTGGACCGATGTCTACACCGGGGCCGACGATCTGGGGATGTCGATTACCAACCCCTTCATCCCGGCCGAGGTTGCGGCCGCGATTGCGGCGCGCAACAGCGATGCCGACCCCGACAATGACGTCGCGGCGATCCAGTTCCGGCGCCGCCAGAACGATGTTTTCGACCGCAGCAACGTCGTGCGGCGCGACACCTGGCGCGCGGTTGCCGGCATTCGCGGCGAGCTGGGATCGCGGTTCAAATATGAAGCCAGCTATGTCTATGGCTATATGAACGATTACAACGCCAGCGAGGACATCGACAATCGCCGCTATCGCAACGCGCTGAATGCCGTCCGCGTCGGGACGGGCGACGTTCTGGGCGTGGACATCGTCTGCGCCGACGCCTCGGCGCGTGCAGAGGGTTGTATTCCGATCAATCTCTTTGGTTACGACACGGTCGATCCGCGCGCGGCCGCCTATGTCCAGGCGGTCATCCCCAAGTCACAGGAGATCACGAACCAGCAGCATGTGGCGACCGCAACGATCAGCGGCACGCCGTTCGATCTGGGCGCGGGCGACGTCGGATTTGCGGTCGGATTTGAGTATCGCAAGGAAAAATCGGTCAGCGACTGGGATATACTGACCAACACCGGCGGCAATTCGGGCAATCAGACCCCGGACCTTGTCGGCAGCTATTCGGTCAAGGAAATCTATGGCGAAGTGAATATCCCGCTGATCCGCGACAGCTTCGTCGACCATTTCGGCCTGATCGCGGCGGCCCGTCTGTCTGATTATTCGACCGTCGGCAGCGTGCTGAGCTGGAATGTCGGTGCCGAGCTGCAGCCGTTCGAAGGACTGCGCCTGCGCGGCGTCTATGCCGAAGCCAACCGGGCGCCGAACACGTCCGAACTGTTTGGCCAACCGTCCGAAACCTTTGCGGCGGTGTCCGACCCCTGCAACGGCGTGACGGCAGCGACGTCGAACGAATATGCGGCGGCTTGCCGCGCGATCCCGGCGATCCAGGCGGCGATCGCAGCGAACGGCGTGTTCGAATATACGCTCGCCGACCTGCAGGGCATCAACGGTTTTCAGGGCGGAAACCTGGATTTGCAGGAAGAGCAGGCGCGGACCTTTACCATCGGTGCGGTCATCACGCCGGTGCAGGTGCCCAATTTGTCGGTGACGGTCGATTATTACGACATCGCCATCGACCGGGCGATCAACACGATCGGCCGCACCTATTCGATCCAGCAGTGCCTGCTGACCAACCTGCCGCTCTATTGCGACAATGTCGTCCGCAATGCGAACACGGGCCGGGTGACGCGGGTGGACGGCCAGCTGATCAATGTCGCCGGATACAAGAATAGCGGCATCGACTTTGGCCTGCGTTATTGGACCGGGCTGGGTATCGCGCCCAACGACCGGCTGTCGATCACGGCCAACTATACCTATCTGATCGAAAATTCGACGCAGGCCGATCCGGTCGCGCCGGTCGAGGACGCCGCCGGCACGTTCGGACAGGCTTTCTCGCGCCATCGCTTCACCGGCCGGGCTGCCTATTCGGTCGATGATGTCACCTTCAGCTGGCAGACCAAGTTCATGAGCGGAGGCGATTATGTGCTGAACTTCACCAGCGCCAATCCCGACATCGCCGCGCTGAACAAGATCGACGATTACTGGCTGCACGACCTGCAGGTCCGGTACGAGATCGATCAGAAGTACAGCTTTTATTTCGGGATCGACAATGTGTTCGACACCCAGCCCCCTTACCTCCCGGGAACCCCGTTTGGCACGCCGACGGGCCTCGAGACGGGCGACGCGTTCGACCTGTTCGGCCGCGCCTTCACGATCGGTGCCAATTTCCGCTTCTGATACGTCACGCCGAAGCGGGAAGGGGGCGGGTTCGCGAGAACCCGCCCCCTTTTTGTCCTGTGGACATCGAGCGGCTGCAACGAAGGCGGTCGTCAGCGCGCCGACGCGCCAGCGCCGAGCGTCGAATAAGAGCCGTTCGCCCTGAGCTCGTCGAAGAGCCGTTCTTTCCTTCTAACGCCGAAGAAGAGGACGGTGCTTCCACAAGCTCAATACGAACGGCTTTGGGCAATGAAGCCGATTTAAGGCTCCCCGCTCTAATCCCCAGCAGGCGGGCGATATTCCTGGAGCTGGGGGCTTTTGGGTCGCTGCGGAGCGGGCTGTGCATTGGCGCGAGGGGGGAGGACGGGGCCTTCGCCGCCTTCGGGCGTTCCGCGCAGTCGATGGTCGGGATTGGTGCCCGGACGCCCGTCATATTCGGAAAGCGGCGGAGAGTCCGGGCGCTCCGCGGGTTCGTTACGGCGCGGCAGTTTCGACGGGTCGAGCGCGCGCGGCTCCACCATTCGCCAATCGATCGTTTCAAGCTGCTGCTGGCGCGCCCGATATTCGTCGGGTGCGTTTTCGCGCAGGAACGCCTGATAGCCTTCTTCGGCGAGCCGGACCCTTGTCGCTTCGCGCTCGGCCAACCGGATCAGTTCCTGATTGCCCGGATTTTCGTCGCGCCGCCGCATGGCGTCGGCATATTGGCGGCCCGCCTCGCGCCGGTCGCGTTCCAGCGCCTCGCGTTCCTGAATCGGATTGCGTTTCCTGCGCGGCGCTTCGTCCTGACGCTTTTCTTCGGCGGGCTTGCGCTTCACCCCCCTGCGCGCTGGCGGTCGGTTGGGGCGCTCGCCGACCGTGATATGGACCGTGTCCTGATCGGGGATAAGGACCGGGCCACCCAGCCACCGGCGTGATCCCGCGTCGTCGCGCAGATCGCGGTTCATTTCCATCAGTACGCCTTCCCAATGGGCGAGAGCGGCGGGATCTTCATTCTGCATCGCGCGCACGAAATCGGGGTCGGTGCCCAGCTGCTGCGGCGGTGTGGCCTGCCAGCGCGCGATGACTTCGGGCGGCACGGCCGAGCTTCCGGCCGGACCCGCTTCGCGAGCGCGCCGGATTTCGCGCGGGTCGATTTCGCCGCGCCTGCCGCGTTCCAGATTCTCGCGCGCTTCGCGTCGGCTGTTTTCGATCTCGCGCCGCGACTCTGCTGCCGCCTGGTTCGGGGTGGGAGGGAGCGTCTGCGCCGCAGCGGAGAGCGGCAGGGTCAGGCTGATGAGAAGCAGGGTGCGGGAAGAAAGGGGCATGGGGCGTCCATTATATGATCGATCGAAATGCCAAGCTCGATGCAACGAGAACGGCAACGGGGTACGCGACGAAGGCGCGAGCCGGGGGACGAATGGCGGGCGTTTCTCGCCGTCATTGCCTCGATGCAGCGAACCGCGCGCCTTGGTCGCATGAGCGAGCCATTTGTCGCGGCGCCGGTCCCCTTGCCGGGCGAGGGCGGTCATATCCGTGGGTGCCAATAAGCAGTCCCGCTTGAGTGGCGATGCCGGGGAGCGCGGTTCCGCGCGTTCCCCGGCATCATTTCGCTGTCAGCGCAAAGGCCCGGATCGATTTGCGATCCCCGACGGCGGCATGTCCATCACTCTGCGCCCGGTTCGAACGGTGCGTATGTCGCCTCGTCATAAGCGCGGAACTTTTCGGATCCGCGCGTTTCGATCCAGCCCCCGGACAGAGCGCGCGCGGCGTCGGCGGCGTCATCGGCCAGCAGAGCCTCACGGATTGCGGCACAAGGCACGGCGGCCGCCGCACGGCACACGACCGGGCCGGGCGGCAAGGGCGCGGAGCGCCACAGCAGGCGCAGCGTGGCGGCGCGTGCGGGCTGCGCCGCTTGCAGCTTGCGCCATGGCTCTTCGGCCGATGCCGCAAGATCGGCCCGCCCGGTCAGCACATCCTGAAGCGCGGCATCATGGGTGCCCGAACGGCGCGTTTCGGCAAAGCGGGCGGGCGCGATGCCAAGCGTGCGCAATTCCGCCGCCTGGACAAGCGCACCCGACGTCGATCCGGGCAAGACTTCGCTGTACCGAATATCGGCCGCCTTTGCGGCAAGGTCGCCAAGGCTGGCGATACCGGTATCGGCGCGCGTGAGCAGCACGCCGCGATATTTTTCAAGTATTTCGGGCGGAACGTCGAGCACCGCGACAGCGGTGACGGCAGGACAATCGCGCATCGTGACATAGGCGCCGAGATTGGTCATCGCCACGTCGACCCGACCGTCGCAAACCGCCTGCGACAGCGCATCCGGATTTTCGAACAATTCGATCCGCACCCGCCGTTTTGCGGCCCGTTCGACGCGATCGGCCAGGGGGGCGAGCGCGGCGCGGCGGTCGACACCGGGATAGTGGTAGGATGCGACAACGAGCGGCGCATCGGCGGCGGGCTGGACGAACAGGGCGGACAGGAAAGACAGGATCATAGCGCCGCGACTTTCGAAATCGCCATCAGGCGAGCAGGGAGAAAGTGTTGCCGAAATTGTGAAGGAGGACGGGCAAAAGCAAGCTTCCTGTCCGCAGACGCAACCAGACCGCGAGGAACGCGGGAACCGCCGTCAGCGCCATTATGATCGCGTCGAACGAGAATTGCCCGTCCGAATATCCGAAAGCATGGGCCATTCCGAACAACATGCAGGAAAGCACGGCGCCCCAGCCCCAATCGACACCGAGAAACCGTTTTCGGCCCCGAAACGCCTGGTCGAGAGCGAGCAACAATATGCCGCGATAGAAGAGTTCTTCTTCGATTCCCGGCATGGTCAGCTGAAACGCGGCGGTTTCCACGTCCACGGGCCCGCCGGGGAAGGCAAGCGCGATGGCGATGAAAAAGGCGCAATAAAGGGCTGCGACCGGCATTGCGGCGCGAAGGCTTCCCGGTTCCTGCGAAAGCGTAAAGCCGGCGCGGCGCCAGCCGAAGGCGGGCAACGAAGCGATGGCGAGCGTTGCGCAAAGGGCGAGCAGCTTGCCCTGCCAGTTCCATGATCCGCCGATCATTTCGGGGAGCAGCCCATAGGCGCGGGTCAGAAGCACATCGTTGAGCACAACGAGCAGGGCCGCGATCAGGAGCCAGCGCAAGGAAAACTGCCGACGATCGGCATAGCCCACCACCAGTCCCGCCAGCAACAGGACGACCAGCGTTCCTCCCAATCCTGTCAAACCGTTCACGCTGCTGCCTTCCGTTAGCCTGGAGCGAAACCCGAACGCGGTCCGCCGTCGGTGTGCCACAGTGGCGAATACCCCGATTGACAAGCAGGTGTGCGATGAACGCAGCGACGGTTCGACGAACGACGCGGGTCCGGTCTGCAAACAGCGCTGGCCTCACCGATGCGCTTCAGGCGTCCATCAGGGCCAACCGCTCGGCCGGACCTATCCCGATCAATCGCTGCCGAAGCGGTTTCAGATAGGTCCGTCCGACCTGCACCGTGGCGCCCGACCGGAGCAGAATCTGAATATCGCCATATCCGCGGTTACGGACGGCGCTGATGCGATCGAGCCGGACGATCGCCGAACGGCGAACGCGAACATAGCGGTCATGCCCCAATCGGTCGTGCAGCGCGCCGAGCGTGGTTCGGAGAAGAAACGCGCGTTCGGCGTTGTGGATATGGACATAGTCGCGTTCCGATTCCGCGCGCTCGATGTCGCCGGTGCGCAGCCGCACGAACTCGCTTCCCCGCATCGCCCAGATCTCTTCGCGGTCGCGCGGATCGTGCGGCGGCTCCGACGATATGCGCATTTCCTCGAGGCGCCGTTCATAGTCGCGGGCCTCGGCCGACAGGCGCTGGTGTTGCACCAGTGTGCCGACACGCGCGATGGCCTGTTCGAGCCGCGCATGGGTTACCGGCTTCAGAACATAATCGATCGCCTGGGCCTGAAACGCCGTCACGGCATGTTGTTCGAACGCGGTTACGAAGATGACGAACGGGCGATAGCCCTCCATATGGAGCAGCTTCGTCGCCAGATCGAGCCCGTTTGTCCCCGGCATTTCGATATCGAGCAGGACGATGTCGGGCTGCCGCTCCGCGATGAAGGCCAGCGCAGCGTCGGGATCGCCGCTCGACCCGATCAGGCGGGTGCCCGGGATATCGCCAACGAGCAGCGCCAGCCGCGCGAGCGCGAGCGGTTCGTCGTCGATCGCGACAATATCCAGCGGCCGTTCGATGCGCCCTTTCATTGCGCGGCCTCGCCTGCTGTGGCGAAACGCCGGTAAGGAAGGACCAGTCGGACGCAAAAGCCGTCGCTCAGGGTTTCGGTTTCCACTCGCCCGCGACCGCCGCCGAACAAAGCGACGCGGTCCCGAACGTTGTTCAGGCCGACCCCTGTGCCGTCGGGAACGATCCGGGCCGCGTCGGCGCCCATCGCGACGCGCCGGTCGGTGACGGTGATGGCGAGCAGGTCGCCCGTTCGTTTGACGTCGGTCTGGATATGGATCACGGCACGCGGAGCAGCGAGGCCATGTTTGACGGCATTTTCGGCGAGCGGCTGAAGGATGAGCGGGGGAATGGTGGCATCCCACGCATCGGGCGCGACGCTGAAGGCAAAGGTCAGGCGCTCGCCGAAGCGCAGCCGTTCGATGGTCAGATAGGATTCGGTGGTCGCGATTTCGTTCGCCAGACTGACGTCGCTTTCCGCGGCCCCCATCATCGTGGCGCGCATGAAATCGCTGAGACGGCAGATCATCGCGTCGGCGACGCGGTTTCCCCCGGTCGCGACGAGCGCGGCGATCGAATTGAGCGCGTTGAACAGGAAATGCGGATTGAGCTGGAGGCGCAGCGCCTGTGCTTCCGCCCGGCGCCGAGCGCCCAGCGCCTCGTCATGCCGCCGGGCCGCGACTTCGACCGAATGCCGGGCCTGAAGGAGCGTCAGGGCGAGCAGGCAGCACAGGAAATGCAGCGTGTAAACGTATATGCCGAAGCCGAACTGGCGATGCTCGGTCGGGACATGGACCCGCCAGTCGGGAAAGAGCATCGCCGCCGCGACGCGGACGGAGGCATAGTCGATCATTCCCTGCGCCACCGCCGCGCCAAAGGCGGCGGGGGCCAGCAGGAGCGCGATCGGGACGGGGCCGAAGTGGAGCAGCCGCCGCCGTAGCCGTTCGAGCGCCAGTGTCAGGAGCGGGGCGGTGAGCATCATCGGCAGACTGATGACGATATTGCTGACCAGGGTCGAGCGCCCCCCGGCCCACATAATCAGGTCGATCGCCAGATAGCTTGCGATCCAGATGGCGAAGACCAACGGCTGCGCCGCGGCGGACACGTCGGCGCGCTTCGACATATGGGAATCGGCAAATGGCTGAATCATGGTGCCCGTCGCTGTTCAATGATGGGCGGCGGTTTGGATTGCCGGCGCCGCAAAAGCCATGATGGCGACCTGATGGCCGGCTGATTTTCTGACGATATATCGCGTTCAAATCATGGTTCTTTTTTGAGAAGGCGCGACCATTGATCGCGTGAATGCGCCATTAGTCGCGGCGCCTATCCCGGCGATGGCGCCGGTCGGCCAATGCGCCGGGCGCCATGTGGACTCCCCGGTCGCGTGGTGATGCCGGAGCGTGCCGCGTGTGCGCTCCGGCAACCATTCAGGTCATTGAAAAGGTCCCCACCCGTGAAACTCACCCACCCCCGCATCGTCCGTCCCCGCGTCTCCCGCGCGCTTAGCCGCACGTCGTTGCTGGCGAGCGCCGCCGGCATGTCGATCATCCTGGCTTCGGCGGTGCAGGCGCAGACGGACGATGAGTTCATCTATCTGCCCGACGGCCAGACGCAGCAGGGCGATGTTGCGGTGCCGCGAGCGGATGGCAGGGTCGTGCTCGACATGAACGGCGGGCGGCTCGACCATGCGACGGGCGACGTGAACCTGGGTGCGACGGCGAACAGCCCGGCGCTCTTCACCGGCGACCTGATCATGGAGGACGGCGTCGATCAGCTGTGGCTTCGCGCGCAAGGCACGACGACCGAGACGGTGTTCGAGGGCACGGCGCAGCTCGCCGATGGCCGCACCTTTGGCGCGGTTGGCTACGAGGCGTCGGGTAATGATTCGATCCTGACGCTCACCGCGCCGGGCGTGGGCGTGAACAACGAGATGGAACAAACGCTCAACCTGGGCGGAGACGGCACGATTTATGTCGATGCGGTGGTCAATACGACCGCCGCAGAAGGCCGGTCGGCGATCGTCGTTCGCGACGTTTCGACCTCGCGCGGGTTGGGCGAGGGTGGCGACGGTAAGATCGACCTCGTCATTCGCGCGAACCAGAACGGACGGGCAAACAATGGCGTAAACGAGCTTGTCGATGCGCGCGCCGCCGACAGCGTCCGGGTGGCGGGCAATGTCACGCTCAGCACCACCAGCGGAACCGCGCTCAATGCCGGCGAAGCAGAAACCTTCGTCGAGGCGGGTGCAACCGTGCAGATTCGCGAAACCTCGCTTCCCACTATCAATGGATCGGCGGCGATCCGCACGACCAGTTCGGTCGATAATCTTGGCACCATCTCTGGCATCAACACGCGCGCCGCGGGCGGAACCAACGCGAACGCGATCAATGCGACCGACGCGACGATCGTCAATCGGCGCAACGGCGGCCAGGTCGGCAAGATCCAGGCGTCGGGCGATGCGATTCTGGCGCAGGGCAACACGCTGATCGTCAACGACGGAGAAATTTCCAGCCTGTTCGGCGCAGCGGTGCGGTCGCAGGGCTCAAGTCCGACCACGGTGCTTCGCAACGGCGCGCAGGGCCTGATCCGGGTCGGCAGCGCTTTCGAGAGCACCGGCACCAGCACCACCGCCTATCAGGGAAGCACCGGCACGGACGTCGTCGTCAACGAAGGGACGATCGTTGGCGATATCGACCTGGGGCAGGGGAACGACATCTATCTTGCGAAGGGCAACGGCACCGTTACCGGCGCGATCAATGGTGGCGGTGGGGCGCATGACGCCTATGGTCGGTCCTATTCGGCAAACGCAAACGTCACCCTTGCCAACAACACGCTCAACATCGACGGCCGCAGCGGGTTCGAGATGCACGGCATCGAGGCCTCCGGTGCCGACACGGTCGTGACCGTCACCGCCGAAGGCGCGCTGTCGAACGGCATCCAGATGATCGGCGACGGAACGGTCGTCAACGACGCCGACATCGCGTCGGGCGCCAGCTATGGCGCCTATTTGCGGGGTATCGCGAATATTCCGGGCGGCGGCACTTTTGTGAATCGCGGCGACATCAATTCGAGCAACTATGCGCTCTTCGGTCAGGGTTTCAGCGGAACGATCCGCAACGAAGGATCGATGACCGGAAGCCTGGGTGTCAGGCTTGAAAGCGGGTCGACCGACGGCGATATGCTGGATTTCGTCAACTCGGGGCTTATTTCCGCCACGTCGCAAAATAGCTCGGCCTTTTTTGCGGCTTTCTCGTCAGAAGATCATCTTGCGCGGATCACGAACAGCGCAGGCGGGCGGATCGCGCAGACAACCCCCGGCTCGAATGCCGACAGCGATTTCGGCATGACCGTGCGGTCGCTGGGCCGCGTCGAACTGGACAATGCGGGCGAGATTTCGGCTGGCAGCCGTATCGACGGCGGCGTCAGAATCGAAGCGGCATCGATCGATATCGACAACAGCGGCACGATCGACGGCAGCGGCGCAGGCGGCAGCGGCCTGACGGTCATCGCCAAAGGCAGCACATTGAGCGGCGATCCCGAAACCGTCGCATCGGTGCGCAACAGCGGTACGATCCGCGCCAATGGCGGCGGCGCGGATATCGATGGCGGCACGGCACTCGCTTATGGCTTCGGCGCGCAGATCGATGGCGATAATGCGATCGTCGAGCTGGAGAATGACGGTACGATCGAATCGACCGGCGCAGATTCGGTTGCCGTGTTCGTTCAAGCCAATAATCCCGATGGCGCGGGGCGCTCGTTCTTCCGCACGACCAACAGCGGCACGATCCGCGGCAGCGGCGCCGACACGGTGTTCGCGGAAAATGATATTGTCCGCCGCACCGCGATGGAGATCCCGGACGCCATCAACAACACCGACGATGAACGGGTGGTCGCCAGCGCGATCCAGACCTTTGGCACCACCGATGACATCGTCAACGAAGGCAATATCATCGGCAATGTCGACCTGGCCGATGGCGACGACCGCTTCGAGAATCGCGGCACGGTCGAGGGCGATGTGCGGATGGGCGAGGGCGACGACGCCTATGTCTTCGCGCTCGGCGGAACGCTGACCGGGACGGCCTTCGGCGGCGACGGCACCGATACGCTGCTGATCGATGGCAGCGGCAGCGAAAATGGCCGGCTCGACGCTGCCAAATATCGTCAGTTCGAGCGGATCGAGGGTCTCGCGGGCGTGCCGCAGGGCACCGGAATCCTGTCGGTCGTCGGCGATTTCGATGTGGCTTCCGTCGGCCTTGCCAATATTTCGATCCAAGTCGACGCAGGTGATACGGTGCGCAGCGAAGGCCAATATACCTTCACCGGCAGCACCGGGTCCGAACGCATCACCAATAATGGCACCATCTCGGGCAGCGTCGATCTGGGCGCGGGTGACGACATTGTCGTCAATTCGGGCACGATCAGGGGCGACGTGCTGCTGGGCGCGGGCAACGACCGCTATGTTGCGCGCGCGGGCAGCGTGATCGACGGGCTGCTCGATGGCGGGCAGGGCATCGACACGTTCGAATTCCTGCTGGCCGGCGACACGGGCAATTTGCCGAGCGGGCTGACCGGGTTCGAATCCTATGCCGCGCGCGGACAGGGAACGATCAACGTCACGCTCGACCAGGATATCGACACGATCGAACTGCTCGACGGCGCGAACCTGACCCTGAACGACGGCACCGGCACGATCCAGAATATCGTCGGCGACGACAGCAACAATGCCGTGACCGTGACGGGCACGCTGGCGGGCGGCGTCAATCTTGGCGGCGGTGACGACACGCTGAACCTGACGCTGGCGGGGGTATTGTCGGGCGCGCTCGATGGCGGGGCGGGGAACGACACGCTCAATCTGACGCTCACCAACGCATCGACGATCAACGGTATGAACGGGTTCGAGGTCGCCAACATCTCGGGCGAGGCCCAGCTGACGCTCGGCAATCTGGGCGCCGGACAGACGGTCAATTTCGACGGATCGGACAATGAGCTGATCATCGCCTCCGGCGCGGCGTTCGACGGAACGGTCAATGGCGGCGAGGGCCGCGACCTGCTCCGCATCCAGTCGGGCGACGACGAAAGCCGCACAGTCATCGCCGCGCAGATCCAGAGTTTCGAGGATCTGGAGCTGGAGGGGCCGGGCACGCTGGCGCTGCTCGGCGGCGCTTATAGTTTCCAGACCGTCGGCATCGATGGCGCGCTCGAACTTGGCGCGGGCAGCAGCCTGACGTCGGCAGGGGGTGTAACCTTCGGGTCCGGCGACAATCGCTTCCTTCTCGCCAGCGGTGCGACCGTGACCGGCGGGGTCGACGGCGGCGACGGCGACGACCTGCTCCAGCTCAATCAGGGCGAAGGCACGGTGCGCACGCTGTCGTCGGTCGGCGCGACCAGTTTCGAGCGGCTCGAAAGCTCGGGCGCCGGCGAACTGCGCATCGACCTCGACTCGACCTTTGACTCGGTGTCGATCGACGGCGGGCTGACGACGATCGTCGCGGGCACGACGCTGACTGCGCCGGTCATCGGCGGTGCCGGCAACGACACGCTCGCGGTGCTGGGCTCGCTTGTCGGCAACGTCGATCTGGGTGCAGGCGACGACCGTCTGATCCTCGCCAATTTTGATCCGGCCAACAGCTATTCGGGCGGGGCGGGGAGCGATACGATCGAGCTTCGCACGACGTCGACCTATGAGAACCCGCTCGCATTCAGCGGCGACGAAGTGTCCGACTTCGAACGGCTCGCGGTCAGTGGCGGCGTGGTGTCGCTCACCGACGATACGAGCTGGGAGGGTATTTCGATCACCGGCGGCCGCCTGATCGGTCAGGCGGGGACGACGATCACCTCGTCGTCGGCAATCCTTGTCGGCGCGGGCGCGACCTTCGGGTCGGCGGGCACCGTCAATGCCGATATCGATGTGCGCGGCACGCTGTCGCCCGGCGCGTCGCCCGGCACGATGACGGTAAATGGCGATGTGATGTTCCGCACCGGATCGAACCTGCTCCTTGAACTGACGCCGACGGTCAGCGACCTCTTGAACATTTCGGGGACGATGACGATCGAACAGGGCGCGGCGGTCGACATCACCGGGGTGCTGCAAGGGGCGCCGGGCGAGCTGCTCGACCTTGTCGTGGCCGAAGGCGGGATCGAGGGACGCTTCACCACGATCAACAAGTCCTCCACGATCTTTGGCTTCGTCGTCCAGAACGGCAATCGCCTGCAAATCCGCAGCGAGTTCGAAAATGACGCCGATTATCCGTCGAACGTGCGGACCAGCATCGATTATTCGAACCAGGTGCTGCGCGGCGGTTATGGCGTGCAGGCCTATACCGACGCGCTGAACGTGCTGACCGATGCCGAGGGCCAGGCGAACCAGACTGCCTTTGCACAGCTCACGGGTGAAGCCTATGCCTCCGCGCTCCATATCGGTGCCGACGCGGCGCTGACGCTGTCGGCGAGCACGCGCCAGATGGTCGCCTTTGCGCCGAAGCGCGATGGACTGTTCCTGTTCGGGCAGGCGGCGATGGGCGACGGCAAGCTGCGCGGAAGCGCGCGGACCGGCGCATCGGGCGGACACAGCAGCACCGACGGCGTCTATGGCGGCATCGGCTATGGTTTCGATGAAAACAGCCAGGCCGGCCTGTTCATCGGCTCGCTCGACACGCGGCAGAGCCTGGGTGCGCTGGGCGCCAAGACAAAGGCCGACGGCTTCGCGATCGGCGCCTATGCCAATGCGCGGCTTGGCGGGTTGGGGATGCACGCGATGATTGCGCGCGTCGGTTCGGATGCGACGACGACCCGCTCGCTGCTCGCCGCGCCCTCGTCCGCCGCGGTCGGCCGTTACGATCTCGACAGCTGGGTTGCCGACCTGACCGTCGATTATGGCGTGGCGCTGGGCGACATTCGGTTCGCGCCGCGCGTGGGCCTGACTTATGTTGATACCAAGCGCGATACGGTGGTCGAAAGCGGCGCGGGTGCCTTTGCCCTGTCGATCGACGAAAAGCGTATGCGCGGCCTTTACGGCGACGTTGCGTTGCAGCTCTCGTCGATCATGGATGCGGGCGGCACGGCTTTTACGCCCTACATCGAGATGGGCTATCGCTTCGCGCTCGACGGCATGTCGGCCAGTGCGACCGGCGGCTTCACGGGCGCGCCGGGCGCGGGGATGCGCGTCGACGGCGCGCGGCTCGACCGCAGCGCGGCCAATCTTGCCGCGGGCGCGTCGATCGATCTGGCGCCGTCGGTGCGGGTCAATGTCGGCTATAGCCGCGACCTTGCGAACAATGATCGCGGAACCTTCTCCGGCGGCCTGTCGATCCGGTTCTGATCACCCTTTTCCGTCGCCGGCGCGTCTGGTTCGACGTCCCGGCCCTTGACCCCGGTCGCACCCAGGTGCGGCCGGGGCTTCTTTGTTCGCCCGCTCGTCGCATCGTTCCGCCGTTCGTCGCGCACGTGCTTATGTCGCGCGGCCGGGCAGGGCAGGCGAGACCCGTCCGGCGTGACTGGTAGGGCTTGATGTACCGCCGTCCGCTGATCCCGATCATCAGAGGAGATAGCAATGAAACCTGTATTCTGGGCAGTTCTGCCCGCACTTGCCCTTGTCGCACCCGCTTCGGCTGCGACCCCCACCGACGAGCAACCGGCGACGGCCGCGGCGCCCGAGCAAGTCGACCCGCCCAAGGCGTGCAAGAAGAAAAAGAAGGGCTTGGGCGGACTGCTGCGGGCGGCGCGCAGTTCGGGCCTAGTCAGCGTTGTCGCGGGCAAGGCGGGCACGGGCGGTGCGCTTGTCAATTCGGCCGCGAACACCGCGATCGACGTCGCCGATGCCACCAATCGCATGGCTCCGCCGGCAGAGAAACCGAAATGCTGAAGCCATCCAAGGCCCTGTTGATCGTAGGCGGCGTTCTGTTGCTGGCCGGGTGCAGCACGGCCAAGAACGATGACCCGAGCGAGCGATCGACGCTGAGCGCGAGCGGTGAACCGCTGCGCGCAGGCCTGTACCGCGTCGTCCAGACCGGCGACGTCGATCATCAAGATGAACGGTGCATCGGCGCGGAAGATGTGGCGGCGGGACGCTTTGCGGTGCCGGGGACGATCGAAGACGGCTGGACGGTCGACACCAACCGGATGTCGGGCGGCACGATCGAGGTGGCGGCGCGGCATCCGTCGGGCAGCCGCCTCCATATCGGTGGCACCTTCCAGAAGGAATCCTTTGACGTCGAGGGCATAATGGAAATGAAGCTGAACGGCGAAACGCACGTCATTCGTACGCGGCAGGTGGGGGCGTTCGCGTCGCCGGCCTGCCCCGCCGAGGCGGCCTGACGGAACGGGTATCGCGGCGATGCTGATAAGCCGGTACGGTCTTGTGGCCACCGCCGTTTCGTTTGCGCTGGTGCCGGCGAGTGCGATGGCGCGCGCGTGCGACGACCCGCTCCAGTCGGCGGCAGAAGCAGTGTCGCAGCTGCCCGGCGACGTGCCGTATCAGGTACCGGACGAGCTTCAGGCGCTATATGACGAAGCATCGGAGCTGGCTGAAGGCGACCCCGAGGAATGCCTGGCGGTCGTGCGGCGGATGAATGCGTTGATGGCACGCCACAGCGGAGGCGGCGGCGCGGTGGTCCCCGTCGAGGTCGAGGAACCGGCCGACGCGGGAGACCCCGACGCGATCCTGGCGGATTTGCACCTCGACGACGCGGAACGGCTGCGTTGGCGGATCGAACGCGCGTCGGACGATGAGGGCGAGCAGTTGCAGGCGGTTGGCGACTATCGCGACGCCACGCGGCACTATGCGGGTGCGATGCGCGCCTTTGCGGTGTCGCGTCGGAGCGCGCCGGCGGAGCTGGCCGAGATCGAGACCGCCGTCGCAGAGATCGACACGCTGACGAGGGAGTTCGAACAGATCGTCGTCGTGAATGCCCCCGACGATGTGATGCACGCCCGGCTGGAGGATGCGGTGCGCCGCGTGGTCGAGGCGCGGCGCGCTCTCGAACGCGCGTGGCAGCGCTATCACGCCCGTGAGGCCGCCAAAGCCGATGATTATATCGCGCCGCTGGGCTCGCCGGGGTTTCGGCCGGCGCCGCTGGTCGATGATTTCATCGCGCCGCTGGGTGATGCCGAAACGCGTAGCGCGCAGATCCGGCTGCGCGATGCCGAACGCGCGCTGAAACAGGTCCGCAACAGCTGGGATCCGCATGTTCATCGAACCGACTGGACGTTCCTCGACATGCGCGAGGGGTATAAGCAGGCGTATAAGGACGAATATGAGCGGTTCGCCGACGAGCTGAAGGCCTTTGACGCGACACTCGACGCCTATATGCCGGGTCGCGTCGCCGACTTCACGCGCCGCCGCGTCGATCTGTCGGAACGGCACGAGCGGCGGCTCGACGCGATTTTCGAGCGCTATGCCATTCGCTGAACTTCCGAGGATTCCATGATGTCCCGTTTTCTGTTCGCCGCCGCCCTGTTGGCGAGCGTTTCCGTCGCCGTGCAGGCGCAGGCACCCGTGAAGGGCGTCGTCCAGGGGCAGGTCGCCGATGAGCAGGGGCGGCCGATCGCCGATGCCGAAGTGACGGTGCGTTATCAGTCGAATCCCGGCGGGGTCAGCATCAGCCGGTCGGCGCGGACCGACCGGCAGGGGCGCTACCGGATCGACCTCCGCCAACCGCCGGGTGTGTGGACGGCCCACGCAAAGGCGACGCTGAGCATCGACGGGTCGCGCATGACGATCGACCTCGTCCCCGACAATAGCGCGCCCTTCGCCGGCAATGCCGGTGCGGTGCGGAATTTCCGGCTGCGTTTCGTCGAGCAGACCGCCGACGATGCCTATGGCGTCGGCGGGATGCTGGTCGTCCAATCGGCGATCGGCGATTACACGCCGCTGGACGAGGTAATGGTGACGCTGCATCCGGTCGGCGGTGGCACGCCGATCGAAAAGCGGCTGCGCAGCACGGGCGAAGGCTGGGTCGTGACGGGACTGCGCCCCGTATCCTATCGCGTCACCGCGAACCATCGCGGACGGCCGATGCTCGTGAGTGCCGCGCTGACGCCGCAGCGCGACTATGACTGGCAAGCATCGGTCGTCGGGCGTTTCGAGCGGACGGGGCCGGGAATTTATCAGCTGCGGATCGAAGTTCGCAGCCGATGACCCCTAGCGGAGCTCGATGAGCATCAAATCGCGGTTGTCTGCGATCAACTGCGGCGTGACGACGCTGCCGTCGGGCGCGATCGCGAGAGGAAAGCGCGGCGCCTGACGCAGCGGGGCCAAACGGCGGCTAGCCCCGTTCCAGCCGGTGATCCACAGTTCGGCCGAGGTGCCGCTGCCGCGAATATGGACGATGCCATCGCTGCGCGGCGCCCATCCTTCGAGTTCACTTACCGCAATGTCTACGGGGAGCGCGCGGACAGCGCCCGAGGCCGGATCAAGCTCGACGATGGGGCTGGCGCTGGCCCGCCGAGCGAACAGCCGGGTGCCAGCGCGCTCGACAATGGCGATGCCCCGGCTGTCGGGTACGGGCGCGCTGCGTCCCGAAGCGAGATCGAGCGACATCAACTGCCACCCCGATCCGTTGACCGCGGTGAAGAATATCCGGCGTTGACCAGGGGCCCATATGGCGCGTCCCTTAGGTGCGCCGTCGCTGGTGAGCCGGGTCAACGCAGAGCCATCGGACCGGATCGAAAAAACGTCGGTGCGGCCGTCGACGACGCCCAGAAAGAGCGCTCGCTCGCCATCGCCGGACCAGCGCGGCGCGTAGACATAGCTCGCCTTCATATCGGTCAGGCGCACGATCCTGCCGTCCGTCTGCCGCGTCCAGATCTGGTTCGTGCCATTGCGATCCGATGCGAAAAGAATCGTTCCGTCGCCGCGGACATCGGGGTCGCGGTCGGTTCCCTCGCCCATGGTGATTGGCAACGCCGATCCGCCATCGCGACCCACACGCGCGAGATTGGCCTGGATGCGTCCCGTTTCGACCGCGATTTGCCGGCTTTCGCGATCGGTCGATAGGCGACCGAGCGGGAGCATGCCGAGCGTAACCCGCTGCGGTTCCGACCGGCGCGCGGTGTCGATCGCCCACAGACCGAAATCGCCGCCGCGGTTGCTGCTGAAAAACAGCGTGCGATCGTCGTTCGCCCAGGTAAATCCGGCTGCTTTCCACCCGTCATCGGTCAGTGTTTGTTCGCGGCCTGTCGTCGTATCCAGCATCTGGATCGAATCGCTGCCGATTGCGGCGGTTCGGCGAAAGGCGATCCAGCGGCCGCTTTGCGATACGACCGGCGCGGAATCGCCGAGCATGTCGGCGGGCGGATTGGTCAGCGGCCGCGAGCGGCCGCTCGTTGCGTCGATCGCGACGAGGTGCCGCGCTCTGGTGCCGGCGGGGCGGAAACCCACAATCAGTTCATTGGCATTGAGCCACGCAAGCCCGGCGTAGGGATCGAGGCACTTGCTGACGATCCGTTCCGCCCCGTTCGGCGGTGTCATCAGCACGATACTGCATTCGCCATCCCGCATGTCGCGAAGAAAGGCCAGCCGGTCGCCGTTTGGACTCCAGACCGGCGCCGATTCGTCGGCATGTGGTGTATTGGTGATCCGCACCGGCGTGGCGTCGCCGACGCTGACATTGCGCAAATAAATGTCCCGCGTTTCCCAGAAGCCCGGACCGGCGGCGTAGGCAACGGTAAGGCCATTGAGCGCCATCGCGGGGAACATCTCGACGCCGGATTCCTGCGTCAGCGGACGCACGCCGCTGGCCGACCAGCTTTTGGAACTGCCCGCGTAAAGCGTGAGCGCACCGGCAACGGCGCAGACCGCGACGAGGGCGACCGAGGCGGCGACCTTGGCGCGGAAGGAGAGGCGCGGATGCGCCGGTAGAAGCTCAGATATGGTGACGGAGGTTTGGGGATTTTGGGGTATGAGCAGGCGATAGCCAACGCGCGGGATCGTATCGACCGATACGCCATCTTCGTCGGCAAGCGCCTTGCGAAGCTGGCTGACGCTGCGGTTGAGCGAATCGTCGCCGACGATCCGGCCTTCCCAGCACAGTTCCAGCAGCTCATCGCGGCTGACCACGCGCCCTTCGGCGCGATGGAGTGCGACGAGAACCTGCATCACGCGCGGTTCGAGCGTCACGACATCGTTCCCGCGGCGTATCTCCAGCGCCGCCGGAGTGACCTCCAGCGTTCGCAACCGGAACGGCGGTTCGATCGCAAGTTCGATCGGACGCGCCGGGATGGAAGACATCTCGTTCATCGCCGCCTGGACCGTGCCGAAGGACAAATCGTCAATCGCACCCTGCGTAACGACTTCGGCAGCGGAAGAACAGGTGTCGTTCGCGGGCTGGATGCGCCCCGCGGCCCGCCCGCCCGAGCGCGGCCAGCTCACGGTGCGGGCTTCGCCGGGGGTGATGCGGTAAAAGCGTTGCCCACTGAAAGCGTGGCATCGAATCCCTTGCGGCTGCTACCCGCCGCGATACCGCGCGGGCGGCTTTCGCTTCGTGCCCGGATTGGCCGGGGGCCGCATGTTTCGTCCGTCTCCGGCGTCTCCCGCCAGCATGACCAGATCTCGCCTCCCTCGACGTGGAAGGATATGGCAATCGTGCGCTCGGCGGGCAAAAGCTGCGACAAGGCAGGGAAGGGCGGGCCGAGCGACGTCCATTCGCTCTTGCCCGCGTGGCCGTTGCCGGTCAGTGCGAGCACCGGCGCCGCGGGTCGTGCGCGCTTGGCTGCGAGCAGCAGGTCCGCCATGCCCTTTTCGCGCGCCGCCGATGTTCCCGGCTGTTCGCTGGGATGGTCAAACGCCACGACCGCCAGATCGCCGTGTGCGGCTTTCATCTTTCGCAATGTTTCGATCAGGCCGAAGATCGCCTGACTGGCGCGGCCGTCGCGGATCGTCCAGGCGTGGGAGGCCAGTAACGCGGCCTTTGCCGCGTCGTCGCCGTTGGAGGCGAGATAGGTGTCGAGCGCCGGTTGTTCGGCGGGCAGAAATTCCAGCCCGACGGTCAGCGGCGTGCCCGCCGCAGCATAGGCGCAAACAAGGTCGGCGAAGGCGACGGGGAGCTCGGCGGTGCCATGCGCTTCGCCCATGATCACAAAGTCGGGGCGCTGGACGTCGCGCAGCACTTCGGCACCCGGCAGCGGCGCGCAGGCTGTTTCCGCGGGCTCATCGGATGCGGGGGCGGCCATCGCCAAAAGCGATAAGAGGATCGTCTTCATTTCATATCTCCAGAGGCGCGATCGCGGCGCTTCAATAATTCATCGTCAGCGACAGGCGGAAAGCGCGGCGACTGGGGCGGTCGAGCAGTTCGGAGCGCGCCGCGACCCAGCTGTCGGCATTGAACAGGTTTGTCACGCGTGCGCGCAGTGCCATGTTGGCCTTGCCGATCTCGAATCCGTACCGCGCGCCGACATCGGCGGTGGTCAGCGACGGCGTACGCAATTCGCTGCGCGACGAGACGCGCCTGCTCGACGAATGGTTGATCTGTCCGTCGAACGACAGACCTTCAATCCCGGCAACCGAGTAAGTAAGGCCGGTCATCGCCTGAAATTTCGGCAGGCCGACGGCCTCTTTCGACCACACGCCGGTCTCGACCGGATCGCTGCTGCGCCGGGCGTCGAGCCAGACCGCGCCCGATACGATGCGCAGCCGCGGGGTTATATTGCCTGTCAGCGACAATTCGGCGCCGCGGTGCTGAAGCTGGCCGAACAGCCCGAAGACATTGTTCGCATCGAAACCGGGCGCGGCCTTCTTGATCGAAAAGAGCGAGCCGATCAGCGTCAGCCCTTCGGACGGGCGCCCGCGAAAGCCAAGCTCCTGCTGGGTCGAAATCGCCGGGGGCAGAATGGCGTTGCGGTTGGCGGCATTGTCCGGCGCGGCGCCCGATTCTTCCAGCCCGCGCGTCGCGCTGGCGAAGACCGTCCAGTCGCGGGTAAGCGCGAAGGCGACCGATGCGTCATACAGCCACGGGCTTTGCGTCTTGGACTCGCGCGGGCGAGCCGGGGCGGCGATTTCGCGCTGATGCCACGTCTTCTGGACGCCGGCCTTCAGCCGGAGCCGCCCGGTCGTCAGTTCATAACCCACGGCGCCGCTATACTGGTCGATCGCGTCGAGCGTCGTCGGCAGTGACGGTAGATCGGGTTCGGGCGACGGCGCGATGCCGTCATCGAGGTCGAAAGCGCCAAGGTCGACCGAAACGCCGGGAGCGAAGCGGTTGCGCGTCTGGCGGCCGCGCAGTTCCGCGTACAGTCGATGTCCCTCCGCCGGGCGCCAGCCACCGCCGAACGACGCCGACCAGGTCTGATTGTCGCGCGGGCGGTTCGAAAAGCCGACGGCGCGGCCGACACCGTCGTCGTCGACGATCAGCTGCGTAAAGTCGGCCCGGTCGAGATCGAGGCGCGAATAGATGAGCGATCCTTTGATGTCGACGACGTCGGAAATCTGTGTCGATCCCAGGACGCCGAGGTTGAGATCGGTCCCGTCGTGATCGCTCCAGCTCGTGACATAGCGGCGGGGGTGCTTCATTTTGGGGGGCAGCGCCGCGCCGGTTGCGCTGACGCCGAAGAAACCCTCAAGGTCGAAGATGTTGAGGGAGGCAAAGCCGGTCAGGCTGGTGCCCTCGGCCGGACGCCACTCGGTCACCGTGCCGAAGCGATAATATTTCGGGGACAGGCCCGACGAGCTTTTGCCAAGCAGCGCCTGCGCTCCGATCAGACCGCCCAGGCGGCCGTCGGCGCTGGTCTGGGCCAGGCGAAGGTCGTAGGAGCGCCCGCCATATTCGCGAAGCATGGCTTCAGCATGGACCGCGGATGCACCGAAGGGCGAACGCAGCCGATATTCGACCACGCCCGATGGTGCGGCAAAGTCGGCGTCGAGCGCGTTATAGCCGACCCGCGTGACCACACCGGCAAGGACACTGTCGACGAGGCCGCCCGATTTGGCGAAATAGGCGTCGTCGATCCGGTAGTTGCCGGCATCCTGCAAATTGAATCCGCGCACCTGGGTTTCGTTGTAGAGTCCAATCTGTTCGACGCCGATGCGGATGCCGAACGCGTCGGCGGCGCGTTCGACCGCGCGTTCGTCGGCTTCGTCCGCGGTCTGGGCGTGAACGGGAAAAGCGATGATGGCGGCGACAGCCGTCAGCGCGCGGCCTAGCGGCCACGGGGATAAATTGAACATCGTCTATGCCTTTGGTCTGAAATCCGAAACTGCCGCAGCCGCTATCGAATCGGAGGCACAAGGGCGATGATGGCGGGCTGATGATGTCCCGATATTTTGACGATTATCGTAGAGCGGCCCCTTTTGGGATGGCGACGATCAGCTATCCATCGCCGCACGGTGAAGGAGTATCACGGTGCCCGTCGAGCCCGCGCGCCGGTCGATAGAGATCTGCTGGTATTCCGCCGACTGCATCCATCCTTGGAAAAGCTCCTCCGTTTCGAACTCGATCAGGATGGCTTTCTCCGCACACCATTCGCCTTCGATGACTTTGGGATTGGTGTCGGCAACCAGAAGGCAGCCGTTGAAGGCTCGAAGAGTGGGCAAAAATGCGTCGCGGTAACGGTTGTACCGGATAGGGTCGGTTATCCTAATCAGAGCCAGCACATAAACCGTCACGATCTTTCCTCCTGTCGCTTGTCGCCCGCCAGATCGCGGATGCATTGCTCGCGTATCGACCATAATCGTTGGACTGGCATCGAAATTCGCTTCTTTTCAGCCCATGTCGCAAGCGCGGCGCGGTGAAGGGCCTGCTTTTGGTCCAGCTGATCGAGTGGCAGCTGCGCGAAGTCGGAATATTCCGGCAACGGATCACTCGGCGGCAAGCCGGTTAGGTCAAATATCTTTCCCTCAAACCTGATGAGGCAATGCGCCTCGCGAATAGATGCCAACCCGGCACGGGTGAGGGTTTCGGCGAGGGCCGGATGGGTTTGCCCGCTCATGTCAAAGAAACAGACAAGCAACTGCAACGGACATCCCTGTTCGTGGCTCAATGCGGCAAGGAAGGCATGTTTGGTCGTGCAAGTCCCTCGCTGTTCGATCGGTACCAGGCGGTAATCGATCGGCCGACTGTTCCGCCCGTAAGGCAAGTCGGCAATCCAGCGTGCTGCATCATGGAAATTGCCGACATTCCCCAGCAGGCGGACAAGCGGTCCCGGCCTATCCAGCGCGAAATTCGGAAGCTCGTCAAACCGCGCTGACATCGATCGCTGGTCTCGCCAATGGCTCGCTGTTTGTCTGCCTTGCGCGTTCGTTGAAAACCATCATCTCGCAGGCAATTCTGCTGGGTCGAGCCATGTTTAAGGGTCGGAATCGAGCAAAGCCTTGTGCTCGAATCCCACGCTGACAGGGCGAGTGCCGACCCATGGGCGGCAATTCCGAGCATTGCTGCGCCAAAGCACGGATGGGAATAGGAAAGCTCATATACTCAAGAGGGAGGGCGCGCGCGCCAAAGCAATCGGGTGGGCGACACCTGGCCGAATTCCACGACGAACTTCGGAAATAAGGTGCCTGACTGAGCGCTGCGCAAATGAAAGACGGAAAAATGGCCTCCAGTATGCAACGAAATATCGAGCGCGGTAACCGTTGAGAACTTATATGGATTCAGCCCTGAAGCTCAAACGACCGAAATGACATAAACGGAACGATCCACTGCGTTGCAGTCTGCCTACGATGCGTCGCTCAAATGGGCTCTGATCGCGATCAGGGCGTCCGGATTTTCGATTGTTGGCGGGGTGCCCGCTTCCTCGCCATTCACCAGACGTCGTATCGCGGCGCGCAGGATCTTGCCCGACCTGGTTTTCGGGAGCGCATCGACGATGCAGACGCGTTTCAGCGCAGCGACCGGCCCGAGTTCGCCGCGGACGCGCGCGACGATCTCGCTTGCGAGCCGGTCGTTTTGGGGAGCGCCCGCCTTTACCACCGCAAAGGCGCACGGCACCATGCCCTTGATCGGGTCATCCGCGCCGACGACGGCGCATTCGGCGACGGCCGGATGGCCCGCGATGATCTGTTCGATCTGCCCGGTCGACAGGCGGTGGCCCGCGACATTGATGATATCGTCGGTGCGGCCCATGATGTGCAGGAAGCCGTCGGCGTCGACATGACCCGCATCGCCCGTTTCGTAAAAGCCGGGAAAGCTCTCAAAGGATCGCGCGAAGCCCGCTTGATTGTTCCACAGGGTCGAAAAACAGCCCGGCGGCAAGGGTGCGGCGATCGCGAGATGCCCGTCGCCGGCACTGCCCGCTTTGCGCCCCTCGTCGTCGAAAAGCGCGAAGTGGAAGCCGGGGGCGGGGAAGCCCGCGCTACCGGCGCGGCGACGCGTATCGCCCAGGCCGAAACAGGTTGCGATCGCGGGCCATCCGAGTTCGGTCTGCCACCAATGATCGATCACCGGCCGTTGCAGATGCTGTTCCGCCCATTCGATCGTGCTCGGGTCCGCGCGCTCGCCCGCAAGGAACATCGCCTTCAGGCGGCCGGCGCCGATTGCGCCGATGAAGCGGCCGTCGGGGTCTTCCTTGCGAACCGCGCGGATCGCGGTGGGGGCGGTGAAAAACACGTCGACGTCATGATCGACAATGGTGCGCCAGAAGGTTCCGGCATCGGGCGTCCCGACCGGCTTTCCCTCGAAGAGCAGCGTTGTGCATCCGGCGAGCAGCGGACCGTAGACGATATAGCTGTGGCCGACGACCCAGCCGACGTCGGACGCCGCCCAGAAGCTGTCGCCGGGCCGCACGCCATAGATGTTGGTCATGCTCCACGCGAGCGCGACGGCATGGCCGCCATTCTGGCGGACCACGCCCTTGGGCGTCCCCGTCGTGCCCGAGGTGTAGAGGATGTACAGCGGGTCGGTTGCTGCCACCGGCACGCAGCGCGCCGGTGCCGCGTCTGCCAAAGCTTCGGTCCAGTCGATGTCCCGATCCGCCGTCATCGGCGCCGGGCTAGCCTCGCGCTGGAGCAGGACGACGTGGTCGATCCGGTGCCGCGCCAGTTCGAGCGCTTCGTCGACGAGCGGCTTGTAGGCGACGATGCGACTGCCTTCGATGCCGCAGGACGCCGTGAGGAGCAGCTTCGGTGTCGCATCGTCGATGCGCTTTGCGAGTTCGGGTGGCGCGAAGCCGCCGAACACCACCGAATGAACGGCGCCAAGGCGCGCGCACGCCAACATCGCGAACAGCGTTTCGGGGATCATCGGCATATAGATGACGACGCGGTCGCCATGGCCGACGCCCAGCCGGGCCAGCATTCCCGCCGTCCGCGCGACCGAGTCGCGAAGCTCGGTAAAGGCGATGCGGCGGCGCGTCCCGGTTACCGGGCTTTCGTAAATGACGGCCGTGTCCTTGCCGCGCCCCGCCTCGACATCGCGATCGACGGCATTGTGGCACGTATTGAGCCGCGCGCCGGCAAACCAGCCTTGCCCCTCGACCCATCCGCGTTCGGGCGGCGTGTCCCAGTCGATCGCCGCTGCCGCACCCAGCCAGAAGGCGTCGGGGTCGGCAAGGCTGGCGGCATATATTTCGTCGTAGGTTGCATTCATCGGGTCACGCGGCCGCCATCAGTTCCTCGAGCAATTTGTGATCGAGGATCGATGAAATCTCGCCCTTTTCGTCGAGAAAGGCAACCGGCCCGTAGTTGGTGAAAAGCAGCTCGGTATATTCGGGAAAGGCCGTATGGTCGTGGATCACGTCGAGCGGTTCGTAACCATAGGTCCCGGCCCGTGCCTCGCCCATCCGATAGGTCATCCGGCCTTTGAGCACATAATATTCGCCTGCGCCGAGGTGAAGGTGGGGACCAAAGAAGCTGCCGGGCTGGGCGCGGAACAGCACGGTCCAGCGGCCCGTTTCGGCGCTCGAATAGAGGAGGGTGAAGTCGATCCCGTCGGCAAGCGTCGCCCATTTCATCATGTCGGGGGTGGTCAGATGTTCGTCCAGCATCTCGCGTGCGTCCTTGATCAGAAACGGAAGGAAAGTTCGGCGCCATAGGTCGCGCGCTCGCCATAATAGCGGGGCACGAACCCGAAGCCGCTCGTGTCGGTGGCATCAACGATATAGGCCTTGCCGGTGACATTTTTCGCCCAGGCGGCGAGTTCCCAACCCTGGTCGGGGTTGGCGAAGGCAAAGCGCAAGTTGAGCAGCCCATAGCCTTCGCCCGAGCTAATCAGCTCGTCCTCGGCATTGTTGTAATATTTCTTGCCCGTATAATTATATTCGACGCGCCAGCGCGTTTCGAAATCGCTGACGGGGATCGTCACCTGGGCAAAGGTCGACGCGGTGAATTTGGGCGCGCCCGGCATACGATTGCCCGAAAAGTCGCGCGGGTCGCCGGTCACCGGATCGATCGCGCCTGAGAGATAGTTTTTATATTTGGCATCGAGCAGCCCCAAGTTGAGCCCAAGGTCGAGCCAGTCGGTCGGCACCGCGGTCGCTTCGACCTCGATCCCCTTGATCGTCGCGTCGGCGGCATTGTCGAGCCCGAGCGTCGGCACCGCGCTGCCTGCCTGGCGATTGACCGACAGCACCTGCAGGTCGGTATAATCATAATAAAAGGCCGACAGGTTCAGCCGAAGGCGGCGGTCGAAGAGGGTGGTTTTCAGGCCGATTTCGTAGGAGGTCAGATATTCGGGATCGACCTGCGTGCGTTCGGCGACGCTCGTGATGATGCCGATGTTGAACCCGCCCGCCTTGAAACCGCGATCGATGCTCGCATAGGCAAGAATATCGTCGGTGACGTCAAGATCGGCCGCCACGCGCCACGAAAAGGATTTGAACGTATCCTTCAGCGCCGCGAACGGGACGAGCGGAACCGGCGTGCCATTGGGAATATCGGTATCGAAATAGCCTTCGATCAGGTCGGCGCGGTGCGTCGCGCGCACCTTGTCGATCGTGTAGCGTCCGCCGAGCGTCAGCCGCAGCGTGGGGATGATTGCATAGCTGGCCTGGCCATAGACGGCATAGGCCTTGTTCTTGCGCGTCGCGCGCGTGATCAGCGGTAACGCACCCTGCGCGAAGGTCAACTCGCCGAGCAGGTCGGCGTCGCTGTCGGCGTCGAGATCTTCCTGAAAATAATAGAGCCCGAGGATCGCGTTGAGCGGTCCGCGATCATAGGACAGCTGAAATTCCTGCGTGACCTGTTCGGCATCGGTCAGGAACACAATCTCGTCGATGCGCAGCGGCCCGCCGTCGACATCGACGCGATTATCGACCTCGCTCTTGTCGTACCCCGTCAGCGACCGGAACGAAAAATCGCCGAAGTCATGCGCGACGCTGAGGTTGACGAAGACATTGTCGCTGTAATTGCGCGACGGCCCGTTGAAGTTGAGCAGGTTCGCATTGTCGGGGAAGGGATCGGTATAGCCGAACAGGTCGGCGCCATTGATCGTCCCAACGGGCTTGTTTTCCAGATAGTCGCTGCGGTCGCGCCCGCCGCCGACCGAAAGGCGGATGTCGGTGTCGCTCGACGGCTGCCAGCGGATGATCGCGCGCGCCGCGGCCTCATCGACGTTGATCGCGTCTTCGCCCGTGAAGAGGTTGGTCTTTTCGCCGTCGCGCCGCCGGACGATCCCCGCGACACGCACCGACAGGCCGTCGGCGAGCGGCATGCTGGCTGCTGCCTCGGCCTCGAACAGGTCGAACCGGCCATAGCCGACGCGGGCGTTGCCTTCGTAAACGTCGCCCGGAAGCTTGGAGAAAAACTGGATTGCGCCGCCGGTGGTATTCTTGCCGAACAAGGTGCCTTGCGGACCGCGCACGACCTCGATCCGCTCGAGATCGAACAGCGAGAAAATCTGGCTGCCGGTCGATGCGACGACCACATCGTCGCGATAGATGCTGATCGGGCCGATCGACGAGGCGTTGAAGTCGTTGTTGCCGACGCCGCGGATGAAGATGTTAGGGACACCGCCGAAGGTCTTGATTTCCAGGTTGGGAACCTGATCGCCGATCGACAGGCTGTTGGTGAAGCCCGCTTCCCTGATCGCCGTGTCGTCGAAGGCCGTAACCGAAATCGGGACGTCCTGAAGGTTCTGGGCGCGCTTTTGCGCGGTCACGACGATTTCGCCGACACCGCCCTGCTCGGGCGCGTCCACATCCTGGGCGAGTGCAGGCGCGTTGGCGACGAGCGCGGCGGTTGCCGCCGCCATATAGAGCCCGGTCCGGAACTGGTTCGACATATAATCCCCTCCATGGTCGCGGGCCAGCTGCATTGGATGGCCCTGTTCTCTCGCCTTCTAAGCACGGCGACGCGAACTGCATGTGCCGGAGCGGCGCAAATTTTGGTTGAGGGCGAACTGGCAGCCGTGATCGCGCGGCGCGAAAATCGGCGGTTTCCGGGCGTGAATTGTACGGATGCGCACAGGATTTTGTATGAGCGCGAACGCTTGTGGCGGTGCAATTGCATCGCTGACCCGAACCGCCTAACCTGCGCAGTCGGAGAGAGGGGCAGTGCCATGCTGCTGAGCGAAGAACGCTGGACGTCCGCTTCCCTGCCGCCACCGCGCCAATTGCCGGGGTTTCAGGAAGTGTTCGACCGGACCCATTTTCACTGGGGCCTGAGCCGCACCGGTTCGGATGCCTATCATGCCGAGCTGCGCCGCCGCGCGATCGACGATTTTGTCTTTACCGACATCGTCTGCGATCCGGTGACCGGATACCGGACCCATGACGACGTCCGGCGCGGCGCCGACGATTATTTCTGCCTGCTCTATTTCGACGAGGGGAATTGCCTGCTCCGGCAGGGGCGCAATGAATCGGTCGTCCGCCCCGATACGATCGCCGTGTGGGACAGCACGCGCCCGGCGATGTTCCAGAACAGCGACCAGTTGCACCAGCTGTCGATCATGATCCCGCATCGCATGGCGAAGACCATCGTTCCGGGCATCGAGGATATGTGCGGCCTGACCGTCGACGGGAGCGCGGGCCTGGGCGCGATCCTTTTGTCACATCTGCGTCAGATCCACCGCACGGTCGATACGGTGGCGCCGCAGGATCGCGCGGCGGTGCTGCGTGCGACGGTCGAACTGGTGGCCGCCGCCTTTCGACCCGAGCCCGAACGGCTTGCCGGATCCAGCTTTCGCCGCGCGCTGCTCAACCGGGTCCAGGATTATATCGTCGCGCATCTTGGCGACCCGTCGCTTTCGGCTGCGACGATCGCCCAGGCGTTTCGTTTCAGCCCGCGTTATCTCCATCGGCTGTTCGAGGAGTTCGGCGTGACCGTCGGCACCTGGATCCGCGAACGGCGGCTGCAATCGGCGCGCAGCGACCTCGCCGATCATGCGTCGGCGCATTTGAGCATTACCGAAATTGCGATGCGGCACGGCTTTGCCGATGCGTCGCATTTCAGCCATGCCTTTCGCGGTGCGTTCGGCATGTCGCCGCGCGCGTGGCGGAGCGAAGCGGCGCGTCCGGCTGCGAGTTCCCTCCAGCCCAAATAAGCCGCCATTCTGATGCAAGTCAGCATGGCGCCGCTGCCCTAGGTCCGATCGAAAGACCGTGGGAGGTGGACGATGGCCGACAGGCTGAAAGGCAAGATAGCGCTGGTGACCGGCGCGGCGCAGGGAATTGGGGCCGGAATAGCCCGCGCCATGGCGGCCGAGGGCGCGAAGATATTCGCCGCCGATATCAACGCCGCCGGGGTCGAGGCGCTGGCCGTCGACATCGGTGCCGAGGCGATGGCGCTGGACGTGACGCGCGAAGAGGACTGGAAGGCGGCGGCCGATCGCATCGGCGCCAAGCTGTCGATCCTCGTCAACAATGCCGGCGTCGAACTGGTCAAGCCGATGACCGATCACAGCCTCTCCGACTGGCGGTCGGTCATGGCGGTCAATGTCGATGGCCTGTTCCTCGGCTGCCGCACCCTGCAACCCTTGCTCGCGAGCGGCGGGGCCGAGGGCGCGCCGTCGAGCGTCGTCAACATCTCGTCGATTGCCGGACTCGTCGGATATCCGGATCAGCTTGCCTATAACACGTCGAAAGGCGCCGTGCGGCACATGACCAAGAGCCTCGCGATCGAATGGGCGGCGCACGCATTGCCCATTCGGTGCAATTCGATCCATCCCGGCTGCATCCGCACGCCGATGCTCGAAATGGCCGTCGAGGGATGGGTCCGTGAAGGATCGATCCCCGCCGACGATCCCTGGGGCGCGGTCGCCGCGCTCTGCCCGCTCAACGCCGTCGGGGCGCCCGCGGACATCGCCATGGGCGCGGTCTATCTCGCGAGCGACGAGGCGCGGTTCGTCACCGGGATCGAACTGGTGATCGACGGCGGATGGGTGGCACGATGAGCGACGCACCGAGCAATCGCAGCGACCGGCTGTGGATGTACACCACGATGGTCAAGAGCCGCTATTTCGAAGCCCTGATCAAGCCCGCCTATTTCGAAGGAAAGACGCCGGTTTTCAACATGGCGAAGGGGCCTTTGCCGGGCGAGATGCACCTCTCCGACGGGCAGGAACCCTGCGCGGTCGGCGTGTGCGCGCATCTGCGGCCCGGCGACACGGTCACCGCGACCCATCGTCCGCACCATGTTGCCATCGCCAAGGGTGTTGACCTTGATGCGATGGCGGCGGAGATTTTCGGCAAGGCATCGGGGCTGTCGGGCGGGCGCGGCGGGCATATGCACCTGTTCGACGCGCGGGTGAATTTCGCCTGTTCGGGGATTATCGCGCAAGGCCTTGGCCCCGCCGTCGGCGCGGCGCTGGCGAGCAAGCTGCGCGGTGAGGATCATGTCGCCGTCGCGTTCCTGGGCGAAGGCGCCGCCAACCAGGGTGCCTTTCACGAGGCGCTCAACCTGGCCTCGGTGTGGAAGGTTCCGGCGGTCTTCGTTATCGAGGACAACAGCTATGGCATCTCGGTCGCGAAGCGCGATTGCACGGCGGTCGAGCGCAATTCGGACCGGGCCGCAGCCTATGCCATGCCCGGCCATTTCGTGGCGGGAAACGACGCCGACACGGTTTATCGCATAGCGGGCGAAGCGATTGCGCGCGCGCGGCGCGGCGAGGGGCCTTCGTTGATCGAGATCGAGACCTGCCGGCTCGAAGGGCATTTCATGGGCGACGCCGAGGGTTATCGGCCCAAAGGTGAGGTCGACCGGCTGAAAGCAGCCGATCCGATACCCGCCTACCGCCAGCGTCTGCTGGCAGACGGGTTCGAGGCGGGCGAACTCGACAAGGCCGAAGCCGAAGCGCGCGCGGCGGTCGATGCCGCGTTCGCCGCGGCGCGCGCCGCCGCCTATCCGCAGCCCGAGGAGGCCTTTGCCCATGTCTTCGCCTGACGCTCCCACCGTGATCGCGCCTGCCCGCCGCCTCACCATCGCACGCGCGATTGCCGAGGCAATCGGGCAGGAGATGGAGCGCGACGCGACTGTCCTCGTGATGGGCGAAGACATTGCCAAGCTGGGCGGCGTGTTCGGCACGACCACCGGCCTGCTCGACAAGTTCGGACCCGAGCGCGTGCGCGACACGCCGATTTCGGAGACCGCTTTCATCGGTGCCGCGACCGGGCTTGCCGCGGCCGGGATGCGCCCGATCGTCGAGCTGATGTTCGTCGACTTCTTCGGCGTTTGCATGGACGCCATCTACAATCTGGCGGCGAAGCAATGCTATTTCTCGGGCGGGCAGGTGACCTGTCCGATGGTGCTGATGACGAGCGTCGGCGGCGGATATGGCGATGCCGGGCAGCACAGCCAGACGCTCTATGCCACTTTCGGCCATCTGCCGGGCCTCAAGGTCGTCATCCCGTCGAACGCGCATGATGCCAAGGGCCTGATGCTCGCGGCGATCCGCGACCCCAATCCGGTCGTGTTCATGTATCACAAGGCGTTGCAGGGGATGGGCTGGCTCGGCACGGTGCAGCGATCGATCACCGACGTGCCCGATGCCGACTATCTGGTGCCGCTCGACAAGGCCAAGGTGGTGCGCGAGGGCAAGGATCTCACATTGGTCGGGCTGGGGCTGTCGGTTCATCAGGCTCTCGACGCCGCCGAGCGACTTTCGGGGGAGGGGGTTTCGGCCGAGGTCATCGACCTTGTCAGTATCGCACCGCTCGACCGCCAGGCAGTGCGCGCGTCGGTGCGCAAGACAGGCCGCCTGCTTGCCATCGACGACGATTATCTGAGCTATGGCGTGGGCGCGGAGATCCTCGCGAGCGTCTGTGAAGCGGGTATCGCGTTGCGTTCGGCGCCGCAGCGCATCGCCTTTCCCGACATTCCCGTGCCCTTCACGCCCGTAATGGAGCATTTTGTGCTGCCAAACGCCGACAAGATCGTCGCGGCAGTACGCCATATGATGGAGCCTTCCGCCAATGACTGACGTGACGATCCCGACCGGCCTCTGGAACGAAGGCGACGAGGCCGCGATTTCGGCGTGGCTCTATTCCAATGGGGATAGCGTCGCTGAAAACGCCGTCCTGGCCGAGATCATGGTGGAAAAATCGAGCTTTGAGTTGCTGTCCCCGGCCGCAGGACGCCTGACGATATTGGTTGCGGCCGAAGAAGCGGTGCGACCGGGGCAGCTGGCCGCGCGCATCGATTGACCGATGGCATCAGCCCCGACGGTTGGAGCGCTCGCGGCCGCAATCGCTGCGGGCGCTGTCATAGAGGAGGGAGGCGGACGCGACGCCATCGAAGCGGACGCCGAGCGGCTGGCGGCCTTGCTCAATGGCGATGCGGGCGCTCGCGGCCTCAGACTATGGACCAACCGGCAATGCCTTGTGACGACTCGCCGGATTGGGGCCCTGCCCAGCTTCGCGCGTGCCGCTGCTGCGAGCACCGCGCGAGGGTGGCCGGTGTTTGTAAGGACGAGCGGCGGAACAACGGTCGCTCACCGTCCAGGTACGCTGAACGTCAGCGTGTTCGACGCGTGGACCGACGACGGCCGTGATGTGAGGAAATCCTTCGAGGGATTTTGCCGTCGGCTTGTGGCCGTGCTGCGTTCGGCCGGAATCGATGCGGATTTGGGATGGGTGCCCTTCAGCCATTGCGACGGGCGGTTCAACCTCGCGGTGGCCGGCCGCAAGATCGGCGGGACAGCCTCGCTTGTCCGCCGCCGCGGCACCACCATAGCGATGCTCGCGCACGCTTCAATCTGGATAGAGGGCGATGTGACGGTCGATTTGCAGGCAGTCGAGCGGTTCGAACGCGATATGGGGTTGGGCGTCGCCTATGACCGCCGTGCGCACGCGAGCATTTGCGATGTGGTGACCATGCCTGAGGCTCGGGCAGTGCGCTGAGCTTATGGAAATGAGCCCGCAGCGAGGTGTCTTGCAGCCGTTGGCCGACCTACGCGTCCCAGATCTGCTCAGGCCCGTTTGCGCGTCGGCGTCTTGGCGGATGTTTTTCTGCTTGTCTTTCCTTTCCGGGCCGAGGGCTTGCCAGTCGTGCGTTTCGCCGGGGTGCGCTTGCCGTCGCCGATCGATTTCTTGAGCGCCGCCATCAGATCGACGACATTCGAGCCGCCTGCGGCTGCTTCGGCGTCGCCCTCGTCGAGGTCGAGCGTCTTGCCCTTCTTCTTGCGCTCGATGAGATCGCGCAGCGCGTCCACATAGCGATCGTGAAAATCGCTCGCGTCAAAGCTGCCCGTCTTCTTGTCGATCAGCGTCGTCGCAAGATCGAGCAGTTCCTCGTCGGGGTCGCCTTCCGGAATGTCGCGAAAATAGCTCGCCGCCTTGTGAACCTCGTCGGCATAGCGCAGGGTCTCCATGACCAGCCCGCGCCCGCACGGCTTGAGGCTCACGACATGCTCGCGCCCGCGCATCGCGAGCTGGCCGAGGCCCGCCTTGCGCGTCTGGCGCAGCGCCTCGCGCAACACCACAAATGCCTCTTCGGCGAGATCGTCGGCGGGAACGACATAATAGGGCTTTTCGAAATAGATCATGTCGATGTCGTTCGCCTCGACGAATTGGGTGAGTTCGAGGGTCTTGCGGCTTTCGAGCCTCACGCCCTCGATCTCCTCCTCGTCGAGAAGCACATATTTGTCCTTGGCATATTGGAAGCCCTTGACGATCTCGTCGACATCGACCGGCCCGATCCCGGGCACGACCTTTTCATAACGGACGCGCTTGCCCGACGGTTCGTGAATCTGGTTGAACGCAATGGTCGCACCGCTCTTCGTCGCCGAATAGACCTCGACCGGAATCGAAACGAGCGCCAGTCGGATCTGGCCTTTCCAATAGGGGCGCGCTGCCATCCTTGCTCTCCTTATGGGCCTGTCCCCTCAATGCGCGGCGCCGCGCGACGTTCCCTTGGCGCGGCGCGCGCGAAGCTCGGCCCACGCAGGCGCATGATCGCTCGTCTTTTCCCATTCGCGCGGCCGCCGATCCACATCAGCCGCGGCCAGCAGCTTTGCCGCAGGGCCGTTGAGTAGAAGATGGTCGATCCTGAGACCCGCATCGCGCTCGAAGGAACGGCGCCAATAATGCCAGAAGCTGTAGATCGTCTCCCCCGGATGGAGATGGCGGATGGCATCGGTCCAGCCCTGATCGAGGAGGCGCTGATAGGCGGCGCGCACCTCGGGCGCGAAAAGCGCGTCCCCCCGCCAGCGGTCGGGCGCATAAACGTCGATGTCGGTCGGCATTACGTTGAAATCGCCCGCGACGACAACGGGCGCGTCGAGTTCGATGAGCGTCGCGAGATGCGCTTCAAGGCGATCGAACCAGCGCAGCTTATAGTCGAACTTGGGCCCGGGGCGCGGATTGCCATTGGGCAGATAGAGGCCGGCGACGAGGATACCGTCGATGGCCGCCTCGATATAGCGGCTCTGATCGTCCGCCGCGTCGCCGGGTAGGTGGCGCCGCGTTTCGTGGATGGCGCCGCGGCGGCTCAGTATGGCAACACCGTTCCAGCGCGGTTGGCCGCGCCAGATCGCTTCATAGCCGGCATCCTCGATCGCCTGCGCGGGGAATTTCGCCTGCGGGGCCTTCAGCTCCTGGAGGACGACAATATCAGGCTTCGCCAGCTCCAGCCATTTGAGGAGAATGGGAAGGCGGCCGTTGATCCCGTTCACATTATAAGTGGCGATCTTCACAGGTCGGGCAGATCCTGCTCGGCGCGTCCCCAACCGGCGAGTGCCTTCGAGTGCGCGCGCTTGAGCAAGGTCGCAGCGTCGGTGACGTGAAAATGCGAGGGTTTGTCGATCGTCGCCATTTCCTTCCATGTGAGGGGCGCGGCGACGGGCGCGCCTTCGCGGGCGCGCGCCGAATAGGGCATCACCGCGGTCGCGCCGCGCTGGTTGCGCAGATAGTCGACGAAAATTTTTCCTTTGCGCTTCGCCTTGGGCAACGCAGCTGTAAATTTGTCGGGGTCGGCCTGCGCGGCAGCGAGCGCAAGACGGCGGGCAAAATCCTTGACCTCGTCCCAATCGGCGCGCGGCACGAGCGGCGCGATCACATGCACCCCCTTGCCGCCGGTCAGCATCGGAAAGCTTTGCAGGCCGAGCGACGTCAGAATCTCGCGGAAGCGAAAGGCGGCGGCGCGCACAGCCGCGAAGTCGAGCCCGGTGTCGGGATCGAGATCGAAGACGAGACGGTCGGGCTTTTCGATATCCTCGATGCGCGCGCCCCAGCCGTGAAATTCGATCGTTCCCATCTGGACGCAGCTCAGCAGCCCTTCGGGCGTGTCGACATAGATATAGGGCTCGGTCTCGCCGTCCTTCTCCTCGATCGCGACATGCTTGACCGCTTCGCCGAAGCTTCCTGTGTCATGCTTCTGGAAGAAGCATTTTTTGGCACGGCCCTGCGGACAGCGCACGAGGCTGATCGGGCGCGAGCCCGCCCAGGGGAGCATCACCGGCGCCATCGCGGCGTAATAGTCCGCGAGGTCGCCCTTGGTGACGCCTGCCTCGGGAAAGATGACGCGGTCGCGGCTGCTGATCGGTACCGCCGCCGGTTCGCTTGCCATGGTGACATCCTCCTCGGTTTCGAACTCGATCGATTGCGCTCTCTTGTCTTCGCGCAGCCCGAGATAGCTGGGATGGCGCAGCGTTCCCTTGCGTGTGCGTTCGGCATAGGCGATTTCGGCAACAAGTCGGGGTTCGATCCAGCGCGCATCGCGTACTTCTGCGCGCGGCGCGTGTACCGTTGGACTTCTGCGCGCGAGCGGTTTCATTAACGCCTCGAGACGGCGCAGCTCGGCCGCGTCGAAACCCGTCCCGACCTTGCCAGCATAGCGCAGCGTGCCATTCTCGTGGAGGCCAAGGATCAGCGAACGAAAGCTGCGCGCCTTGTCCGAGGGCGTCCAGCCGACGATCACAAACTCCTGACGCCGGACGCACTTGATTTTAAGCCAGTTGCCCGAGCGTGCTCCGACATAGCGGCTGCCGGCGCGCTTCGAGATGACCCCTTCGAGCCCCGCCTTGCAGAAGCGTGCGAGAAGCTCCTCGCCGCCGCCCTCGATATGTTCCGAATAGCGGATGCGGCCCGTGCCGGGGACAATCGCTTCGAGACGCGCCTTGCGTTCGATCAGCGGCCGGCCCGTCAGATCCGCCCCATCGAGTTCGAGCAGATCGAAAGCATAATAGTCGATCACCGAGGCGTCGCTTTTGAGGGCGTTCTGTAGCGCCTGGAAATCGGAACGCCCATCGGCGTCGAGAACGACCGCCTCGCCGTCGATCAGCGCGCTTTCGACGTCGAGCGCGGCCGCGGCGGCAAGCAGCGGCGCAAAACGCTCTGACCAGTCGAGCCCCGAGCGCGTATAGGCGCGCGCCTCGCCGCCGCCGACCGCAACGAGCAGACGGTATCCGTCATATTTCATTTCATGCAGCCAGGCGTTGCCCGAAGGGACGGTGTCGACGAGCCGCGCGAGCTGCAGCGGCCGGAAAGCAGGGGGGCGTCCGGGCCGGGTGGCGCCTTTGATGCGGGCGGGAACGCTGCGTCGGGCCATGGGATCCAGACGCGGAAGGCGCCGCTTCGTTCCGCTGGTCTGGCATGATTCGCTTGGAACGGCAGAGGCGGGGCCGGAGAGGGTTCGGCTGTGTGAGCAATCAGATCGACCAGCAATGCGCCGGACGCCAAAAAGGCCGCACCATTCAGACGCGGCCTTTCCGGCATTGTTATGCTCCCCCCTCGACGAACCGGGTCGCGCGATTCGCCGAAGACGGTTTGAAGAGATAACCATTTGTGCACGAACGTCAATTCCATTGACAATACAATGGGAACCATTTTGGGACAGGTGAAGATGGGACGATCGCAGGTGTCCGATTGGCGCGTGGCCCGGCATCCTTGGACATTGGCCGCGCACGTTGGCGTAACAGGCCAGGTTGGCCCATTGTTTCGAACCGAGCCGATGGTACGAAACGAACTCTCGACGTCTCGCAAATTATCTGATCCAGAGGCGCGTATGTTGCCGGGGGCGCCGACGCGTTTACCGCACCGAAGTCAGGGAGAGCCAACTTGTTCGATACACTGGTCCTTGCCGGGCTTCCCGAAGAGGATGAGGCGCTGCGCCCCGCGATCCGCGCGGTTGCCGATGCGGCAGCGGTCGCACCCGCCGATCTCCGCGCACGATCCTGGTCGGGGTTCGACCGGGCCTTTTCGCGTCGGCTTGGTGAAGCAGGGTTTCTCGGGCTGACATTGCCCGAGCGCTATGGCGGCGGCGGGCGGGGGCCCTTTGCGCGGTTCGTCGTTGTCGAGGAGCTGCTGTCGGCGGGGGCGCCCGTCGCGGCGCAATGGATCGCCGACCGGCAGAGCGCGCCGCTGCTCCTGAACTATGGGACCGAGGCGCAGCGTGAGAAATTTATCCCGCGCATCTGCCGCGGCGAGCTCGTCTTCTGCATTGGGATGAGCGAGCCGGGATCGGGGTCGGACCTTGCCAGCGTGCGCACGCGCGCCGAGCGCACTGCGGCCGGATGGCGCGTGAACGGGCAGAAGATCTGGACGACCAATGCGATGCACGGCGATTATATGATCGCGCTCGTCCGCACCTCGGGCAGCAGCGACGATCGCCAGCGCGGGCTGTCGCAGCTCATCATCGACCTCAAGGCCCCTGGCGTGAACATCAGGCCGATCGTCGATCTGACCGGCGATGCGCATTTCGCCGAAGTGTTTTTCGAGGATGTCGACCTGCCCGCCGACGCGCTGGTCGGAAACGAGGGTGAGGGGTGGGCGCAGGTGACCGCCGAACTCGCCTTCGAACGCAGCGGGCCCGAGCGCATCTATTCGAGCGTCGTCCTGCTCGACGCCTGGATCGAACATTTGCAAGGCGTCGGCCGCGATGATCCCGCGACGCTCGCGCGCGTCGGGGATTTTACCGCGCGGCTCGGCACCTTGCGCGCCATGTCGATCGCGTGCACCGCGCGGCTCGCGCTTGGCGAAAGCCCGGTGGTCGAAGCATCGCTGGTGAAGGATCTGGGTACCAGCTTCGAACAGGAGCTGCCGGCCGCGATCGGCGACGATCTGGCGAGTCACCCCGATGAACCGGTCGATGCCGAACTCTATCGAACGCTGCTGTATGTCACGCATATCGCGCCCAGCTTTTCGCTGCGTGGCGGAACACGCGAAATCTTGCGCGGGATCATCGCGCGCGGAATGGGGCTGCGCTGATGGACTTTTCCGATCTCCTCGAACCCTTCGACCGGAGGCTCGAAGCTGCGTCATCGCCCGCGGCGGTGCGCGCGATCGAGGGCGGCGGGCCTGCGGATGCGATGTGGGATGCCGTTGCGGCGTCGGGCTTTCTCGACGCGCTCGTCCCCGAAGCGGCGGGCGGCTTTGGGCTTCCCGCGGCGGCGGTGCAGCCCTTGTGGCAGGCGCTTGGCCGCCACGCCGTGCCGCTGCCGGTTGGCGAGACGATGATCGCGCGGGCGCTGCTGGCTGAGGCGGGCGTGCCGATCCCCGACGGCCCGATCGTGCTCGCGGTCGCCGAGGCGGGGCAGGCGGTGGTGGCGCCGTGCGGGCTGGTCGCGCGCCACGCGCTGATCGAGCAGGGCGGAAAGGTCGGGCTGGTCGCGCTGGCGCCCGGCATGGCGGCCGCGACTGGCGTTGTCGGCAGCCTGGCGGCGCGGATAAGCTGCCCGCCGCTGAGCCAGGGTTTTGCGGCGCCCGCGGCCGGGCTACGCGCGCTCGGCGCATTGCTGCGCGCCGCGCTGATTGCCGGAGCGGCCGACCGGTTGGTGACGATGACCGCCCACTATGCAAACGAGCGCGTCCAGTTCGGCAAGCCGATCGGGCGCCAGCAGGCGTTGCAGCAACAGATGGCGGTGATGGCGGAGGAAGCGGTTGCGGCGCGCATCGCCTCGCAGATCGGCTGCGCAGGCGGCTTTCCGCCGTCGCTTGCCGCCGTCGCCACTGCCAAATCGGTTGCCAGCCGGGCTGCGGCGACCATCGCGGCGACGGCGCATGCGGTCCACGGTGCGATCGGGATCAGCGAAGAGCATGACCTTCAGCTTTTTTCGCGGCGGCTTCACGAATGGCGGCTGGCCGATGGCTCCGAAACCTATTGGAACCGCCTGCTCGGCGCGGCGCGGCTGGCGAAGCCGGGTCGCTCGGTCGATTTTGTGCGCACCGAACTTGCTTCGGGTCCGTCAGCGACCTGAAGGCGCGCGCCCCAGCGTCGTGATCGCGGGCCATGCCCCGCCGCTGTCGACGCGCGCATCGATGCCGTAAACTGCGCGCAGTCGTTCGGCTGTCAGCACGTCGGCGGGCGGGCCCACGGCCACCACTCGCCCGCCGTCGATCAGCAGCAAGCGGTCGCAATAGCGCGCCGCCATGCTGAGGTCATGCAGCACCGCGATCACCGTGCCGCCCGCCGCCGCTTCGCCGCGCAGCAGCTCCATGACGTCGATCTGGTGCCCGGGGTCGAGGCTGGCGAGCGGCTCGTCGGCGATCAGCGCCGCCGCCTCGACCGCGAGGGCGCGGGCAAACATTGCGCGCGCCCGCTCGCCCCCCGACAATTCGGTGGCAACGCGATCGCGCAGGTGCAGGACGTCGGCGCGCGCCATCGCACGTTCAATGGCGGCGGTGTCGGCGTCGCTGATGCGCGACATCGGAGCCAGGTGCGGCAGGCGGCCGAGCCCGACGAGGCGTTCGACGGTCAGCGGCCAATGCAGCAGCTGCCCCTGCGGGACATAGGCGATGCGGCGGGCAAGCTCGGCGCGCGGCATTGCGGCGGCCTCGACGCCATCGACCTGCACCGATCCGGTGGCGGGGATCAGCGCAAGCAAAGCGCGCACGAGCGTCGACTTGCCCGCGCCATTCGGGCCGACGATGGCCGTCAGCGTGCCGGGGACGAAGGCGGCGCTGACGTCGTGCAGGACGGCGCGGCGGCCGAGCGTGACCCCGACATGCTGGAGGCAGAGGGTCACCACAGGCGCCGCTCCCGCATCAGGTGGACAAGGAAGACCGGCACGCCGAGGAAAGCCGTGACGACGCCGAGCTTGAGCTCGTTCGTCGCCGGGATGACGCGCACGCCGATGTCGGCGAGCGTCAGCAGCGCCGCGCCGCCGATCGCCGAGGGGAGCAGGATCGCCGACGGGCTGCGGTCGGTGAAGGGGCGGATCAAGTGCGGCACGATCAGCCCGACGAAACCGATCGCGCCCGACACCGCGACCGCGCCGCCGACGCCGATCGCGGTGCCGAGCAGCAGCCGCGCGCGCGTGCGCCCAAGGTCGGTGCCCAGCGCCTGCGCCGCATCCTCGCCCAGCGACAGCGCATCGAGCGCGCGGCCGTTCCACAGCAGCATCACCATGCCGACCGCGATACAGGGGAGCGCGATCCACAGATGGCCGAAGGACCGGTTCTCGAGGCTGCCGAGCAGCCAGGTCATGATCTCCATCGCCGCAAAGGGATTGGGCGACAGGTTGAGCGCGAGGCTGGTTCCCGCGACCGCAAGCGCGCCCACCGCGATGCCGGCGAGGATCAGGGTGAGCGGGCTTTCGGCCTTGCCCGCCAGCAACACGAGCAGCGCGAGCGAGGCGAGTGCGCCGCCGGTGGCGAGCAGGGGCAGCATCGCCGGATGCAATTCCGTGAGCCCGAAATAAAGCGCCGCGACGCCGCCGAGCGCCGCGGCGTTCGACGTACCGAGCACCGAGGGTTCGGCGAGCGGGTTGCGCAAATAGCCCTGCAACGCCGCACCCGCGAGCCCGAGCATCGCGCCGATGGCCAGCGCGAGTAAGGTGCGCGGCAGGCGCAGCTCGAACAGGATGATCGCCGCGATGCGGTCGCCGTCGCCGGTCGCAGCAGCGAAGAGGCGGCCGAGCGACAGATCGACCGTGCCGAAGAGCAGCGACGCGACGGCCGCCACCACGGTGAGCGCGACGAGACCACTCATCAACGACCAGCGCGGAAGGGCGATGCGGCTCATGCGCCGCGGCCGTCGTGCTGCGCAATCTGCGCCGCGAAGCTGCGCGCCGCGCGCACATAGGCCGGGCCGCCGCACACCGTCCATGCCTGCGGGATCGAGATGCGCGGAATATGTTTCAGCGCCGGATGGTGCAGCATTTCGCTTCCCTGATCGCTGACGGTATCGGTCGCACTTTCGACGATCAGGAAATCAGGATCGGCGGCGACCATTTCCTCGAGGCTGACCTGCGCCAGCGGCGGCTTGCCGAGCGTGGCGGCCAGGTTGACCAGGCCCGCGCGCGTCATCAGATCGTCGACCAGCGTGCCGGTGCCCGTCATATAACCGCGGCGCTGATAATAGGCCGCAACGCGGCCGCGGCCGGGGCTGGGAAGGACGGCCAGCTCGCGCTGCATGTCGGCAATCAGCGCCGCGCCGCGTTCGGGGTGGCCGACCGCGGCGGCGGTCTGGCGGATCGCGCGATAAATGTCTTCGATGCGGTTGGCGTGGGGCACGTCGAGCAGCGGATAATGCTCGCGCGGAAGCGCGGCGAGCGGTGCGCTGCCGCTGGCCGGCATTCCGACGACAAGGTCGGGGTTCGTCGTGAGTAGCTGCTCGGCCGAACCCCGGTGCAGCGGCAGGCCGCGCGCGAGCGTGGGCACCGCAGAGAGCTCGGGATCGGCCACATTGTGCGTCAGCCCCGCGATCTGGCCACGATCGGCGAGCGCGAGCAGCAACTGATCGGTGCAGAGGTTCAGCGACAGGGTGCGCTGCGGCCTGCTGTTCTGGTGCGGGGCGTCGCGATCCACCGGCGCTGCCGACAGCGCGCCTGCGAGCACCGCGCCGACCAGCAACGGCTTAACCACCGTCATGTCGCTATCCCGCCCATGCTCATCCCCTGCCGAACGGGCGCTGCCGGCCGTAACCGGCAGCGCCGCGCCAATCAGAACCGCGCCCGCACGCCGCCATAGACGGCGCGGCCATAGGTGCCATAATTGAACGCCGTCGCATAATCGGCGTCGAACAGATTATCGACGCGGCCATAGACTTCGATCCGCTCGGTGATGGCGAACGACGCGCGCACCCCGGCGAGCGCATAGCCGTCGAGCCGCACCGTGTTGGCCGCATTGTCGAAACTGTCGCCGACCAGCGTGACCGTCGCGCCCGTCGATAGGCCGAACGACCAGTCATAGTCGGCCGACAGGCTGACCGCATGGTCGGCGCGGCGCGGCAGCCGCTTGCCGTCGAACGCGGGGCGCCCCGACCGGTCGCGCGCGTCGATATAGCTGTAGGATGCGGTGACGTTCAGCGCGTCGACGGGACGCAGCGCCAGCGTCGCCTCGATCCCCTTGGCGCGCGTGCGATCGATATTGCCGTAGGTGAAGGTCGCATTGTCATAGTTGATCTGGTTGGTTGTGTTGCGCAGGAAGGCGGTGAGCGAAACCAGCGCGCGGCCGTCGGCGAGGCTCTGGTCGACGCCGACGTCATAGCTTTTCGAGCGTTCGGGGCGCAGCGCCGCATTGCCGCTGAAGCTGTCGTAGAGTTGATAGAGCGACGGTGCCTTGAACCCTTCGCCATAACTCAGCCGGACGTTGGTCGCGCCATTGTTGGGCGAATAATTGGCGTTGGCGCCAAGCGTTGTGGCACCGCCGAACTGGCTGTGGTCGTCGTGACGGACGCCGCCCGACAGCGACAGGCCTGCAACTGGCTGGACGATGCCCAGCGCGTAAACGCTGTCGATCTTGGCCTCCTGGCTGTCGGTCGAACCGAACCCGAAGAAATCATAATCGGGCCGTTCATGCTCGTAACCGAACACCAGCTTGGCGGTGTCGACGGGAGCCACGACGCCCTGATATTCGAAACGCAGGTTGGTACCCTTGTAGCCATAGTCGGGGGCGGTGCCGCGCATGAAGAAATAATCGCGCTCGTTCCGCATCCATGTCACCGCCGCGCGGCTGGTGAAGCGGCCGTCGAACAGGCCGAGGTTGAGTCCGGCATAGCCGACATATTGATCGAGCTTGGCGACGTCGGCGCTGTCGGCCGGAGCGCCGAAGAAGCTGTCATAATCGAGGTCGGCGCTGATGTAATAGCCGCGCAGGTCGAGGCTCAGCGCGTCGCCCAGCGCGACCTTCAGCCGCGCATTGCCCGCGACATTTTCATATCCGTCGCGCTCGGTGCCGACCGCCGCCGATGAAATGCCGTCGGTGCGGAACCAGGCGGCACCGATGCCGCCCGACACTGGCCCGGTCGTGCCCGACACATCGGCTTTCGCATTCACCGTATCGCTATAGCCATATTCGGCCGATGCGCGGCCGGTGAAGCCTCCTTCGGTGGTGGCGGTCATCAGGTTGACGACGCCGCCGATTGCCTGGCTGCCGTGAACGACCGAATTGGAACCGCGCAGCACCTCGATGCGGTGGATGTTGCCGGTCAGCAGATGGCCGAAATCATAACCGTCGCCGATGCCGCTCGGGTCGTTGACCTTGACGCCGTCGATCAACACCAAAGTCTGCGTCGTTTCCGCCCCGCGGATTGAGATGCCCGCGACCGATCCAGTGCTGCCGGTACGGTTGAAGCGGATGCCGGGGGTCGTGGCGAGCAGGTCGACGACATCGGTCGTCTGCCGTGTCTCGATCGTTTCGGCGTCGATCACGGTGATCGCCTGGCCGACCTCGTCCTTCGACTGTTCGATGCCCGACGCGATGACTACGATGTCGTCTGAACGGATATTGTCCTGCGCGGCGACGGGCGTCGCAGCGACAAGGGCGAGAAGAGATATGCTCGAATATTTCAACATGGGAGACTCCCGCACGCCGGCAACGAAGGCGGAGCCTGCCGAAACGCGCACGCGATCGACCGATGTCGGCGTCGCAAGCGGCGTAAATGCCTGCGGCTCCGACACCGAAGCGGCTCCAGCCGCTTGGTCGTCGCTCGACGGAATTCTCCGTGCCGCGGCCTTTCCCTGGACCATGGCAGTGAGCGACCCACGCCGGCAGGTCTCCTGGCTCGCGGGTCACGGCTCGATGCACGCCTTCCCAGGTTGCCCCAGTGGCTGATCCGAAGGCTTCGGATCGGTGCATCTCGCTCGCCGCTTACAGTTGCAGGGACAGCCTCGGCTTCGGGGGTTCGGCAAGAACCCCGTTACCGCGTTCCCATTTTAAGCCCTTTCGGGCACCGGCGCGATCATGCGCGGGGCAAGCCCCGCACCGGGCGCCCATAGCGGAATAGCGCGCAGGTGCAATGGGGATTTGTCGGGAGCGGCTCGACCTTCCCCCTTGATGGGGGAAGGATACGCAGCCTTATCGCGAAGCGATTAGGCGGAGTTGGATGGGGGTGATGGTGCGTCCTTGCACCCAGGTTTCGGGCCGAGAGCGCACCCCCACCGCTGCGACTAAGCCAGCAAGCTGGCAAGTCTCGCTGCCTCCCCCATCAATGGAGAGGAAACTTGGACTCACACGATTGGAATCGCGACAAGCTTTACGCCTCGACCCGCTCCACCACCATCGCCGCGCCAACCCCCATCGCACCGGTCAGCACGACCAGCCCATATTTCCCGCCGCAAGCATCGAGCGCGTCGAGCAGGGTCGAGGTCAGGATCGCGCCGCTCGCCCCCATCGGATGCCCCTTGGCCAGATGCCCGCCGCTGACATTGACCCGCGCCGGATCGGCGTCGCGCTCACGCAGGAATTTGGCGATGGTGACGGCGAATGCTTCCATAAACTCGATACGATCCATATCGCAGAGCGTCAGCCCAGCGCGCGCCAGCACCTTGTCCATCGCGGCAAAACCCGCGGTCAGCGAAGCCGCGGGATCGCCGCCACTTTCGGCGAAAGCGATGACGCGCGCGCGCGGGGCAGGAACAAGTCCTTCGGCGCCCACCAGCGCAAGCCCCGCGCCGTCACAGATTGGCGGGGCGTGGGCGATGCTGTGCAACGGCGAAAACGTCGTACCTTCGAGCGCGCTGGCATATTGCTGCTGCAATTCGCCGAACGCAGGCGGCGTGGCGGCGAGCGATTCCGCCGTGGTTTGCGGGCGGATGCATTCCTCGCCGGTGAGCGGTCCCGTGGCGATGCGTGACTTTTGGAGCGCGGTGTCGGTGTCGGTCGCGGCCGCCTTTTGCTGCGAGGCGAGGGCGACCGCGTCGAGGTCGGCGCGCGTGATGCCCTCGGCGTTCGCAAGCCGGTCGGCGGCGAGCACGGGGGGAACGAAGCGCGCGCGCGGCGGCAGGCTGTCGTCGGTGTAGAACGCGGCGCGGTCGCTTAGGAACGGGGTTGCGCTCATCGACTCGACGCCGCCCGCGAGGATGGCTTTGGCTTCGCCGCTCGCGACTTTTGCGACCGCCTGGCCGATCGCGGACAGGCCGGATGCGCAATAATTGTTGATGCTGTGCGCCGCCGTGCTGTCGGGCAGCCCGGCGTGAAGTTTCGAGATCAGCGCGATATGTCCGCCCTGCGTGCCGCTTTGCGTCACGCAGCCGAGGATCAGCGCGTCGGGCGTCGCGGCAATCTCGCCGCAACGCGCCGCGAGCGCTGCCGCCTGCTGGCGCGCCAGTTCTTGCGGGCTCAATCCGGCGAGCCCGCCGTCGGGCCGTGCCGTGCCGCGCGGGGTGCGAACGGCGTCGTACAGATAGACGTCGGCCAAATCAGGTGCCGACGACGAAGCTGACCGCCGTCGTCGCGCTGCCGCCGACGTTGAAGGTCGCGAAGTTGCGTGCGCCTTCGACCTGATAGTCGCCGGAATTGCCGGTGACCTGGCGCCAGCTGTCGAGCAGCATTCGCACCCCGGTGGCGCCAACCGGATGCCCCAGCCCGATGAGGCCACCCGACGGATTGACCGGCAATTTGCCGCCCAAGGCGATCGTCCCGTCCTCGACCGCGCGCCAGCTTTCGCCCGGCGGGGTGATCCCGAAATGGTCGATCGCCATATATTCGGTGATCGAGAAGCAGTCGTGCACCTCGACCCCGTCGCACGCGTAGACGTCTGGCATCTCGGCACGCTTCAGCGCATCCATCATCGCCTTGCGCACGCTGGGGAAGACATAGGGCTCGCCGCGGCTATCCGCGACCTTGGTCGAATAGAGCAGGGGCGCGGTCGAATGGCCCCAGCCCTTGATGCGGGGGATGCTCTCGATCGGGATGCCGCGGCGTTTCGCATAGGCTTCGGCGACTTCAGAAGAGGCGAGGAAGATCGCGGCGGCGCCATCGGTGACCTGACCGCAGTCGGATTTGCGCAGGCTGCCCTCGATCAGCGGATTGACCTCGTCGTTCTCACCGAGATGCTCGTCGGTGACCGCCCAGCCGCGCGTCTGTGCGTTCGGGTTCTTTTTGGCGTTGGCGAAGTTATTCGCCGAAATCCCGCGCAGATGCGCGCGGTCGAGCCCGAAGCGTTCGTCATATTCTTCGGCAACGCGCGCGAACATATATGGCCACAGGTAACGCGCCTCCTGCGCCTCGCGGCCCGCCCATGCGGCGGCGCCGAGATATTCGGCGGCGCGTTGACCGGGGACGTTGCGCATCAGCTCAATGCCGAGCACCAGCGCGAGGCCGTAGCGTTCGGCCTCGATTTCGGCCGCGGCGGCAAGGATCGCGATGCTACCCGACGCGCAGGCAGCCTCGTGCCGCGATGCGGGAACGCCCGCGAGGTCGGGATGGACATGGCCAAAGAAGCCGCCGAGCTGTCCCTGTCCCGCAAACAGTTCACCGACGAAATTGCCGACATGCGCGGTTTCGACTTCTTTGGGTACGATGCCCGTTGCGGCGAATGCCGCTTCGGCGACGTCGCGAAACAGTTCGAATAGCCCGCCGCCCTCGCGTTCGAGGTTGCGCGAAAAGTCGGTCTGTGCGCCGCCGAGGATGAAGACGTCCTTCGCCATGTCAGGCTTCCTTTTCGAGAATGGCGAGCGCCTGTTCGCGCACGTCGCTGCGCATCACCTTGTTCGTGACGTTGCGCGGCAAAGCGTCGAAGCGGAACAGGCGTTCGGGCAGCTTGAAAACCGCGAGGTCTTTTTCGCGGAGATAGTCGGTCACGTCGGACAGGCTGACATCGTCGGCGCCGCGCGGGACATAGGCGAGGCCGATCCGCTCGCCCATCGTCGGATCGGGGAGCGAAAAGACGCAGGCCTCGGCAAGCAGCGGATGCCCGCCGAGCAACTGGTCGATCTCCTCGGGCGAGATGTTCACCCCGCCGCGGATGATCAGATCCTTGCAGCGCCCGACGAAGCGGTAGAAATCGCCGCCCTCGGCGATTTCGAACAGGTCGCCGGTGCGGAACCAGCCATCGTCGGTGAAGGCTTCGGCGGTGCGGTCGGGGGCGTTGTGATAGCCTTCGAACAGCGACGGGCCGCGGATTTGCAACTCGCCCGATACGCCGTCTTTCTCGATCGGATCGCCGCCACCGGGCGAGACGAGGCGGCTTTCGATATTGGGCGCGCGGCCCTCACCATAGGGGCGTGAATAGGTGCCGCGGCGCGGGAACAGGCTCGCGCGCTTGTCGGGGTCGGGCATGTCGCCTTCGCCGGTGATGAAACTCATCCCCTCGTTCGACCCGAACACATTGACGATGATGATACCGAGCTTTTCCTGAAAGCCGCGCACCATCGCGGGCGCGAGCGGCGCCGATCCCGAGGCGATGACGCGCAGGCTGGACAGGTCGACCGACGCGAGCAACGCTTCATTCTGGAGCAGCATGTTGAGCACCGCGGGCGGCGCGATCGTCAGGCTGGGCCGCTCGGTCGCGATTTGTTTGAGGTAGATGCCCGGATCGAAGGGGTGGTGCAGCACCATCGTCCCCGCGCTCGTCAGCCAGCACAGCGTAATGCCGCCAATGCTCGCCATATTGATGAGCGGGAAGGGGTTGAGCAGCACGTCGCCCGGCCCGACCTTCATCGCCTCATAACCCGCGGCAGCGACCGCGATCCAGTGGTTGTGGCTGCGCGGCACGCCCTTGGGCACGCCGGTGGTGCCCGAGGTCCAGCAGATGGTGAAGATGTCGTCGGCGTCGACCGGGTTCGTAGCAACATGCGCGGAGAGGGTGTCGGCGTCGCCGTCGGCGGTCGAGAGGTCGAGCGCTCCAGCGGGCGCGTCGGGGCCGAAGGTCATCAACTGGATGCCATCAAGCAACGGCGTTGCCACGCCGACATGATCGCATCCCTTGACCTGCGTGGCGCAGACAAAAGCTTTGGGTTCAACGACCCCGAACATGCCTTTCAACTCATGGCCGCGATATTGCACCGCTGCCGGGCTGACGATTGCGCCGATCTTGGCCGCGGCAAAATAGAGCGCAACAAATTCACTGATGTTCGGCAGCTGGACGAGCAGCACATCGTCCTTGCCGATTCCAGCCTTGACGAGCGCACCCGCGAGCCGGTCAATCTCGGCGGCGAGTTCGGCGTAGGTCAGCCGCTGCGGCTCCCCGAAAGCAAAGTCGGCGCGGTTGGGCGCATCGACAAGCGCGAGCCGATCGGGATGCGCCGTCGCATTGGCCGCGAACAGGTCGGCGAAGGTCTGGTCGCCCCACCAGCCGCTTTCCCGATAACGCCGCCTTTTGTCCTCTCCAGCGACGATCATCTCAGGCGGCCAGCACGCTGTTTTCGCCCATGCCGATATCGTCGCCGCTCGCCCAGACGCTGTGCGTTCCCGAACAGATGCGTTCGGGCAGGATGATCCGGCACACCGGTCCTGCCGCGATATTTTTCGCGTCGATCAGCACGCATTCGGATTTGTCGGTTTCGAGGTCGGCGATGAAGGAGACGAGATAGCCGTCGTCCTCGTCCTTCGCGTTGATCCGCGGCGCGAACGGTGCCTCGCTGCCGAAGCGGCCGGGGCCGAATTCATACTCCTCACTCGTGCGGTTCGCGAGGTCGTGCTTGACCAGCCCGCGGAACAGGAACCAGCCGGGCTCGGGGATCGCGCTGTAGGCATAGCGGTACGGTTTGCCCGCATATCGATGGTTGAACATGCCGAATTCCAGATCGCGCTCGTCGAGCCGTTCTTCCTTGGTCTCGCCCGTTTTCAGGTTGAAACGCCAGCGATGGAGCCGCGGCTTGAGCAGCCCCTGATCAAGATAGGCCATCATCCGCTCCAAACCCTCGGGGGCATTGGGATAGGATTTCGGCATAGGCTCTTCCTGATAATAGCCGTCGAGGATAATCTCGTCGCCTTCCTCCCACGCATTGAGCCAGTGGAGCGTGTAGGTCGGCTCGGCCTCGAACCAGCGGATGTCTTCCGGCTGGCCGTGCCGCGGAATGATCGCAAAGCGCGTTTTCTGATCGGGGTGAAACTGCACGACGTGGAGCCGCTTTTCGAGCAATTCCTCGTTCCAATAGAGCGGCATGTCGTTGAGGATCGTGTAGTTTTCGGTGAACGCCATATCGTGCGGCAGGCGCGGTCCGGGCAGCGGCACGGGGATATAATGCTTCAGCCTATTGTCCGGCCCGACGACACCATAATGCATATAAGGCGCGTGCTTGGAGTAATTGAAAAACATCAATTCTCCGGTCGCGAGATCGACCTTGCAATGCGCCGAAATTCCGTCGAGCGGCACCCAGCTTTCGGTGCCGAACTGTTCGAGCGTGAACGGATCGAGCCGATAGGCTTCGCCGCACTGATAGAAGGTCGAGATGATCTTGCCCGCATGGATCGCGACATCGGTCGAGCTCGAATCCTTCAGCCACTCCTGCGCCCCCCAACCGTGGCGCGTCGATTTATGCGGCGGCTCCATCAGGCCGGCCCAGAGCGAGCGGCCCGCTTCCTTCTCTGCCTCGAACCCCTTGGTCCGCACAAAGCGGCTGCGATAACTGGCGCGGCCGTCCTTGAACGAAATCGAATGGATGAAGCCGTCGCCGTCGAAGGGGTGATAACGCCCGATCGGTTCGTGAATCTGGTTCTCGCCGGTGCGGACATAGACTCCGTCGATGTCGGTCGGGATATTGCCGATCACCTCGGCATCGCCATTGGCGAAGATCGCGTTCCACTCATTGTACGTCGGCCGCCAGGCGCCCTTCATATAGGGATGGTCGTTCGGCTGGATCGTCGTTTTGATCGTATCGACAAGCTGGGCGGTCATGCGAGGGCTCCTTCGGCGGGGGCAAAGCGCGGCCGGGCGGCAGCGGCATCATATTCGGAAACAAGGCGGTCGACGATGGTCGCGAGGGGTTCTACACCGCGCACCGCGCCGACGCCTTGCCCGGCGGACCAGACATTCTTCCATGCCTTCGCATCGTCCTGTGCGTCGGAGAAGTTCGGGCGCTTGTCCTCGGGCATGTTCGCGGGGTCATAGCCTGCGGCGATCAGGCTCGATTTCAGCCAGTTGGCGGTCACGCCGGTGATACCCTTCGACGGCACGATGTCCTCGGCACCCGCGGCAACGACCATGTCCTTATACCCCGGCACCGCCATGCTCTCGGCACAGGCGATCAGCGACGTGCCGAGATAGGCGAGGTCGGCGCCGAGTATCTCGGCGGCGCGGATCGCGTGACCCGTCGAAATGGCGCCGCCGAGCACAAGCGGGCCGTCCCAGAATTGCCGCACCTCCTCGACAAAGGCGAAGCCCGCGGTCGCGCCGGTGTGGCCGCCCGCGCCCGCGGCAACGAGCACCAGTCCGTCCACGCCCGCCGCCGCGGCCTTGCGCGCAAAGCCGACCGAATTGACGTCGGCGAACACCAGCCCGCCATAGCTATGGATATCCTCGACCACGCGCGCCGGGCTGCCGAGCGCGGTGATGACCAGCGGCACCTTGTGGCGCACGACGCAGGCAAGGTCGTCGGGCAGGCGGCTGTTTGACGGATGGACGACGAGATTGACCGCCCATGCGGCGGCATCAGCATCCTGCGACAGCGCCGCGTCGATGCGGCTTACCCAATCCTCCAGATCATCGGACGTCCGCGCATTGGGGGCAGGGAAGCTGCCGATCATCCCGGCGCGCGACGCCGCGATCACCATTTCCGGTCCCGAAACCAAGAACATCGGCGCGGCTATCGCAGGCAGGCGCAGATTGCGCGTCAGCGCGGGGGGAAGGCCGTGTTGCGGCACCGAATATCCTCTCAAATTATCTCACTTGCATAACGATACTTAAAGCCGTTATGACTCGCAAGGCAAGAAAAACATCGCGGGCGGTGGTCGCCAAGACGATGGTGCGTGGGAGGATCCTTATGAAGAGCTATTGTGTTGCGCTGCTCGCTGCGTCGGCGCTTGTCAGCCCCGGTATGGCGTTCGCGCAGGAAGCGGCACCGGCCGACGATCAGGGCGGGCTCGAGGAAATCATCGTCACCGCGCAAAAGCGCGCCGAGGGTCTGTCCGACGTGCCTATCTCGATCTCGGCGGTCAGCGGCAAGCAGGTCGAAAATTACGGGCAGACCAACCTTGAACAGATTTCCTCGTCGGTCCCGAACCTGAAAATCACCCAGACCGCGATCGCCAACCGCATCGCGATCCGCGGCATCGCGTCGGGCGACAACAAGGGGTTCGAACAGTCGGTCGCGATGTTTGTCGACGGCGTCTATTACGGCCGCGACCAGCTGTCGCGCCTGCCGTTGGTCGACATGGAGCGCGTCGAAGTTCTCCGCGGGCCGCAGCCGACCTTGTTCGGCAAGAATGCGATCGCAGGCGCGGTCAATATCACGACGCGCAGCCCGACCGACGAGTTCGAGGGTTCGATCAGCGGCCTCTACGAATTCAACCACAAGGAATTCCAGCTGACCGGCGTGCTTTCGGGGCCCTTGAGTGACGGTATCGAGGCGCGCGTCGTCGGCTATCACCGTTCGATGGACGGTTATTTCTACAATCAGGAACTCGACCGCAACGAGCCCAACGTCGATGAATATTATTTCCGCGGCAAGCTGGAGTTCGACAAGGGCGGGCCATTCGCCGCCGAGCTGAAGCTCGAATATGCGGACTTCCAAATGAAGGGACAGCCGCGCGACGTGTTCGGCGCGGTGGGCGTTTACAATGCCGTTTTCCAGGGCCCCTTTTTCGTCAGCACCGACCCCGACTATGTCCGCGAGGACAATGGCTATGAGAGCAAGAACAAGGTGTTCGGCGCGACGCTGAACGCCGATCTGGAACTTGGCGATCACACGCTGACCTCGGTCTCGTCGCTGCTCGATTACAAGACGCGCGAGATTGTCGACGTCGATTTTTCGGGCATCAGCTTCCTCGACGGCACCAATTTGCGCGAGGATTATCGCCAGTTCAGCCAGGAGTTGCGGCTGACCTCGCCGGGCACCGAGGCGTTCAACTATATCGCCGGGGTCTATTATCAGCACGCCAAGCTCGACGTGCAGGATTTCACCCTGTTCAATCCCACCTTTCTCGCGCTCGGCGCGCCGTTCAGCGCGCTGGGCGACACCAGCAACGATCGCGACTACACACAGAAATCGGACCTGGTCTCGGCCTTTGCGCAAGGCGAATTGTCGGTGACCGACCGGCTGCGCATCACCGCGGGTGCGCGGTTCAACCATGAAAAGAAAAGCGGTAGCCGTAGCCTGGCGATCGTCCAGGGACCGCTCAGCGTCGCGCCCGCGCCGGTCGTCGCGGCCGTGTTCCGCGCGCTCAATATCGAAGCGCACAGCATTTCGGGCAAGATCAGCGAAGACAGCTTCAACCCGATGGTCAATGTCCAATATGATGCGACCGACGACCTGATGGTCTACGCCTCCTATGCCAAGGGTACCAAAGCGGGCGGTTTCGACATCAGGTCGAACTCGCTGCCGACGTCGACGACCGTCGCGCGGCCCGGTGCCTTCATTTTCGAGGATGAAAGTGCCGACAATTTCGAGGCAGGCCTGAAATACAAGGGGCGGAGCATTGCCTTCAATCTTTCGGTATATCGGACCGACTACAAGGATCTTCAGGTCAATATCTTCGACGGCACGCTGAACTTCAACGTGCGCAATGCCGCCGAAGCGCGCACGCAGGGCGTCGAGGCCGATTTCCGCGCCGCGCTTGCTCCGGGGCTGACGGTCAGCGGTGCAGTTGCCTATCTCGACTTCAAATTCACCAACTTCACCGACGGCCAATGCTATTATTTGCAGACGCCGGGACCGAATGGGTTTTGCGACTATTCGGGCAAGCGCAACGCGTTGAGCCCCAAATGGTCGGGCAATTTGAACCTCGATTATACGACGCCGGTGACGAGCAGCATGAAGGTTGCGTTCAACATCAACGCCGACTTCTCCTCCTCCTTTATCGCCGCGGCGAACCTCGACCCGCGGACGCATCAGGACGGTTATGTAAAGCTCGGGGCGCGGTTGGCGCTGGCGGAGGTCGACGATCGCTGGGAGGTGGCGCTGATCGGCCGCAACCTGACCAACCAGCGGATTTTGCAGACGGCCAGCTCAATGCCGCTGGCAACGACGATTACCGGAGGGGCAGGCAACGCCTATAACGGTATCGTCGATCGCCCGCGCACGATTGCGGTGCAGCTGACGGGGCGCTTTTGAGCTTATCGTTTAATTCCGGTCCGCCCTGTCATAAAGACGTCATCCCGGCCTTCGCCGGGATGACGTCTTAGCTTGGGAAGCGCGTGAAACACGACCGCACCATCAGGGCCTGCTCGATCTGGCGTGCGCTCGATGTCGTCGGCGACGTGCCCGTGCTGCTGCTGATGGAACAGGCGTTCCTCGGAATTCACAGCTTCGATGAATTTGTGGCGCGCACAGGCCTTGCGCGCTCGGTGGTCAACGGACGATTGAAGAAGCTGGTCGAGGAGAACTGCCTCGCCAAAGTGCCCAAGAAGGGCGGTCGCGGTTTTCATTATGTGCTGACCCAAAAGGGCCGCGACCAGTTTCCCAACGGCCTGATGATGCTGCGCTGGCAACACAAATGGGAGGCCGATAGCCGCGATTTCCAGGTCCGGCTGCATCATGCGAGCTGCGGTCATGCGACCGAGCCGGTTCCCGTGTGCGCGCATTGCCGCGCCGAGATCGATCCGCGCGATGTCGACTGGCGCGAAGGACCGGGGCTGGCGCAGGTGGTGCCGCACTACGAACGCCGCCGTTTCAATGGAGAGGTTGGCGCACGGCGTCCCGGCGGACGGCCGCTGGTCGATACGATGATCGAACTGTTCGGCGACCGCTGGGCGACGCTCGTCGTCCGCGCGATGTTCACGCGCATCAACCGCTTCGACGATATTCAGCGCGATACGCTGATGGCGACGAACATCCTGACGGGCCGGCTCGAACGACTGGTGCGGCAAGGGATTTTGAAGACTGTCCCCTATTCGAGCCACGCCGATCGCGTCGAATATCGGCTGACCGCCAAGGGCCGCGATCTTTACCCCGTGCTGCTCGCGCTTCTGCAATGGGGTGACAAATGGTTCTCCGACGAGCGCGGGCCGCCGGTTTTGCTCACGCACCGCCCGTGCGGGCATGACCTTCGGATGGTTGCGGCGTGCAGCCATTGCGGCGACGAACTTGGACTGGCCAACAGCCGCTTTACGATCGACGAGGCGGACTAATCAATCAGGGCAGCACGCGGCCTTCGTCGCGGCGCGGCATCGGCGCAACGAAGCGCAGAACGAGCGCCGAGAGCAGCAGCCAGCCCGCCGACGCAAGGATCGCATCGGGCAGCGACGTCAGATCGGCAACCGACCCGAGCGCATAGGCGCCGAGCGCCATCGCGCCAAAGGTTACCGCCTGGTAGATCGACAGGCAGCGGCCGAGGATGTCTTCGGGCGAACGCAATTGCATCGCGACGTTGAGCGTCGTCAGCGTCGATACCCACGCGCCGCCCGCGACGAAGGCGGCGATCATCAACGCGGGCAGGCTGGTGGTCAGTGCGACGGGCAGCATCGCGGCGGCAAAGATCAGCGAGGCGGCAGTCACCACGCGGTCGCTGCCCCAGCGGCGGCGCGCCGCACCGACCCACAGCGCGGCGAAAATCGAACCCGCGCCGAACGCGGCGAGGCCGAGGCCATAGATGATTTCGGTGCCGTCCAGCCGGTCGCGGACGAGCGAGGGGAGCAGTGCCTGGAACCCCGCCGCGCCAAAGCCGAACGCGAACCCGCGGATCAGCACGCGGCGCACCGGATCCGAATGCGCGCAGAAGTGCAGTCCGGCGGCGATCGCGGACAGCATCGGTGTGCGGCGCGGCGGCACGGTTTCGGGACGCCAGCGGAGCAGCACGACGATCAGCGCGATAAAGCTGAGTGCGTTGAGGCCGAAGGCGGCGGCGGTGCCGACGATCGAGATCAGCAATCCGCCGAGCGCGGGCCCGACGCTGCGCGCAAGGTTGAAGGCGATCGTATTGAGCGCGATCGCCTGCGGCAGATCTTTCGGCCCGACCTGTATGCGCACCGAAGCCTGCCACGCCGGGCCATTGAGCGCGGTGCCGCAGCCGACCGCGAGCGTGAAGAAGAGCAGCGTCAGCGGGGTAATTGCGTCCAGATAGGTTGCCAGCGTCAAAGCCGCCGAGGCGATCAGCATTGCCGTCTGCGCCGCAAGCATCACTCGCCGCCGGTCGAAATTATCGGCGATGGCGCCTGCAAAAATGCCAAGCAGCATCACCGGGATCGTCGTTCCCGCCTGCACCAGCGCGATCAGGAGGTGCGAGTCGGTGAGGTCGGTCATCAGCCACGCCGCCGCGACCGACTGAACCATCGACCCCATGTTCGACGCAAGGTTAGCGATCCAGATCGCGCGGAATGCCGGGTAGCGAAAGGGCGCGAACGCGGAGGGCGGTTCAGGGCTCACGGAACGCGCCTACTGGTCCCTCTTCAAGCCCGCAAGCCGGTCGTCGGATAACCGTCACCGCGCCCGCGAAATAATCGGTCGCCGCCCACTGGCGCGCGCGGGCGCGACTGGTTACATGGGCCGCCACCAATTGATTCGCGCGTGCCGCCCCCAAATGCGCGGGGTTTGGGCACCGCCCGCAGCAGAAAGTGGCGACCCATGGAAATCCTCACCGGCCTGACCTTCGACGATGTGCTGCTGGTGCCCGCCGCGTCGGACATTCTGCCGTCGGATGCCAATCTGTCGACGCAACTGACCAGCGAGATCAGCCTCAACATCCCGATCCTGTCGTCGGCGATGGACACGGTGACCGAGGCCGATATGGCGATCCTGATGGCGCAGATCGGCGGTATCGGCGTACTCCACCGCAATCTGACGGTCGAGGAACAGGCGGCGGCGGTGCGACAGGTCAAGCGGTTCGAGAGCGGGATGATCGTCAACCCGATCACGATCACCCCTGATGCGCCGCTGTCCTATGCCACCGCGCTGATGGACCAGCACCGGATTTCGGGCATTCCCGTCGTCGAAACCGGCGGCAAGCTCGTCGGCATCCTGACCCACCGCGACGTGCGCTTCGCCGACAATCCGGGCCAGCCGGTGCGTGAGCTGATGACCGCCGAAAATCTCGCAACCGTGCGCCCCGGCGTCGGGCAGGACGAGGCGCGGAGGCTGCTCCATCAGCGGCGTATCGAAAAGCTGCTCGTCGTCGACGACGATTATCACTGCATCGGGCTTATCACTGTCAAGGACATGGAAAAGGCGGTGAATTTCCCCGATGCGACCAAGGACGCCAGCGGGCGCCTGCGCGTCGCGGTGGCGACGAACACCGGCGACAGCGGGGTCGAACGCGCCGAAGCGCTGCTCGAGGCCGAATGCGACCTGATCGTCGTCGACACCGCGCACGGCCACAGCAAGGGTGTCGGCCAGACGGTCGAACGCATCAAGAAATTGTCGAACCGGGTTCAGGTGCTGGCGGGCAATGTCGCGACGGGCGATGCGACCAAAGCGCTGATCGATTGCGGTGCGGACGGGGTGAAGGTCGGCATCGGTCCGGGCTCGATCTGCACCACGCGCGTCGTCGCGGGCGTCGGCGTGCCGCAATTGACCGCGATCCTCGATAGCGTCGAGGCGGCGGCGAAGCTGGGCGTGCCGGTGATCGCCGATGGCGGCCTGCGTACCTCGGGCGACATCGCCAAGGCGCTGGCAGCCGGCGCGTCGAGCGTGATGGTCGGCTCGCTGCTCGCGGGGACGGCCGAGGCGCCGGGCGAGACCTTTCTGTTCCAGGGGCGCACCTACAAAAGCTATCGCGGCATGGGCAGCGTCGGCGCGATGGCGCGCGGCTCGGCCGACCGCTATTTCCAGCAGGACATCAAGGACCAGATGAAGCTGGTTCCCGAAGGGATCGAGGGCCAGGTGCCGTTCAAGGGCCCCGCAAAGGACGTGATCCACCAGCTCGTCGGCGGCGTGAAGGCGGCGATGGGCTACACCGGCAGCCGCACCCTCAAGGATTTGCGCGAGCGCGCGAAATTCGTGCGCATCACCAATGCGGGGCTGCGCGAAAGCCATGTTCACGACGTTGCAATCACGCGCGAGGCGCCGAATTATCCGGCAGGTTGAGGTGATGGGGCGTTCGTCCACTCCCTATCCCCTCCCGCTTGCGGGAGGGGCAGCGAGACTTGCGAGCTTGCTCGCTAGTCGCAGCGGGATGGGCCGCCGAACCGTTGCTGGCCCACCCCAAACCCCTCCCGCAAGCGGGAGGGGCTTTATCGCGCCATGACCCCCGCCGCACGGATCCAGACCGCCATCGAAATCCTCGACGCCATTGCCGCCGCCGCGCGCGAGGGCGGGGCGCCTGCCGACGCAATCCTTGCCGACGCGATGCGCGCGCGCCGCTATGCGGGGTCGAAGGACCGCCGCGCGATCCGCGCGCTGGTGTATGATGCGATTCGCGCCGTGCGCTCGGCGCCCGAATCGGGCCGCGCGGCGATGCTCGCGCTTGCCGATGCGCAGCCCGACCTAGCCGCGCTGTTCGACGGTTCGGCTTATGGCCCCGCGCTGATCGCCGCCGACGAGCCGCGCGCTCAGACCGGGGTTGCCGCCCAGACGCTGATCGACCTCTTCGACCCGCTCGTTGGCGAGCATGAGCATGACGCGCTGCTGACACGCGCGCCGCTCGACCTTCGCGCCAACCGGATCAAGGCGGCGGGCGGCGACCTCGCTGCGCTGTTTCCCGAAGGCGCGGCGATCCCCGGCGCGCCCGACGGGTGGCGCCTGCCGCCCGAAACTGCGGCGGTTCAGCACCCGGCCTATGCCGAAGGCGCGTTCGAGGTGCAGGACGCCGCAAGCCAATATGCGTCGGCAGCGCTGGGCGCCGCGCCCGGGCAGGCGATCGTCGACCTTTGCGCCGGCGGCGGCGGCAAGACGCTTGCGATCGCCTCGCTGACCGCGAACGATGCGGACATCCTCGCCTGCGACACGAACCGCGCGCGGCTTCAGCAGCTTCCCCCACGCGCCGAACGGGCGGGCGCAACGCGCATCGAGACACGGCTGCTCAACCCGGGGCAGGAAAGCGCGATGCTGGCCGACTGGCAGGGGAGGGCGGATCGCGTCTTCGTTGACGCGCCCTGCTCGGGCAGCGGCACCTGGCGGCGCAGCCCCGAACTGCGCTGGCGACTCACCCCGGCGCGGCTCGAAAGCCATCTCGCCGACCAGGCAAAGCTGATCGACATCGCCGCCGATCTTGTGGCGCCCGGCGGCAAACTCCTTTATGCTGTCTGCTCGGTCATCGCGCGCGAGGGGCGGGCACAGGTGGATGATTTTCTGAACCGGAATCCGGGCTGGACGGCGGACGCGGGCTATCTTCCCGCGGGCATCGGGCGCGCAGCGGGCGGCGGTTTCCTGCTGACTCCGGCGCATGAAGGCTGCGACGGATTTTTTCTCGCACGGCTGACATCGCCATGTTAGCATCCCCCTCAATCAAGCGATGGGAGAATGCGATGCGCATCAGTTTACTGGCCATTGGCGCCGGTCTTGTCCTGGCCAGCCTGCCGACCGCCTCCGATGCCCAGCGTGCCGACAACGACATCCTCCCGCGCTCGATCGCGCTTCAGGCCGAGGGGCAGCAGGCGCAGGAAGCAGGCGACCTGAACCTTGCGATCGATTATTATGAATCGGCGCTCGCGGCCGATCCGCGCAATCGCTCGGCGATCATTGCGCTGGCGCAGGTGGCGCGCGCGCAGGGCCTGCCCGGCAAGGCGATCGGCCTGTATCGCGAGGCGCAGATCCTCGAACCCAACGACATCGTCGCGCTGACCGGCGAGGGCGAAGCGCTCGCCGACAAGGGGGCGCTCGAACTGGCGCGCGAAAAGCTGGCCGAGGCGACGCGGGTGTGCAAGGGCCAATGCCCGCAGGTCGCGGCGCTGGAAAAGACGATCGCCTCGAGCGCGTCAAAGCGCGTGGTTGCCGCCGAAGCGCTGGTGCCGAAGCCGGTGGTCGCCACGGTGAAGCCTGCCAGCGGTCAGAATTGATTCGCGCGCCTGCGAAGGGTGTGCTTGGCCCAAGTGAACTGGGAATGTCGGCTTTCGACCAAAAGCGGTCCTCTCAATTCTCGTCACCCTGAACTTGTTTCAGGGTCCATGGCCCATCGTCTCCCCAGTCGCAGCGCCGGATCAGAGGTCAGGCCATGGATGCTGAAACAAGTTCAGCATGACGGAGCTATAGGGCAGCTCACACCCCAAAGCCGACGTTCACCGCGAAAAAAAACGCTGTCCTACATGATCTGGCTATGCCAGCGTTCACCCCGCTCCTTCAATATGGACAAAAGCGATTGCCACCGCCGCCGATCGACAAATCGCATTAGGCTGACTTTTACTGACCTTTGAGAAAATTTCGCCGCGACCCCCTGAGCCATGGCGGCCGCGCAAGGCTGATCTTTCCTGACCTTTGGGGTGTTTCCGCAACCGCTTGCCACTGACTTCGCGGCGGCCAACCACTTCCAACTCGGTTCAGCGACCCAGCGTACGCGCCAACGCGACCCACTCCGCCACGCTCACCGTTTCGGCGCGGCGCGTCGGGTCGATTCCCAACGCTTCGGCGGCGGCGACGGCACCCTCGACGCCCTTCAGGCTCTGCCGCAGCATCTTGCGGCGCTGGCCAAAGCCTTTTTCGGTAAGGCGCGACAGGAGGCGCGGGTCGATGCCTTCGGGTTGGTCGGCGGGCGTCACATGGACGATCGCCGACATGACCTTGGGCGGCGGAGTAAAGGCCGAACGATGCACCTTCATCGCGATCTTCGCATTTGCACGCCACTGCGCGAGCACGGCGAGCCGACCAAAAGCGTTGGTGTCGACCGGCGCGACGATGCGTTCGGCAACCTCCTGCTGAAACATCAGCGTCAGTGACAGCCAGCGCGGCGGCCACGCCGCGGGCTCAAGCCAGCGCGTGAACAGCGCCGTGCCGACATTATAGGGCAGGTTGGCGACGATATGATAAGGCGCGCCGCCGGTCAGCGCATCGACATCGACTGCCATCGCGTCGTCGGCGATGACGTCAAGCTGCCCCGGAAAGGCCTCCGCCAGCTCGGCGAGCAGGGGCAGGCAGCGGTCGTCGCGCTCGACCGCGATGACCTTGGCTCCCGCGCGGAGTAGCGCGCGCGTTAGACCGCCCGGACCGGGGCCGACCTCGAACACCGTCGCGCCGTCGAGGTTTCCGGGGATCGCGGCGATGCGATCGAGCAATTGTTCGTCGAACAGGAAATTCTGCCCCAGCGCCTTGCTGGCCGACAAACCGTGGACGCGCACCGTTTCGCGCAGCGGCGGCAGCGGAGTCCGGACCGGGGTGGTCACTTTGCCGGGGCGCAGTGGCGTTCGCGCGCCGCGGCCATGCGCGCGGCCATTGCGATCGCGGCGATCGTCGGGCCGGGGTCGGCCTGCCCCGTGCCCGCGATATTGAACGCCGTGCCATGGTCGGGCGAGGTGCGGATGATCGGCAGCCCCAGCGTCAGATTGACGCCGTCGTGGAAATGCAGCGCCTTGAACGGCGCCAGCGCCTGATCGTGATAACAGCAGAGCAGCGCGTCGTAGCGATCGCGAATAGCAGGGGCAAAGAGCGCATCGGCGGCGAGGGGACCATCGACAATGAGGCCCTCGTCCGCCAGCTGCGCGACCGCGGGCTGCATGATGCGGATTTCCTCGTCGCCGAGCTGTCCGCTCTCCCCGGCATGGGGGTTCAGCCCCGCGAGCGCGATCCGCGGCGTCTCGATGCCGAAATCGCGGCGCAGCCCGCGCGCGACGATCCGCGCCTTGGCGACGATGAGGTCGCTCGTCAGCCGCTCGGGAACCTCGGCAAGCGGAATATGCACCGTCAGCGGCACGACGCGCAAGGACGGCCCCGCGAGCATCATGACCGCGTTGGTCGCGGTCACGCCGCAGCGTTCGGCGATGAATTCGGTCTGTCCGGGGTGCGTATAGCCAATGCCGTGCAGTGCATGTTTCGAGACGGAGCCGGTGACGAGTGCGGCGCTCGCCTGATTGCGCGTCAGCCCAATGCCCGTTTCCAGCGCGTGCAGCGCACAGGTCGCCCCGGCTGCCGTCGGCGAGCCGGGGGTCAGCGGGCCGCTGTTTTCAAGATGCCAGACGGGCAGTGCCCCGGCAAAGGTGCGGCCTACTTCGTCCATGTCGCCGACGCGTGCGACCGGGCCGTCCCAGACCGCCTCGATCGCAGCGATGTCGCCGATGGCGACGAAGGGCGGCAGATCATGGTCGCGGCGCGCGGCCCAGGCGCGCGCGGTCACTTCGGGGCCGACGCCCGCCGGGTCGCCCATGGTGACCGCGATCGGGCGCCGATAGTCACGCATCGGCATCAGCTATATTCGATCACCGCGTCGCGGCGCAGGTCGCGCAAATAGCGCTGGGCCCGCTTGTTGACCTTGTCCTCCAGCAGCTTTGCCTCGATCTGCTCGAGGTTCGGCGCGGTCGCTGTCTCCGGCATGTCGCGGCCGCAGAGCACGAGGACGCTGACGCCTTCGTTCGCGGCACCGAAAGGCTGCGTCGTCTGGCCAATCTGCAGATTGACCAGCGTCGACTGAAGCGGAGCGGGTAACGCGCGCATCGCGATATTATCGCGCGATACGACGCTGGCACCCAATTGCTGCGCCACCGCGTCGGCAGCGCCACAACCGGCGATCGTTCGCGTCGCCTGGGCAAATTGGGCGGCGAGTTCGGATGCGCGCGCCTCGGTCGTTCCTTCCGGGAAATCGAGCGAAATCTGCTTCAGACTGAGCACCGCATCGCGCGGGTCGGCGGTGAGAACCTGCCGCCGGTCGATCAGCAACATGATCGAGACGCCGCCGGGCACTTCGATCGGTCCGACGAGCTGACCGGGCTGCATCTGCATGGCGGCTTCGCCCATCGATCCGGGAAGCTGCGCCGCCTTGACCCAGCCGAGGTCGCCGCCGACGACCGCGGTCGAAGCCTCGGAAAACTGGCGCGCATAGGCGGCAAAGCTGCCACCGGCCTGCAGTGCCTGAATGATTTTCCGGGCGTTTTCGGTGACCGCGGCGATATTGTCGGGGGTCGCGGACAGATAGATTTCGCCGAGGTGGAATTCGTCCTGGCCTTTTGAGGCTTCCATCTGCTTGACGATAAGGTCGACCTCTTCGGTCGAAACGTTGGTCGTCGACTGGATGTTGCGCGACAGCAGCCGGTCCCACGCAAATTCGCCGCGGATCTGTTGCTTCACCGCGGCCGCCGACGACCCTTTCGACGCCAGATAGGCCGTGAACTGTTCGGGCGTCTGCTTGAAGCGCGTGGCAAGGCGAGCGAATTGGTCGTTGACGACATTTTCGTCGATCGTGATGTCGGCGGCGCGCGCTTCCTGGATCTGCAATTTTTCGTCGATCAGGTTACTGAACACCTGGTTGCGCAGCCGCTGTTCTTCTTCCGGCGGCAGTTCGACATCATTGTTGGCGATGCGGATCAGCGCCATCCGCTGCTCGATGTCGGTCGCGGTGATGATCTCGCCATTGACCGTCGCCGACGGGCGATAGACATTGGACTGATTGTCACCGTAAAGCTGGACATTGCCCGGAATATTCAGGCTGGTCGTCGGCACTTCGGCGTCGGCGACGGTCTGCGCGAGCACCGGGGTCACTCCGGCGGTCGCCAGTGCGATCAGGCCGGTCATGGTCGAAAATTTGGTCATCTTTACCCTATTCGAGAAGGTCCGGACGCTCCGTATCAGCGGAAACGCCCGATGGTCCAGCGCAATCCGCCATTGGAGCCATTTGTAATCCGCCGATAGCCGGGCGACGCTGAACCTAGGCTGAGCGGTGCGGGGTGTCAGACGCAATCGAGCGACGCCGCGATCGCGTCCCATACCTGTCCCAGTTCCTGCGCGTCGGTGCAATAAGGCGGCATCACATAGATGGTGTTGCCGAGCGGGCGGAGGAGGACGCCGCGATCGCGGTAAAAGGCCGACAGCCGCGGGGTGAGGCTGGAAAGATAGCCCGCATCGGGCACCACCACGTCGAGCGCGGCGATTGTGCCGAGGCGCCGGGGATTGCCGACGCGCGGATCGTGCGAAAGGATGGCGAGGTGCGCGGCCTGTGCTTCGGCCAGCGTGTCGATGCGCTGCTGCACCGGTTCGTCGCGCCAGATGGCGAGGTTCGCGTTCGCCGCGGCGCAGGCGATGGGGTTCGCGGTATAGCTCGACGAATGATAAAAGGTTTTGCTGCGGTCGGTGGAAAGATGCGCGGCGAAAACCGGCTCGATACAGAGCGTCACCGCGAGCGGGAGCGATCCGCCGGTCAATCCTTTCGACAGGCAGAGGATGTCGGGGATGACGCCCGCCTGATCGCATGCGAAGCGCGTGCCGGTGCGGCCCCAGCCGTTCATCACCTCATCGACGATGAACAGGACTCCATGGCGCGCGCAAATAGCCCGCATCTCAGCGAGCACCCATGCGGGGTAGATGAGCATACCGCCCGCGCCGAGGATGAGCGGTTCGACGATGAAAGCGGCAGGCTTGGCTTTGCAAGCGGCCTCAAGTGCGTCGAGCGTCGTCTGCTCCATACCTTCGTGCGGGAAGGGGATCGAGTCGACGTCGAACAGCAGCGGCTGCCAGGCACGGTTATAGACGCCGCGTTCGCCAACCGACATCGTCCCGATCGTATCGCCATGATAGCCATGTTCGAGCACGAGGATCCGGCTTCGCGCTTCGCCAATGTTGAACCAGTAACCCAGTGCCATTTTCAGTGCGACCTCGACGCTCGTCGATCCCGAATCCGAAAAGAAGACACGGGTGAGCGGATCGGGCGTGATGTGGGTCAGCTCGGCAGCGAGGGCTTCGGCCGGTTCGTGCGTCCAGCCGGCGAAGATGATCTGGTCGAGCTTTTCCGCCTGCTCGCGGATGGCCGCCATGATGCGCGGGTGCGCGTGACCGTGGGTGGTGACCCACCAACTCGATATGCCGTCGATCCAGCTGTTGCCGTCCGCACCGTAAAGTTTGGAGCCCTTCGCATGGTTGATCAGTGGGATCGCGTCGCCGAGACCGTGCTGGGTGAAGGGGTGCCAGACGGGGGATTGGTTTGTGGTCATGCACCGCCTTACTCAATTTCGCCGGGATGATGATAGTTACTGAAAGTCCGTCAATTCAAAGCCGGCAGCAAAGGCCGCCGCGAGTTCGTCCGGTGTCAGCGGATCGATGATCGGCAGGCGGCCCAAGCGGCGGACGTCGCCGATTTCCGCGATGATGGTCTCGCTGTCTTCTACCGCGTCGCCCAGGAACACGATACCGTGGATCGGCACGCCGCGGGACCGGAGTGCCTCGATCGTCAGCAGGCTGTGGTTGATCGTGCCGAGCGCAGTGCGCGCGCAGACGATCACCGGGATTTGCCACCGCGCGAAAAGGTCGGCGTAAAGGGTCGTACGCGTGACGGGAACCAGCGCACCGCCGGCCCCCTCGGTGATGAGGTCGCCAGGGGGCGGTGTGAGCGCGTCCACGTCGATGTTGACGCCGTCAATTTCGGCGGCGCGATGCGGTGAGGCGGGGGTAACGAGGCGGTAGGCTTCCGGCACCACCGGCACGCCGGCGAGGCGCGCGACGGCTTCGCTGTCGGTTTCTTCTTCAAGGCCTGACTGAACAGGTTTCCAATAAGGCGTCCGCGTCGCAGCCGCCAGTGCCGCCGAAAAGATGGTTTTTCCGATTCCGGTATCGGTGCCGGTGACGACGAAACGCGTCATGCTTTGGCCATGGATTCGGCGAGGGTGTCGGCCATGTCGTCGATATCGGCTTCGTCGATGTTGAGCGTGATCGCGATACGGAGGCGCGCGGTGCCTTGGGCGACGGTGGGCGGACGGATGCCGCGAATGTCGAAACCGGCGTCGCGCAATTGCCCGGCGATCCGCATCGTGCGGTCGTTGTCGCCGATGATGACAGGCAGAATCTGCGTTCCGCTGGCGGGAATGCCGAGCGGGACCAGACGTTCGGCGGCATGGCGGACGAGCGCGTGGAGGCGCGCCTGGCGCTCGGGTTCGTTCGCGACGATCTCGATCGCCTGACGGACGAGCCACGCCATCAGCGGCGACGGCGCGGTCGAGAAGATGAAGGGGCGGCCGCGGTTGACGAGAAAGTCGCAGGCGACCGCGGGAGCGCAGAGAAGGGCGCCCTCGACCCCCAGGGCCTTGCCGCAGGTGTGGAGGGTGATGAGATTGTCGCGTCGGGGGAGAGCATGTGCAAGTCCCGCGCCGCCCGACCCGAAAACGCCGGTTGCGTGTGCCTCGTCCACGACCAATATCGCGTCGTGGCGGTCGGCGACCTCGGCGAGCTGCGCCAGCGGCGCGCGGTCGCCCTCCATGCTGTAGAGGCTTTCGATTGCGATCCAGGGTGTTCCGGCGCCGCCGCCGGCGCGCCAGTGGACGATGATGTCTTCGAACGCCTGCACATCGTTGTGGGTCGCGGCGACATGCCCGGCGCGGCCGAGCTTCATTCCGTCGTGCGCGCTGGCGTGGATCAGCTCGTCGTGGACGACGAGGTCGCCGCGCTGGGGCAATGTCGCGAACAGCGCGGCATTGGCGGCGAAGCCGGTGGAGAAAAACAGGGCGGCCTCGCTGCCATAATGGCGCGCGGCGTGCGCTTCGAGCGCCTCATGCTCGGCGTGATTGCCGCGGAGCAGGCGCGATCCGCCCGATCCGGCAGGAAGGCCGCGTTCGAGGCCCGCGGCGAGCGCGCTGCGCAGGACATCGGAATCGGCGAGGCCCAGATAGTCGTTGGACGCGAAATCGCGGCCGGTCCGCGGCGCGAGAGCGCGGCGGCGGCTTTGGGCCGCGAGCGCGGCTAAATCCTTACGGTGGGTGTCGAAGGGAGAGTTCGGCATTCTATCCTCAAACACGTCATCCCGGCGAAGGCCGGGATCTCACCATCGCGTTAAGCGCAACGGCGAGATCCCGGCCTTCGCCGGGATGACGAAAGTCAAGATTCGGCTCTCAATTCTTCGACTTGTCCACCAGCTGGTTCTTGGCGATCCACGGCATCATCGCGCGCAGTTCGCCGCCGACCTTTTCGATCGGGTGCGCGGCGGCGGCCTTGCGGCTGGCCTTCAGTTCGGGCTGGCCGGCCTGGTTGTCGAGCACGAAATCCTTGACGAAGCGGCCCGACTGGATGTCCTGGAGGACACGCTTCATTTCCTTCTTGGTTTCCTCGGTGATGATGCGCGGGCCGGTCTTGATGTCACCATATTCGGCGGTGTTCGAGATCGAATAGCGCATGTTGGCGATGCCGCCTTCATAGAGCAGATCGACGATCAGCTTGGTTTCGTGGAGACATTCGAAATAGGCCATTTCGGGCGCGTAGCCCGCCTCGACCAACGTTTCGAAGCCCGCCTGGATCAGATGGGTGATGCCGCCGCACAGCACCGCCTGTTCGCCGAAGAGGTCGGTTTCGCACTCTTCCTTGAAGGTGGTTTCGATGATGCCGCTGCGCCCGCCGCCGACGGCCGAGGCGTAGGAGAGAGCGAGCGCCTTGGCATAGCCGTTACCCGATGCGCCCGGCCCCTGCGCTTCCTGCGCAACCGCGATCAGGCAGGGGACGCCGCCGCCCTTCTGATATTCGCTGCGCACCGTATGACCGGGGCCCTTGGGCGCGACCATGAAGACGTCGATGTCGGGGCGGGCTTCGATCAGGCCGAAGTGGATGTTGAGGCCGTGGGCAAAGGCGAGCGCGGCGCCGGGCTTCATGTTCGGGCCGATGTCGTCGGCATAGATTTTCGCCTGATGCTCGTCGGGGGCCGCGATCATGATGACGTCGGCCCATTCGGCGGCCTCCTTGTTCGTCATGACCTTGAAGCCCGCGGCTTCGGCCTTTTTCGCCGTTGCCGAACCGGGACGAAGCGCGATCGCGACCTCTTTCACGCCGCTGTCGCGCATATTCTGCGCGTGGGCGTGGCCCTGGCTGCCATAGCCGACGACGGCGACTTTCTTGCCCTTGATGAGATCCTGGTCGGCGTCGCGATCGTAATAAACCTGCATTGGAAACCCCTTCGTGTATTGGCTTGATCGTCATCCCGGCGAAGGCCGGGATCTCACCCTTGCGTCAGGCTGCCACGGCGAGATCCCGGCCTTCGCCGGGATGACGAGGTTGGTGATGAATTCTAGAGCGCCTCCGGCCCGCGGGCGATGGCGACGACGCCGGTGCGGCCGACCTCGACCAGCCCGCATTCGCGCATCAAGGCGATGAAGCGGTCGACCTTGTCGCTCGTCCCGGTGATTTCGAAAATGAAGCTGGTGAGCGTCGTATCGACGACCTTGGCGCGGAAGACGTCGGCCATGCGCAGCGCCTCGATCCTTTTGTCGCCGGTCCCCGCAACCTTCACCAGCGCGATCTCGCGCTCGACATGCGTTTCGCCCGCGTCGGTCAGGTCGACGACCTTGTGTACGGGGACAAGCCGGTCGAGCTGCGCGATGATCTGGTCGATGATCGGCGGCGGGCCGGAGGTGACGATGGTGATGCGCGACAAGGCATGGTCGGCCGTGATGTCGGCCACGGTCAGGCTTTCGATATTATAGCCGCGCGCGGTGAACAGCCCGGTGATCTTGGCGAGCACCCCCGCCTCGTTATCGACGGTAATGGCGAGCACATGACGCTCGCCGGCTTCGGTCTTTATTTTCATGTCGGTTACTCCCCCTCCCGCAGGCGGGAGGGGCTAGGGGTGGGGCGAGCGAAGCGAGCATTCGACGTGAAGAGGCCCACCCCGCTGCGACTAGCGAACAGGTTCGCAAGTCTCGCTGCCCCTCCCGCTTGCGGGAGGGGATGGAAGGGGTTCGCCGCCATCACACCAGTGCCTTGGCTTCATCGTCCATCGTGCCGGTGATGTCGTTCGGCTGGAGGATCATGTCGGTATGCGCCGCGCCCGACGGGATCATCGGGAAACAGTTGGCGAGCTGCGCGACGCGGCAGTCGACGATTACCGGGCCCGGCGTGTCGATCATCTTCGCGATGCCGTCCTCAAGCTGACCCAGCGTGTCGATGCGAAGCCCCGTCCAGCCATAGGCATCGGCGAGCTTCACGAAATCGGGCAGGCTGTCCGAATAGCTGTTCGAATAGCGGCTTTCATAGGTCAGTTCCTGCCACTGGCGGACCATCCCCATCCATTCGTTATTGAGAATGAAGATTTTGACCGGCAGGCGGTACTGGCTGACCGTGCCCATTTCCTGAATGTTCATCTGGAGCGAGGCTTCGCCCGCGATGCAGATGACGAGGCGGTTCGGGTTGGCGATCTGCGCGCCGACTGCCGCAGGAAAGCCGTAACCCATCGTGCCGAGCCCGCCCGACGTCAGCCAGCGGTTCGGCGCAAAGAAGCCGAAATGTTGCGCCGCCCACATCTGGTGCTGGCCGACCTCGGTCGTGATGATCGGATCCATCCCGCGCGTCGCGTCGAACAGGGCCTTTACCGCGCGCTGCGGCATGATGTCGGCGTCCGGCTCCTTCTTTTCGGGAAAGTCGAGGCAGCGCGTCGCGCGCCAGCCATCGACGCGGCGCCACCATTCGCCCAGGTCGCGCGCCTTGTGGCCCTTGTCGCCCCACGCCGCGATCAGCGCGTCGAGCGCGCGGCCAGCGTCGCCGACCACCGCGAGATCGACGGGGACGATCTTGTTGATCGAGCTGCGATCAATGTCGATGTGGATCTTCTTCGAATCGGGCGAGAAAGCATCGAGGCGGCCGGTCACCCGGTCGTCGAAGCGCGCACCGACCGCGATGATCAGATCGGCGCGGTTCATCGCCATATTGGCTTCGTATGTGCCGTGCATACCGAGCATACCGAGCCATTTGGGATCATCGGCGGGAAAAGCGCCGAGCCCCATCAAGGTCGAGGTGATCGGCGCGCCGGTCAAGGACACGAGCTGGCGCAAGGCAGCACTCGCGTCGGGGCCCGCATTGATGATGCCGCCGCCGGTATAGAAGATCGGGCGCTCGGCGGCGGCGATCATGTCGATCGCCTGCGCGATGGCGTCGGCGTCGGGTTCGACCTGCGGGCGATAGCTGTTGTGCTGGATAAATTCGGGCACGCTGTAGGTGCCGGTCGCGACCTGCACATTCTTCGGAATGTCGATCACCACCGGGCCGGGGCGGCCGTGCGTTGCGATGTGAAACGCCTCGTGCATGATCGGCCCCAAACGGTCGGGGTCCATGACGAGATAATTATGCTTGGTGCAGTGGCGGGTGATGCCGACCGTGTCGCATTCCTGAAAGGCGTCGGTGCCGATCAGCGTCGTCGGAACCTGGCCGGTGAGCACGACCATCGGGATGCTGTCGAGCAGCGCGTCGGTGATGCCGGTGACGGCGTTGGTCGCGCCGGGGCCCGAGGTGACGAGCACGACACCGGGCTTGCCGGTCGAGCGCGCATAACCCTCGGCCGCGTGGGTCGCCGCCTGTTCGTGGCGGACGAGGATATGCTTGATCGTCGGGTGCTTGTAGAGCGCGTCATAGATCGGAAGGACCGCGCCGCCCGGATAGCCGAACACTGTGTCGACGCCAAGGTCGACCAGCGCCTGAACCACCATGTCGGCACCGCTCATTTCCGTCACGACAAAACACCTTTCCACACAAAAACGCAGCGCTTGTGCGCTGCAACAGGGTTGCGGGCAATAGTTGCATGATTCTATCTTGTCAACATCATATCACGTAATTTTATTACTAAATTATCGATATTGTCGATGTTTAATGACTCGGTGGAGCGTGACCAGCTCGGCGGGGGCTGATGGCGGAACCAGGTGAACTGGCGTTTGGCATATTGGCGCGTCGCCGCCTGCGCGGCCGCCAGCGCCTCGTCGCGGCTCGCCGTGCCATCGAGGAAGGCAGCGATCTGCGGGACACCGATCGCGCGCATGACGGGAAGGTCGGGATCGAGGCTGCGGGCGAGCAGGGCTTCGACTTCTTCGACGGCGCCGCCATCGAACATTTGCACCAGCCGCGCATCGCAGCGTTCGCGCAGCCAGTCGCGCGGTGGCAACAGGATGAGCGGGGCGAGGGCGACACGGTCGGCGATGCCGCCTTCGCGCGCCTGCTGCCAGCTTGCCAGCGTGCGCCCTGTCGAACGCACAACCTCGAGCGCGCGCGCGACGCGGGTGGTGTCGGCGGGGTTCAGCCGTGCCGCCGCCGCCGGATCAGCAGCCGCGAGCGCCGCGTGGGCTTCGCCGACCGAAAGCGCGCGCACGGCCTGGCGGACGGCGGGGTCGATTTCGGGCACCGGCGCAATGCCGAAAAGGAGCGTGCGCAGATAAAGCCCGGTGCCGCCGACGAGAACGGGCACACGGTTTGCGCTATGGGCAGACTCGATCTCGGCGCGCGCTTCGGCGGCCCAGCGCGCGGCGTTACAGGCCTCCGCGCCGTCGATGTGACCGAACAGGCGGTGCGGCACGCCCCCCATCTCGGCCTCGGTCGGCCGCGCCGAAAGCAGCGCAAGATCGGCATAGACCTGGCTGGCATCGGCGTTGATCACGACGGCGTTGCCCAGCGCCCTGGCCAGAGCGACGGCCAGCGCACTCTTGCCGCTGGCCGTCGGCCCCGCGATGATCGCGAGCGGCAAGGGCGTAGGGGGCGGGGTCGATGAAGCTGCCATTTTCACCCGCGCGATAGCAGGCCCCGCGCGTGCAGGCGAGACGGCGCTTCGGCCCGGCGTCCTACCGGCGCGCTTCGGTCGCCATCCGCACGGCCAGCCCGGCGAGCACGGTCCCCATGATCCACCGCTGGACCCGCGCGAACGACGGGCGTTCGACGAGAAATTTGGCGAAGCCCGCGGCGGAAAAGATAATCGCCATATTCACCAGCGCGCTGATGAGAATCTGCACCGTCCCCAGAACGAGCGCCTGCCCCAGGATGCTTCCGCTGGTAGGGGTGATGAATTGCGGCAGCAGCGACAGATACATCACGGCGATTTTCGGGTTCAGCAGGTTGGTGAGGAACCCCATCAGGAACAGCTTGGACGGCGGGTCTTCGTTCAGTTGCTTGACCTCGAACGGAGACCGCCCGCCCGGCCGCACCGCCTGCCAAGCGAGCCACAGCAGATAGAGCGCGCCCGCGAACCGTATCGCGTCATAGGCAAAGGGGATCGCCATCACGAGCGCGGTGATGCCGAAGGCCGCGCACAGCATGTAGAAAACGAAACCGAGCGCGACGCCGCCCAGCGAAATCATCCCCGCCGCGCGGCCCTGACAGATCGCGCGCGAAATCAGATAGACCATATTGGGCCCGGGCGTCACGACCATGGCAAAGGCGATGAGGGCGAAGGCAAGCAGATTATCGGGTTCGGGCATTCCATTCCTCCTGACAGGATCGATGCCCAGACGCGCGGCGGCAAGTCCCCGCGCTTCCCGATGGTGACCCATCTCCAGCGTCAGTCACGCGAGTGAAAAGCTTCATCCATCAAACCGAATGATCCGGCAACCCGAAAGCATCGCTATCCGGTAAAGCTTTGCTTTCAGGGCCGGAAGTACGGTTTGATTGCGGCCTGCGTCGGCAAAGCCGACTTGCCGGACATCCGATCGCTCTTGCCGCTGGGCGCGGCGGCCGCGATAAGATGGCTATCGAGGCTGTGAAAGACCGAAAGGACCCGCCATGTTCGTCGCAACATTGATTGCAGCCGGAAAGCTGACCGACGAGGTGGTTCGCGAAGCGATCGACCGGCTCGACGCAACGGGGCACGACGTCGGCGCCCCGCACTGGCTGGATGTCGGCGATGCGGTGGACATCATATTTCAGGGCAGCCTGGTCAGTGCGCGCAGCGAACTGGCGCATATGGATCATGGCGCGCTCGACATCGTCGTTCAGCCGCTGGGTGATCGCACCAAGAAACTCATCATCGCCGACATGGATTCGACGATGATCACCGTCGAGTGCATCGACGAACTCGCCGATTATGCAGGGCTGAAACCGCAGATCGCGGCGATCACCGAGCGGGCGATGAACGGCGAACTCGATTTTCGCGCGGCGCTGGAGGAGCGCGTCGGCCTGCTCGCGGGGATGGATGAGGCGGTGCTCGTCGAATGCCGGATGGAGCGCGTGCGGCTGACGCGCGGCGCGCGGACGCTGGTGCAGACGATGAAGGCGCATGGCGCTTTTTCGGTGTTGGTCTCGGGCGGCTTCATGCCCTTTGCGGGGCCGGTCGGCGAAGCGGTCGGGTTCGACAAGGTTGTCGCGAACGAACTGGAGATTGCGGGCGGCAAGCTCACGGGCAAGGTGCTCGAACCGATCGTCGACAGCGCGGCCAAGCTCGACACGCTGAAGGCCGAAGCCGCGGCGCACGGCCTACCGCTTGCCGACACGCTGGCGGTGGGCGACGGCGCGAATGACATTCCAATGATCACCGCCGCGGGACTCGGCATCGGTTATTATCCGCATCCGGCCGCCGCCGAAGCGGCGGCGGCGGTGATCCGCCATCACGACCTGACGGCGCTGCTGTGGGCCCAGGGCTATCCGCGGCGCAGCTGGGTGCTCGGATAAAAAGAACCCGGCCAGTGGCCGGGTCCAGGAGGAGTTCCGCACGCGGAAATCCAGTGGATCGAAAACCTATTCGGCGGGCACCGGCGCGCGGGCCGTAATCATCCCTTCGGCCCTTGTGCCGTCGGCCTGCATCGGATCGTGTGCGACGTCGCGGTCGTCGAACGTCTTGGTCCAGGCCGCAAATTCCAGGCACACGCCGTCGGGATCGAAGAAATAGACCGAGCGCACGAAGACATCGTCGTTCATTTCGTCGGACGACTGCGTCGGCGAATTGTCGTGGTTGAGGATCTTGGTGACCTCGACGCCCTTATCGACGAGCCGCTGATAATATTCATCGAAGCGCTCGGCGGGGACGTTGATCGCGATATGGTTCATCGATCCGTGCGCCGAAACGAAGCTGCCCTTCGTCGGCAACGCGGCGGGGGCGGAAATGCCGGGCACGGCTTCGGGCGCGTCGGGGAACCAGAAAAAGGCGAGACTGTCGCCATTGCCCATGTCGAAAAAGAAATGCTGCCCGCGCCCGCCCGGCAGATCGATCGTCTTGGTCAGCGGCATGCCCAGGATGTCGCGATAAAAGGCGACCGTCTTCGCCATATCCTTGCACACGAGCGCGAGGTGGTTGACCCCGCAGAATTCAAATTCCTTGTTGGCAGCCATCATCCGTCTCCTTTTCAATTGGCCTGAACGCTGGGGCGGCTTTTCATCCGCTCGTACCAGCGCAAAATATTCGCGCAGGCGGGGTCGATCGGTTGACCGACCGACGCACCGAAATCGAGGAAGGCAAAGAGCATCACGTCGGCAAGACTGACCGCATCGCCCGCGATATAATCGCGCCCGGCAATGAGCGGATCGAGCCAGCGGATGCCGTCCTGCGCGATCGCTTTGAGCCCAGCCGCCGCTTCGGGAAGGCAGCGCATCCGCGGTTCGAACAGTGCCAGCCCTTCAGCAAAGCGGAAACCATTGACGAGCGGTTCGCAAATAGTGAGGTCGATGCGGCGCGTCCACATGCGCGTGTTCGCGCGCTGCTCGGCGGTCGTCCCGACCAATGCCGGTTCGGGGAATTTTTCATCCAGATATTCGCAGATCGCGGTGACTTCAGTGAGGACCGAACCGTCATCGAGCTGAAGCGCCGGGGTCTGGCCGGTGGGGTTCACATCGACATTATAGGGCGCGCGCCGGTTCTCGCCGCCACGCAGGTCGATCATGACCTCCGGAATCTCGATACCCTTTTCGGCCATGAACAGCTTCACGACGCGCGGGTTGGGGCCAACGCTGTTATAAAATTTCATCCTGTCCTCTCATGAGTCTTTTAGCATCTCTAATGATAATCGTCAATTAAGTTGACGATTAAAGCAAGCCAACCCCGGTCGCGGCCAACGGACACGGTAAAGCGTGCCCGTCGTCGATGCGGTGATATAGGCATCGCGCCGATCCGGGCCGCCGAAGGCGATGTTGGTGATCCCGACGTCGGGCAGCGGCACGAACTCCGACCCGCTGCCGTCAGGATCAAAGACGGTGATCCCGCCCTCGACCATCGTGCCGACGCAGATGCGTCCGCTTTCCTCGACCGCCAGGCTGTCGAGCAGGCGAAAGGCGGGCGGCGTGCCGACAAAGCGGCCGGGCGCCCATGGCGGCGGCGGGGCGAGGGTGCCCGGCGCGACGATGTCCATCGCCCACAGGCGCGCGGTCATCGTCTCGCTGACATAGAGCGTCCGCCCGTCGGGCGCGAGGCCGATGCCGTTCGGCCCCATCATGTCGGCGCGCTGTCGGCTGATCTTCGACCCGTCGGCGGCGGCGTGGAAGATTGCGCCATGATCGCGGCCGGTCTCGCGCACCTGACCATGATCGGTGAACCAGAAGCCGCCGTCCGCATCGAATATGAGATCGTTCGGACCTTTGAGGGGTTCGCCCTCGAAACTGTCGTAGAGTGTCGTGACAGTGCCGGTGGCAAGATCGACCCGCTGAATCGATCCGCACGGCCGCTCATTTGCGGCATGACCGGGGAAAAGCAGGGTGCCCGCCTCGATCCATTCGAACCCGCCATTGTTGCAAACATAGGCGGCGCCGTCGGGTCCGATCGCGAGCCCGTTTGGCCCGCCGCCCAGTTCGGCCACGACCGACAGCGCGCCGTCGGGCGCCACGCGGGTCAGCGTCCCGCGCGCAATCTCGACCAGCAGGACCGACCCGTCGGCCATCGGCACCGGGCCTTCGGGAAAACGAAGGCCCGTCGCAACGGCCTCGGGGAAGCCATAATCGGTCATTCCTGAGCAGGTCGCGGCGCGCTGAGGAAGTCGGCGGCGCTGAATCCTTCGGGCGCGGCGATCTCGACAATCGGGTCTTCGCGCGCGTCATATTCCATGCGCAGCGCGCGGGTGATCACCGCGTGCATGTCGTACAGACAGGTGATGTAGGTGAATTCGAAAATCTGCTCGTCTTTCCAGAAGGTCTTCAATTTGTCGAACACCTCGAGCGGGACGCGCCCGCCCGCCTGCGCAAGG
>JASBSJ010000075.1 GCA_030148985.1 Sphingopyxis sp.
GGCTTTTCAGCCCTTCATCGCCTGGGCGAAACTGTTGAGACGGGTACGGATGCTGCCGTCGATCAGCTGGCTGCCCAGCTGGACGACGAGGCCGCCGAGAATGGCGGGGTCGACGGTGGTCGCGATCTTCACGTCGCGGCCGACACGGGTCTTGAGGTTGGCGGCGAGCGCTTTCAACTGCTCGGCGCTCAGCGGGTGGGCGCTGGTGACCTTGGCGGTCACTTCGCCGCGGTGCGCCGCGACGATCGCATGATAGGCATCGATCATCGCGGGCAGATCGGCAAGGCGGCGATTTTCGGCGAGCACGCCCAGGAATTTGGCGGTCAGCGAATCGAGCTTCAGCGCCTTGGCCACTGCCTCGATTGCCTTTTCGGCATCGCCGCGGGTGACGACGGGGCTCGAAATCAGGGTCGCCAGATCGGCCGAATCGGTCAAAGCGGTCTGCAGCGTCGCAAGGCTCGCCTGAACGCCGTCGATCGCCTTCGATTCGCTCGCCAGATCGAACAGTGCACTGGCATAGCGGCCCGCGAGGCCCGCCGTGATGTTGCCCTGAATGCCGCCGGAATTCTCCACGCGCGAAAGTCCTTCTCTACGATCCCGTGGGGGATTTGGTCGCGCGGTTTTCGGGGAAATTCGACGAACCACCCCCGCGCGAAGTCGCGGCGCGCCTAGCAACGATTCTGTTGCAATGCAAGGTGGGGGTGGAGGAATCCGCTTCGCCTTCCGCCCCCCTCTGCGTCGCGCTTGTCGAAGCGCCCGACTTTCTCCAAACAGGTGGGAAAGATGGATCGCGCCGCGACGGGCGCGGCACGAACGGAAGAGAGCAAGGCCGATGGGCGAAATGACCCGCATGACGATGGACGATGGCGCCGAAATCGCCGTCTATCACGCCCAGCCAGTCGGCGAACGCCGCGGCGGGCTCGTCCTGATCCAGGAAATCTTCGGGGTCACCGATCATATTCGCGAGCTGTGCGACGAATATGCCGCCGACGGCTATGAGGTGCTGTCGCCCGCGCTGTTTGACCGCGAGCATCCGGGGTTCGAAAGTGACTATTCGGGGCCGCAGTTCGAGCGCGCGGTGCAGTTGGCGCGCGAACTCCATCCGTTCGAGCAGAGTCTGAAGGATGCGCAGACGTGCATCGACGCGCTCCAAGGGAAAGGTGCGGTCTTCATCACCGGCTCTTGCTACGGCGGGTCGGTCGCGTGGCGGATGGCGCAGATCAGCCCCGATCTGGCCGCCGCTTCCTCCTATTACGGCAGCCTCGTCCCGACAATGTTCAAGGACGAGGCACCGGGGTGCGCCGCCATCGCCCATTTCGGCCGCTTCGACGGCGGCATTCCGATGGAGGGGGTCGAGGCGCTGATCGCGCGCAATCATCCGACCGCGCAAATCTTCGTCTATGAGGCGGGCCACGGCTTCAACAGCGACCGCCGCAAGGATTATCACGAACCGAGCGCGGACTTGGCGCGCGAGCGCACGCTGATGCTGTTCAGGGCGTGCGGCGGATGAGGCTTGTCTTCATCCACGGCCCCGCGGCGTCGGGCAAGCTGACCGTCGCGAAGGAACTCGCAGCGCGCACCGGCCTGCCGCTGTTTCACAATCATCTGGTCGTCGATGCCTTGCTCGCGGTGTTTCCGTTTGGCAGCCCCGGATTTGTCGCGCTGCGCGAGCGCATGTGGCTCGACATATTTGCCGCGGCCGCGGGCGAGGGCCGGTCGCTGATCTTTACCTTTCATCCCGAGGCGAGCGTTGCGCCCGATTTCCCGGAGCGCGTGGTCGCGCTGGTCGAAGCCGCAGGCGGCGGGGTCGATTTCGTCGCGCTGACCTGCGCGGCCGACGTCGTCGAGGCGCGGATCGAGGGCGCATCGCGGCGGGCGAGCGGCAAATTATCGTCGCTGGCGCTCCTGCGCGAGCTTGAGGCAAAGGGCGCCTTCGCCTACCCGCCGCTTCCCGCCGCCGTTACGGTCGACACCGGCGTCACCGCACCGGGCGACGCTTCGCAGCATATTCGCGATGCCCTGAACCTGCCCTAGCGCATGAAGCTTGCGGCCAATCTGATCGTTTTCGCCGCCGTGCTGCTGCTTGTCGCGGCCACGTTGCTTTATACGCAGCAGCGGCGGATGATCTTTCCCGCGCCCGCCGATTATCCGGCCGCGCCGCCGCCAGGGTTCCGGCTCGTCCACACGCAGACCGACGATGGCCTGCGTCTGGCGGCCTTTTATCGCCCGGCGGACGAAGGCAAGACGATGATCCTCTTCTTCCACGGCAATGGCGACAATCTGCTCGGTGCGATTCAGGCGATGCGCGGGCCCGCGGCGGCGGGGTACGGGCTGATGCTCGTCGAATATCGCGGCTATGGTGGCAACCCCGGATCGCCCAGCGAAGCGGGGCTCTATCGCGACGGCGCCGCGGCGATGCGCTGGCTGACGGATGCGGGCGTTGGCCCGGGCGACGTCGTCGTCGTTGGCAATTCGATCGGGTCGGGTCCGGCAACCGAAATGGCATTGCGCTATGACGTTGTGGCGCTGGTGCTGGTGTCGGGCTTGTCCAGCCTGCCCGATGTCGTGGCGGAAGCGATGCCCTTCGTGCCGCGCGCGCTGGTCCGCGACCGGTTCGACAATGCGGCGAAGCTCGCGCGCGTGCGCGCGCCCGTCTTTCTGATGCACGGCGACGCCGACACGCTGGTGACACCGGCCAATCTGGAGCGACTGCGCGCCGCGCGGCCCGATGCGACGGTGGAGCTGGTCGCGGGCGCCGGGCATGAACTGGCCTATACCGCGGCGGCGCAGGCGATCCTTGTCGGGTGGATCAACGGCAATTTAGCGGCCCGATCCTAGATACGGCGCGCCGCCGCCGTATAGGATTCGTTGCGCTCGCGTTTGCCAACCGCGACGACTTGCACCACGATGCGGTCGTCGAAGACGCGATAGACCAGCCGGTAGCCCACCTTGCGAAGCTTGATCTTGTAGCAATCGGGCATGTCGTGCAGTCGCGCCGACGGTACGCGCGGATTGCCCAGCTGTTCGCGCAGCTTTTTCGCAAATTGCGTCTGCACTGTCTTGTCGAGCTTTTTCCATTCCTTCTCTGCATCGCGAAGGAAGGTCAGCCTATAGGTCGTCAATCGAGACCTCGATTTCTTCCTGCCCTTCGCGCTCGCGCACGATTTCTGCCAGCCGCATATCGTCGAGCGCGTCTATGATTGCTTCCCACGCCTCGGCAGGGACCAGATAGGCTTCGGGCGTATTGCGATTCAGTATTGCAACCGGAGCTCCTTCGGCGGCGCGAATAGCGGCCGACGGGTTCTTCTTGAGTTCCGAAATGCTGATGCCATAGTCGGCGAGAAGCGGCTTTCCCATGACCTGTTAATAGGTCTTTTAAATGGTCACGTCAAGGTGCGGCCGCTGCCTCCACCGCCACCCCCGATGCGCGCTGGCAGCGATAGACGAGGCGTTCGTTGGGTTCGGGAGGAAGCGCGCTGCGGATCGCATCCTGTTGCGCGGCAAGGTTCGCCAGCGCTACGGGGTCGATCGTACAGCCGTGCAGCGTGCTGCCCGCGCGGATTTCGCGCGCGCGCGCCATTGTTTCGGCATCGAGCAGATAGCGATCGACGCGATAGTCGCGCCCCGCGGCGTCGATCGACGCGACGGTGACGGTCGCTTCCTCGTTCGGCACCAGGATGCGCTGCCAGCGGTCGTCGGGGCCCCGCGTATATTGGGTGCGATCGTTGACGCACCCGCCCGCGCGGATCGCGATCGGCACGTCGGTGGTCGACGACACAGTGATGCGGCTGCGGTCTGTGCGGATCGTGCAGAGGAAACTGCCCTCGGCGAGTTCTGGCGCGGCGGCGGTCGGGGCCGGTTTCGCCTCATCGGGGATGTCGGCGTGCGCGTCGGGGCGGGTGACGAACAGCACGGCGGCAGCGAGCATCAGCGCGGCGCCCGCGCCGCCTGCCATCTTGGCATTGCGCATATTCTGCTGGCTGTAAAAAAGCAGCCCCGCGCCCGCTGCGAGCGCGCCGATGACGAACAGGACGCCGGCCAGCGCGATGCGATTCTCGCGCGCCGCCAGCGCCTCCTCCTCGGCGCGCGCCTCCTTGAGCTCGCGGTCGAGCTTGGCCGCGGCGTCGCGCGCGGCATTGGCGGCGGCATCGGCGCGCGCCTCGGCCTCGATCGCCGCGCGCTCGCGGGCATCGGCCTCGGCCAGCGACAGGCAGGGGGTGCCGACGCCCGTATATTTCTGCCCCGCATCGGCCAGGAAGCGCATCAGCTCGCGCCCAGCGATCGCAAAGGCAAAGGGCGAATCGCCATCGTCGGCGCGGGTGATCGCGGTGTTGATCCCGACGATGCGCCCGCATTGGTCGACGAGCGGCCCGCCCGAATTGCCGCGCGAAATTTTTGCGGTGTGGATCAGCATCGCGACCCGGTCGACCGCCTGCATGTTCGAAAAATTGCCCTCGCTGCGCGTCGGCGTGCGCGGGGTGATATAGTCGTTGGCACTGCGCGCGGTCGCCAGGTCGACATTGCCCGGATAGCCGAGCGCCACAACATCGGCGCCCGATTCGAGCGGCCCGGTATAGATGGCGGCGACGGGCAGACGCCCCTCGGTGATCTCGACGAGCGCGAGATCGCGCGCGGTGTCGATCGCGATCAGCTTGCCCGCGAAACTCTTTTGCCCCTCCGACGGCACGACGCCCAGCGCGACATTGCCCGGATAGCGCGCCGCCGATTCGACGACATGCGCGTTGGTGACGATGCGCGTCGGCGAAATGGCGATGCCGCTGCCATGGCCGAACCCCACAACCTCGCCGTCGATCATCGCGACGGTGACGACGCGCACGACGCTGCGCGACGCCGCGCTGATGTCGTCGGCAGCGCGCGCCGGAAGGACGAGCGCGAAAAGGGCGAGGAGAAGCGGGAGCAGCCGGGTCATGGTGGCGAAGAGTAAAGGCGCGTCACGCGAAGGCAAGGGCCGCCGCACGATCAGACCAGATAACGTCCGGTTCCCTTGGCAAAGGCTTCGCCCCAGTCGGCGATCGGGCCGAGCGTGCGGTTCAGGCTTTGCCCCCATTCGGACAGCGAATATTCGACGTGCGGCGGCACTTTGGGAAAAACGGTGCGGATGATCAGCCCGTCGCGTTCGAGCGCGCGCAATTGCTGGATCAGCATCTTTTCGCTGGCCCCGGCGACGATGCGTTTGAGTTCGCCGAAGCGCAGCGCCCCGTCCCGGAGTTCCCACAGGATCACCGCTTTCCACTTGCCGCCGATCGCCTCGAACGCCGGGCCGATGCCGCAAAGGAAGTTTTCGTCTTTTGAATTCAACCTAATTCCCCTTTCTGTAGGTAGCTTACCAAATTGTCCGTACTTGCGAATAGAGTAGTGAATTCTCCACTTCCGCGGCTCAACGCGAAGTGGAGAATCATATGTCTGATGTTACGATAATCGGCCTCGGCCAAATGGGCGTGCGGCTTGCGGAACTGCTGCATGGGGCGGGCAAATCGGTGACGCTGTGGAACCGGACCGAAGCGCGCGCGGCCTCGCTGGTCGCGGCGGGCGCGACTCTGGCCGCTTCGCCTGCGGAAGCGATCGCCGCGAGTCCGGTCGCCATCCTGATCCTGTCGGACGATCAGGCGGTCGATGCGGCGCTGGCAAGCGCCGGGGTCGATGGCGCGCTGGCGGGCCGGATCATCGTCAATCTAGGCACCAATTCCCCGGCTGCGACCGCGGATTTTGCCCGCCGCATCGCGGAGGCGAAGGGCAGCTATCTCGACGGCGCGATCCAGGCCGCGCCCAGCCAGATGGGCGAAGCCGATACGCCGGTGCTGCTCTCCGGGCCGCGCGAAGCCTATGCCGCCGCCGAGCCGTTGCTGCGGATCCTGGCGGGCAATCTGGTCTTTTTGGGCGAGGCGGCCGATGCCGCCGCCTATATGGACCTCGCCACCCTCTCCTATGTCTATGGCGCCTATGCCGGCTTCCTGCACGGCGCGCGGATCGCCGAGGTCACGGGGATCAACCCGGCGGTGTACGGCCAGCTGGTTCGCGCGATCTCTCCCAGCTTCGGCGCATTTTTCGAGCATCAGGGCGGGGTCGTCGAATCGGGCGATTTCACGATCAGCGAAAGCCCGATGCGCATCTCGATCGCGGCGGTCGAGCGGATCGCATCGACATCGGGCGACCTGGGGATCAACCGCGAACTGCCCGACCTCGTCAATGGCTGGCTTCGCAAGGCCGCCGATGCCGGGCTGGCCGATTCGGAGCTTGCGGCGCTGATCAAGGTGCTGCGCGGCGGCGCCTGACGCCGCGGGTCGGGGAGGGATCGGGGCGTCGGAGACTTTGATCGCAAACATCGGGACGCGGCGGGCGGAGCGGGGCGATATTGCACCGCCACCACCAGCCCAAAAAGGCGATCCGATGACCTATATGATTAGCGGGCTCACCCCCGACCTCTTTGCCCCCCTGTTTGCAATGGACGACGCCGCGCTTGCCGCCAATAATGCGCGGCGGGTGACCGCGGTGGCCGATCGCGGCTTCCCCTGCCGGATCAGCCTGGAGGATGCAGAAGCGGGCGAAGAGCTGATCCTGCTCCACCATGTCAGCCACGATGTCGAAACGCCCTATCGCAGCGCCTACGCCATTTATGTCCGCGCGAACGTCGAGGCGGCGACCTGGCGCGATGCGGTGCCACCAGTGTTCGAGGGGCGGCCGATCGCGCTCCGTGCCTTCGGCGCCGACGGGATGCTGAGAACCGCAACGATTGCCGCGCCGGGCGAGGCTGATGGTGCGATCCGCGACCTGTTCGCCGACGACGCGATCGCCTATATCGACGCGCATAATGCCGCGCACGGCTGCTTTGCGGCGCGCGTGCAAAGGGACGTGGCATGAGCTTCGAGACGATGACCGACGATGACCGCTGGGCGGTGATGTGCCGCCGCGACAAGGCGTATGACGGGCGCTTCATCGTCGGGGTGCTGACCACCGGCATCTATTGCCGCCCGAGCTGCGGCGCGCGCCAGCCGCTGCGCGAAAATGTGCGCTTCTTTCAGGACAGCGCCGGTGCGCGCGCGATCGGGCTGCGGCCGTGCAAACGCTGCCTGCCCGACGATGTCGGGCGCGACGAGGCGGCGGTGATCGCCGCGATCGCCGCGATCAAGCAAAGCGAGGAGCCGCTCGCGCTCGCCGACCTTGCCGCGCGCACCGGCTATTCGCCGACGCATTTTCAGCGCGTTTTCACCCGCCACACCGGGCTGTCGCCTGCCGCCTATGCCCGCGCGCTGCGCGAGGAGCGCGCACGGGCGGCGCTGAGCGAAGGGTCGAGGGTGACCGACGCGATCTATGACGCGGGCTTTTCGGGGCCGTCGCGATTCTATGACAATATGGAGGGACGCATGGGAATGACGGCTTCGGCATGGGTCAATGGCGGCAAGGGGGTCGAAATCCATTGGGCGGTCGTGCCGACGAGCCTGGGCGACATGCTGGTCGCGGCGACCGACAAGGGCGTGTGCCGCCTGAGCTTTGCGGAAGGGCGCGAGGCGCTCGAGGAACGTTTCCCCGCCGCCACGCTGATCGAGGGCGGCGCCGAATTTTCCGCGCTCCTGTCGCAAGTAATAGAGGCCGTCGAGGCGCCGACGCATGGGTTCGACCATATCCCGGTCGATGTGAAAGGGACGGCCTTTCAGGAGGCGGTGTGGCGCGAACTGCGCAGGATTCCGGCGGGTGAAACGCGCAGCTACGCCGAAATCGCCGCGGCGGTCGGCAAACCCAAGGCAGTGCGCGCGGCTGGGAGCGCGAACGGCGCGAACAATGTCGCCGTGCTGATCCCCTGTCACCGTGTCGTACGCAGCGACGGCACGCTGGGCGGCTATGCCTATGGCCTGCCGATCAAGGACGAGCTGCTCCGCCGCGAAGGCGCGCCGGGCCAGCGCCGGCTCGACGAATTTTGAAGGCAGCGCGCGGCACGATGCGTCAGGCCGCGCAGCATCATCTGTCGACCGTTACCACCACTCAAGGAGTTTATTGCATGACTGACAAGATTGCCCGGTTTCGCGCGCTGCATATTCCCGGCGACCCGCTGATCCTCGTCAATATCTGGGATGCGGGGAGCGCGAAGGCGGTTGCCGCGGCGGGTGCGAAGGCGATCGCGACGGGTAGCTTCGGCGTCGCGGGCGCGCAGGGGCGCGCCGACGGTGAGGATTTCCCGCTCGAGGATGTGTTCGAAAATCTGGACCGCATCCTGTCGGTCACCGAGCTGCCCGTCACGATCGACATGGAATCCGGCTATGGCGCCGATCCCGCCGCGGTCGGCGCCTCGGTCGGCCGCGCCAGGCACGCGGGCGCCGCGGGGATCAATATGGAGGACCGGTTGCCCGGCCAGTCCGACCTCTTGCCCCTCGCCGAAGCCGTGGCGCGCTATCGCGCTGCGGCCGACACCGGCATTTTTGTCAACGCGCGCTGCGACACGTTTCGCGGGCAGGACGCCGCGAAGGACGGCGATGCGCTCGTCGCCGCGACGCTCGAACGCGCACGCGCCTATGCCGATGCGGGCGCGGGGTCGCTGTTCGTCCCCTTCCTGCTCGACCCACGGTGCATCGGCGCGATCTGCGAGGCCTCGCCGCTGCCGGTGAACATCCTGCGCGGCCAGGGCGGCCCGACACACCGCGAACTTGCGGAGCTCGGCGTCGCGCGAATCAGCCATGGGCATCAGCCGTGGGCGGCGGCGATGGCCTGGCTGGAAGCGCAGGCGGCTCAGGTGCTGGGCGGCGCCGAACCTGATTATTGATCGGAATGGGGTGGCGTTGTTGGACATCGACCGCCCCATATTCCAAGGATAGGTGCTTAAACGAAACTATAGGGATCGACGTCGATCGCGAGCCGCGCCTTGGCCGGCCAGTCGATGCTGTCCACCCACGCGCGGATCGTGCCCTGTAGATCGAAGCTGCGCGGCGCGTGGAGGAGCAGGCGGAAGCGGTGGCGGCCGCGCAGCATCGCGAGCGGGGCGGGGGCGGGACCATAGACGGCGAGCCCGTCGGCGATGGGCGCCTTCGCCCCCAGCCGCTGCGCCACGCCGCGCGCGACCTCGATGTCCTCCGACGAGATGACCAGCGCGGCAAACCGGCCGTAAGGCGGCGCGCCCGCCTGTCGCCGCGCCGCGGCCTCGGCAGCGTAGAAACCGTCGCGGTCGTTGGCGACGAGCGCGGCCATCACCGGCGCCTCTGGAACGCGCGTCTGGATCAGCACCTCGCCGGGCTTGACGCCGCGCCCCGCGCGCCCCGCGACCTGCGCGATCTGCTGAAAGGTGCGTTCGGATGCGCGCAGGTCGCCGCCGTCGAGGCCAAGGTCGGCATCGACGACGCCGACGAGCGTCAGGTTGGGGAAATGATAGCCCTTGGTGACGAGCTGCGTGCCGATGATGATGTCGACCAGCCCGCTCTCGACATTATCGACGAACTCGGCCGCCTTGGCGGGCGACCATAAGGTGTCGCTGGTGACGATGGCCGTCCTTGCCTCCGGGAAGCGCAGCGCAACCTCATCGGCGACGCGCTCGACGCCGGGACCGCACGCCACCAGACTGTCCTCATCCTCGCACTCGGGGCAGAGGCGCGGCGGCGGCATGACATGGCCGCAATGGTGACAGGCGAGGCGGTGGACGAGGCGGTGCTCGACCATCCACGCGGTGCAATTGGGGCACTGGATGCGGTGGCCGCAGGTGCGGCAGAGGGTCAGCGGCGCGAAACCGCGGCGGTTAAGAAACAGCAGGCTCTGCTCGCCCTTTTTGAGCCGGTCGGCGAGCGCATCGACCAGCGGCGGGGCGAGCCAGCGGCCGCGGTCGGGCGGGTCGGCGCGCATGTCGATCGCGGCAAGGTCGGGCAGGGTGGCGCCGCCGAAGCGCGCGGGGAGAACGATGTGCCGATAACGCCCCGCCTCGACCATCGCCAGGCTTTCGAGCGCGGGGGTCGCGCTTGCAAGGATGACCGGCAGCCCCTCGAAATGTCCGCGCATCACCGCAACGTCGCGCGCGTGATAATGGACGCCGTCCTCCTGCTTGAAGCTCGTCTCATGCGCCTCGTCGACGACGATGACGCCGAGATTGGCGTAGGGGAGGAACAGCGCCGAGCGCGCGCCGACGATAATCTTTGCTTCGCCGCGGGCGATGGCGTGCCAGGCGCGGCGCCGCTCGGTGGAGCGGAGCCCGCTGTGCCACGCCACCGGCTCGCAGCCGAAACGCGCGGCAAAGCGCGTCAGCATCGGTTCGGTCAGCGCGATTTCCGGGAGCAGCATGAGCGCCTGCTTGCCCGCGTCCACCGCCGCGGCGATCGCCTCCATATAGACTTCGGTCTTGCCCGATCCGGTGACGCCGTCGAGCAGCAGCGTGTCGAACTTGCCCGCGGCAACCGCGCTGCGAAGCTGCCCGGCGGCGGCGGTTTGTTCGTCCGACAGGTCGGGCGGGGCAAAGCCGCTGTCGGGTTCGGGATAGGGCGCGTCGGCCGACACGGTGACGGCTTCGAGCGCGCCGGTGTTGACGAGCCCGCGGATCACCGCCTCGCTGACCTCGGCCATCGCGGCGAGTTCTCGCACCGTCCCTTGCCGGTCGCCGATCGTTTCGAGCGCCACCGTTCGCTGCGGCGTCATGCGGGCGGGCAACTCGCCCGTCGCGCGATATTCGACGATCGGGCGCCGCGCGTCGGCAAAGGCGACGCCGGGCAGCACCATGCGCAGCACCGATCCCGGCGGCGCCAGATAATAATCGCTCGTCCATTCGACGAGACGGCGGAGCGGCGCGGGAACCGGCGGGACGGGGACGATTTCGTAAAGGTTGCGTAGCCGGTTGTCGCCGACCGGCTCGGGCGCGCCAAAGCTTTCATCCTCCCACACCACGCCGCCCATCCGCCGCGGCCCCAACGGCGCGACCACAACGCTGCCCAGCGGCGCCTCGGCGCCCTGCGGCACGCGATAGTCGAGCGGGCCGAGAGCGGCGGTAAGCAGGAGGACGCGGGCGCGGGTCATGGGTGAGGGAGGATATAGGGCGGCGGATGGAATAGGAAAGCGGGGAGGTTGTCGGGCGGGCGGTTGCGGTCTTTTGTTCGAAGGCCCGAGTTGGAACAGGATTCGCGCAGAGGCGCAGAGATCGCAGAGTTGAAGCGCATTCCCCTCTGCGATCTCTGCGCCTCTGCGCGAATCTTATAGAATGCTGCGTTTCGACCGAAGCTAGCCGTCGCCCCCGCGAAGGCGGGGGCCGCTGTCGGTTTACACGGCGACGCAGGAAAAGGCCGACTGCGGCCCCCGCCTTCGCGGGGGCGACGGCTAATTGGAACGTCCGCTCTCCACCCCAAAGCAGCCCTTCGCGCTTAGCTCGGCGCCAGCGCCACCTTCTTCGCCACCCGCTGCGCCGTCTTCGGCCGCCTGAACCAGAAGCTCCACACCGCGAAGCTGCCGAGCATCGTCAGCGACAGGCCCGACAAGGTGAGCAGGCTGCGCCACGCCCAGCCGCCGACCTTTGACGCATGGATCGGGAAGGCCATGTTGAACGCCTGCGCGCCGCCGGGCATCGCAAGTGCATCGCGCGCGCCGAGGATTTCACCCGTCGCGGCGTCGAACCACAGCGTCGTGCGGCCATTGGGCAGCCATTCGGCGGGCTGTTTCATGCGCAGGCTGATCGGGTCGCCATCCTTGCGCGGCAGGCTGAGGATACGGAATTCGGCGTCGGGAAAGCGGCGGTGCGCTTCGGTCAGCATCGCGGTGTAATCGGGCGTTTCGGCGAGCGGGCCGCCCTGATATTTCGGCGCTTCGAGCGCCTTGGCGGTTTCGGCGGGCGAGCCGAAGGGGGCGACCACCCCCAGGGCAAACGGGCGAAAGATCATCATCGTGCCGGTGACGATCGAGATCAGCAAAAGCGGCGCGGCGATGATGCCGAGGTCGCGGTGGTGCATCAGGATCGACGGGCGGCTCATCCTTTTGGGCCACAGGCGAAGCTGAAAGGTCTGCCGCGTGCGCCACCACAGGATCACGCCGCTGACGATAAAGAACAGTCCGGCGAGCCCCGCGATGCCGATCACCCATTCGCCGCTGTCGCCCGCGAACAGATGGTGGTGGAAATCGAAGATCCACAGCTCGGGCCGCTCCCACTTGCTCGCCCAGCGCGCCGCGATCTCGCCCGACTGGCTGGCATAGGCGCCGGCGCCTTCCGCAAACCGCAGCTGGTGCAGCCCGAAGCGTTCGTCGGCATAGATGATGCCCTGCGCCCCCGGCGTCGCCATCAGCTTTTCGGTGGACGCGGCGACACTGGCGAGGTCGCCGCGCAGCGCATCGCCCGTGCCCGGCACGCCGATCCACAGATGCTCATAGAGCAGGATCGTACCCGACAGGCCAAGCAGCGCCAGCAGGAGGCCGATGAGACCCCCCGTCCAGCGGTGCAGCGTGTCGGGCAGCTTCATCATTTAAAAGTGCCCCACCTTAGAACCGATAGTCCCAGCCGAGCGTGAAGCTGCGGCCGCGGCCCGCGAAGTTGAAGAAATTATCGGTCGGCCGCTGGGTGTCGCTTGCGTAGCTGATATATTGCTTGTCGAACAGGTTCGACACAGCGAAGCTGACCCCGCCGAAATCGGTCTGATAGCGGACGATCGCGTCGGTAAGGTTATAGCCCTCGAAATCGTTGCGCGCGTCGCGGTTCGGGCCGCGGAAGGTGCGCGCCAGATAGAATTGCGTCTGCACGCGCGCCGAAAAGGGCCCGTTCGCATAGGCCGCGGCGAGGTTGAGCCGGTCGGGCGAGATATTCGCGCCGTCGAGGTCGGTTTCGACCACGCCATCGCCGTCATTGTCGAAGCGGCCGTTGATGTGGGCATAGCCCGCCGACAGCGTCAGTCCCTCGACCGGCAGTTTGACGGCCAGATTGATTTCCAGCCCTTCGATTTCGACGCGCTGGCGCACGACGTCGAAAATCCCGTCGGGCCGGGCGATGAGCAGTTGTCCCTTCGTGCTCGACGACCAGAAATAGGTTGCGCTCGCATCGAGCGGACCCCGCTTCACCTCGACGCCCAGTTCGCGGTTGTTCGATACGATCGGCGAAATATCGAGGAAATTGTCGATGTCCACGCCCGGAGTGCTCACGGCACGGGTGATCCGGCCGACGTCGGGCACGGTGTAGCCTTCGGCGTAGCTGGCATAGGCCCGTATGCCCGCGATCGGCTCGATGATCAGGCCGCCGTTGAGCAGCACATCGTCGAAGGTCGGGCTGCCGCCCGACACGAATGTGCGGCCGGCCGAAGCAAGGGTCGTGTAATCGTCGATCGTGATCTTCACATTTTCATAGCGCACGCCACCCGCAAGCCGGACCAGACCGCCCGCGAGCTTGAGGTTCGCCTGACCAAAGGGGGCAAGGCTGCGGAAATCGGTGGGCGGAACCCATGCGCGATCGGTCGCGATCAGCCGCTGCTCGGTCGAATCCCACAGCGCGTCAAAACCTGCAATCAGCGTCAGCGCTTCAAGCCCCGGCACCGCGCGCTCGTAGCTCAGCTTGCCGCCATATTTGCGGCTGCGATTCTGCGACTGATCGAACAATGTGCCGACCGGCGCAATCGCCGCGTCCTGAAAGGTCGCGATCGGATTAGGCTCGCCGCCAAAGGTGTCGCGGCTGCGGTTCCAGAAGATCTGGCTGACGAAATTTCCGCCGCCAAGATCGGTGTCGGTCAGTGACAGCGCGACGCTTTCGGTGCGGTTCGTTGCGGGAACCCCCGGCGGGCTACCGCGGCGCTGGCTGGTGGGCAGGCCGGTCGCGCGATTGCCCGCGACGACTTCATAATCGCCGTCGCCCTCCAGCTCGAAGCGGCTGGCGATCAGGTCGAGCCGCATCGTGTCGGTCACCGCATAACCAAAGCGCCCGAACAGCGAGAGGGTTTCCGAATCCTGCGTCTCGCCCTGCGTCAGGTTGATCCCGACCGGGCGGCCTTCGCCGTCGAAAAAGACCCCGCGGCGTTCCCACGCGGCGCCGACCGAGGCATCGAAGCGCCCCGCCTTATATTGGACGAGGCCCGCGACCTTGCCGCCCATGCCTTCGTCGGAGAACTCATTGTCGGCACTCGCCTGCAAAAGCGCGCGGCCCGACACGCCCTCTTCGGTCGGCGCGCCGACCGTGACCTGGTTGACGATGCCGCCGGTGCCGCCGATCCCCTGCAAGGCGTTCGATCCGAAGATCAGTTCCACCCGGTCGACGAAAAAACCGTCGATGGTAAATCCGTCGCGGCTGCCGTCGCGCAGCGGGGTCGATTGCGGGATGCCGTTGATCGCATAGAGCGGCGAGCGCCCGCGCAGCGTTTCGCCCGCGCCCGACAATTTCTGCCGCGTCGGCGAAAAGCTGGGCGAAAGCGTCGCGACCGCATCGGTGACCGATCCCGAAATCGCGACCTGCTGATCGAGCGCATCCTTGTCGATCACCTCGATCGTCAGTGGCAAGGCGTTCGGCGGCAATATGGTGCGCGCGGCGGTGACGATGATCGCGCCGCTCGCTGCCTCCGCCATCGGCTCATCGGCCGGTGGAACGTCCTGCGCAAAAGCGGGGAAGGGGAGCGCGCCCGAAAGCAGCGCGGCGGCGAGCCATTTGCGATTCATTATCAACTCCTGTTGTCCGGCACGCCGCTAGTGCGACACATTCGCAAAGGCAAGGAGATTCGTTGGGGGGAGGGCGGTTGGGCCTCTGGCGGTCGATTGCGGACGTCTGATCCTCCCTGTCGCGCAGCGATGGGGAGGGGGACCGCTCGCGCAGCGAGTGGTGGAGGGGCCGCAACGTCGCGTTATTGCCCCTCCGTCAGCGCTTCGCGCTGCCACCTCCCCATCGCTGCGCGACAGGGAGGATTGTAACTTGCAAAGTCGGGAAACGACCCGGACCCTTATTCAACCGTCATCCCGGCGAAGGCCGGGATCTCGCCGGTGCGGTAAACCGATAGGGTGAGATCCCGGCCTTCGCCGGGATGACGGATATGGGAACGTCCGCTCACCACCCCAAAACCGCCGTCCGCTCATCACCCCAACCCCGCCATGCGCATCCGCGCCTGCATCGCCTCGACGAACAGCCGCACCGCGGGCAGCGCCGCGCGCGACGGTTCGAACAGCAGATGGACGGGTAGCTCCGGCGGCTGCTCGCCCTCCAGCAGCGCGATCAATCGCCCGGCGTCGATCGCCTCGGCAAGCTGGTAGGACAAGAGGTTGGCGATCCCCAGCCCCGCCTCGGCGGCCGCGAGCGCGCCATCGACGGTGTTGACCGTCAGCCGCGGCGGCGCCGGCAGCCGCCAGCGGGTGTCCGCGAACTGCCATTCGGTCGTCCAGCGCGGCCCCATCGTGCCGATCAGCTCGTGCCCCGCAAGCTCGGCCACGGTCTGCGGCGCCCCGCGGCGCGCCAGATAGGCGGGACTCGCGACCAGCATCTGCCGCACCCAGCCGATCCGCACCGCCTTCAGCCCCGAATCGGCGAGCGCGCCGATCCGCACCGCGACGTCGATCCCTTCCTCGACGATGCGGACATTGCGGTCGATCAGCATCATCCGCACGCCCAGTTCGCGATGCTCGCTCATCATCGCATCGACCACGGGCAGGACGTGCAGCCGCCCGAACATCACCGGCGCGGTCAGGTGGAGCTGGCCGCTCGGCGCCGCCGCGGCACCGCGCAGCGCGCGCTCGGCGCCGGCCAGATCGGCCAGGATGCGCCGCGCCTCGCCCAGAAAGGCCGCGCCTGCATCGGTCAGCGCGACCGCGCGCGTCGAGCGGTGGAACAGCGCGGTGCCCAGCCGCGCCTCCAGCGCCGCAATCCCGCGCGTCACCGCGGGGGGCGAACTGCCGAGCTTGCGCGCCGCCGCGGCAAATCCGCCCTCGCTCGCCACCGCGACGAACATTTCCAGCGTCAGCAACCGATCCATGATTATTCCATTTGACGGAATTAAGATGTTCGATCTTCGCTGATTATCACGGTTGTCGCAATATCCTACATCAATGCTGCGAACGGAGGCGGTCCCCCTCTCACCCGAAAGGCCTCCGTTCGCTCTACCCGATGGAGGCAGGACGATGGCACGCAATTACCGGCACACGCTGTTCGACGATGCGGTCAAGGCCTTGCAGGAACGCCATGGCTCGCGCGCATCCTATCTGAAAATGGACGCCGGTGCCGATGGCACCCCCGACGAACTGACCGCCAAGGAAATCGGTTTCATCGCGGCGCGCGACAGCTTCTATATGGCGAGCGTCAATGGCGAGGGCTGGCCCTATATGCAGCATCGCGGCGGCCCCGCGGGTTTTCTGCGGCACATTTCGGGCAACCGCATCGGTTTCGCCGACTATCGCGGCAACAAGCAATATATCAGCACCGCGAACCTTGCGGGCAACGACCGCGTATCGCTGTTCCTCATGGATTATCCGAACCGCGACCGGCTGAAACTCGTCGGCCATGCCAGCATCGTCGAGCTTGCCGACGATCCCGCCGCGGTCACCGCCTTGATGCCCGAGGGGTATCGCGCGACGCCCGAGCGCGCCTTCTTCGTCGATGTCATCGGCTGGGAATGGAATTGCTCGCAGCACATTACCCCGCGCTTCACCGAAGCCGAAATTTCTGCCGCGATCCGCCCGATGGCGGCCGAACTCAACCAGCTGCGCGCCGAGCTTGCCGCGCTGCGCGCCGACCCCAAGGGAGACTGACGATGATCCGCCTTTATGGTTCCGCAATGTCGGGCAATGCGCACAAGGTGCGCATGGCGCTCGCCTTCCTCGGCCTCGACTGGCACGACGAGGTCGCCGATGCCGCGACGCGGCAGAGCGAGGCTTTTCGCGCGCTCAATCCGATGGCGCAGATCCCCGTCTATGTCGAAGGCGATTTCATCCTGCGCGACAGCCAGGCGATCGTCGCTTATCTCGCCGCACGCCACCGTCCGGGCGACTGGGACGGACGCACGCCCGAAGAGCGCGGCCAGATCATGGTCTGGCTGTCGCACGCGGCGAACGAGATTTTCAACGGCCCGGCGCTGCTGCGCGCCGAGCGGCTGTTCGGCTGGTCGATCGATCGCGAGCGCGCGACGGCGGTCGCGGAGCGCATCCTGCCCGTCGTCGACGCGCATCTGGAGAATCGCGACTGGCTCGTCGGCGACCGGCTGACGATCGCCGACATCGCCGCCAGCCCCTATCTCGCCCTCGCCCCCGACGGCGGGATCGATCTCGACGCATGGCCGCGTCTGCGCGACTGGACGCGCCGCATCGCCGCACTGCCCGGCTTTCCGTCGATGCCCGGCTGGCCCGCGGCGCCGCTTGCGGCGTGAGCGGGGTCGATCCGATGACCGCGAACAACGCCGTCCCCGCCTTTGCCGCGATCATGTTCCTGACCGGCGTCGGCATCCCGATCCTTGCCGCCTTGAACGGCGGGCTTGGCGCGCGGCTCGGCAGCCCGATGGCGGCGTCGATGATCCTCTTCAGCCTTGCCTTCCTGATCGCAAGCATCGGCGCGTTGATGACCGGATCGCTCGGGGCGGTGCGTTTCACGGGCGACATCCCCGCGCATTTCTATTTCGGCGGGCTGTTCGTCGCCTTTTATGTGATCGCCGTGACCTTCATCGCCCCGCGCTTCGGCGTCGGCAACGCGATTTTCTTCGTGCTCGTCGGCCAGCTCGTCAGCGCCGCGACGATCGATCATTATGGCCTGTTCGGCGCGATGCGCTCGGCGATCGACCTGAAGCGTATCGCCGGGATCGCACTGATGATCGCGGGAGTCTGGCTGGCGCGCCGTACGGGGTGACGTGAAGAGCGAAACCGCGCTATCACCCGGATCATGCGGGAAAAGGAACTGCGCTTCGCCCTGATTTGCTACGGCGGCATCAGCCTCGCCGTCTATATGCACGGCGTCACCAAGGAAGTGTGGCGACTCGCCGCGGCGTCGCGCGCCTTTCACGACGGCGGCGCGATCGGCGGTGCGGGCGCGGTCTATCGCGACCTGCTGACTGCCATCGCGGCGCGCAGCAATGTGCGGCTGCGCGTTTTCACCGACATTATCGCAGGTGCGAGCGCAGGCGGCATCAACGGCATCTTCCTCGCGCGCGCGCTGACGAACGGCGAATCGCTCGAGCCGCTCACCGACCTTTGGCTGGACAGCGCCGATGTCGACAATCTGCTCGATCCCGACGCGCGGCCGCTGTCGAAAATGACCAAATTCTGGGCGGTGCCGATAGCCGGCTGGGCGATGAAGCGGCGCGGCAACAGCATCGATCGCACCGTCGGCGAAGCGGCGCAGGACGAGGTGCGCGCGAAGCTGTCGCGCTTTGTACGCGCGCGCTGGTTCGAGCCGCCCTTTGGCGGGGAGACCTTCTCGCACCTGCTCTTCGACGCCTTTGCCGCGATGGATGCGGCGCCGCGCGGGCCGGTGTTGGTGCCGGATGGCCAGCCGGTCGACCTGTTCGTGTCGGTCACCGATTTTGCGGGGCACAGCGTCCCGCTCGCGCTCAACAGCCCGCCGCGCGTGACCGAGGACGAGCATCGGCTGATCCTGCATTTCCGCGAGGATGGCCGCGCGGGCAAGCGGCTCGACGATGTGCCGGGGCTCGCCGCGGCGGCGCGCGCGACCGCCAGCTTTCCGGGCGCCTTTCCGCCCTTCACGCTGCGCGAGATCGACCGCGTGCTCGAAAAGCGCGCGCTGGACTGGCCCGGCCGCGACGCCTTTGTGCGCGCGCAATTGCCGGCGGGGGAGGCGGGCGATCCTGCCGACCGCGTGCTGATCGACGGCTCGGTGCTCGCCAACGCGCCCTTCCGTCCCGCGATCGCGGCGCTGAAGCAGCGCCCGGCGCGGCGCGAGATCGACCGCCGCTTCGTCTATATCGACCCCAAGCCCGACTTTCGCTCGATCAGCTTCGGCAGGCCGGGCGACCCAGGCGATGCGGACGACCCGCGGCTGCCGGGTTTCGTGCCGACGATCCTCGGCGCGCTGTCCGAGATTCCGCGCGAACAGCCCATCCGCGACAATGTCGAGGCGATCGAGGGCATGTCGCGGCGCATCCGGCGGATGCAGCATATCGTCGATGCGATGAAGGTCGAGGTCGAGGAACAGGTCGCGGCATTGTTCGGCACGACCTTTTTCCTCGATACGCCGACGCCCGCGCGGCTCCAGAAATGGCGCGCAAAGGCGCAGGAACAGGCGGCGGCGCGCGCGGGCTTTGCCTTTGCGCCTTACGGCCACCTCAAATTATCGGCGGTGGTCGAGGAACTGGCGCGACTGATCGACCGGCTGCTGCCCGCCGAGGGCGCAATTCACCAGGCGAACCGGCGCCTGGCCTTGTGGGACGAGGTGCGCGCGCGCGGGCTCGATCGGCTTTCGGGGCGGAAGGGCGCGGGGGCGAGCGGCGACGCAATCGCCTTTTTCCGAACCCACGACCTTGGCTTTCGTATCCGCCGCCTGCGCTTCCTCGCGCGCGAACTCGACACGTCGGTCGAGGCGACGCGCGACGCGCGCGACCCCGCGTGCGACGCGATGCGCGAGGCTATATTCGCCGCGCTCGGCCTCTATCTCGACCGGCAGGGGGACAGCTGGCTCGCCGACCTCGACCTGCCCGCCGACGCGGGGCCGGGCGACTGGATCGACGCGATCGCCGCGCGCCGCGACCTGGCGATCGTCGACGGCGAGGCCGACGCGCTGATCGCCGCGGGGCTGGCGGCTATGCCCAAGGACGACCGTCGCGTGCTGCTGCTCGCCTATCTGGGCTATCCCTTTTACGACATCGCGACCCTGCCGCTGCTCCAGGGTGAAGGGTTCGACGAATATGACCCGATCAAGATCGACCGCATCTCACCGTCGGACGCGACCGCGATCCGCAGCGGCGGCGCGGCGGCGATGCTCAAGGGGATCGAGTTCAACAGCTTCGGCGCCTTCTTCAGCCGCGCCTACCGCGAGAATGACTATCTCTGGGGCCGGCTCCACGGCGCCGACCGGCTGATCGACATTGTGGCGTCGAGCGTGACGGGCGAGGGCGCAGTGCCCGCGGCGGAGCTGGCGGCATTCAAGCGGCAGGCCTTCCACGCGATCCTCGACGAAGAGGAGGAGCGGTTGCCGAAGGTAAAGGCGCTGATCGCGGAATTGCGGGAAGAGATCGGTTAAGATGCCCGTCGCCCCCGCGAAGGCGGGGGCCGCAATCGGTCTACGCGGCGCCCGCAGGGTAAAGGCGCCAGCGGCCCCCGCCTTCGCGGGGGCGACGACTATGTTAATCCGTCAGATCTTCCCACATATCCTTGATGCGGCCGAAAAAGCCTTGGCTCGCGGGGCATTCCTCGCCCGTTTCGGTTTCGCGGAACTCGCAGAGCAGTTCCTTCTGCCGCGCGGTCAGCCGCGTCGGCGTTTCGACGTCGATCTGGACGACCAGGTCGCCGTGGCCGCGGCCGTTGAGCACGGGCATCCCCGCGCCGCGCTGGCGCAGCTGCTTGCCCGACTGGATGCCCGCGGGGATGGCGATGTCGTGTTTGCGGCCGTCAAGCCCCGGAATGCTGATCTCGCCGCCCAGCGCCGCGGTGGTGAAGCTGATCGGTGCGCGCGTGAAGAGCGTCGTGCCCTCGCGCTCGAAGACCTTGTGCCGCGCCATGTGGAGGAAGATGTAAAGGTCGCCCGGCGCCGCGCCGCGTGCCCCGCTCTCGCCCTCGCCCGACAGGCGGATGCGCGTGCCTTCGTCGACCCCGGCGGGGATATTGACGGTCAGCGTCTTGCGCCGGTCGACGCGGCCCTCGCCATGGCACTGCCCGCACGGGTCGGCGATGACTTCGCCGGCGCCCTGACACGCCGGGCAAGTGCGCTCGACCATGAAGAAGCCCTGCTGCGCGCGCACCTTGCCGTGGCCGGCGCAGGTCGAACAGCGATGCGTGCGGGTGCCGGGCTTGGCGCCCGATCCGTCACAAGCGTCGCAGCGCGCGGCGACATCGACCTCGATCTCGCGCGTCACGCCGGCAAAGGCGTCCTCGAGCCGGATCTCCATATCGTACCGCAGGTCGGCGCCGCGCGCGGGGCCGCGCTGCTGGCGCGCGCCGCCGAACGCTGAGCCAAAGATCGATTCGAAAATATCGCCGATGTCGCCGAAATCGCCGCCATGCCCGGCGCCGCCGAACCCGCCGCCGCCGTTGACGCCCGCCTTGCCGAAACGATCATAGGCGGCGCGCTTCTGCGGATCGCGCAGGCAATCATAGGCCTCGCTGATCGCCTTGAACCGCGCTTCGCTGTCCTTGCACCCCGGATTTTTATCGGGGTGATATTTCATCGCGAGCTTGCGATAGCTTGCCTTCAGCGTCGCATCGTCGGCGCTGCGTTCGCATTCGAGCAATTCATAATAATCGATGTCGAGTGACATTAGTCGCCGGCCCCTTCTTCAACCCGTCACCCCGGGCAAGGCCGGGGTCGCTATCGATATGGCACTAGCCTGCCAAGAGCGATGCCAGCTTTCGCTGGCATGACGGGTGAAGATCATCCTTACTTCTTGTCGTCTTCGACTTCGGAGAATTCGGCATCGACGACATCTTCGTCGGCCTTGGTCTCACCAGCATCGGCGTCGGGCGATGCCGCGGCCTGCTGTTCCTTTTCGTAGATCGCCTGGCCCAGCTTCATCGCGACCTGCGCCAGTGCGCCCGCCTTTTCGGTCATCGCGGCGGCGTCGCCGCCCTCGATCGCGGTCTTGGTTTCGGCGATCGCGGCCTCGATCTCGGACTTCAGCGCGCCGTCCACCTTGTCGCTATGTTCGACGAGCTGGCGTTCGGTCGTGTGCACGAGGCTCTCGGCGTTGTTCTTCGCCTCGGCCGCCTCGCGGCGCTGCTTGTCCTCTTCGGCGAACTGCTCGGCGTCCTTGACCATCTGGTCGATGTCGGCATCGCTGAGGCCGCCACTGGCCTGGATCTTGATCTGCTGTTCCTTGCCGGTGCCCTTGTCCTTGGCGTGGACCGACACGATGCCATTGGCGTCGATGTCGAAGGTCACCTCGATCTGCGGCACGCCGCGCGGCGCCGGCGGAATACCGACGAGGTCGAACTGGCCGAGCAGCTTGTTGTCCTGCGCCATTTCGCGCTCGCCCTGGAACACGCGGATCGTCACCGCCGACTGATTGTCGTCGGCGGTCGAATAGACCTGGCTCTTCTTGGTCGGGATCGTCGTGTTGCGGTCGATCATCTTGGTCATGATGCCGCCCAGCGTCTCGATGCCCAGGCTCAGCGGGGTCACGTCGAGCAACAGCACGTCCTTGACGTCGCCCTGCAGCACGCCCGCCTGGATCGCGGCGCCGATCGCGACGACTTCATCAGGGTTCACGCCGGTGTGCGGTTCCTTGCCAAAGAACTCCTTCACGACTTCGCGCACGCGCGGCATGCGCGTCATGCCGCCGACGAGGACGACTTCGTCGATCTCGCTCGCCGAAATGCCGGCGTCCTTGATCGCCTTCTTGCACGGTTCGAGCGTGCGCTTGACCAGCTCCTCGACCAGTTTTTCGAGGTCGGCGCGGGTGATCGTCTTGACGAGGTGCTTCGGCCCGTTGGCGTCGGCGGTGATGAAGGGCAGGTTGACCTCGGTCGTCGCCGCCGACGACAGCTCGATCTTCGCCTTTTCGGCGGCTTCCTTCAGGCGTTGCAGCGCGAGCTTGTCGCCGCGAAGGTCGATGCCTTCGTCCTTCTTGAACGTGTCGGCCAGGAACTCGACGACCTTCGAGTCAAAATCTTCACCGCCCAGGAAGGTATCGCCGTTGGTCGACTTCACCTCGAACACGCCGTCGCCGACCTCGAGCACCGAAATGTCGAAGGTGCCGCCGCCCAGGTCATAGACCGCGATCGTCTTGTTCTCCGACTTGTCGAGGCCATAGGCGAGCGCGGCCGCGGTCGGCTCGTTGATGATGCGCAGCACTTCGAGGCCCGCGATCTTGCCTGCGTCCTTGGTCGCCTGACGCTGCGCGTCGTTGAAGTAAGCGGGGACGGTGATCACCGCCTGCTCGACCTTTTCGCCCAGATAGGCTTCGGCGGTTTCCTTCATCTTCTGAAGGATGAAGGCGCTGATCTGCGACGGCGAATAATCCTCGCCGCCCGCCTTGACCCACGCATCGCCGTTGGCGCCCTTGACGATGCTATAGGGGACGAGCTCCATGTCCTTCTTGGTCATGGGATCGTCGAAGCGGCGGCCGATCAGGCGCTTCACCGCAAAGATGGTGTTTTCGGGGTTGGTCACCGCCTGGCGCTTCGCCGGCTGACCGATCAGCCGCTCGCCGTCCTTGGCAAAGGCGACGATCGAGGGCGTCGTCCGCGTGCCTTCGACATTTTCGATTACCTTGGGCTTGCCGCCTTCCATCACCGCGACGCAGCTGTTCGTGGTGCCGAGGTCGATCCCGATCACTTTGGCCATTTAGTTCGTCCTTGTTGCTTCTTCGGCGCCCTGAAAAGGCACGCCGTCCATGGGTTCATGGGCGCGATATAGGTGCGCTAATCCTTGGCACAAGGGCTTTGAAGGCTTATCGGGGATACGAAAATGTCGCGCTTTTACGGAGTCCTCCCGAAATGAAACCCTTCGCTCTTGCCGCCCTTGCCGCCGCCTCGCTCAGCCTGACCGGCTGCGGCGAAAATCTGGGCGCGGGGCAGCAGCTCAACGTCGTCAGCGGCCATGTCGTGATGGGGGCGACGCCCGATCGCCCCGCGGTCGGCTATTTCCGCGTCGAGGGCGGCCCGCGCGACGTCGAACTGGTCGCGGTGACCGCCGACCTCGCGCAGCGCGTCGAGATGCACGAAAGCGTGCGCGAAAACGGCATGATGATGATGAAACCGCTCGAACGCGCCGCGGTGCCCGCCAAGGGCGAGTTGGTGTTCAAGCAGGGCGGCAAGCATCTGATGATCTGGGGCATCAACGGCGCCGCGGTGCGCGCGGGCAAGCTGCCGATGGCGTTCGTCTTCACCAACAACAATAATGAACGCATCCT
>JASBSJ010000083.1 GCA_030148985.1 Sphingopyxis sp.
CGTCCACGCCACCCGGCGAGGAAGGTGTATCCGACATGAGACCCAGACCCCGGCAGCCTTTCCGCAGCTGCCATGTTTATCTGCAACAAGTCATTTGCGTTTCAGGCGCGCGCGTCAAGCGGCAATTGCCGCCTTGGTCGACTCTTCTGCGCGGCGATCCAGCCGTCGACGCGCCGTTCCAGGACGTCGAGTGGCACCGGTCCCGATTCGAGCACGACCTGGTGGAAGGTGCGATAATCGAACCGGTCGCCGAGCGCCGCCTGTGCGCGGCCGCGCAGTTCCATGATCTTGAGCTTGCCGATCAGATAGGCGGTCGCCTGCCCCGGATAGACGACATAGCGCTCGATCGCCTTTTCGATGTCGCCGTCGGGGTTGGGCGTATTGTCCTTCAGATATTGCATCGCCTGCTCGCGGCTCCAGCGCTTGTCGTGGATGCCGGTATCGACCACCAGGCGGCACGCGCGCCACAGCTCCATGCCCAGCCGCCCGAAATCGCTGTAGGGATCGGTGTAGAAGCCCATGTCCTTGGCGAGTTCCTCGGTATAGAGGCCCCAACCCTCGCTATAGGCGGTGACGCCGCCAAAGCGGCGGAAGGGTGGCAGGCCTGTGAGTTCGGTCTGTACCGCGCGCTGAAGGTGGTGGCCGGGAACGCCCTCATGATAGGCGAGCGCCTCCAGCTCGGTCTTCGACATGTCGCGAAGATCATAGAGGTTCACATAATAGGTGCCCGGCCGCGACCCGTCGGGGGAGGGCGACTGGTAAAAGGCCTTGCCCGCCGATTTCTCGCGGAACGCCTCGACGGGTTTGACCACCAGCGGTGCCTTGGGCAGCGTGTTGAAAAAGGCGGGAAGCCGCGCCTCCATCGCCTTCACATAGGTGTCGACATCGGCCAGATAGGCCTCGCGCGACGTGTGAAAATATTGCGGGCTGGTGCGCAGGTGGACGAAAAATTCCTGCAAGCTGCCCTTGAAGCCGACCTTGGCCATGATCGTCCGCATCTCGCCATGGATGCGCGCGACTTCGGCGAGGCCTAGGTCGTGGATCTGGGCCGCGGTCATGTCGGTCGTCGTATAATTGGCGAGCAGCGCTTCATAATAGGCCTTGCCGTCCGGCAGGCGCCAGATGCCGTCGGCGGTCGGCGCGCTCGCCTGCTGCCGCTTCATTTCGGCGAGCAGGCGGCCATAGGCGGGGGCGGCGCTTTCGGCCCAGGCGGCTTTCGCTGCCGCGATCAGCCGCGCCTTTTCGCTGTCGCTCGCGTCGAGCTTGCCGACTTTGGCGCTGATGTCGTCGATCACCGCATTGTCGGCGCCCAGCAGATTGCCGATGTCGGAGATCAGATAGGCATAGACCCATTTCGGCGGCTGGATGCCGCGCGCCGCGCGTTCGGCCGACTGCGCCGACAGCGTGTCGAGCAAGGGGCCGATCCCGCGGATGCGCGCCACATAGGCTTCGGCCTCGGCGACATTGGCGACGCGGTGGATATTGATGAGGAAGGCGGGCAGCTGGCTCTGCGCGCCATTCATCTGATCGAAGATATAGTCATGGTTGCGGAACGGGAACAGCCGATCGGCGCGCGCCGCCGCGGCGTTGAACAGCTCGAACGACAGCGCGTCGTCGGCGGACAGCGCCGCGGGATCGAAGCTGCCGCGCATCGCCGCGGCGGTCGCTTGCTGCAATTTGTGGCGCGCGACCGCGGCCTCGTCGCTGACGTCGTTCCAGCGCCCATAATCGGCGTCGCGGATGCCGCGATAGGCTTTGCCCTGCGGGCTGAGCGACAGTTGCGCGGCGTCGTAATTCTCAAAAAACTCGGCAAGGTTGGCGCCCGCCGGGACGGCGTCGGACGCCACCGGCGGCGCCGCCGTCGCGGGTGCATCGAGCACGCCCATCGGCGCGCACCCCGCCACGGCGAACAGGGCAATGCCGGCGGACAGGCGGACAAGGGTGCGAAGGTGCGACACGATTTTCTCCCGGTTTTTGCGGATATGGTCGGGGGCTTGCCATAGCGCCGCCGCGCGCGCAATGGCGGGCCATGTCGCTTTTCGCCTCGCTCACCGACGCCGCCTATGCGCTCGCCCGCCCGCTCGTCCACGCCACCGATGGCGAGGCGGCGCATAATCTGACGCTCGCCGCGCTCCAGCCGATGCCGCGCGCGCGCCACGCCCTGACCAGCCCGGTGCTGGCGACCGAACTGGCGGGGCTGACTTTTCCGAATCCGGTCGGGCTGGCCCCCGGTTTCGACAAGGATGCGCGCGTCGCGCACGCGATGCCGCATTTCGGCTTCGGATTTGTCGAGGTCGGCACGCTCACCCCGCTGTCGCAGGACGGCAATCCGCGCCCGCGGCTGTTCCGGCTGGTCGAGGACCGCGCGATCATCAACCGCATGGGCTTCAACAATGGCGGCCAGGCGGCGGCGGCCGAACGCATCACCTGCCTGCGCCGCCACGGCCTGCCGGTGCCGCTCGGCATCAACATCGGCGCGAACAAGGACAGCGCCGACCGCATCGCCGACTATGCCAGCGGCACGGCGGCGATGGCGCCGCTCGCCGATTATCTGACCGTCAATATCAGCTCGCCGAACACGCCGGGGCTCCGTGCCTTGCAGGACAAGGGCGCGCTCGAAGCGCTGCTCGACGGCGTCGCCGCGGCACAGCCCGTCGGCGCCGCCAAGCCCGTGTTCCTGAAGGTCGCGCCCGACCTCGAGCCCGCCGACATCGACGACATTGTCGCGGTTGCGTTGGACAAGGGGCTCGCGGCGGTGATCGTGTCGAATACGACCATAACCCGGCCTGCGCTGACATCGCGCCACGCCGCCGAAGCGGGCGGCCTGTCGGGCGCGCCGCTGGCCGAACTCGCGCTCCAGCGCGTGCGCGATTTCCGCGCCGCGAGCGGCGGCACGCTGCCGCTGATCGCCGCAGGCGGGATCGCATCGGCGAGCCAGGCGTGGGCGCGTATTCGCGCGGGCGCCAGCCTGGTCCAGATCTATTCGGCGATGGTCTATGAAGGGCCGGGCCTCGCGGGCCGTATCGCGCGCGGGCTGGAGACGCTCGCGGTGCGCGATGGATTTGCGCGGGTGAGCGACGCGGTGGGGGCTGGGGACTGATACCTTCTCCCTTGATGGGAGAAGGATACGCAGCCTTGCGCCGAAGGCGCTAGGCGAAGTTGGATGAGGGTGATGGTGCGTCCCAATACCGTCCGTTTCAGACCGAAAGCGCACCCCCACCGCTGCGCCCCGGACTTGATCCGGGGCTCGCTGCCTCCCCCATCGAGGGGGAGGGGAATCTTGGTTCATCAGGGTTGCGCCCGCCTTTCCCCCGCGCCAATGTCGCGCGCATGTTGAACCGTCTCCTCGCGCTCGTCGCTTTCGTCGCTCTCGCATGTCCCACGCTCGCCGCCGCGCAAGGGGTCACCTCGTCCGCCGACCCGCGCGCGACCGAGGCGGGGCGCGCGATCCTGCATCAGGGCGGAACCGCCGCCGACGCCGCGGTCGCGATGGTCGCGGTGCTGACGCTCGTCGAACCGCAGTCGAGCGGCATCGGCGGCGGCGGCTTCATGCTCCATCACAACGCCAGCGACGGCAGCATATCGACGATCGATGGCCGCGAAAGGGCGCCGGCGTCGGCAAAGCCCGATCGCTTTCTTGGCGCCGACGGCAAACCCCGCGGCTATTCGGACGTCATTCCCGGCGGGCTGTCGGTCGGCGTGCCTGGAAATATGCGCCTGATGGAAATGGCGCACAAGAAATGGGGCAAGCTGGAATGGGCGGCATTGTTTCAGCCCGCAATCAAGCTGGCCGAGGATGGTTTTGAGGTTACGCCGGTCCTCTACAACTGGTTGACGCGGTTCGAGCCGCTCTGGAAGGATTTTCCCGACGCGCGCGCGATCTATTATGTCGATGGCAAGCCCGCGCCGGTCGGCACGCGGATCAAGAACCCGGCCTATGCCGCGCTGCTCCGCGACATCGCCGCGCGCGGCCCCGATGCCTTTTACAGCGGCGCCAATGCGCGCGCGATAAGCGAGGCGGTGGGCAAGGCGCCGCGCAATCCCGCGACGCTGACGCTGAAGGATCTGGCATCCTATCAGGCCAAGGAGCGCGCCGCGGTCTGCACCAGCTATCGCATCTACAAAGTCTGCGGCATGGGTCCGCCGTCATCGGGCGCCACCACGGTTTTCGGCATCCTCGGGATGCTCGAGGGCTGGGACATGAAGGCGATGGGCAAGGATAATCCGATGAGCTGGCACCTGCTCGCCGAGGCGATGCAACTGTCCTATGCCGACCGTGCCGCCTATCTGGGCGACGGCGATTTTCTCGATGTGCCGGTCGCGGGCCTGCTCGACAAAAACTATCTCGCCGAGCGCCGCGACCTGATCTCGCCCTATGGCGCCGCGGGACGCTATGAACCCGGCACCCCGCCCGGCGCGAAACCGCGCGCCGCCGCGCCGCCGGTCGCCGAACAGGGCACGACGCATTTCGTGGCCGCCGACGCCGCGGGCAACCTCGTTTCGATGACCTCGACCGTCGAAAGCATCTTTGGCAGCCACCTCATCGCCAGCGGCTATTTCCTCAACAATGAACTGACCGATTTCGACCTCGCGCCGACCCAGAACGGTGTGCCGACGGCAAACCGTGTTCAGCCGGGCAAGCGCCCGCTGTCGTCGATGTCGCCGACGATCGTCTATGGTCCCGATGGCAAGGTCGTGCTCGCGGTCGGATCGGCGGGCGGCAAGCGCATCATCATGCACGTCACCAAGACGCTGATCGGCGTGCTCGACTGGGGCCTCGATGCCAAACAGGCGATTGCACTTCCAAACCTCTTTTTCGGCCGCGAGGGCGTATTGATCGAGAATAATGAGGCGGGGCAGGCGATTGCCGCGAAAATGCAGCCTTTCGGTTACAGCTTCACCCCCACCGACTTGGGATCGAAACTCAATGCGATCGAACGCACGGCCGAGGGGATGCGCGGCGCCGCCGATCCGCGCGGTCCCGGCACCTCGGCGGTCGATGACGCGCCGCCGCAGGGATAACCGTCATATCGGCTATCGTCATCCCGGCGAAGGCCGGTATCCCGGCACTGCTTATGGACTTCTAACGTGCAACGATTGACCCTAAGAACGGGCGCAACGAAATAATATCCTCCCGAGGAGAGCGAGAGGCATGAAGCTGGAAAATCCCCATCTCGACCATTTTCCCAGCCTGGTCGCGATGTTCTTTGACCGTGCGGCGCGCGGCGGCGACGATCCCTTTCTGTGGCGCAAGGCCGACCGCGCCTGGCAGGCGCAGAGCTGGCGCGAGGTTGCCGAGCAGGTCGCGGCGCTCGCGCATAATCTGCGCGAGCTCGGGCTGAAAGAGGGCGACCGGGTGGTGCTGGTCAGCGAGAACCGCCCCGAATGGTGCATCGCCGACCTGGGCATCATGGCCGCGGGGTGCATTACCGTCCCGACCTATACGACCAACACCGAACGCGATCATCAGCATATTCTCGACAACAGCGGGGCCAAGGCCGTGATCGTCTCGACCGCGAAGCTCGCGCGCGCGCTGATGCCCGCGGTGATGCGCTCCGACGCGAATATCGTCATCAGCATGGAGAGCCTGCGCGTCGGGCAACAGGGCGATGTGTCGGTCCACGACTGGGCGCCGCTGGTCACGGGCGGCGCGGCGTGGGTCGAGGAGACCAAGGCGCGCGGCCTCGGCGTCAAGCGCGAGGATACTGCCTGCCTCATCTACACCAGCGGCACCGGCGGTGCGCCGCGCGGGGTGATGCAGCACCATGGCGCGATCCTGCACAACGCCGCGGGCGCCGCGGAAATCCTGGTCAATGATTTCGGCATCGGCGACGAGGAGGTATTTCTCTCCTTCCTGCCACTCAGCCACGCGTACGAACATTCCGGCGGACAATTCCTGCCGATCATGGTCGGCGCGCAAATCTATTACAGCGAAGGCCTCGAAAAGCTCGTCTCGAATATCGAGGAAACGCGTCCGACGATCATGGTCGTCGTCCCGCGCCTGTTCGAGGTGATCCGCGCGCGGATGATCAAGGCGGTCGAAAAACAGGGCAAGCTGGCGAACTGGATGCTCAATCAGGCGCTGCGCGTCGGCGAAAAGGATTATGAGCGGCGCATGGGCCTGCTCGACCGGCCGGTCGACCTGATCCTCGACAAATTGTTCCGGCCCAAGATCGGCAAGCGCTTCGGCGGGCGGATGAAGGCTTTGGTTTCCGGCGGCGCGCCGCTCAATCCCGAAATCGGCGTCTTTTTCCACTCGATCGGACTGACGCTGTTGCAGGGCTATGGCCAGACCGAGGCGGGGCCGGTGATCAGCTGCAATCGCCCGCGCGCCGGGATCAAGATGGACACGGTCGGCCCGCCGCTGATGAACACCGAGGTGCGCATCGCCGACGACGGCGAAATCTGCGTCCGCGGCGAGTTGGTGATGAAAGGCTATTGGCGCAACAGCGCCGAGACCGCGCGCGTGCTGGTCGACGATTGGCTGCACACCGGCGACATCGGCCATATCGACGCGGCGGGCCGCATCGTCATCACCGACCGCAAGAAGGATCTGATCGTCAACGACAAGGGCGACAATGTCTCGCCGCAGCGCGTCGAAGGGATGCTGACGCTCCAGCCGGAAATCCTGCAGGCGATGGTCTATGGCGACAAGCGCCCGCATCTTGTTGGCATCCTCGTGCCCGATCCCGAATGGGCGGCCGAATGGGCGGAGGCCGAAGGGCTGCCCAAAGAGATGCCACTGCTGCGCGAACATGAAAAATTCCGCGCCGCGATCCGCGCGGCGGTCGACCGCGTCAACGGCCAGCTTTCGGTGATCGAAAAGGTTCGCAAGTTCGACTTCGCCGACGAAGCCTTCACGATCGAAAATGAACAGATGACGCCGTCGATGAAGATCCGCCGCCATGTGCTGCGCGAAATTTATGCGGACAAGATTGCGGCGCTTTATAAAGCATAATCGTCGCCCCCGCGAAGGCGGGGGCCGCTATCGGCGTAACGCTATATATCTAACGGCCCCCGCCTTCGCGGGGGCGGCGCTTCAACAGTAGCAGGCGGGGTGCGACCCGAAGAACTCGGCGCAAACCGGTCCCCGCCTGCGACTGAACCCATGGGCTCAGCCTTCGTCCCCCGCCGGTTTGCGATAGGGAACGAACTCGCCAAAGACGCAGGTCGGGCCACGGATGCCGCTCGACCGATCGACCAGATGAAAGAAATCGCCGCTGCATGTCGACGATCCGAACTGGCGCACAACCATGATGTCGCTGTCGCGCGCCAGGCCCGGACAGCTGCCTTTCAGGTCGTTGCGATAGACGAGATTGCCGCTCGCGCGGTACAAGAGGATGCTGTCCGACACGCGGATGGTGCTGTTGCTGCGATAATTGGGCAGGCATTGGAGCGGCGCGCCCGGCACTTTGCCGGCGAGTTGCTTGTCAAGCCGCTCGGCCTGTTTCGGTGTGAGCGCGGCGGCACCGGGCTCGCCCGACCCCGCGGGGGCGCAGCTCGCGGCCAGCGGTGCCGCTGCAACCGCCAGCGCGACCGCGATCGGGTTCAGCTTGGCCATGAAGATGCTCCTTGCAACGGATCAGAATAGGCGCGGCCGATGAACCGGCGCTGAAGCCGCCCGTGCATCACGCCGCATCCTTGAGCGCGCGGATACGCGCGAGCTCAGCGGCATCGGGCGCGCGGAAAAAGGGGTTGGTCGCGCGTTCGGCGCCAATGCTGGTCGGCACCGTCGCCTCGCCCGCCGCCCGCGCGGCCTCGACCGCGGCGAGCCGCGCCGCCAGCGCCTCGTTGCCGGGATCGACGGTAATCGCGAACCGCGCGTTCGACAGCGTATATTCGTGCGCGCAATAAACGCGCGTCGCATCGTCGAGTGCCCTGAGCTTTTGCATATTGGCGTACATCTGCTCGGCCGTGCCCTCGAACAATCGGCCGCAGCCCATCGCGAACATCGTGTCGCCGACGAAGATCGCGGCGTCGTCCGCGAAATGATAGGCGATGTGCCCCGCGGTGTGCGCGGGAACGTCCCAAACCTCTGCGACATGGTCGCCGAGTCGCACCGTGTCGCCGCCTTTCACGCGGACGTCGAGGGTCGGGATGCGTGCATATTCGGCCGCGGGGCCGGTGATCGTGCAGCCCCCCCATGCCTTGGCAGCTTCCTTGATCGCGGCATTGCCGCCGGTGTGGTCGGGATGCCAGTGCGTGTTCCAGATGTCGGTGATCGTCCACCCGCGCGCCTTCGCGGCGTCCAGCACGGGATCGGCGACCGCGGGGTCGACGACCATCGTCGCCCCGCTGGCGGGATCATGGACCAGCCAGACAGAATTGTCGCTGAGGACCGGAATACGGACGATGTCGAGCGCGGCCACGATCTTCTCCTTTCCATCGTCTCGCTCCTTCAAGACGGAGCGCGCAGGCATTCCCCTTGGTCTGGAAGCGTCGATCGTTCTACTATCGGCTTATCCCGCGCTTTCGGCAAGGCGCGCATCGCGTGCGCCCGACCAATGAATGACCATCAGGCACTCGTCGCTCAGGCAACTGTCGGCATGGGCTTGCCCGCCTGGTTGAAACCAGTGGCCGCCGGGGCCGATCACGCGGGCATCGACTTCGCTGCCCGAGGCGTCCCAATGCTTCATCTCGCCTGCAATCACGGTCAGCCGGTAATCGGTGCGCTGTGGATGTGCATGCGGCCGGAACTGCGCCCAAAACGCATCAGCATGACGGACGGGCCGGTTCGTGGGTCACCCGACAATATCGCTATTTGCGGTCCGTCGGGATGCGCCGCACTGACGGGTTCAAAACGTGCTTCGGCAAGCGGCGTTACGATCGTCGTTGGTGCTTGCGCTTGCACGGCGGCGGCCGCGAGTGCGAGCGTCCAATACATGGCCTACCAACTGCCCGTGTTCGGCATCGATGCCCAGGGTTCCTGCGGCGGCAGATGGCCTTCCTGCAACAGCTCGACCGAAATGCCGTCGGGCGAGCGCACGAACGCCATATGTCCGTCACGCGGCGGGCGGTTGATCGTCACCCCCGCGTCCATCAGCCGCTGGCACGTCGCGTAGATGTCGTCGACCCGGTACGCGAGATGGCCGAAATTGCGGCCGCCGCTATATTCTTCCGGTGCGCTGCCGTCGGCCGGCGGCCAATTATAGGTCAGCTCGACCTCGGCGATGCCCGCCTGTCCGGGGGCGGCGAGGAAGATGAGCGTGAAGCGCCCGGCCTCGTTATCGAAACGGCGCACTTCCTCCAGCCCGATCAGCTTGAAGAATGCGACCGTAGCGTCGGGGTCCGACACGCGGATCATGGTGTGAAGATATTTGGTCATGCGCCCATATTAGGCGCGAAGCGGCCGACCTTCAAATGCTTCGAACAAAGATACGAATTCATCGGGCACCGGCGCCGTCGCTCCCTGCGCTTCTTCGACATGGACGTTGACGATCGTGCCCGCGGCGCGAAGCTCGTCCTTGCCCTTGCCGTGCAGTTCGAACAGGAAAGTCATTGAACTTTTGCCCACGCGCGCCGCGCGCACGCAAATGTCGATTTCTTCGTCGAGCAGGATCGGCGCCTTGTAATCGACCTCGGCGCGCGCGACGTGGAATTCGGGGCTGTCGCGTAGCGGCCAGCGGTCATAAACCCCAGCCGCGCGCCAATATTCGGTGATGCCAAGGTCGAAATATTCAAGGTAGCGGCTGTTGAACACCACCGCCTGCGCGTCGATCTCGGCATAGCGCACGCGCTTGGTCACATGAAATTTGAAGTCGCTGCGGGCCATATCTGTCCTCTAACTGTTGGTGAGCCGCGCCACCGTATCGATCAGCAGCGCGATGTCGGTGTCGCGCGACAGGCGATGGTCGCCGCCCTTCACGAGCGTTACCTGCACGTCGGCGTTTGCCAGCGCCGCCGACAGGCGCAGGCTGATGTCAGTCGGCACGTCGCCATCCTCCTGTCCGTGGAGCAGGCGCGCGGGGCAGGCGAGGGGGATTTCGGCGTCGAGCAGGCGGTTCGCCTCGCCCGACTGGAAAAAGCCGCGTGTCGTCACATAGGGCTGGTCGCTGTACGGCGTCTCATCGACCAGCGCGCCTTCGGCCCGGATGATCGCCTTTTCGGCGTCGCTGAAACCCCAGTCGGTGAAATCGGGCGCGGCGGCGATCCCGACGAGCCCCGCGACGCGCGCCGGACCGTCGCGCCGGACCAGCGCGAGCGCGGCAAGCAGC
>JASBSJ010000086.1 GCA_030148985.1 Sphingopyxis sp.
CGGCGACCTGCCCGCGGCGGGCCTCGCCTTTGCCGAAATGGGCGGCCTCACGGGGCGCGGCGCGCGCCACCGCGTCGCAGTGCCCGGCGGGCACATCCTCGTCATCGACGAAAGCTATAACGCCAATCCCGCATCGATGGCCGCGACCATCGGCCAGCTCGGCAGCGAATCCGGTGCGCGCAGGGTCGCGATTCTGGGCGCGATGAAGGAGCTTGGCGATGGCGGCGAGGCCTATCATGCCGGTCTGGCCGCTCCGCTCGACGCAGCAGGTGTGCAGTTCGCCCTGCTTGTCGGCGAAGAGATGGCGCCGCTCGCCAAAGCGCTTGAGGGGCGGATCGATTTCGCGCATGTGCCCGCGCACCCGGATGCCAAGGCGCGTCTGGGCGACTTGATCCGGCCGGGGGACGCCGTGCTGGTCAAGGGGTCGAACAGCGTCGGCCTGTCGCATGTCGTGACGGCGCTGACGAGCGGGGACTATTGATGCTATATTGGCTGGCGGAATGGCTTGGCTTTCCGGGGGTGCTCAACCTTATCCGCTATCTGAGCTTCCGCTCGGGCGCCGCGGTCGCGACCGCGATGATCCTGGGGCTTTGGATCGGGCCGCGCTTCATCCTGATGCTGCGGATGCGGCAGGGCAAGGGGCAGCCGATCCGCGACGATGGCCCGCAAAGCCATCTCGCCAAAAAGGGCACGCCGACGATGGGCGGGCTGATGATCCTCATCTCGTTGATGATCTCCGCGCTCCTCTGGATGGACCTGTCGAACCGTTTCGTCTGGGCGTGCCTGTTCGTGACCGCGGGGTTCGCGGTCGTCGGCTTCCTCGACGATTATGACAAGGTGACCAAGACCAGCCACCGCGGGATTCCGGGGCGAGTGCGGCTGCTCGTCGAATTCCTCATCGCCGGGGTTGCGGTGCTGCTGATCGTCTCGCGCACCGGGACGGACCTGTATCTGCCCTTTTTCAGCGGCATCGTGATTCCGCTCGGGCCCTTTTATTATGTCTTTGCGATGGTGCTGATCGTCGGCTTCGGCAATGCGGTGAACCTGACCGACGGGCTCGACGGGCTCGCGACCTTCCCGGTCATCATCGCCAGCCTGACCTTCCTCGTCATCGTCTATCTGTCGGGCAATGTGAAGTTCGCGGGCTATCTGGGCATCCCGCATGTTCCGGGCGCGGGCGAGCTGGCGGTTTTTGCCGCCGCGATCATCGGCGCCTGCCTGGCCTTCCTGTGGTTCAACGCGCCCCCGGCGGCGGTCTTCATGGGCGATACGGGCAGCCTGGCGCTCGGCGGCGCGCTCGCGACGATCGCGGTGACGGCGCAGCACGAACTGGTGCTCGTCGTCGTCGGCGGGCTGTTCGTGGTCGAGGCGCTGTCGGTGATCATCCAGGTCTTCTGGTACAAGCGCACCGGCAAGCGCGTGTTCCGCATGGCGCCGATCCACCATCATTTCGAGCAGCTCGGCTGGCCCGAATCCACCGTCGTCATTCGCTTCTGGATCGTCTCGATCGTCCTGGCGCTTGCGGGACTCGCGACCTTGAAGCTGCGGTGATTACCTCGCGCGCCTTTGCCGGTCGCCGCTATGCGGTGCTGGGACTGGCGCGCTCGGGGCTTGCCACCGTCGAGGCGCTCGTCGCCAGCGGCGCGGGCGTCACCGCGTGGGACGATCGCGAGGATGCGCGCAACGCCGCGATGGCGCTGGGCGCCGATATCGGCGATCCGCTGGACATCGACCTGATCGGCTTTGCCGGCGTCGTCGTTTCGCCGGGGGTGCCGCTCAACCGCCACCCGATCGCGGCGCACGCGCGCGACGCCCATGTGCCGATTATTGGCGACATCGAACTGTTCGCCGAAGCGCGCAGCGAGCTGCCGCCGCACAAGGTTGTCGGCATCACCGGCACCAACGGCAAGTCGACGGTCACCGCGCTGATCGCGCATATGCTCGAAAGCGCGGGCGTGCCCGCGCTGATGGGCGGCAATATCGGCCTGCCGATCCTGACGCGCGAGCCGCTGACCCCCAATGAAAACGGCGTCGGGGTCTATGTGCTCGAACTGTCGAGTTACCAGATCGACCTTGCGCACAGCCTGGCGTGCGACGTTGCGGTGCTGACCAACATCAGCCCCGACCATCTCGACCGCTATGACGGGTTCGAGGGTTATGCGGCGTCGAAAGCACGGCTGTTCAGTCTGCAACACCGCGATCAGGTCGCGATCATCGCCATCGACGACGATCCGTCGAAAATGATCGCGAGCCGGGTGAACCATCGCCTCCACCGCGTCTCGGCAAAAGACATCGACCCCGCAGATCAGGCGCGCTGGCCCGCGCTGCAAGGTCCGCACAATGCGCAGAACGCCGTCTGCGCGATCGCGGTGTGCCGCGTGCTGGGGCTGGACGACGAAGCGATCGAACGCGGCCTTGCGACCTTCCGGTCGTTGCCGCACCGCATGGAATTGGTCGGCGAAGCCCGTGGCGCCCGCTGGTATAATGACAGCAAGGCGACCAACGCGGCTTCCGCTGCACCGGCGCTGGCGGCGTTTCCGCCGGCGCCGGACCAGCGTTTGCACTTGATCGCAGGCGGACAGGCGAAGGGCGACGGGCTGGCGGCGTGCCGGCCGTGGTTCGGCCATGTCAAACGCGCCTATCTGATCGGCGAAGCGATGGAGCCCTTCGCCGCCGAAATCGGCGATGCGATTGCGATCGAACGGTCGGGGAACATGGCAACGGCGGTCGAGCAGGCGGCGGCGGCGGTGCAGCCCGGCGACGTCGTGCTGCTGTCGCCTGCCTGCGCGTCGTTCGACCAGTTCAAGGATTATGAGGCGCGCGGCGATGCGTTTCGCGCCGCGGTCGAGGCGCTCGGGGCATGAGCGGGGGGGACAATATGGAGACGGCCGAACGTCCGGTGATCGCCGCCACGCGCACGACGAAACGTCGCGGCCCGCGCTTCAGCCGCGCCGACCGCACCCCGCTCGGCCTGTGGTTCTGGGAAATAGACCGCGTGCTGCTGCTGCTCGTGTCGATGCTGATCGCGATCGGGCTGGTCGCGGTTGCGGCGGCGTCGCCGGTTGCGGCGCAAAAATTGTCGACGAGCACCGCATCGCTCGACCCGCTCTACTATTTCTATCGCCAGCTGATGTGGGTGATCGTCGGCGTGCCGGTGATGCTGGCGGTATCGATGCTCCCCAAACCGCAGGCGCGGCGCTTCGCCATTTACGGCATGGTCGTTTTCATGATTCTGCTCTTTCTTGTGCCGTTGGCGGGGACGACGGTGAACGGCGCGCAGCGCTGGATTGGCAGCGGGGTTTTCCGGTTGCAGCCGTCGGAGTTCTTGAAACCCTTTTTCGCCGTGTCGCTCGCGTGGATATTGTCGCTGCGCCTGCATGACCAGAGCCTGCCCGTCGTCCCGCTCGCCGCGGCGCTCACCGGGGTCATTGCGCTGCTCTTGATGGGACAGCCCGACCTTGGCCAGACGGTGATCTTTGCCGCGACCTGGTTCGTGCTCGTGCTTGTCGCTGGGCTGTCGATGCGGATCATGGGGATGCTTGCGGGCGCGGGTGTCGCCGGGTTGATCCTCGCCTATTTCTTCTATCCTGTGGCGCAGCAGCGCATCAACATCTGGCTGTTCGCCGAAGGCGACAGTTTCCAGGTCGACAAGGCGCATGCGACGCTGACCGCCGGCGGTCTGATCGGCACCGGCCCCGGCGCGGGGCTCGCCAAGTTCCAGCTGCCCGAAGCGCATACCGACTATATCTTCTCGGTGATCGGTGAAGAGTTCGGGATGATCGCCTGCATTGCGATCGCCATCCTCTATCTGGCGATCATCGTCCGCGTGCTCGTCCGCCTGCTCGACGAGGAGGACAGCTTTCTGATCCTCGCCGTCGCGGGGCTGATCGCGCAGTTCGGGGGACAGGCGGTGATCAACATGGCGGTGAATACGCAGATCTTCCCGTCAAAAGGGATGACCTTGCCCTTCATCAGCTATGGCGGATCGTCGTTCATCGCCTTGTCGATCGGCATGGGTTTGCTCTTGTCGCTGACCCGGCGAAACCCCTATGCGGCGCGGGTGTCGATGACCCGCAACTGGAACAAGAAATGACGGCCCCCGCATGACCGCAACGCGCCACTTCCTCCTCGCCGCCGGCGGCACCGGCGGGCATATGCTTCCCGCCTATGCGCTGGCGGGTGAGCTGATCGCGCGCGGGCACCGCGTCGCGCTGGTCAGCGATGATCGCGGCCTCAAGATTCCGGGCGCCCCCGCCGAGATGGAGACGCATGTCCTGCCCGCCGGGCGCGCATCGGGCGGGCCGCTTGGTTGGCTGAAGGGCGCGCTGGCGATCCGCAAGGGGCGGCGCATGGCGATCGAACTGATCGACGAATTCGACCCCGCGGTCGTTGTTGGCTTCGGCGGCTATCCCTCGCTGCCGAGCCTGCTTGCCGCCGGGGCGACCAAGCGGCCGCGCGTGCTCCATGAGCAGAATGCCGTGCTCGGCCGCGTCAACCGGCTGATGGCGCCGCGCGTCGATGCGGTGGCGGTCGCCTATCGCAATATCCAGCGTTACCCCGCCGGGCACGAACTCAAGAAACATATCACCGGCAACCCGGTACGCGACGAGATTGTGGCGATCCGTGATGACGGTTTCCCGCCGCTGCCCGAGGACGGCATCGTTCGTCTGCTCGTGGTCGGCGGAAGCCTGGGCGCGACGGTGCTCAGCGAGGTCGTGCCAGCGGCCATCGCGATGTTGCCGCGCGCGCTGCTCGACCGGTTGCAGGTCGTCCAGCAATGTCGCGAGGCTGATCTGGAAACAGTGCGCGCCAAATATGCCGAGCTCGGCGTCGCTGCCGAATGCGCTCCGTACATTAAGGATTTCCCCGAGCGGTTGCGCTGGGCGCATCTCGTCATCGCGCGCGCGGGTGCCTCGACCGTCGCCGAGCTGGCCTGCGCGGGCCGTCCTGCAATCTTCGTGCCCTATCCAAGTGCGATGGACGATCACCAGACCTATAATGTCGTCGATCTGGTCGAGGCGGGAGGGGCGATTTCGTTTCCGCAGCCCGATTTCACGCCGGCGGAGGTTGCCAAACATATCCAGCGCATGGCGCTCGAAGCCGGCGCGCTCGAAGAGGCCGCCGAACGCGCCGCGAGCTGCGGGCTTCCCGACGCGACGCGCGACCTGGCCGATCTGGTCGAATCCTTCGCCGCGCCGCCGATGATGGACGTGATCCGCGTCGGCGCGACGGCGCAGCGCGCGTCGGCGCGCGGCACCGCAGCGGCGCGGCGGGAGGCGAACTGATGCGCGGCGTTGCGACCGACATCGGCACGATCCACTTCATCGGCATCGGCGGCATCGGCATGTCGGGCATCGCCGAGGTGATGCACAACCTCGGCTACCGCGTGCAGGGTAGCGACATCGCCGATAGCTATGTCGTCGAAGGGCTTCGCAAGCGCGGGATCAAGGTCGCGATCGGCCATGCGCCGGAGAATGTCGATGGCGTGGCGGTCGTCGTTACCTCGACCGCGGTGAAACGCGGCAATCCGGAGGTCGAGGCGGCGCTCGCGCAGCGTATTCCCATCGTCCGTCGTGCCGAAATGCTCGCCGAACTGATGCGGCTGAAATCGACCGTCGCGATCGCGGGAACGCATGGCAAGACGACGACGACCAGCCTTGTCGCGGCGCTGCTCGACGCGGGCGGGATCGATCCGACCGTCATCAACGGCGGCATCATCAACAATTATGGTTCGAACGCGCGGCTCGGCGCGTCGGACTGGATGGTGGTCGAGGCCGACGAGAGCGACGGCAGCTTCCTGCGACTCGACGGGACGATCGCGGTCGTCACCAACATCGATCCCGAACATCTCGACCATTATGGCAGCTTCGACGCGATCAAGGATGCCTTCGTCGAGTTCATCGAGAACGTCCCATTTTACGGCGCGGCGATGCTGTGCCTCGACCATCCTGAGGTGCAGGCGATCATCCCGCGCATCCGCGACCGCCGGATCATCACTTATGGTTTTTCTGCCCAAGCCGACGTGCGCGGCACCAATGTGACGCCCGGCCCCGACGGCAACCGCTTCGACGTGGTCGTGCGCGACCGCGACGGGAACAGCCGGACGATCGAGGGCATCCATCTGCCGATGTCGGGGCGCCACAATGTCCAGAATGCGCTCGCGGCCGTCGCCGTCGCGCTGCACATGGGGGTTAACGACGACAAGATCGTTTCGGGCTTCAACGGTTTTGCGGGGGTCAAGCGCCGTTTCACCAAGGTCGGCGAGATTGCCGCGGGTGGGGGCGCCCTGACCGTGATCGACGATTATGCGCACCATCCGGTCGAAATTCGCGCGGTGCTGTCGGCGGCGCGCGAAGGCGCGGGGGCCGGGCGCGTCGTCGCGGTCGTCCAGCCGCACCGCTTCACGCGCCTTCGCGATCATATGGACGATTTCCAGCAGGCGTTTAACGACGCCGACATGGTGCTGGCGCTGCCCGTCTATGCGGCGGGTGAAAGCCCGATCGAGGGCGTATCTTCGGACACGCTGGTGCAGGGGCTGCGCGACCGCGGGCATCGCCAGGCGAATGTCGTCGCCGACGCGAGCGCGCTGGCTGCCTCCATCGCGGCGAGCATCAAGGCGGGCGATCTGGGCGCGGGTGATATGATCATCTGCCTCGGCGCGGGCGACATCACCAAGATGGCGGCCGGGCTGGCAAGCGCGGTGGAGAACGCGGCGTGAGCGGCGCGCAGCCGATCCTCCCCGGCACGGGGAGGGGGACCATGCGAAGCATGGTGGAGGGGTACGCGGTGTCGAGCGCGGCGTATGACCTCCCGTGCCCCTCCACCACCCTTCGGGTGGTCCCCCTCCCCCGTTGGGGGAGGATCGCGTGACCACCGCCACCACCCTCCCATCCGTCCGCGGCAAGCTCACCCCCAACGCCCCGCTGGCACCGCTCGTCTGGTTCAAGTCGGGCGGCCCCGCCGACTGGCTGTTCGAACCCAAGGACGCCGACGATCTCGCCGATTTCCTGCGCGACCTTGATCCCGCGGTTCCCGTAATGGCGCTCGGACTCGGATCGAACCTGATCGTCCGCGACGGCGGCTTTCCGGGCGTCGTCGTCCGGCTCGGTAAGGCCTTCGCGAAGGTGGAGGCGATCGACGCTACCACATTGCGTTGCGGCGGCGGCGCGTCGGGCATTCTCGTGTCCTCGACCGCGCGCGACGCGGGCATCGCCGGCATGGAATTCCTGCGCTCGATCCCCGGCACGGTCGGCGGTTTCGTACGCATGAACGGCGGCGCCTATGGCGGCGAGGTCAAGGATATATTGGTCGATTGCGAGGTCGTTTTGCGCTCGGGCGAGCGCCGCACGCTTGCGCTCGCCGACCTTGGCTACACCTATCGCCACAGCGAACTGCCCGAGGGCGCGGTCGTCGTCGGCGCCACCTTTCGCGGCCGCCCCGGCGAACCCGCGGCGATCCAGGCCGAAATGGACCGCATTTCGGCGAGCCGCGAGGCGTCGCAGCCGTTGCGTTCGAAGACCGGCGGATCGACCTTCAAGAACCCCGACGGGCATAAGGCGTGGCAGCTCGTCGATGCGGCCGGGTGCCGCGGCCTCACGGTCGGCGGCGCGCAGGTCAGCGAGAAACACACCAATTTCCTCATCAACACCGGCGATGCGACGAGCGCCGACATCGAGGCACTGGGCGAGGAAGTCCGCCGCCGGGTGAAGGACAAGAGCGGCGTGGAATTGCAATGGGAGATTCAGCGCGTGGGGGTGATGAAGTGAGCGTGGCAACGCCGATCCTCCCCGGAACGGGGAGGGGGACCATGCGAAGCATGGTGGAGGGGTACGTGCAGCCGAACTCCGCGTATGAACTCGCGTGCCCCTCCACCACCCTTCGGGTGGTCCCCCTCCCCCGTTGGGGGAGGATCGCATGAGGGGCCCCTGGCATGTCGCCGTCCTGATGGGCGGCTGGTCCGCCGAGCGCGAGGTGTCGCTGATGAGCGGCAAGGGCGTTGCCGACGCGCTCGAATCGCGTGGACATAAGGTCACGCGTATCGACATGGACCGAGACGTCGCGCTGCGGCTCGCGGAGGCGAAGCCCGATGTCGTTTTCAACGCCCTCCACGGCGTTCCCGGCGAGGACGGGACGGTGCAGGGGATGCTCGACCTGATGGGGCTGAAATATACGCACAGCGGGCTCGTCACCTCGGTGATCGCGATCGACAAGGAGTTGACGAAGCAAGCGCTGGTGCCGCATGGAATCCCGATGCCGACGGGGACCATGGTCGACAGCGAGAGCCTGTTCACAGTCGATCCCTTGCCGCGCCCCTATGTGCTGAAACCCGTCAACGAAGGTTCGTCGGTCGGGGTCGCGATCGTCAAGGACGACAGCAATTACGGCAATCCCATTTCGCGCGAAGCGGTCGGCCCCTGGCAGGAGTTCGACCGCCTGCTCGCCGAACCCTTCATCAAGGGGCGCGAGCTGACCGTCGCGGTGCTCGGCGACACGGCGCTCGCCGTCACCGAATTGCGCGTGAAATCGGGCTTCTACGATTATGACGCCAAATATACCGACGGACTGACCGAGCATGTCTGCCCCGCCGACGTGCCCGCCGATGTCGCGCAGCGGATGAAGGATCTGGCGCTGCAGGCGCATCGGCTGCTCGGCTGCAAGGGCGCCTCGCGCTCGGACTTTCGCTGGGACGACGAGCATGGGCTCGCGGGCATCTATTTGCTCGAAGTCAACACCCAGCCGGGGATGACGCCTTTGAGCCTGGTGCCCGAACAGGGGCGTGCGGTCGGCATGGATTATGCCGAGCTTGTCGAACGCATCGTGGGGGAGGCGCTTGCATGAGTAGCACGAAGATCAAGCGCGCCAAGGCGCCGCCGCGGCGGCCCGCACGCGCGCCGAAGAAACGGCGCAAGGTGCAGACTTCGCGCCTCAACGCGATCATCAACGCGCTGCCGATCAGTCCGCAGCGATTGCAAAAGATCGCCAACTGGACGGTGGCCATCAGCCTGTTCGCGGTCGCCGGTCTCGCCGCGCACGCAACGGGCGTCACCGCGAAAATCCATGAAGAATATGCGCAGGCGGTCGGCCGCGCGGGCTTTCAGGTCAAGAAGGTCGAGGTCGTCGGCGCCGACCGGATCGACCGGCTGAAAGTCTATGACATTGCGCTCGCGCAAAAGGACCGCTCGATGGCGACGGTCGACCTTGACGGGGTGCGCGGCGATTTGATGCGCTATGGCTGGATCAAGGATGCGCGCGTGTCGCGGCGCTTGCCCGACACATTGGTCGTCGACATCGTCGAACGCACCCCCGCGGCGATCTGGCAGCATAATAACCGCCTGTCGCTGATCGACGAAAAGGGCGTCGTGCTCGAACCCGTCACCGTCGCGACGATGCCCGACCTCCCGCTCGTCATCGGGCCGAAGGCGAACCAGCGGTCGCAGGATCTGGCGCGCCTCCTGTCCGAAGCGAGCAGCCTCAAGGAATTGCTTGCGGGCGCGACATGGGTCGGCAACCGCCGCTGGGATTTGCGCTTCCGCAGCGGCGAGACGCTGTCGCTGCCCGAAGGCGAAGAGGCGGCGAAAGCGGCGCTGGCCAAATTTGCGCATATGGACGGCGCCAACCGCCTGCTCGGCCGCGGCATCTTGCGCTTCGACATGCGCGACCCTGCGCGTTTCGTGCTGCGCCTGCCGCACGAGGGACAGGTCGCGCCCGCGAAACTCGACGATGCGCGCGCGGCGGTCGATGCGGTCGCCGTCAGCCAGTCGAACGAGGGATAAAAGATGGCGCCGCCGCGCATCGAAAAGATCATCACCGCGCTCGATGTCGGGTCGTGGAAGGTCTGCGCGCTGATCGCGGGACAGACCGCCGACGGGCAGTTGCACGTCCTCGGCACCGGCCAGCGCGAGAGCCGCGGCGTCCAGCGCGGCTATGTCGCCGACATGGAACAGACCGAACATGTGGTGCGCGAGGCGATCGAACAGGCCGAACGCATCGCGGGCCTGAACATTGACGACGTCTGGGTCGCTTTTTCGGCGGGCAGCCTTTTGAGCGACGTGGCGCCGATCGAAAGCGAGCTCGGCGGCCACCGGATCGAACAGGAGGACATCGACGACCTGCTCGCCGCGGGGCGCGCGGGTATCGACCCCGAGGGCCGCATGATCCTTCATGCGCAGCCCGCGCTCTATACGCTCGACGGGCTGACGGGGGTCAAGAACCCGATCGGCCTCCACGCCGACCGTTTGGGCGTCGACATTCACATCATCATGGCCGACGGCGCGCCGGTGCGGAACCTCGAGTCGGCGGTGCGGCAGGCGCATCTCGACGTCAACGCGGTCGTCGCCTCGCCGATCGCGGCGGGGCTTGCCTGCCTGTCGGACGAGGAGCGCGACCTGGGCGTTGCGCTCGTCGAACTGGGCGCTGCGGTCACGACCGTCTCGCTCTATGCCGGCGGGATGCTCGTCGAAATGGCGTCGCTGCCCTTTGGCGCCAGCGACATCACCGACGACATCGCATCGGCCTTTGGCATAAGGCGCAGCCAGGCGCAGCGGCTCCAGAGCTTCTATGGCTCGGCGTCGGCGTCCCCACGCGACAATAATGAGATTATCGAGCTGGAACCCGGCGCACCCGCGGGCGGCGATTCCCCGCGCATCACGCGCGCGCAGCTGGTGTCGGTGATCCGCCAGCGGCTCGACGCGATGATGGGGGAGATCGGCCGCACGCTCAAAGACCTGCATTTCGTTGGCCCGATCGGGCGCCAGGTCGTGCTCGTTGGCGGCGGCGCCGACCTTAAAGGCATCGCCGACTATACCCAGAGCGCGCTGGGCCGCGCCGCGCGCGTCGGGCGACCGCGCGGCTTGCACGGCCTGCCCGATGCGCACAGCGGCCCCGCTTTCGCGACGCTCGCGGGTCTGGTTCTCTATGCCGCGTCGGACCCTGTTGACCTGCGCGATCTGCCGATGATGGCGCAGGACGTGTACAAGCCGGCGGGCACGTCGATCCTGCACCGGTTGATGGCGGCGCTGAAAAGCAGTTTTTGATGGATACGCGACGAAAAGGTTAATTTTTTGGGTGATTCCCACGTCACAATAGTGCAATGCGGTCCTAGAAAACCGGGCGGATGGACTGCCGCCCGGCCGGGTCGCAAGGTTGGGGAAGCGGCACCTGTCCGCCGCTGCAGGGAGACTTTTTGATGAGCATCAACATTGGCCCGCCGCAGGTCGACGAGCTGAAGCCGCGGATCGCGGTGATCGGCGTCGGCGGTGCGGGCGGCAATGCCATCGCCAACATGATCGCGGCGCGCGTCGAGGGCGTCGATTTCATCGTCGCCAACACCGACGCGCAGGCGCTGAACGCCTCGCCCGCCGAACGGCGCATCCAGCTGGGGACGCAGATCACCCAGGGGCTGGGCGCGGGTTCGCGGCCCGAGGTTGGCCGCGCGGCGGCCGAGGAGAGCATCGCGCAGGTCGAAGAGGCGCTGAACGGCGCGCATATGTGCTTCGTCGCGGCGGGCATGGGCGGCGGCACCGGCACCGGCGCGGCGCCGGTTATCGCCAAGGCCGCGCGTGACCGCGGCATCCTGACCGTCGGCGTCGTGACCAAGCCCTTCATGTTCGAAGGCGCGCGGCGGATGCGCTCGGCCGACGCGGGGATCGCGGAGCTGCAGGACCATGTCGACACGCTGATCGTCATCCCGAACCAGAATCTCTTCCTCGTCGCCAACCCGAACACGACCTTCAAAGAAGCCTTCACCATGGCGGATGAAGTGCTGCAACAGGGCGTGCGCGGTATCACCGACCTGATGGTCATGCCGGGCCTCATCAACCTCGACTTTGCCGACGTGCGCAGCGTGATGCGCGAAATGGGCAAGGCGATGATGGGCACCGGCGAAGCCGAAGGCGACGGTCGCGCATTGGAAGCGGCGCAGAAAGCCATAGCCAACCCGCTGCTCGACGGCGTGTCGATGGCGGGTGCCAAGGGCGTCATCATCTCGATCACCGGCGGCGAGGATATGCGCCTGATGGAAGTCGACGAGGCCGCGAACCATATCCGCGAGCTGGTCGATCCCGACGCCAACATCATATGGGGCAGCGCGTTCAACGACAGCCTCGACGGCAAGATCCGCGTGTCGGTCGTCGCGACCGGCATCGACGGCACGGGTGAACAGGCACAGGCGGCCCCGGCGACGCGCAGCTTCTCCTTTGCCCCCGCACGCGCCGCGGCGCCCGCGCCGGTGGCCGAGGACGTCGTCGAGCCCGCGGTACAGGAAGAACCCGTCGCCGAAGAGGTGCCGGTGGCGCAGGACAATGACCCGGCGCCGGGCTTCTCGCTGGGCGATGCGGCCGAACCTGCCGCGACCGCGCCTGCCGAGGACGAGCCGATGGAATTGTCAGAGGTCGCCGCGACCTATGACGACACCGCCGACGAGCTCGTGCTCGATGCGCCTGCGGCACCGGCGCCGAGCCATGCTGCTGCGCCGGTCGAACCGCCCGCGCGCCCGGTCGGCGGCGGCACATTGTTCGAGCGCATGTCGCGCCTGTCGCGCGGTGCGGGCGCGCCGGACGAGGGCGAGGGCGGCAAGGACGATGCGGTCGATATTCCGCGTTTCCTGGGGCGGCAGAACAACCAGTAACGGGGCTTTCGAACGGCCGACCGTCAGGCATGGCAGGCCGGAAACGGGATGATTTGCCCATGCGGCAAGCGAAATTGACGGCGAAGCCGGCGCGCACACGGCGTTACGTGGGAGCGCTGGCCGCGCTGTTGCTTGGGACGATCGGCGTCCCTGCGGCGCAGGCGATACAGGCGACGGCGCCCGATGCGGCAACGCGCGCGGCGATGGAAAAGCGCACCGCCGCGCGCACACTCCTGTCCTCGTCGCTCGCGCGGCTTGCGTCGAACGCCAACGACACGTCCGCGCTGCTCGACGCCGGTCGTGCGTCGATCGCGCTCGAGGATTATCGCGCTGCGCTGGGTTTTCTTGTCCGCGCCGAACAGGCCAATCCGCGCGACGGCGCGGTCAAGGCGGCGCTCGGTTCGGCGATGGTGCATATGGAGAATCCGACGCGCGCGCTCGATTATTTCGGCGAGGCGCAGTTGCTGGGCGCACAGGAAAGGTTTTTTCTGGCCGACCGGGGCCTGGCGCGCGACCTGCTGGGACAGCAGGATGCCGCGCAGCGCGATTATCAGGTCGCGCTGACGATCACGCCCAACGACGAACTGACGCGACGTTACGCGCTGTCACTCGGCATCAGCGGTCAGCCCGATCGGGCCATTCAGCTGCTGACGCCGCAATTGCGCGCGCAGGATCGCGGTGCATGGCGCCTTCGCGCGATGATCCTGGCGATGAACGGCCGCGACCAGGAAGCGAGCGACATCGTCAACGCCACCATGCCCGCGCCGATGGCGGCGAATATCCTGCCCTATCTGACGCAGATGGACCGGCTTAACCCGGCGCAAAAGGCGGCTGCGGCCCATTTCGGCCGTTTTCCGAGCGGTCAGCCCGCGACGACGCAGCGGCCGGTGCAGGTCGCCGCCGCGGCGCCGAAGCCCGCACCGACACCCGCCCCACGCCGGAGCGCGCCAACCCCCGCGCCCGCGGCCGCCAAGCCCATCCCCCAGCCGACGCCGCCGCCCGCTGCGATACCGCCCAGTCGCCCGCGCGTCGAAACGCCCGCGCCCACGCCTTCCCCGCCCGCAAACCCGCCCGCCGCCGCGGTGAAAGCGCCGGTCGGTCCGGGCTTTTCGATCGCCGACATCAAGCCCTCGGCGTCGCCCGCTGCGGCCCCGGCAGCGGCTCCGCCCGCTGCCGCACCGCCGCTCGCCTCGCTCGCCGATATCGTCGGGTCGATCGAAATTCCCGCTGAGGAACTGGCGCCCCCCGACGATGCGATCGGCGCCGACACGCTCGCAAAACTGCTCGAAGACAAGCGCAAGGCCGAAGCCGCCGAAGCGGCGAAGCGCGAAAAGGAAGCCGCGGCCGCGAAGGCAAAAGCCGAGGCCGATGCTAAGGCCAAGGAAGAGGCGGCCAAGAAAAAGGCGCATCCCGCGCGCATCTGGGTCCAGATCGCCACCGGCGCCAATATGAAGGCGCTTGCCTTCGACTATAACCGCTTCGCCAAGCGCAACGCGGCGCTGTTCAAGGGCAAGGCGGGCGCGACCGCCGAATGGGGGCAGACGCGGCGCCTGCTCGTCGGGCCGTTCGCGAACCGCAAGGCGGCGCAGGACTGGCTTGCCGATTATAAAAAGGCCGAAGGCGACGGCTTCCTGTTCGACAGCGAGGTCGGCGAGATCGTCGAGCCGATCAAGTGAGGACGCTTGTAATCGACGCAAATCCTCCCTGCGCCGAAGGCGTGGGGAGGGGGACCGCCGCCACAGGCGGTGGTGGAGGGGCGACGACGTCGCGCCACAGCCCCTCCGTCAGCGCTTCGCGCTGCCACCTCCCCATCGCTGCGCGACAGGGAGGATGCTGAGGGTGAGCGTCGCGCGCTGCGCCAGCGACCCGGCGCAGAGTCGCGGGCGCCGTCATGTCGAATCGGGCCGCGTCGTGCGCGGGCCGCGCGATGTGTTCCAGCGCGACCGCGATCGCATCATCCATTCGATCGCCTTCCGCCGTCTGCGCCACAAGACGCAGGTTTTCATCGCCCCCGATGGCGACCATTATCGCGTCCGCCTGACCCACAGCATCGAGGTGGCACAGATCGGCCGCGGCATCGCCCGCGCGCTGGGGCTGAACGAGGATCTGACCGAAGCCTTGTGCCTCGCGCACGACATCGGCCATCCGCCGTTCGGTCATGCGGGCGAGGACGCGCTGAAGGCCGCGATGGCGGTGCATGGGGGTTTCGATCACAACGGCCACACGCTGCGCACGCTGGCGTGCCTCGAATGTCCCTATCCGATGTTCGACGGGCTCAACCTGACCTGGGAAACGCTCGAGGGGCTGGCAAAGCATAATGGCCCGGTGACGCATCCCGGCTGGGCGCTGGCGGCGATCGACGCCGATTTCGGGCTCGATCTTGCCAGCCACGCCAGTCTGGAGGCGCAGGTCGCGGCGGTCGCCGACGACATCGCCTATGACAATCACGACATCGACGATGGCCTGCGCGCCGGGCTGCTCGATCTCGACCAGTTGATGGAACAACCTTTCGTCGCCGCCAATTACCACGCGGTCGAGGCGCGCTTTCCCGGTGCGCCGCGCGAGCGGTTGCTGCGCGAGCTGGTGCGCGACCAGATCGGCGTGATGGTCAACGACGTGATTGCCGCAACTGCGGCGAACGTCGCCGATGCCGGGGTTGCCAGCGCCGACGAGGTGCGCGCGGCGGGCCGCACGCTTGGCGGTTTTTCGCCCGGGCTTGCCGCCGCCGAGCGCGAGCTCAAACGCTTCATGTACAAAAATCTCTATCATCATCCCGAACAGCTCGCCGCCGCCGAAGGTGCAAACAAGGTGGTGGGCGAGCTTTTCGCCGCCTATGCCGCCGACCCGCGGCTGATGGGCGACGATTGGGCCGCGCGTCTGCCCGGCGAAGAATGCGCGACACAGCGGCACATCGGCGACTATATTGCCGGGATGACCGATCGCTTTGCCATCGACCGTTACGCCGAAATCTTCGGCCGCGATGCCGTTCCCGCGGCGCTCGCCCATGCCTGACGCGCTGATCGTCGGCGCCACCGGGATGGTCGGACGCGCAGTGATCGAACGCTTTGGCGCGGCGCCGCTGATCGTCCTTGCGCGTCGCGCGGTTGAGGGGCTGGCGGCGCATCACAAGCAAGTGGTTGCGCCATCCGAACGCTGGACCGACGTCATCGTCGCCGAAAGGCCCGCCGTGCTGATTTCCTGCCTCGGCACGACGATCCGCCAGGCGGGATCGCAGGCGGCGTTTCGTGCGGTCGATCACGACCTTGTGCTTGCGGCGGCGCAGGGCGCGAAGACGGGCGGGGTGCGGCATATGATCGCGGTCAGCTCGGTCGGCGCGTCGGCAAAGAGCGGCAATTTCTATCTGCGCACCAAGGGAGAGACCGAGCGCGACCTGATCGCGCTTGGTTTCGACCGGCTCGACCTGATCCGCCCCGGACTGCTTCGCGGCGACCGGCCCGGCCCGCCGCGGCTGGGCGAGGGATTGGCGACGATCGCGGCGCCGCTCACCGACGCGCTGCTGCATGGGTCTTTGCGCCGCTACCGCTCGATTGCGGGCAATAGCGTCGCCGCGGCGATCGCCCGGCTGGCCGAACAAGGCGGTTCGGGCGTGCATATCCACGAAAACGACGCGATCCGCGCGCTCGCCGATTGACTCCGCAAGGGGGCAGCGCCAAGGCTCGATCGTCTGTCGGGCCTCGCAAGAGATTCGACCGGCCGCGCGGGAGAGCGTGGGGCAGGGCAACCGGCACCCACCACCGAAGGAGCAACCGCCCCGGAAACTCTCAGGTCAGCAGGACCGCGCAGGCTGGAACGGACACTCTGGAAAGCGTTCCGGCGAGTTGCCGGAACCACCGAAGGGGTAACTCCGTCGTGCGATGGAGGAAAACTCTCAGGTTCCCGTGACAGAGGGGGCATGGCGACCGCGCGGCAACGGGCTGCGCCGCGCCGTGTCAACGACGGGAGTGCGACATGCACGAAGACGACGAAATTCCGATCGAAACAGCGACGCTGCCGCTCGATGGCTGGCACCGCGCGCGCGGCGGCCGGATGGTCGAATTTGCCGGTTACTGGATGCCGATCCAATATGAAGGCATCATGGCCGAGCATCTGTGGACGCGCGAGAACGCCGGCCTGTTCGACGTCAGCCATATGGGCCAGCTCGCGCTGAGCGGCGAGGGCGTCGCTGCGGCGCTCGAAACGCTCGTCCCCGGCGATATTTCGGCGCTCAAGCCCGGCCGGATGCGTTATTCGCTGCTGCTGGGCGAGGATGGCGGCATCCTCGACGATCTGATGATCACCAATGAGGGCGACCAGATCGGCATCGTCGCCAATGGCGCGGTCAAATGGGACGATATTGCCCATCTGCGCGAAAATCTGCCCGATCCTATCACGCTCAACCACAAGGACGATCATGGCCTGCTCGCGTTGCAGGGGCCAAAGGCGGTGACGGCGCTTTCCCGCCTTGTGCCCGAAGCGGCGGGACTCGTCTTCATGCAGGCGGCGACCGCGACCTGGAACGGCCATGCGATCGCCCTCAGCCGCTCGGGCTACACCGGCGAGGACGGGTTCGAGATTTCGCTGCCGAACGCGGCGCTGGAGAGCTTCGCCGATACGCTTTGCGCGATGGAAGAGGTGAAGCCTATCGGGCTCGGCGCGCGCGACTCGCTGCGGCTGGAGGCGGGATTGCCGCTCTATGGCCACGATCTCGACGAAACCACCGATCCGGTCGAGGGCGACCTGGCGTTCGCGATCAGCAAGCGCCGCCGCGAGGACGGCGGTTTTCCAGGCGCAGCGCGCATCCTTGGCCATCTGGCCGACGGCAGCCCGCGCAAGCGCGTCGGCCTGCTCGTCGATGGCAAAATGCCGGTGCGCGAGGGCGCCAAGCTGTTCGACGGCAACACCGAAATCGGCGTCGTGACGTCGGGCGGCTTTGCCCCCAGCGTCGGCGCGCCGATCGCCATGGGCTATGTCCCGGCCGGCCTGTCCGAGCCGGGCACCGCGCTCGCTGCCGAGGTGCGCGGCAAGCGCGTCGCCTGCACCGTCGCCGCCATGCCATTCATTCCGCACCGCTATGTGCGCAAACAGGGAGCCTGACCGATGCCGCGTTATTACACCGAAGAACATGAATGGATCGACGTCGACGGCGATGTCGCGACGGTCGGCATCACCGACTTTGCGCAGGGCCAACTGGGCGACATCGTGTTCGTCGAGGTTCCCGACACCGGCGCCGAGCTGAGCCAGGGCGGCGATGCCGCAGTGGTCGAATCGGTGAAGGCGGCAAGCGACGTCTATGCCCCCGTCGACGGCACGGTGACCGAAGGCAATGCGCAGCTCGAGGAAGACCCCGCGCTCGTCAATTCGGACCCCGAAGGCGAAGGCTGGTTCTTTCGCATGACGCTCGCCGACAAGAGCCAGCTCGACGGCCTGATGGACGCAAAGGCCTATAAGGCTTTCTGCGACGCCCTGTAGACCGAGACCTGTAACCGACCGCCCCTCCCGCGCGCGGGAGGGGGAAGGGGACATGATGACCGCAACCGATCCCGCGCTGGCCCATTGCCGCCTGATGGTGGCGACCCCCATCTATGAGGGCGCGCAGGGCACCTATGTCCGCGCGGCGCTCGACCTCGCGCTGCGCGCGCAGGCGATGGGGCTGCCGGTGCGGTTCGAGTTCATCCTTTATCAGCCGTCGATCACCCGCGCGCGCAACATGCTGACGGCGATGTTCCTTGGCAGCGACTGCACGCACCTGCTGTTCGTCGATGCCGACATCGATTTTTCACCCGACGATGTCTTCTCGCTGATCCGAGCGATGGATGCGCACGCCGAAGTCGGGGTACTCGGCGGCGCCTATCCACGCCGCATGATCAACTGGCGCAACGTCGCGCGCGCGGTCGAACAGGGGCTGGCGAAGGATAATCCGGCCGACCTAGCGCGCTATGCCGGCGACTATGCGCTGCATTTCCTGAACCCGCAGCAAAGCTTCAAGATGACCGACCTTGTCGAGCTGGCGCGGCTCGGCACCGCGATGATGCTGATCCGCCGCGAGGTGCTCGAAGCGATGCGCACCGCCTTGCCCGAGCTGGTCTTCCGGCCCGATCCCGCCGAGCGGGACGCGCATGGCGTCGGCGAGATCGAGCCCGCCTTTTTCTGCCCGATGATCGAGCCCGAAAGCCAGGCGCTGCTCTCCGATGACTATGCCTTTTGCCGCCGCGTGCGCGACGCGGGCTTTCGCATCTGGCTCGCCCCGTGGGTGCGCACGACCCATGCGGGGCCGATGGTCTTTGCCGGCGCGCTTGCCGACACGGCGCAGCTTTATTCCGTCAATCCAGCCCCTTCTGTGGAGTAGTTCATGCGTTATCTCCCGCTCACCCCCGATGACCGCGCGGCGATGCTCGGCGTCATCGGCGCGTCGTCGATCGACGATCTGTTCGCCGATGTCCCTGCCGAGGCGCGGCTCGACGGACCGATCGCCGGCTTGCCGATGCACGCCAGCGAGCTTGCGGTCGAACGCCATATGGGCGCGCTCGCGCGCCGCAACCGCGCCGCGGGCGATGGGCCCTTCTTCCTCGGCGCGGGCGCCTATCGCCACCATGTGCCTGCCAGCGTCGATCATCTGATCCAGCGCGGCGAGTTCCTGACCGCCTACACCCCCTATCAGCCCGAAATCGCGCAGGGCACGCTCCAGATGCTGTTCGAGTTTCAGAGCCAGGTCGCGCGGCTGTTCGGCACCGACGTCGCCAATGCGTCGATGTACGACGGCTCGACCGCCTGCTGGGAAGCGGTCGTCATGGCGCGCCGCATCACCCGGCGCGGCAAGGCTTTGCTCTCGACGGGCCTGCATCCCCATTATCGCAGCGTCGCGCGCACGATGGCGAAATATACCGGCGATGTGCTCGTCGATGGCGACCCGGCGCTGGACGCGGGCACGGATTGGGCAGCGCTCGCAGGTAGCATCGACAAGGAAACGAGCTGCGTCGTCGTCCAATATCCCGACATCCTCGGCCGCATCGACGATATGACGAAGCTTGCCGAAGCCTGTCAGGCCGCGGGCGCGCTGCTGATCGCGGTCGTCACCGAACCCGTCGCGCTGGGCCTGATCAAGTCGCCGGGCGAGATGGGCGCCGACATTGTGGTGGGCGAGGGGCAGTCGCTCGGCGTCGGCCTGCAATTCGGCGGGCCCTATGTCGGCCTCTTCGCGTGCAAGAGTAAATATGTCCGCCAGATGCCGGGGCGCCTGTGCGGCGAGACGGTCGATGCCAATGGCAAGCGCGGTTTCGTGCTGACGCTTTCGACGCGCGAACAGCATATTCGCCGCGAGAAGGCGACGAGCAATATTTGCACCAATTCAGGGCTTTGTGCGCTGGCTTTCAGTATTCACATGACCTTGCTCGGCGAAGCCGGGCTGCGCCAGCTGGCGGCAATCAACCATGGCCGGGCCAGGGCGGCCGCCGCCGAACTGGCCAAGGTGCCCGGCGTGTCGGTGCTGAACGACAGTTTCTTCAACGAGTTCACGCTGCTGCTGCCCACGGCGGCGCGGCCGGTGGTCCACAAGCTTGCGGAGATGGACATTCTCGGCGGCGTGTCGCTCGGCCGCCTCTATCCCGACAATGCAGGCCTTGAAAACGGGCTTGTCGTCGCCGTGACCGAAACCGTGACCGAGGCGGACATTGCCGCCTTGGCGGCAGCCCTGAAGGAGGTGCTGGCATGACCGCGCTCAACCGCGCCGGCTGGCGCCCCGAAATGAACGCCGCGGGCGGCGCCGACGACAATGTCACCTTTACCGGCAACCGCGCGCTGATGCTCGAGGAAGCGCTGATCTTCGAGATCGGCTCGACCGAAACCACCGGCGTCGATTTCGACGAGGCGGCACCGGACGCCGATTTCGGCGACCTCGCCCGCACCACGCCGATCGGCCTGCCGGGGCTCAGCGAATCCGAAACCGTGCGCCATTACACGCGCCTGTCACGCCAGAATTACGCGATCGACCTCGGCCTGTTCCCGCTCGGCAGCTGCACGATGAAGCACAATCCGCGGCTTAACGAGAAAGTCGCGCGGATGCCGGGCTTCGCCGATGTTCACCCGCTGCAACCGCAGGAAACGGTGCAGGGCGCGCTCGCGGTCATCAACGAACTCGCCTTCTGGCTGATCGACCTGACGGGCATGTATGGCGTTGCCATGTCGCCGAAGGCGGGCGCGCATGGCGAGCTGTGCGGCATATTGTGCATCAAGGCCGCGCTCGAAGCTCGCGGCGAGGACCGCCGTGTCATTCTCGTTCCCGAAAGCGCGCACGGCACCAACCCCGCGACGGCGGCCTTTGCGGGCTTCACCGTCGAGGATATTCCCGCGACGAAGGAAGGCCGCGTCGATCTGGAGGCGCTGAAGGCGCGGCTCGGCCCCGATGTCGCGGGGGTGATGATCACCAACCCCAACACCTGCGGTCTGTTCGAGCGCGACATGAAGGCGATTTCGGACGCGGTCCACGCCGCGGGCGGCTATGTCTATTGCGACGGCGCCAATTTCAACGCAATCGTCGGCCGCGTGCGCCCCGGCGACCTGGGCATCGACGCGATGCACATCAATTTGCACAAGACCTTTTCGACCCCGCACGGCGGCGGCGGGCCGGGTTCGGGTCCGGTCGTGCTGTCGGAGGCGCTCGCGCCCTATGGCCCGCTGCCCTTCGTCGCGCGCTATGCCGACGGCACGTACAAGTTGATCGAGGAAGAAAATGCCGCCGAGGAGCATCCCGCGACCTTCGGCCGCATGACCGCCTTCCACGGCCAGATGGGCATGTTCACCCGCGCACTCGCCTATATTTTGAGCCACGGTGCCGACGGGCTGAAGCAGGTCGCCGAGGATGCGGTGCTCAACGCCAATTATGTGCTGCGCAGCCTCGAAGATGTGCTCGACGCGCCGTTCGCGGCATCGGGGCCGTGCATGCACGAGGCGCTGTTCAGCGACAAGGGCCTCGCCGAAGGCTTCTCGACGCTCGACATCGCCAAGGGACTGATCGACGAGGGTTATCACCCGATGACGGTCTATTTCCCGCTCGTCGTCCACGGCGCGATGCTGATCGAGCCGACCGAGACGGAGAGCAAGGCGGCGCTCGACCAGTTCATCGGCGCGCTGCGCAGCATCGCGATGCGCGCGAAGAATGGCGACCCGGCGCTCAAATCGGCGCCGCATTTCGCCCCGCGCGCGCGGCTCGACGAAACCGCGGCGGCGCGCAAACCCGTGCTGGCGTGGGAAGGCGATCTATAATCCATCGTCATCCCGGCGAAGGCCGGGATGACGGATAAAGGGGAGGGTGCAATGAGCTGGGACAGCCTGTTTCTGCTGGCGAATTATTGGGCCTTCGCGGCGTGGATCGCGCTCGCTTTCCTGCCGCGCGGGCCGAAAACGCTCGCGCTCATCCTCTATCTCGGCGTGGCGTTGCTCTGCCTCGCCTACACCGTGCTGATCGCCGGGTTCCTCACCGGCGGCATCAACCCTGGCGGACCCGGCGGCGGCGACTTCACGACGCTCAAGGGCGTGATGATGCTGTTCGACAGCCCCGGCGGCGCGACGCTCGGCTGGATCCATTATCTCGCCTTCGACCTGTTCACCGGCATGTGGATTGCGCGCGACGCCGATCAAAAGGGCTTCAGCCGCATCGCGCAATTTCCCTTCCTGCTGCTGACCTTGCTCGTCGGGCCGGTCGGGCTGTTTGCCTGGCTGATCGTCCGCGAACGCCGCGCGCGGGCGCAGGCGAAGGCGAAGTGACGCCGCAGCCGTGGATGCCGGGCGACGGCGACGCGGCGGACAAGCGCCACGCGCCGGCGACCTTGCGCAACCGCGACGCCATCGCCGCGGTGCTGGCCGACTGGTTGCCCGCGTCGGGCACGGTGCTGGAGGTTGCCAGCGGATCTGGCGAACATGCGGTCCATTTCGCCGCCGCCTTTCCGCACCTCGACTGGCAGCCGAGCGATCCCGACCCCGCCGGGCTGACGTCGATCGCCGCCTGGCGTGCCGAGGCGGCGCTCGCCAATCTCGCGCCGCCGCTGGCACTCGATGCGGCGGCGCCCGACTGGCCGGTCGGGCGCGCCGACGCGATCCTGTGCATCAACATGGTGCATATCAGCCCGTGGGATGCGACGCTGGGCCTGTTCGCGGGGGCCGCGCGGCTGCTCGCGCCCGCCGCGCCGCTGATCCTTTACGGCCCGTACATCGAACCCGATGTGCCGACGGCGGACAGCAATCTCGACTTCGATGCCAATCTGCGCGCGCGCGATCCGGCGTGGGGGCTGCGCCACACCGATGCGGTCAAGGCGGCCGCCGCCGACGCCGGGCTGACCTTCGCCGAACGCCGCGCGATGCCCGCGAACAATCTGATGCTGCTGTTCCGCCGCACCTGACCGACCGGGCAGGGCAGGGGATCGGCGCTTTACCTCACCGCACCAATCGCTAGCTTTCTATGCAACCGCGCGAACGACGCGATTCGAGGAGAGAGAGGCGATGGCCCGCGACGTTTCGGACCTGTTTACATTCGACGAATTCCTGACCCATTGGGCCGCCGAGCGCCCCGACCGGGTGGCGCTGCGCGAAGAGGATCGCGTCTATAGCTATGCCGAGATCGACGAGCTGACCGCGCGCGTGGCCTCGGCGCTGCTCGCCGCGGGGCTGGTGAAGGGTGACCGCATCGCGTGGATCGGCAAGAACAGCGACCTTTATTTCATCCTCTTCTATGGCGCGGCGCGCGCGGGGATCGTGATGGCGCCGGTCGGCTGGCGGCTGTCGCCCGCCGAATGGGCGTTCATCGTCAACGACACGCGGGCGAAAATGGTGTTCGCGGGGCCGGGCTTCGAAGGACTGGCCGATCAGCTGGCGGGCAGGCTGGAGCATGATCCCGCCATCGTCGATGCCGCAAAAGCATGGGCGATGATCGAAGGGGCCGAGCGCAGCGCCTTCGAGCCTTCGGGCGCCAACGACGCGGTGCTGCAACTCTACACCTCGGGCACCACGGGCAATCCCAAGGGCGCGGTCCTGTCCAACCGCAACCTGTTCGCGCTGCGCAAACATTCGAGCACGCTCGACCTGCCCTACACCAAATGGGACGATGACGAGGCGGTGCTGGTTGCGATGCCGTGCGCGCATATCGGCGGCACGGGGCTCGGCATCATGGCGCTCGCCGCGGGGCTTCCGGGCATCGTGCTGGCCGAGTTCAACCCCGACGGCGTGTTCGACGCGGTCGAACAGCATGGGGTCACGCGCTTTTTCATGGTCCCCGCGGCGCTTCAGATGCTGCTGATGCACCCGCGCTGCACCGGCGTCGATTACAGCCGCCTCAAATATATCCTCTATGGCGCCGCGCCGATCCCGCTCGAACTGCTGCGCCAGTGCATCCAGGTGTTCGGCGCGCAGTTCATCCAGGCCTATGGCATGACCGAAACCACCGGCACCATATCGATGCTGCCGCCCGAGGATCATGATCCGGCGGGCAACAAAAGGATGCGCTCGGCGGGCAAGGCGCTGCCCGGCGTTGAAATTCGCGTCGTCGATACCGACGGCAATCCCGTGCCGACGGGCGAAGTGGGCGAGGTCGTGACGCGCTCGTCGAACAATATGCTGGGCTATTGGAACCTGCCCGACGCCACCGCGAATACGATGACCGACGACGGCTGGATCCGCACCGGCGACGCCGGCTATCTCGACGAGGACGGCTATCTGTTCATCCACGACCGGATGAAGGACATGATCATCACCGGCGGCGAAAATGTCTATCCGGCCGAGGTCGAAAGCGCGATCTTCGGCCATCCGGCGGTGCAGGAGGTTGCGGTGATCGGCATCCCCGACGCCAAATGGGGCGAGAGCGTGAAGGCAGTCGTCGTCGCCAGGCCCGGCACGAGCGTCGAGGAAGCCGACATCATCGCCTGGGCGCGCGAACGCATCGCGCCCTTCAAATGCCCGCGCAGCATCGACGTGATCGACGCGCTGCCGCGCAACGCCAGCGGCAAGATTTTGCGCAAGGATCTGCGCGCACCCTATTGGGAAGGCTATGAGCGGATGGTGAATTGATGGGGATGACGAATAAGGGATGGTCAGGAACCCACTTGCCATGCACGGGGGGGCACGAAGGGCTTCACCTAACGGGTGGAGCCCTTTTTTGTCAGGCCGCCGCCTGCCGTTCGCGCGCGCGCCGGAAGCCGTCGCGCGCCATGCAGCGGGCGAGCCACGCCTTCGTCGCATCACCCAGCGCATCGTCCGCGCCTAGCGTTGTCGCGAGGAGGGCGGCGTAGCCGACCGCGATGTCGGCGATGGTGAAGCGCCCCGCGACGAGCCATTCGCGCCCATCGGCCAGCGCCGCCTCGATGCTCTTGGCGCGGCCGCCGAAGAAGGCTTTGTAATCCTCGACGGCCTGGGCCAGCCGTCGCTCCTCGGGCTCGACGCGCGTGTAGCGGATCACGATCGCGAGCGGGAAGGTCAGCGTCGCGTCGCTGCGATGGAGCCAGTTGCGATAGTCCCAATAATCACCCTCGTCGCGGCGCACCTCCAGCGGCGTTCCCTCGGCGATGCGTTCGCAGATCGCGGCCGATTCGGTCATCAGCCGCCCGTCCTCGACCCAGCCGGGGATCGTCATCAGCGGGTTTACCGCGCGGTAATCGGGCTCGAACGCGCGCGGCGGGAATTTGAGCAGTTTGAGGTCGACGTCGATTTCGGCTTCCTCGGCCGCCCACAGGCAGCGCAGCGAGCGGGCATCGGGGCAATGATACAATATGGGAAGCGTCATGCGGCAACCTCCTTCGGCCGGTCGATATGGCGGCGATGTTCGCGCCAGGCGATGAACAGCCCCGATGCGACGATCAGCGGCGCGCCGATCCACGTTGTTTCTGCGGGCAGGGTGCCGAAGAACCACCAGCCCGCGACGATCGACCAGAGCAGGCTGGAATAGTCCATCGGGATCACGACCGACACCGGCGCCAGCCGCAGCGCGCCCGTCAGCGACATCTGCACGACCGCGCCGAGGAGGCCGAGCCCCGCGAGCAGCAGCCATTCGCGGCCGTCGTGCGGCGTGATGACGAAGGGCAGCGCGATGCCGAGCGGGATCATCGACAAAAGGCTGAACCAGAAAACGATCGTCGCGGCATTTTCGGTGCGGCCAAGATCACGCACCGCGATGGTGATGAGCGCGGTCATGATCGCGCCGGTCAGCGCGACGAGCGTGCCGACTCCATGTTCGCCCCCGAAACCGCCGGCAAAACTCGCCAGCGGATCGAGCACAAGCAGCACGCCGACGAAGCCGACGATCACCGCGCTCCACCTTTGCCATCCCGTCGCCTCGCCGAGCAGAATCGCGGCAAAGATCACGGCAAAGATCGGCACCGACAGGCTGATCGTCGTGGCTTCGGCCATCGGCAGCAGGATCATCGCGCCGAAATTGCACGCCATCCCGGTCAGCCCCATGACCATGCGCCGCGCGTGCGCACCGATCCGCCGCGTCTTCAGCGTCGCAAGCCCGCTTGTTGCCATCACCCAGACAAACAGGAAGGGGAGCACGATGGTCTGCCGCCAGAACAGGCTTTCGGCGATATGAACGCCCGCGGCGTCGATATATTTGACGAGCACGAACATCAGTGAAAGGCTGACCATCGCGAGCAGCCGGAGCGCAATTCCGCCGAGATAGTGCTGCGGCGGGCCATCGGCCGAGCTGAGGGAAGGGGCGGCGGTCATGCGGCTCCAGCGCATATCAGCCCCGCCCGCGCGCGCAAGCCGTCATCCCCCCTTCATCCCCCTTGCCCCGCCCCGCCAATCGGGCTAGGGGCGCACTCCGGCCTAGGGGTATAGCTCAGTTGGTAGAGCATCGGTCTCCAAAACCGAGGGTCGCGGGTTCGAGTCCTGCTGCCCCTGCCAGGCCGCAGTCCCGAGAGGGGGCCATTTTGCTGCGGGTCAATAGCTGCCCGACAAGAGCGCGCCGGCTCCGGGGACGCGCGCTTCCAGCCCGAGCTTTTTGAGCATCTGATAGGTTGTGCACACGGCCGCCGACACGACGGGGATACCGATTTCATCCTCGACCGTCTGGATCGAGGGAAGGGAGGGCATTTGCACGCAAGCCGAGAGCACTAGAGCGTCGATGCCCTTGATGTCGAGCTTGTGATAATGGGTCAGCAGATTGGCGGGATCCTGCGCCGCGACTTCCAGATTGTCGGGAATTTCGAGCGCCAGCCAATCCTGAACCGCGACGCCCTCATCCTCGATATAGGATACCACAAGCTGCGTCAGCGGTTTCATATAGGGCGCCACCACGGCCACCCGCTTGGCGCCAAGGACAGCCAGGCCATCGACCAGCGCGCCCGCGCTTGTCACCACCGGCGCGGGCCGCCCATTCTCCACGGTCCGCCCATGGAGGCGCGCCTCGGACTGGCGATGATAGCCCGGCCCCATGCTCATGATGGCCACGAGGCAGGCATAGCCCAGAACGTCGACCGCGGCGTCCGACAGCTCGAGCGCGCAGCGATCGGAATCGGCGTCCATCGCCGCCAGCTCTTCCTTGGTGACGCGCTTCATCCGCATCCGCGAGGAATGGAAGGTAAAGCGTTCGGGCAGGATCTGTTCGCGCGCGCGCAGCATCGCGGGGATTTCGGTTTCCATCGTCACGTTGGAACTCGGAACGATCTGTCCGATACGAATGGGGCGGCTCATGTCCTTGTCCTCAAGCGGCCACGATGGGATTGCGTAACGTGCCGATGCCCTCGACATGGCATTCGACGACATCGCCGGGCCACATGAACTCCTGTGGCGTTCGGCCAGCGCCGACGCCCGCCGGCGTTCCGGTTGCGATGATGTCGCCGGGTTCCAGGGTCATGACGCTGCTGAGGTCGGCGATCAGCTGGTTGATGTTGAACAGCATGAAACGCGTATTGCTGTTCTGTTTTTCGACGCCGTTCACTCTGGTCCACAGATTGAGATTGTGCGGGTCGGCGATTGCGTTACGCGTGACGATGCACGGTCCCATCGGCGCAAAACTGTCCTGGCCCTTGGAGACGATCCATTGGCCGGCGCGGCGGCAGTCGCGGGCGCTGACGTCGTTGATGACGGTATAGCCGAACACATGATCGAGCGCGTCGGCTTCGCGCACATTTCGGGCGGTCTGCCCGATGACCACGGCCAGTTCGGTTTCCCAATCGAGCTGCTGGGTGACCTGCGCATTGTGACGGATGGGATCGTCCCAGCCGACGACGGCGGTCGGCGGCTTGGAGAAGACGACCGGCTGCTTGGGGAGTTCGTCCGCGGTGTCGAGCGCGCGAGCGGACTCGGTGACATGCTCGGTATAGTTGAGGCCGATGCCGAAGATATTCTTGCGTGGACGCGGGATCGGCGCGAGCAGTTTGACGTTGCCGACGGGCAGCGCCGTCCCGAGCGGATAATCGCCATCCTTGATCCATGTTTCGACCGTGTAGACGGCCGCAAAGCCGAGGTCGATGAACCCGAGCATGGTCGATGGCAGCGGCACGCCGCGAGCAGCACCGAGCTTTGCGAGGTCGATGACATAATCGTCGGTGATCGCACCGAGGCGCGCTTCGGCTTCAGGGTGCAGGCGGTAGGTGACAAGGCGCATGTTCGATCCTCGATCGGTCAGGAGAAAATGGGTTGATGACCGTCATTCTCGGCCAGGGCTTCCTCGCGATAGAGGCCGAGCGCGCGCATGACGGGCAAGTCGTGAAAGCTGAACAGGCAGGCATCGTCGCGATCCGACGCATTGACATGTTCGTGGTACATCCAGGCCGGAACGACGAAGATGTCGCGCTCCTGCCAGTCGAAACGCTGCCCGTTGATGACCGAATAACCCGCGCCTTTCGCGCATTGATAGACGAAGCTGCCGGTCTGGCGGTGCGCTTTGGTCTTCGCGCCCGGCCGCAGCATCTGCATCGATGCGCCGATCGTCTGCATCACGGGTCCGCCGGTATGCGGGTTCACATAGTCCATCATGATGCCGTCATAGGGCGAGCCATCGGTTACCTGCGCGTAGCGGCAGAGCGCCTCATAGGTCGGCGCCCATTCATATTTGAGGAGCGGCGAATAGGGCCTGGACCAGGCGACACCGGCGGGCCGGAGTCCGGCGCCGGCCCAGGTCGCGGTCGAATCGTCGACCGCGAAGGAAATCGCCTGGTTGAGATCGGGGTGCACCTCGTAAAAATTGGCTTCGAGCGCGTTCATCAGCGGAATGTCGAGCCCGTCCTGCCAAATGCATACGGTGCCGTCCTCGGAAACTCCATGCTCGTGCCAGGTGCCGTTGGGGGTCAGCACAAAGTCGTTCGCGCCCAGCGTCATTTTGTGGCCATCGACATTGGTGAACGCCCCGCTGCCCTCCATGATGAAGCGCAGCGCCGAGGCGCTGTGGCGATGGCTGGACGCGCATTCGCCCGGCGCCATCACCTGAAGTCCCGAATAGAGCCAACCCACGGCCGCGACAACATCGGCGCGGCCGGGATTCTCCAGATAGACGACCCGCCGCCCGGCCTGTTCGGGGGTGACCAGGTCGAGCGCGCGCAGCACGTCGTCGCGCAAGTCGCGGTAGCGCCACAGCATCGGTTTCGACGTCGAGACCGGCTCCCAGGGCTCGATCTTGTTCGCAACGGTCCACAGCGCGCCCGTTCCGAGTGCTTCGAGGCGCTTGTAATAGGCAAGCAGGTCGGGCGTGTCGGTGACATTGGCGCGCCCGGGCATGTCTTCGCGATACTGATCGTAACTCGCACCCATGGCAGCCTCCTACTCTTGAGGATCGGTAATTATCGACGGCACGCCCGGCGCCGCTGTCTCCTGATCGGCATCGTCGCGAAAATGGGCTGGCGCGTGGGGGCGGCGGTCGACCCGCAGATCGAAGATGTCGAAGCGGTTATAGCCGCCGGTGATGTCGTGCATTTGCCGCGGCTGGATGCATTGACCCAGGTCGATCTCGGCATAGACGATGCCCTCGTCGTCGATCAGCGGTTCGCCGACCAGATTGCCGTGCGGGTCGATCACGCCGGAAAAGGCGCTGTTTTTGCGCATAAGAAGTTCCCGGTTTTCCGGCCGCTCGGCGCTCATTGCCGTGATGATTTCTTCGCTGACCGTCGAAGAGGCGACGATCGTGAACAGTTTGCCTTCGAAGGAATGCGCCGTGGCGCGGATGCGGATCGCAGCGGCCATGTCGTAAGAGGCTGGCGCGACCGGAAGCGCGATATAATTGGCGACATGCACAAGCTCGCCCGCCGAAAGCAGCGCGAACCGCGCGAGCGTATTGGTGTTTTCGCCGCAAGCCAGGGTGCCGAGCGGGCCGACCGCGGTGTCGTAGACCTTGAGGCTCGACCCGTCGCCGCCGGCCCAGGTGAGTTTCTCCGCCCAGGTCGGCACCAGTTTCCGGTGTCGCCCAAGCAGCGTGCCGTCGGCCCCGATGATCAGATTGGTGTTATAGAGCGTCGCGACCGAATGGGCCGCGCGTTCGTTGACGCCGATGACGACGACGCAGCCATGCGCGCGCGCGGCTTCGCAAAGCCGGTCGGTTTCCGGGCCGGGAACCGTGATCGCGGCGCGGCACAGCCGATCGAACCAGGCGCTACCCTCGATCGGCGTCATCAGCCAGTTCCAATAAGGGTAGCCGGCAACGAACACTTCGGGAAATGCGACGAGCTTGGCGCCGTTTCCGGCGGCTTCGGCGATCAGCGCGCACGCCTTGTCGACGGTCGCGGCGGTATCGAGAAAGACGGGCGCGGTCTGAACGGCGGCCACTTTCGATCGGGGCAGGTCGATCATATCCGGTCCTTTCAGGTTACGGCCGCGCGCACGCGATATTCGGGCTTGTCCCAGGCACGGGTCAGGCAGATTTCGCGCAGCCGTTCGACCGCTTCGACGACATCGGCGTAGCGAAGATACAGCGGCGTGAAGCCGAACCGGAGGATGTCGGGCGCGCGAAAGTCTCCGATGACGTCGCGCTCCTTCAGTGCTTGGACGATCTCGTAGCCATTGGGGTGGCTATAGGAGACCTGGCTGCCGCGGAGCGCCGGGTCGAGCGGACTGGCGAGACGAAAGCCGAATTCGCCGCAGCGGGCCTCCACGCGCTCGATGAACAACTGGCTGAGACCAAGCGATTTGCGGCGGACCTCCTGCATGTCGGCGCGGTTCAACAGGTCGACCCCGCATTCGAGTGCGGCGAGCCCCAAAACGGGCGGCGTACCGCACAGGAAGCGGGTGATTCCTTCTGCCGGCCGGTAATCCTCTTCGAAGGTGAAGGGGCTGGCATGGCCGAACCAGCCCGACAGGACCGGGCGCGCCGCGTGATGTCGACGCGCCGCGAACAGGAAGGCCGGCGCCCCGGGGCCGCCGTTCAGATATTTATAGCCGCAGCCCACCGCGAAATCGGCGTTTGCGCCATTCAGGTCGACCTCGATCGCACCGGCACTATGGCTGAGATCCCAGACGACCAGCACACCCTTTGCATGGGCGCGGCGCGTTACTTCCGCCATGTCGCGGATAAGGCCGGACTTGTAATGGACCTGCGTCAGCAACAGCACGGCGACGTCGTCGTCCAGCCGGTCGACGACCGCCTCCGGATCGACGGTCAGCGCGCGCACGCGGCCGCCGCTGAACGCCTCGATCCCCTGCATCATATAAACGTCGGTCGGGAAATTGCCGCTCTCCGACAGGATCACCCCGCGATCGGGCTGCAATGACAGGGCGGCGGTCAGCGCCTTGAAAATATTGACCGACGTCGAATCCGCCGCGATCACTTCGCCTGAGCCGGCGCCGATGATCGACGCGATCTTGTCGCCGATGCGCTGCGGCGCGGTCGACCATTCGGCGCCCAGCCAGGAGGTGATAAGCCCGTCCGCCCATTCCTGCGTCACCGTCCTGGCAAGCCGCTCGGCGGTGGCGCGGGGCGCCGCACCCAGCGAATTGCCATCGACATAGATCAGCCCTTCGCGAAGCTGGAATGCGTCGCGAAACCCGCGCAGCGGATCCTGCGCATCCAGCGCCGCGATCTCCGCCAGCTCCTGGGTCATCAAGGCATCTCCCGCAAAATGGCACGCACGGGGCTCGCGTCGGCCCCGGCAATCTTCAACGGCAAGGCGATCAGCTCATAGGCGCCGCCCGGCACCGCATCGAGCACGAGGCCCTCCAATATGCGCATGTCGCCCGCGAGAATCTCGTGATGGGCATCCATGGTCTTTGATTCCTGTGGATCCAGTGACGGCGCGTCCGTGCCGACGAGGCGCACGCCATGACCGCGCAGGCGCGCGATCACATCCGGCGCGATCGCGGTGAAATCGGGATCCCATCGGTCGGTTGGAAAGCGATCATAGGTGCGGAACAGGACGCGTTCGAATCCGGTTAGAGCGTCCCACTCGATGTCGCCGATCTCCACCCGGCCGCGTGCGTGGCGGACATCGACCAGAATACAGGGGCCGACATAGGGATCGAGCGCGCTGTCGGCGCTTGCTTCGCCCGCGGGATGATAATGAAAGGGCGAGTCCGCGTGCGTTCCCGCGTGCAGCGGCGCCTCTATCGCGCCGATGTTGACGGGGCATTGGTCGCCGATTTCGGCAAGCCGGCGCACGGCCACCGGCGGCTCACCGGGCCAGAGCGGCATACCGGGGCGCAGGGTCTGCGAGATGTCCCATATTCTCATTGGCCCGATCCCGCTGGCGCATCGGCATAGGTCGGACCTTCTTTAGCCGCGACCATGCGGGTCCGCATCGACCAGAGTTCGGGGAAGAAGCTGAGGTTCAGCGCCTTGACGAGATAGTTGACGCCCGAGGAGCCCCCCGTTCCCATTTTCTGTCCGATAACCCGCGCGACCGTCTTCATGTGCTTGAAGCGCCACTCCTGAAAATAATATTCCAGCCCGGTCACCTTCTCGGCAAGCGTATAGAGATCCCAATGGGCCTGGACGTCGGAATAGATGGCGAGCCAGGCATCCTCGACCGCGTCGGCGGGAACATAGGGGCAGCTCCAGTCGCGATCGAGGTGCGCGGAGGGAATGGCGAAACCGCGCCGCGCGAGCAGCCGAAGCATTTCATCGTAAAGCGAAGGCGCGTTGAGCGCCGCGAGCAGCCGCGCATGGACTGCCGGCTCGTCGGCGTGGACGAGCAGCAAATCGTCCCGCTTGTTGCCCAGCAGGAATTCGAGCTCACGATATTGATGCGACTGAAACCCCGACGCCTTGCGCAGAAACCCGCGAAAGGTGAGGAAATCGTGCGGCGTCAGCGTCGCCAACACTTCCCAGCTATGGATCATGTGGCGCTGAATTGCGGCGATCCGGTCGAGCGTTTTTACCGCATGGTCGAGGTCGTCCCTTTTGAGCGCATCCATCACCAGGCGGGCTTCGTGCAGCAGCAGCTTGAGCCACAGCTCCATCGTTTGGTGCATGATGATGAAGAGCATTTCGTCCGGCTTGTCGGAAACCGGGATTTGCGACGAGAGCAGCCGTTCGGTTTGCAGGTGCCGCGCATAGGACAGCCCCTTGTCCCACTGGATTGTTTCGCCGTCGATCTGGGCCTCGAAAGTCTCGACGCCATCTTCCATGTATCGGCGGATCGTCATGCGGCCCTCCTTTGCCGTTGGGGGCAGGGGCCCGCGGCGATTTTGCTGGCGACGTGGCCGGACATTACTGCGATCTTTCGGCGGGCGCCGCCGCCCATTGCGTGAGCGACGCGCGCGCCTTGATGGTCTTGAGGCAGACGGTGGTCGACAGCCGGTGCACGCCGGGCAGCTTCGACAGATCGTGTCGCAACAATTCGTCGAGATGCTCGACCGAGCGGGCAAAGATGCGCAAAAGATAGTCGCTGTCGCCCGCCGTCGTGTGGCATTCGATGATCGCAGGATGCGCGGTCGCGGCCGCTTCGAAAGCCTCATGCGCCTCGAAACTGATCCGGACCGCGGCATAGCATTGCACGACGAGGCCGACCGCGGCGGGATTGATGCGCGCGCCGAATCCCTGAATGACGCCGTCATTTTCAAGTTCGCGGACCCGCGACCAGCACGGCGATTTGGACAGGCCCACCCGGTCGCTGAGATCGGCGAAGGACATGCGGCCGTCGCTTTCCAGTTCGGCCAATATTTTCCAGTCGATCCTGTCCATTGCTTCCTCTCGGGTCTTGCCGCAGCCCAGACGCTTCAGGTCAATCGGCAAGTTTTGGCGACTTTTCTGGAACATCTTGCTTATAGCGCCCCATTCATAGGACATTGTGCTGAATTGGCCATCCTTTTGCCTCGCTTTCGGGATAATGTTTCGCGTCCGTCGCCCTATGCTCGCTTCGAACGATAGGGAGCTGATGATGGCCGCGTTGCATGTTTACGAAAGGCCCCCCGAAGGTGTGGCGGCCGACTGGACAATGCCGCAGAACTGGCCTCAGTTTACCGATGCCGAACACCGGACCTGGGATTTGCTCGTGGAGCGGCAGTCGCGGGCTCTGGACGGCCTCGCCTGCGATGCCTTTCTTACTGGATTGGATATTTTGCGACTGTCAAAACCCGGGATTCCCGACTTTGCCGAGCTCAATCCACGTCTGGCGCGCGCGACGGGGTGGGAGGTTGTCGCGGTTCCCGGCGTGATCCCGAACGATGCTTTTTTCACGCATCTGTCGGAGCGTCGCTTTCCCGCCGCAAATTTCCTGCGGTCGGCCGAATCGCTGGATTACTCGGAAGAGCCCGACCTGTTTCACGACCTGTTCGGGCATCTGCCGATGCTGACCGATCCGGTTTTTGCGGACTTCCTCGTTGCTTATGGGAAGGCGGGCGTGAAAGCCGAGCGGTGTAGTTCGGTCGATACGCTCGGCCGACTCTATCTCCATACCGTCGAGTTCGGGTTGATTCAGGAGCATGACGCCCTGCGCGCCTTCGGTGCCGGCCTGCTGTCGAGTATTAGTGAGACGGTTCATGCGGTCACCGCGCCCGACGTCCGCCGGATCGCCTTCGATCTGGAAAGGGTGATGCAGACGGACTATCTGTTCGACGAATTCCAGCGCTCCTATTTCGTCATCGAGAGCTTCGATCATCTGCTCAAGGTGACCGCCGAAACCGACTTCGAGCCGATCTACAAGCGCCTGCGCGATGCCCCCCTGTTCGCGCCGGGGGCCGCGTGTCTGGGTGATCGGCTTGTCTTACTGGGCGTGTGACCGCGCGTGCAATCATCTATGCCGCACCTTGCCGGTCGTTCGCGCGGCGGCGCAGTTCGGTCGGTGCCATTCCGAACCGGCGCGCGAACGCTCGTGTGAAGCTCGCATTGCTCGTATAACCGCTGCGATAGCCGACGACGGCGACCGGCAGGTCGCTTTGGGCGAGAAGCTGGCGCGCATTTTCGAGGCGGCGTTCGCTGACGGCCTCGGCGACGGTGCATTGATAAAGTTCGCGAAACCCCCGCGTCAGCTTGGCCTTGCCCAGCCCGAAGCGGCGCGCGATGCCATCGACGGTCAGCTTGTCTTGCCACCCTTCGAGCACCAGTTCGTGGGCGGCGGCAACCAGCGCGATTTCGCGCTCGCTGAGCGTGGTCGTCCCATGCGCCTCGACCATGCGTCCGGCCTTGAGCGCCGCGAATAGCTGGCAGAGCAGTTCGAGGCTGCGCGCGGTGCGCAATAATGTGGCGGCCTCGCCGTCGCCCTCGACCGCGACGACCGCGCGTCCGACGCCGCGCAGATCGGCGGGCAGATACCAGCGGCCGCCCCGCTTGGGAACAAGGCCGAACAGGCGTTGGCAGGCCGCACGGTTGATGGCCAGAATGACGAGGTCGTCGTGCGCTTCGGCGTCGAGCGCCCGCGGCGCCATCACACCGACCGCCGGTTCACCGATGTCGCCAAATCCCAGAATGAGTGGATCGACGGGAAGCGCTGCCAGATCGCAAGCACCGCGACCGATATAGCAGGTGACTTCGGTCGAAATGATGACGGTGCGTTTGCGGGTCATGGCGCTGCAGCTTGGCCCGGTCGTGGTATAGGCTGCAACCGAAAATTCCGGTTGGCCGCGCATCATGGACATTTTGTGACAAACAGACCGCTTCCCACTTGATGCCGAACCGCCTAACCAACCGCCCGGCAACGACAGCGAGGATCGATGACTTTCTCCCCGGCTCCCCATGCATCGTCCGGCCGCGTCGACTTGCTCGCGCTGGGCGCCCTGTTCATCGGGCTGGTGTCGGTGACCGGCGGTGCGGCGCTGGCCAAAAGCCTGTTTCCGCTTGTCGGACCCGCCGGTGCGACCGCGCTGCGCCTTGTTTTCGGCGCGCTGCTGCTGTCGATCGTCCTGCGTCCGTGGCGGCTCGATCTTCGCGGCGGCTGGCGGTCGATCCTCGTCTATGGCGCCGTCCTCGGCGTCATGAACCTCAGCTTCTATCATGCGCTGGCCTATATCCCGCTGGGTATCGCGATCGCGATCGAGTTCATCGGGCCCTTGGGGGTGGCGGTGTTCACATCGCGCCGCCGCCGCGATTTTATCTGGATCGCGATTGCGGTGGTGGGCCTTCTCCTTCTGCTACCGCTACGCGACAGCGCCGCAGCGCTCGACTGGCGCGGGGTGGCGCTGGCGCTGCTCGCGGGGCTTTGCTGGGCGGCCTATATCCTGCTTGGCAAGCGCGCGGGGGTGGAGCATGGACCCGCCGCGGCCGCGGCCGGCACCGTCGTTGCAGCGGTTCTGGCCGCGCCGGTGGGGATCGTCCAGGCGGGCGCGGCACTGCTTCAGCCCGAGATATTGGCGCTGGGCCTCGCGGTTGGCCTCGTGTCGAGCGCCATACCCTATGGTTTCGAGATGGTCGCGCTGCGCCGCCTGTCGCCCAGCACTTTCGGCACGCTGCTGAGCGCCGAACCCGCGGTTGGGGCGCTGATTGGCGTGGTTTTGCTCGGCGAATTGCTGTCGGGGGCACAATGGCTGGCGATCGGCCTCATCATGGTCTCGTCGATCGGCGCCGCGGCGGGGGCGCGAGAGGAAGCCGTGGCCGAGCCGCCGCCCTGACCGCGCCGCGCACCTTTGCAGGCCTTGCCCGAACATGGTTCATTCTATATAATTAGAATACTAAGTAATGGATCCGACCTGTCGGAAGCGACAGGTCGGATCCGCGGGGATTGCAAATGCGCGAAATTTCGGAATGGTCTGAACGCACGCGGCGGGGGATGCGGGCATGAATGATTTTCCGGAACGGCTGGCGACAGCGATGCGGCGATTCGCAGGGAAGGGTGAACTTTCCGCGCTTTTGCGCCTGTCGGGCGGCGCGAATATGGAAAGCTGGGCCTTCGAGTGGAGCCATGACGGGCACACCGCACCCTATGTGCTGCGACGCGCGCCGTCGGCGGCCTATATGGCCGATCGCCCCTTCGGCCATGTCGATGAGGCCGCGCTGGTGATCGCGGCGCGGACGGGCGGAGTGATGGCGCCCGAAGTCGTGGGCGTGCTTGCAGACGCCGATGGTCTTGGCACCGGCTATGTAATGCGCCGCGTGATGGCGGAGGTGGCGCCCGCGGCGATCCTGGCCGATCCGCCGCCGTCGCTGCTCGCCGATCTGGGGCGCGAACTGGCGCATATCCACGCGCTGCCGCTGGCGACAATCCCGCCGGCGATCCCGCATATGGACACGCGCGAGGCGCTGGCGGCGCTCAAGGCGCGCTTCTTCGACTATGGCGGCGACCGCCCGGTGATCGCGCTCGCGATCAAATGGTGCGAGGATCATCTGCCCGCGCCCGCCGATCCCGTGCTCGTCCACGGCGACTATCGCATGGGCAATATCATGGTCGACGCCGATGGTCTGGCGACCGTGCTCGACTGGGAGCTCGCGCATATAGGCGACGCGCACGAGGATCTGGCCTTTGGCTGCATGACGGTGTGGCGGTTCGGCCGGCTCGACAAGCCGGCGTTCGGTCTCGGTAGCCTCGACGACTATTTTGCGGCCTATGAAGCCGCGGGCGGCCGCCCGGTCGATCGCAGCCGGTTTCACTTCTGGCTGGTCTATCGCACGCTCTGGTGGGCGCTGGGCTGCCTTCAGATGGGCGAGGCCTGGCGCAGCGGCGCCGACCGGACGGTCGAGCGCGTCGTCGTCGGGCGGCGCACCGCCGAACAGGAACTGGATTTGGTGCGGCTGCTGGAGACCGAGGCGCCCGAATTCGAGCGCGCCCGCCCGCTGCCGCCATCGCAGCCCCCTGCGCCCGCCTCGACGGGCGAGCCGACGAACCGCGAGATGGTGCAGGCGGTGCGCGACTGGATCGAAGGCGCGATCAAGCCGCACGCCGCGGGCCACGCCAAGTTCGAGGCGGTGGTCGCGATGAACGCGCTCGGGATCGTGCTGCGCGACCTCGATGCCGGAACGCGCGCCGAGGATAAGGCGCTGGCGGACGAATTGCTGTCGGGCGCCGCGACGCTCGCGCGGCCCGGCTTGCTTGCAGGTCTGCGCCGCGCGGTGCTCGACAAATGCGCGGTCGATAGCCCGAAATATGCCGCACTCGCGGCGGCGCGCGCCGAATGGGGCGGCGATAAAGAATAAGGGAGAGAGACGATGGATTTTGCGGTTCCGGCCGATTTGCAGGCCTATCTGGACGAACTCGACGCTTTCATCGCGGCCGAGATCAAGCCGCTGGAGATGGCGGACGACAATATCCGCTTTTTCGACCATCGCCGCGAACATGCGCGCACCGACTGGGATAATCAGGGTCTGCCGCGCCACGAGTGGGAAGCGCTGCTGCGCGCGGCGACCAGGCGGGCCGACGCCGCGGGGCACTGGCGCTTTTCAGCGCCGAAGAAATATGGCGGCAAGGATGGCAGCAATTTGTGGATGGCGGTGATCCGCGAACATTTCGCCGCCAAGGGGCTGGGGCTGCACAATGATCTGCAGAACGAACACAGCATCGTCGGCAATTTCCCCTTCGTCGAAATGTTCGAACAATTTGCGACGAGCGAGGAACAGAAGCAGGAATTCATCCTCGGCGGTTTCGAGGGCAAGCGCCGCACCGCGTTCGGCCTGACCGAACCCGAACATGGCAGCGACGCGACGCATATGGAAACGCGCGCGGTGCGCGAAACCCGTGACGGCGTCGATGGCTGGCTGATCAACGGCGAAAAGATGTGGACGACGGGGATGCACGTCGCGACGCATTGCGCGACCTTCTGCCGCACCAGCGGCAATGACGGCGACGCCAAGGGCATCACCTGCCTGCTCGTTCCCAATCCGTCGTCGGGACTCAAAATCGAGGAATATCTCTGGACTTTCAACATGCCCACCGACCATCCGCGGGTCAGCTTCACCGATGTCTGGGTGCCCGACAGCGCGCGGCTGGGGCCCGAGGGCGGCGGCCTGTCGATCGCGCAGAGCTTTGTCCACCAGAACCGCATCCGTCAGGCGGCAAGCTCGCTGGGCGCTGCGGTTTACTGCATCGAGGAAAGCGTCCGCTACGCAAGGGAGCGCAAACCCTTTGGCGAGGCTCTGGCGAAGAATCAGGCGATCCAGTTCCCGCTCGTCGAACTGGCGACGCAGGCCGAAATGCTGCGCCTGCTGATCCGCAAGACCGCGTGGGACATGGACAACACCCCGCACAAGGAGATCGAGCGCACGCTGTCGGACAAGGTCAGCATGTGCAATTATTGGGCGAACCGCCTGGTCTGCGAAGCCGCCGACCGCGCGATGCAGGTACACGGCGGCATCGGCTATTCGCGGCACAAGCCCTTTGAGCATATCTATCGCCACCACCGCCGCTATCGGATCACCGAAGGCGCCGAGGAGATTCAGATGCGCAAGGTTGCGGCCTATCTCTTCGGCTATCTCGGCCCGCGGCGCGAGACGCTGGGGCGGATCTGACGCGCCCGATGGACCAGCCCCGCACGCTCTATGACAAGATATGGGATGCGCACGCCGTCGCCGAGGATGATGGCGAGACGCTTCTCTATATCGACCTGCACCTGTTGCACGAGGTCACTTCGCCGCAGGCTTTCGCAGGGCTTGCGGCGGCGGGACGGCCCGTGCGGCGCCCCGAACGCGCGCTCGCGCTGTCGGATCATAATGTGCCGACCGTGGGTCAGGCGCTCGGCCCGGCGGGCGTCGCCGACGCCGAAGCGCGCGCGCAGCTGGAGGCGCTGGTCGCCAACACGCGGCATTTCGGCATCGAGAATGTCCCGATGGGCGACCCGCGCGGCGGCATCGTCCATGTCGTCGGCCCCGAACAGGGGCGGTCGCAGCCGGGGATGACGATCGTTTGCGGCGACAGCCACACCTCGACCCATGGCGCGTTCGGCGCGCTCGCGTTCGGCATCGGCACATCGGAGGTCGAGCATGTGCTCGCAACGCAGACGATCCGCCAGCGCCGCGCGCACAACATGCGCGTGACCGTCGAGGGCGCGCTGGCGCCGCACGTCCAGGCCAAGGATCTGGCGCTTCATCTGCTCGGAACGATCGGCGTCGACGGTGCGGGCGGGCATGTCATCGAATATGCGGGCAATGCGGTGCGCGCGCTGTCGATGGAGGGGCGCATGACGCTCTGCAACCTCAGCATCGAAATGGGCGCGCGGGCGGGGTTGATCGCGCCCGACGCCACGACTTTCGCCTATCTGAAGGGCCGTCCGGCGGCACCCGATGGTGCGGCATGGGACGCGGCCGTCGCGCGCTGGCAGGCGTTCGCGAGCGACAAGGACGCCATGTTCGATCGCGAGATGCGGATCGAAGCGCGCGACGTCCGGCCGATGGTCAGCTGGGGCACCAACCCGTCACAGGTTGTGCCGATCGACGGGCGCATCCCCGACCCGGCGGCGCTCGGCGATCCCGACGCGCGCGCCGCGGTCACCCGCGCGCTCGCCTATATGGACCTGACGCCGGGCAGCCCGATCGCCGGACAGCGGCTCGACCGCGTGTTCATCGGCAGCTGCACCAACAGCCGGATCGAGGATCTGCGCGCCGCCGCTGCCGTCGTGCGCGGTCGCCACGTAGCGCCGCACGTCCGCGCGATGGTCGTCCCCGGATCGGGGCTGGTCAAGCGGCAGGCGGAGGCCGAGGGCATCGCCGCGACGCTGCGCGATGCCGGGTTCGACTGGCGCGAACCCGGCTGTTCGATGTGCGTCGGCATGAACGCCGACCGGCTTGCGCCGGGCGAGCGCTGCGCCGCGACCTCGAACCGCAACTTCGAAAATCGCCAGGGACGCGGCGGCCGTACCCACCTGATGAGCCCGGCGCTAGCGGCGGCCAGCGCCATCGCCGGGTGCATCGCCGCGCCGCGCTAATCGATTGGCGCTTATGTCCGTTGCTGGGACAGCAAACGAGGAATTTCGAAGATTTGTTCGAAGGATCGTGTTGGAACAAGATTCGCGCAGAGGCGCAGAGATCGCAGAGTTGAAGCGCATTCCCCTCTGCGATCTCTGCGCCTCTGCGCGAATCTTATAGAATGCTGCGTTTCGACCGGTTGCGGCCGTTTCAATATTGGGCGAGGATGCGGGAATGTCGGCTCGGATAGAATTTCAGCACACTGCTGATCCGCACCTAATCGCGGACGTGCGAATGTATGAGACTGATGCGGCGGCCGCAAGGGGCCGGCGCGTCCCGGATGGGTTTGCCCCATAATGATCTCGAAAGATCAACCGTTGCGGGGCTGGGATGTTTTTCTGTTGCTACACGATCAGCCGATTTCACCCGGTGAATGTCGTCGCATAGGCATCCATTTCGTGTTTGGCGAAGCCGGTGCAACCGCCGCCCGAGAAGCTGGCAAGTTCTATCTATGGGAAGGCGGTTTTGTCGGTGAGGGCATCGTCGTAGCCTGATTTTCTTAGTCCGCTTCCCACCCCAAAACCGCCATTCGTCTCGGAAATTGTGATCGATATAACCGCCAACCGATCACGCGCGCCCGGCGCGTGTGCTTTCGAAACGGGCGATGGCGTCAGCGTGGCGCATCGTGCGCTCGATGTCGTCGAGGCCCTGCAGCAATATCTGCCGATCGGCCGGGTCGATCACAAAGGGGGTGACCTCGCCTGTGGCGCTGTAAATTTGCTGTGTGACAAGGTCGACCACGATCGGTGCGAAGCGCGAGGTGGCGACGTCTTGCCGCAGTCGCGCGCAGTCGGCGTCGGACAAACGGATCAGCAGCAGCCCGTTCTTGCGCGCGTTGCCCGCAAAAATGTCACCGAAACTCGGCGCGATGACGCATCGGATACCAAAGTCGGTGAGCGCCCACACCGCATGTTCGCGCGACGATCCGCACCCGAAATTGCGCTCGGCGATCAATATCTCGGCGTCGCGAAAAGGGGATCGGTTCAGGATGAAATCGGCACGCTCGCGCCCGTCGGCGTCATAACGCAGCTCGCGGAACAGATGCTGGCCCAGCCCCGATCGCGTCAGCGCCTTCATATAGTGCGCGGGAATGATCATGTCGGTGTCGACATTGGCGAGCGGCAGTGGCGCCGCCACCGCCTCTATCCTGATGAACTTCTGCACACCGCCTCCATTAACTTAGAATACTAAGTAAATCGCGCAATGGCTTTTGTCCAACCTTATCCTCGACGTTGGGCCGCACCGTGGCGCCGTATGGCGACGAAGATGGTTGCCCGGTGAATCTTCGCGTCCTAAGGTTCGGGCCCGCGCTGGTCTGCATCCGGCGCGCGGGGCAGGCGACGGGGAGCAGCAACTTGGCCAAGAACAAGCAGGCGTACCGGCATCCGGCCGAATATTATACCGACCCCGAAAACAGCATCGGCTATCTGGCGCGCGTCGTCTTCCGCTCCTTTTCGCGCCTGCTGGAGCGGCGCACGCTGACGCACGACGTTTCGGCTGGCCAGTGGCGCTTCCTGCGCCAGCTGTGGCGTGAGGACGGCATCACCCAGCGCGAGCTGAGCGAGCGCGTCGGGATGCGCGAACCGACCACCGTCGTCGCGCTGAAAGGGCTGGAAAAAGCCGGGCTGATCACGCGCAAGAAGACCGCCGACGACCGGCGCAAGACCTTTATCTTTCTGACCCCGCACGCCAAGAAGCTCGAACTCATCCTCGCGCCGATGAATGCCGAGATTCACGAGATTGCGACGAGCGGCATGACCGACGAAGAGGTCGAAATGCTCCAGGCGTTGTTGCGCCGCGTGATCGAGAATCTGGCCGAGGAAACGCGCAAGCTTGCCGTGCTGTCGGAGATCAAGGCCTGATCGCTTGCCTCTTGCCCTTTCGCCGGACAATAGATTAGTATTCTAACTATCTTGTCGGAGAGGGAAAATGACCAGCATTGCCGTTGTCGCCGGAAGCACGCGCGAAGGCTCCTATAACCGCGCGCTCGCCGAACTTGCCGCCGCCAGTCTTGAGGCGCAGGGCGCGCGCGTGACGCGCGTCGATCTGGGCGCGTTCGACCTGCCGCTCTATTCGGCGGCGATCGAGGCGAATGCCTTTCCGCCCGACGCCGCGCGATTGAAGGCGTTGTTCGTCGAACAGGACGGCCTGCTGTTCGTGTCGCCCGAATATAATGGCTCGCTGTCGCCGCTGCTGAAGAATGCAATCGACTGGGCGTCGCGGCCGACGGGTGACGAGGGACTGGTCGCGCTCACCGCCTATCGCGGCAAGGCGGCGGCGATCATGTCGGCGTCGATCAGCCCCTTTGGCGGGCTGCGCGGGTTGATGCACCTGCGCCAGATTCTCTCGACGGTGCAGATGCTCGTGATTCCCGAACAGGTGGTGGTGCCGAACGCGCACGCCGCCTTTGCCGAGGATGGCGGTTTGAAGGACGCGCTCCCGGCGTCGCTCGTCGAACAGACTGCGGCGCGGCTGATTGCGGTCGCGAAGGTGCTGTCGACCTAAGGCCGGTAAAAGATACACAGCGCCGTGCCCCTGCGCAGGCAGGGGCCCATCTCCAGACGTTGCGCCTTACTCAGCCGGTGGCTTGGTTGTCGGCGGCAGGAGATGGGCCCCTGCCTGCGCAGGGGCACGATGTGCTTTGAGTAAAGTTGGCAAGCCCTATGCGCGACCCTCGCGTCGGACGGCGGGCGCGCGCTCGACATTATCCCCCCAATCGGCCTCAAGCGCATCGAACAGCGCATCGAACCGCTCCTGCCCGATCCGCGCGGCAATCTGCGCGGTCAGCGCATCCATCGCGCGCTGTGCATCCTTGCGCATCCGGGCGCCGGTTTCGGTAAGCGAGACGATCATGTGCCGCCGGTCTTCGGGGTCGACGTCGAGCCGGACGATACCAAGCTTGACCATCTGGTTGATCGTGCTGTGGATCGCCTGCCGCGATACGCCGAGGTTGCGGGCGATGTCGGACGGGCGCACGATGCCGCTGACGATGTTGGTCATCACCATCGATTGCGGCCGGCTGACATCGGGCCAGCCGCCCTCGTGAAGCCGTGCCTGCAACCCTTCGTCGAGCCAGCAGAACCGCTGGAAAAGCGCGATGATCAATTGGTTGTTGCGCATAGGATGTGGATTGCGACCCCATAGCCGGCGGGGTGCCGGCGCGCGCACGCTAGAAGGGCGACGCGCGCGAGGCAAGCCGGGCAGGGCATTGCCAAGATAAAATGCTTAGTATACTATCTATTCAACGAGACAGGAGAGGGACCGCATGGACGGGTTGATGCAGAATGTGCCGCTGACCGTCGACCGGATCATCGACCATGCGGCGGCGTGGCATGGCGCGCGCGAAATCGTGTCGCGCGATGCCGAGGGCCGCGTCAGCCGATCGACCTATGCCGATATTCATGCCGATGCGAAGCGCGTGTCGAACGCGCTGACCGCGGAGGGAATCAAGCCGGGCGACCGCGTCGCAACGATGGCGTGGAACGGCGCGCGCCACCTTGCCGCGTGGTATGGCGCGGCGGGGATGGGGGCGGTGCTCCACACGCTCAACCCGCGACTGTTCCTCGAACAGATCGCCTATATCGCCAACCATGCGGGCGACCGGCTGCTCATTGCCGATCCGGCGACCGCCGACCTCGTCGAGCAACTGCTGCCGCAGGTGCCGTCGATCGAGAAGGTGATTTTCTTCTGCGACGCCGCGTCGATGCCGGAAACGAGTTTTGCGGCGACCGCCTTCGACGACTGGATCGCCGGGCACCCGGTCGAATATGTCTGGGGCGGTTTCGACGAAAACGCCGCGTGCGGCCTCTGCTATACCAGCGGGACGACTGGCAATCCCAAGGGCGTGCTCTATTCGCACCGCTCCAACTATATTCACGCGCTGATGACCTTGCAGCGCGACGCGCTCGCGCTGTCGGCGCGCGACACGGTGCTGCTCGTCGTGCCGATGTATCATGCGAATGCGTGGGGGGTGGTCTATTCGGCGCCCGCGGTCGGCGCGAAACTTGTGCTTCCGGGTCAGCGGATGGACGGCGAATCGATCTATAATCTGATCGAGGAAGAGGGCGTCACTTACTCGGCCGCGGTGCCGACGGTATGGCAGATGTTGCTGCAATATATGCAGGAAAAGGGCAAACGCTTCACGACGCTCGAGCGCGTGACGATCGGCGGATCGGCGTGCCCGGAGTCGATCATCCGCACCTTCCGCGACGATTATGGCGTCGATGTCATTCAGGGGTGGGGCATGACCGAAACCTCGCCGCTCGGCACGGTGTCGGTGCCCAATGCGTCGGTCGCCGCCAAATCGGACGCCGAGCAGATGGCGTATAAGCTCAAACAGGGGCGGTTGCTTTGCGGGCTGGAGATGAAGCTGGTCGATGACGCGGGCAGCCGCGTGCCGCACGACGGCAGGACGCCGGGGCGGCTGATGGTGAAGGGACCGACGATCGCCGCCGCCTATTATGGCGGTGAGGGCGGCGACGTGCTCGACGCCGAGGGCTTTTTCGACACGGGCGACGTCAGCACGATCGACGGCGAAGGCTATATGCAAATCACCGACCGTGCGAAGGATGTCGTCAAATCGGGCGGCGAATGGATCAGCTCGATCGAGATCGAAAATATCGCGATGGGGCATGACGCGGTCGCCAACGCCGCGGTCGTCGGTGTCGCGCATCCGAAATGGGACGAGCGGCCGATCCTGCTGTGCCAGCTCAAACCCGGCGCGAGCGCCTCGGCTGACGATATTCGCGCCTATCTCGACGGCCGGATCGCCAAATGGTGGATGCCCGACGATGTGCTGTTCGTCGATGACATTCCGTTGGGGCCGACGGGGAAGATCGACAAGAAAGCGATCCGCGCGGGACTGGAGGGATATAAGCTGCCTTTCGAGGTCAGCCGCTGATGGAGGTGCCGGGATATTGGTTCACGCGGAGACGCGGAGACGCGGAGCGCAAAAAATCGCGCAGAGGCGCAGAGGTCGCAGAAAAGAAGATATGGGCGGCGCAGCCGCCGTCTCCCTCTTTCTCCGCGCCTCCGCGCCTCCGCGTGAACCAAATCTCTGCGGCCTCTGCGTCTCTGCGCGAATCTTCCCCGTGCCGCGCCGTCGGCAGATAATCCGATAAATCGACAATCAGGAGAGACGATGATGGTGGACCCGAACGGGATCGAAGGACTGGACGCGCAATTCATCGGGCGGGTGTCGCCGACCGCGCCGCGCATCCAGGCGGGCGGGCATCCGTGCCAGGGTATCTACTGGACCGAGGCGGGAAAGCGGCCGAAGGTCGCGATCATCGCGACGCATTACAATGTCGATTTCAAGGAACATTATATCGCGCCCTGGTTCGCGCGGCAGGGGTTCGGTTTCCTCGGCTGGAACACGCGCTATCGCGGGTTCGAGGACCAGTTCCTGCTCGAACATGCGGTGCTCGACATCGGCGTCGGCATGAAATGGCTGAAAGAGGAAGCGGGGGTCGAGGCGATCGTCATCCTCGGCAATTCGGGCGGCGGCTCGCTGATGGGCGCCTATCAGGCAGAAGCGATCGCGCCGACGCTGACCGACCGGCTGCCAGCCGCGGGGCAGGACGCGCTGGCCGAGCTTATCAAGGGCGACCTCTATATCAGCTTCAACGCGCATCAGGGGCGCCCCGAAGTGCTCACCGACTGGATGGACGCGTCGGTGATCGACGAGAATGATCCGACCCTGACCGATCCCGAACTCGACCCGTTCAATCCCGACAATGGCCCGCCCTATTCGGACGCATTCATCGCCAAATATCGCGCCGCCCAGCGCGCGCGCAACCAGCGGATCACCGACTGGGCGAAGGCCGAGCTGGAGCGGCTGGGTGCCGCCGGCATTCCCGACCGCATCTTTCCGATGTTCCGCTGCTGGGGCGATCTTCGCTGCGTCGATCCGGCGATCGACCCGTCGGACCGCAAGCCCAACTGGTGCTATCGCGGCGACCCGGCGCTCGCGAACCGCACGCCCAGCATCGGCCGCGCCAATACGCTGAAGACCTGGCTCAACATGTGGAGCCTCGAAACCTCGCCGTGCCAGGGCCAGCCGCACCTTGCGAAACATGATACGCCCGCGCTGGTGGTGCAGGGGACCGCCGACACCGGCGTCTTCCCCAGCGATGCCCGCAAGATCTTCGACTTTCTCGGCAGCAGCGACAAACGGCTCGAACTGATCCCCGGCGCGCATTATTTCGAGGATTCGGTCGAGGAACGCCGCAATGCCGCCGACCTTGTCGGTGCGTGGATCCGGGAGAAGCTGTGACGTGACGGCGGACGCCGACATCATCGACGACCTGCGCGCCGCCGGGCTGGTGGGCGAGGGCGATGTCGCGCTCGAGCCGCTTACGGGCGGCGTGTCGTGCGACGTGTGGAAGGTGGAGGCGCCGACCGGCCCGATCGTCGTCAAACGCCCGCTCGAACAATTGCGTGTCGCCGCCGAATGGCACGCGCCGGTCGAGCGCGGGCAGAGCGAGGTGCGCTGGCTCAAACGCGCGCGCAGCGTCGATCCGGCGATCGCACCCGAAGTGCTCGCCGAGCTGCCGGGCTATGGCTTTGCGATGCGGTTCCTGCCGGGGGCGCCGGTGTGGAAGGACGAACTGATTGCGGGGCGCGTCGATCCCGGCTTTGCCGCCGCGGTCGGACGCAGCCTTGCCGCCGTGCATTCGGCCACCGCGAACAATGCCGCCGACCGCGACGCCTTCGCAACCGACGCGATGTTTCGCGCACTGCGGATCGACCCCTTCCTGCTGTATGTGGCGCAGAAGGATGGTGAGATGGCGTCGGCGCTGTACGCGCTCGCTGACGATCTGGCCGCGCGCAAGCTCGCGCTCGTCCACGGCGACGTCAGCCCCAAAAATATCCTCGTGGGCAAGGACGGCCCCGTGTTTCTCGACGCCGAATGCGCGGTCTATGGCGATCCGGCGTTCGATCTTGCCTTCTGCATCACCCATCTGCTGCTCAAAGCGGTGTGGCGGGACGACGCACGCCTCAGCGAAGCCGCGACTGCGCTCGTCGCGGCCTATCGGGCGGGCATCGACTGGGAGGACAGCGACGCGTTGCTGAACCGAGCTGGCCAGCTCACCGCCGCACTGCTCCTCGCGCGCGTCGAGGGCAAGTCGCCCGCACCCTATCTCACCCACCCCGACCACCAGCGCATCGTGCGCGACCAGGCGCGCGCGCTGCTGCTCGCGCCGCTGCCCATCGACGCGCTCGTCGCCCATTGGAAAAGGACATCAATATGAGGTCGCGTATCGCCTCCGTGACCGGCCGCCAGCTATGGGATTCGCGCGGGCGCCCGACGGTCGAGGCCGAAGTCGTGCTCGAATCGGGCGCAATCGGGCGCGCCATCGCCCCGGCGGGCGCCTCGCGCGGCGCGCATGAGGCGATCGATCTGCGCGACGGCGGTGACGCCTTCGGTGGCTTTGGCGTGGGCCGCGCGGTCGCGGGTATCGGGGCCGAGATTGCGGGCGCGATCACCGGCATGGACGCGCGCGATCAGGCGGCGATCGACAAGGTCTTGTGCGACCTCGACGGCACCCCGAACAAGGCGCGGCTCGGCGCGAACGCGGTCGTAGCGGTGTCGATGGCGGTGCTTCACGCTGCGGCAACGGATGCGCGTGCGCCGCTGTGGCGCTATCTCGCGGACGGGAAAAAGGTGCGCATCCCGCTCCCGGAAATTCAGATTTTCGGCGGCGGCGCCCACGCCGGGCGGCGCACCGATGTGCAGGATTTCATGGTGATGTGCCCAAAGGCGGGCAGCTTTCGCCGTGCGCTCGAGATCACCGACGATGTCTATCGCGCCGCGGGCAGACTGATGGAAGCCAAAGGCCCGTTGTCGGGCGTCGCCGACGAGGGTGGCTGGTGGCCCAATTTTGCGTCGAACGAAGATGCGCTGGGCACGCTGACCAAGGCTATCGAGGCGAGCGGGCACCGCGCAGGCGAGGACGTGTTCATCTCGCTCGACATTGCGGCGAACGAACTGGGCGACGCGAGCGGCTACACGCTCGCGCTCGACGACGGGCGGCTGTCGGGCGAAGATATGGCGGCGCGCATCGTCGAATGGGCCGGGCGCTACCCGATCCTGTCGATCGAAGACCCCGCGGGGCAGGACGACTGGACGACGATGGCGGCGGTCACCGCGGCGATCGGTGAGCGCGTGCAGATCATCGGCGACGATGTGCTCGTCACCAATGCCGAACGTGTGGAGCGTGCCGCCGAAGCGGCGGTGTGCAACGCCGCGCTCATCAAGGTCAACCAGGTCGGCACGGTGACCGAAGCCAAGGCCGCGCTCGATGCCGCGGTGGCGCGCGGCTGGGGCGCGATCGTTTCGGCGCGGTCGGGCGAGAGCGAGGACGTCACCATCGCGCATCTCGCGACCGGCTGGGACGCCGGGCAGCTGAAGGTCGGCAGCTTCACCCGCTCCGAACGCATGGCGAAGTGGAACGAAATGCTGCGGATCGAGGAAGCGATGGGCGCCGACGCCGACTATGCGGGCTTCTCGGCCTTCGCCGGGTCGATCGGCCGGGTGACGGCATGATCGTCCTGCACGCGCGCCCGAGCCCCGGTTTTCGTGAAGCGGTCGATACGATCTTCGGCCCTGGCACCGTCGTTCATGTCGATGAGGCGGCGCCGCTCGGCGGCGTTGCGCCCGACATCACCGCTCTGCTCCACGTCCTCACGCCGGTCACACCCGAATTCATCGCCTCGGCGCCCAAGCTCAAACTGATCCAGAAGCTCGGCGTCGGGGTCAACACTATCGCGCTCGATGCGGCGCGTGGGGCTGGCGTCGCGGTGTGCAATATGCCCGGCACCAACAGCCAGGCGGTCGCCGAAATGGCGCTGTCGCTGATGATGGCGGTCCTGCGCCGCACCTGTTTCTTCGATGCCCGCACGCGCGCGGGCGAGGGGTGGACCGCCGATCCGGCCGAAATCGATCAGGTGGGTGAGATCGGCGGGCGCACCGTCGGCCTCGTCGGCTTCGGCCATTCGGCGCAGCGGCTTGCGCCGGTGCTGGCGGCGTTGGGAGCGAAGGTCGTCTACACCGCGCGCAGTCCGCGCGATGTGTCCTATGATTTTCTGCCGCTCGATCGCCTGCTCGCGGACAGCGACATCGTGTCGCTGCACATCCCGCTGACTGACGAGACGCGCGCCAGTGTCGATCCCTTCGCGATGAAACGCGGCGCGGTGCTGGTGAACACCGCCCGCGGCGAATTGGTCGACGAGGCACGGCTGGTCGAGGCGCTGTCTACGGGCCATCTGCGCGGCGTGGGGCTCGACGTCTTTGCCGAAGAGCCGCTGCCGCGCGGCAATCCGCTGCTCGGCCTGCCGAACGCGGTGCTCGCGCCGCATATCGCCTGGCTCACCCCCGAAACGCTCGTGCGCAGCCTGACGGTGGCGCATGAGAATTGCCGTCGGCTTGCGGTCGGCGAACCTCTCCTGCATCAGGTAGTCTAATGTCCCTCCCCATCGTCCTCATCACCGGCCAGCTGCTCACCGATGCGGTGTGGCAACCCTTGCTCGACGCCTGGCCCGACCGCGAAGTGATTGTCGCCGACAACGGCAGGGACGACACGATCGCAGGCTTCGCGCAGCGCCTGCTCGACAACGCCCCGGCGAAATTCGCGCTGGTCGCCCATGCCATGGGCGGCTTCGTCGCGTTCGAAGTGATGCGCCGTGCGCCTGGACGCGTCGCGAAACTCGCGCTCATCTCGACGCTCGCCTCGGCCGATGGCCCGGCGCAGACCGCGCGGCGGCAGGGTTATATCGACCTTGTGGAAAGCGGGCGTTTCGATCAGGTTGTCGAGGAGCGCATTCCGATCCTCTTTCCCGAAGAAAAGCGGGGCGACGAGCGCCTGCTCTGTATCGCCCGCCAAATGGCAGCCGACACCGGCGCGGAAACCTTCCTCGCGCAGCAGCGCGCGATCATGGCGCGCATCGACAGCCGCCCGCGCCTCGGCGAAATTGCGGTGCCGACCTTGCTGATCTGGGGCGAGCAGGACGGCATCACCAGCCGCGCGCACCATGAGGAGATTTTGGAGGCGATACCGGGCGCGCGGCTGGAAGTGATTGCGGGGACCGGACATCTGCCCACGGTCGAGGCGCCCGAGGTTGTGGTGCCCTTGCTCACGGATTTCATCGACGCTTAAACCCCTCCCGCCTGCGGGAGGGGCAGCGAGACTTGCGAACTTGTTCGCTAGTCGCAGCGGGGTGGGCCATTGCTACGCTGCTGCCCACCCCCGACCCCTCCCGCAAGCGGGAGGGGAGAGTTATACCAGCTCCGCCCGCACCATCGCCGTCCCATCGACCATCGCCTTCAGCTTCGCCTGGCTATGCGCGCGGCTGTGATATTTCATCCCGCAGTCGGGCGCGATCCACAGCCGCTCGGCATCGACATGGCGCAGCGCCGCGCGGATGCGGTCCGCCACCAACTCTGGCGTCTCGACCTCTGGCACCGACAGGTCGAGCACGCCATACATAATCGTCTTGGTCGGCAATTCTTCGAGGATCGCGGGGTCGAGCCCCGGCTGCGCGGCTTCGATCGAGATCACATCGACATTCGACGCTTCGAGTTCGGCAAGGAAGTCATAGGCTTTGGGCTTCGGTCCCGTCGCTCCCGCGCCATGGTGGACCATCGCATAGCCGAAGCAGATGTGCAGCGCGGTCGTCCCGCCGACACCATCGAGCGCGCGATTGATCGCTTCGATCGCATAGGCATTCGCTTCGGCTGCGCGCGCTTGCAGATAGGGTTCGTCGAGCTGCACGACATCGACCCCCGCCGCGAACAGATCCTTCACCTCGGCATTGACCGCGTCGGCATAATCCATCGCGAGCGATCGTGCGTCGGGATAATAGCCATTCTCCGCCTGCTGCGTCATCGTGAATGGGCCGGGCAGGGTGAGCTTGACCGGCTTGGTCGAATGGCGCCGCAGGAACGCCGCATCCTGCGCTTCGATCGGTGCCACACGGCGGATCGGGCCGGAGACGAGCGGCACCGGATTGGCGTTGCCCGTGCGGTCGATCGCGGTGCCGTGCTTTTCGCGGTCGATGCCCGACAGCGCGGTCGCGAGCCGGTTCGAATAGCTTTCGCGGCGCATCTCGCCGTCGCCGACGATGTCGATGCCCAGCTCCTCCTGGTCGCGGATTGCCATCAAGGTCGCGGCCTCCTGCGCGTCGGCGAGCCAGGGTTCGGGGACACGCCACAGCGTTTCGGCGCGCACGCGCGGGGGCAGGCTGGCCTTCAGTCGTTCGCGGTCGATCAGCCAGTCAGGCTGGGGGTAGCTTCCGACGATGGTCGTCGGCAATATGGGGTGGTCGAACAAGGCCAATCCTCTCATTTTCGGGCTGGTCAAACATTTGCTTAGTATTCTATCTAATTCAAGTCGAAACGACGGTTGGGAGAGCAAAATGATCGATCTGGAGGCCATCCGGACGCTGGCGGATATTCCGGCGGCGCAGGCGCGCGTGCGCGGGCAGGCGACGGCGGTGAAATTCGGCGACCGCGAAACGAGCTTTGCGGACCTTGATGCGGCGTCGAATCGCATCGCCCATGCACTGATCGCGGCGGGGGTGAGGCCCGGCGATCGCGTGTCCGCGCTGACCAAGAATCATGACAGCTGGTTTCCGTTGTTTTTCGGCACCGCCCGCGCCCGCGCCTGCTTCGCGCCCATCAACAACCGCCTCGCGCCGGCCGAGATCGGCTTCATCCTGGGCGATGCGGAGCCGCAGCTGTTGTTCGTGGGGGAGGATTTCTTCGACTGCGCGCTCGCGGCCGTGGCAAATTTGGCTGCACCGCCGCGGCTGGTTGCACTCTATGGCGTGCATCCGGCGTTCGAACCGCTCGAGAGCTGGTTAGGCAGCGCTTCAGACGCCGCGCTTCCCGACCCGCCGCAGCTGTCCGACGATGTGCTCCAGCTTTACACCAGCGGCACCACCGGGCTGCCCAAGGGCGTCGTCCTCACCAACGCCAATTACCGCACCTTCCTGGAGGCCGCGACCAAAGTCGATGGCTTTGCTTACGGCGAGGACGAAACCGTGATGATCGTCATGCCGCTCTTTCACGTCGCGGGCACGAACGTCAGCTTTTCTGGGCTGGCGCAGGGCGGGCGGCTCGTGCTGGTCAAGGATTTCACGCCAGCCGACGCGGTGCGGATGCTCCGCGAGGAGGATGTCGCGCACGCCTTCCTTGCGCCCGCGATGATCCAGATGATGTTGCTCGATCCCGCCGCGGGCGCGGGTGGCTATCCGCAGCTCAAGTCGATCGCTTACGGCGCCTCGCCGATCGCCGAAGACGTGCTGCGCCGCGCGCGGGCGACCTTCGGCTGCGATTTCGTGCAATTCTACGGGATGACCGAATCGGCAGGCGGCGGATCATACCTGTCGCCGAGCGATCATGACTTGCCCGGCAAACTCACCTCGTGCGGCAGGCCCTGGCCCGGCGTCGAAATGGCGATCCTCGACGGCGAAGGCCGCGAACTGGGCGATGGCGAAATCGGCGAGATCGCGATCCGCGGCGGCATCGTCATGAAGGGCTATTGGAACCGCGCGGCGGCGACCGAGGAGACACTCGCGGGCGGCTGGCTTCACACCGGCGACGTCGGTTACCGCGACGCCGACGGCTTTTATTATGTCCACGACCGGATCAAGGACATGATCGTGTCGGGCGGCGAGAATGTCTATCCGGCCGAGGTCGAAAGCGCGATCATGGGCTGTCCCGGCGTCGCGGACGTCGCGGTGATCGGCATTCCCGACGACAAATGGGGCGAGGGGGTGAAGGCGCTGGTGGTGCCCGCCGCGGGCGCCACTCCCGATCCTGCCGCGATCATCGCCTGGGCGCGGACACGCATCGCGGCGTACAAGGTGCCCAAGAGCATCGAATTCATCGACGCGCTGCCACGCAATCCATCGGGCAAGGTGCTCCGCCGCGAACTGCGCGCGCCCTATTGGGAAGGCCGCGACCGGGCGGTGGGGTGAGAAGAGGTCGCTTCCGGACCTAGAACCCCAGGTTGCGGAAGGCGATGCGGAACGAAAAGCTGTTCCCGCGCCGTGCATCGCCCGTGTCGGCATAGTCGCGGCGCCAGGTCAGCGCGATCGACAGGCATTCGTCGTCATAGGCGATGCCGAGGCGGTGGCGGATCGGTTCGAAGCCGTCGGCGCTGCTCAGCGGATCGTCGGCCTGATTGGTCAGGTCGACGATCGCCGATCCGAAGATCGACCAGTTGCGCGCCGCTGCCACGCGCCCGCCCGCGCGCACTTCTTCGCGGTCCTGCAAATCCTCGCCGAGCAGCAATATGTCGCGGTTGAGCCGCGAATAGCCGATCACGGCATAGGTCGACCGGTTGCCGATCGTTGCGTCGAACTCGTTGCGCCGCACCGCCAGATTGTCCTTGTCGAGCCGGTAGCGGTGGGTCAGGCGCAGGAAATCCTTGTAGGCAATCGTCGTCCGACCGACGATGTCCGACGTGCGGTCGGTCAGCCCGGTGCCGTCGGGAAACAGGCTGGGCTTGTCGGACAGGCGATAGCTTTGCCCGACGATGGCGTTGATGTTGAACCCCGGCCGGCTGTAATTCCATTCGACGCCATAGGTGACGCGCGCGCCGTCCTCGAACCGGTCATGGCCGTTGAAGCGGTTGATCGCGAAAAGATTGCTGTCCTCCAGGTCAAAGGCGCGCGAATCCTCGTTCGGAATGTCGAGATTTTTGATCGGCGGCGTCGCGACGAGCTGGATGCGTGGGGTCAGCGTCTGCGTGCCGCCCGCAAACTCGCCGATGAAGGGCCAGCGCATGTCGGCGGCAATCGCCGCGATGCCGCGCGCCTGCCACCCCGACTCGCCGCGATAGCCGGCGATCTCGGTCAGCAGATTCTCGTCGCTGTGATAGACGTCGCCGCGCACGAGCGCGGTGAGCGTGACTTCCTGTCCCAGCCCGGTCAGCCCGCGCAGATTCCACTGTGCCCCGGCAAAGGCGCGCTGCGTATCCTGCCCCGCGGTGCGGCCGATCGCCAGCGTGTTGAGTTGCAGCTCGAACTGTCCGCCAAAAATCGGGTCGTCGAGCCGCTGGCGATAATCGATGATCGGCAGCGCGATCGGCTGTTGCCCCTGCACGTCGTTGACGCGCAGCGTCTGCGTCGCCCAGCCCGCGATCGACAGATAGGAGTTGCCGCCGATCCGTTCGAGCTCGAAGGTCGATCGCAGGCGGTCGTCGCGGCTGATGTCATAGCGGCGCATGAAAGTGCGGTCGGTCGCGATGCGCCCCGAATAGCTGAGGCTCCAGCGCGGGTCGAACTGGAACCGGCCGGCGCTTTCCAGATAGCCGCGAAACCGTTTCCGGCTGTCGGGGTCTTCGCCGACCAGCGGGACGAGCGAGCCATAGGTCGCATAGCCGTTGATGCGGAACGATCCGATGTCAGTCAGCGCGCGAAACTCGCCCTCCAGCATCGGTGCCGCGTCGGTGTAGACGTGCGGCGTGACCGTCACGTCGCGGTCGGGCGCCAGGCGGATATAATAAGGCACCGCAATTTCGAACCCGTTGCTGCGGTCGAGGCGGATTTCGGGGACCAGGATGCCGCTGCTCGCCTGATTGTTGACCGAGTGGCTCAGCCCCGGCAGCGGGATCAGCGGCAGGCCGAAAATCTCGACGCGCGCGCCCTTGTAGCGCACCTTGTTTTTCGCCCGATCGTACATCACGCGAACGGCGCGGATCTGCCAGCTCGGATTTTTGGGGCATCCCGCATCATCCTCGACGGGGCAGGGGGTGTAGGCGGCGTTTTCCAGCTCGATATTACCATTGTCGAAGCGCGTGCCCCGGACCGCGGCAAGGCGCGACCCATTGTCGAGCACGACCAGCAGATTGTCGATCACGCCGTCGCGCAGGCTGTCGGTCAGCTCGATGCGGTCGCCATAGGCGGTGTCGCCTTCGGGATTTTTGATCGACACATTGCCTTCGGCGAAAACCTGGCCGGTCGAGCGGTTCCACGTCACCTTGTCGGCGCGCATCTCGATCGCGTCGCGGTTCATCTGGACATTGCCCTCGGCGACGACGACCTCGGCATCGCCATCATAATTGAGGTTATCGGCGGCAAAACCGATTTGCTGCTCGCTTCCTGTTTCGGGTGCGTCCGAGGGAGCGGGTGGAATATCCGGGGTTTGCAGGTCGGGCTCGGCCGCGACAATGGCCAGAGGGTCCGGATTCGCCGCGCTTTGGGCGAGCACCGGAGTCGCAAAGAACGCAAGGCCGCCAGCCGTCGCCAGCCAGAACGGTCGCGCGTGCGCCGCTTGTTGGAACAAAGACCAGCTCATTTAATCCCTTTGTCCCGAACCCTATATCGACGTTTCCCGGCTTGGACCGGCCGCTTTGTTTTTGCAACTCGCAGGCGAAACCCCTATCGGTCCGGCACGTTCCAATCAATCATCGCATAAGAAAGTTAAGGCATGGACATTCAGTTTGTCGCGCAAATCGACGCGTCTGCCGACGTCGTCGCTTTCCCGGTCCGCAAGGGCGAGGCGGGGGCGCTCGGCGCGCTGCTCGGGGCCGCGGCGGCGCAGGCACGTTTCGACGGGGCGGCGGGCACGATCGCGGAAACCGCTGCGCTCGACGGCGAGCAGGCGAAGCGCCTGCTGCTCGTCGGCATCGGCGAGGGCAGTGAGCATGACCTCGAACGCGGCGGCGCGGCGCTGACCGCGAAATTGCAGACGAGCGGCGCGGCGCAGGTTCATGTCGATTTCGCGAGCACGGGATCGAGCGACGCCGACGATGTGTTGGCCTTTGCGATGGGCGCGCGCCTGCGCAACTGGCGCCTCGACACCTATCGTACGCGCCTTGCCGATAAGGCAAAGCCCAGCCTCAAGACGGTGACGATCGCCTCTGCGCATGGCGACCTCTCGGATCGCTGGGCCGCGAACGAAGCGATTGCCGAAGGCGTCGCCTTCACCCAGACCCTCGTCGCCGAACCGCCGAACATCCTCTATCCCGAAAGCTTCGTCGAACGCTGCCAGCATCTCGCCGACCTGGGCGTCGAACTCGAAGTCCTCGACGAACGCCAGATGAAGGCGCTCGGCATGGGCGCGCTGCTCGGCGTTGCGCAAGGTTCGACGCGGCCGCCGCGGCTGCTCGCGATGCGCTGGAACGGCGGCAACGCCGGCGACGCGCCCGTCGTCTTCATCGGCAAGGGCGTCACCTTCGACACCGGCGGCATCAGCCTGAAACCCGGCCCCGGCATGGACATGATGAAATGGGACATGGGCGGCGCGGGCGCCGTCGCGGGCGCGATGAAGGCGATCGCGGGCCGCAAGGCGAAGGCGAATGTCGTCGGCGTCGTCGGCCTCGTCGAAAATATGCCCGACGGCAATGCGATGCGCCCCGGCGACATCGTCACCACCATGTCGGGCCAGACGGTCGAGGTGCTCAACACCGACGCCGAGGGCCGTCTTGTTCTTTGCGACGCGATCAGCTGGGCGCAAAAGGCCTATGATCCCAAGGTGATCATCGACCTCGCGACCCTGACCGGCGCGATGGTCATCTCGCTCGGCCATGAATATGCGGGCATGTTCGCGAATGACGAAACGCTCGCCGCCGACCTGCTCGCCGCGGGCGAGGCGTCGAACAACAAGCTGTGGCGCTTCCCGCTGTCGCCCGCCTATGACAAGCTGATCGACAGCCCCATCGCCGATATGAAGAATATCGGCCCGCGCGAAGGCGGGTCGATCACCGCGGCGCAGTTCCTCAAACGCTATGTCGACGAAGGCGTCGCCTGGGCGCATCTCGACATCGCGGGTATGGCGTGGGCCGACAAGGACGGCCCCATCTATGCCAAGGGCGCGACCGGCTATGGCGTGCGCCTGCTCGACCGCTATATCGCGGCGAAGCACGAGGGGTGATGCGTAATACTTCGTCATTGCGTAATCGACGCGTCGCCCCCGCGAAGGCGGGGGCCGCCGGCGGTTTACGCGGCGATGAGGGATTGAGGATGCCAGCGGCCCCCGCCTGCGCGAGGGCGACGTAGCTATCATGCCTCGCGTCGACTTCTACCGCCTGACCCGCGACCCCGCCGAACGCGTGCTTCCCGCGCTTGCGGCGCGCATATTGGCGAACGGCGACCGCCTGCTGGTGGTCGCCGCCGCGGCGATGCAGCGCCAGGCGATCGACGCCGCGCTCTGGACGCTCCAGCCCGCAAGCTTCCTGCCGCACGGCCATGCGGGAACCCCCGACGAGGCGATCGAACCGATCCTGATCGCCGGTACGCTCGACGTCTCGCCGCCCAACGGCGCCACCTACCTCGCGCTCGCCGATGGTGAATGGCGCGAAGAGGCGCTGGGATTCGAACGCGTTTTTCTGCTCTTCGACAACATCCGCATCGACGACGCACGCGCCACCTGGCGCCGGCTCGCGGTGCAGGAGGATGTCGACAACCGCTTCTGGAAACAGGATGAATCGGGCCGCTGGTCCGAAGGGCCTTAGCTTGTATCGCCATTCAGCCCATGGCGGCCTGCAAATGGCGATTTCCCGTGCTTCCGGTGCTCACGTACATTGAGTACGCTGCGCTCCGGGTCACGGAAAACCACCATTTTTGGCTCGGTCTGAACGAAATGTCGGCACACTCCAGGTCGTGAAATCGTCAGGCAGATTTTTCCGAAGGCGGCGCGGTGGAAATCCCCTCACGGTTTGGCCTCTCCCCAGCTGAGCAGCGAGTCCAGTGCCGGGCAGAGCGACCGGCCCCAGGGCGTCAGGCCATATTCGACCTTGGGCGGGACCTGGGGATGAACCGTGCGGGTGACGATGCCGTCCGCCTCCATCTGGCGAAGTTGCTGGATCAGCATCTTCTGGGAGATACCCGGTATCGCCCGCTCCAGATCGGAGAAGCGCAGCACATCGTCGCCGAACAGATGGAACAGGATTTCGAGTTTCCACCGCCCGTCGAGCATCTTGATGGCGGTTATTACGCCGGAGGCCGCGGATCGCGGCGTATGCTCGTGTGGCTTACTTTGGTGTAAGTATCCGACTTTTTCGTGCGTTCTTGCCATTGTGCGAACCTAGCGCCAACTCCGACGAAGACAACATCGCCACGGAGCAACGCGCATGTCCATTGACCTTCCCCAGCCGATCGCCGCCTATTTCGATGCGGACGCACAGAGCGCAGCAGCTGTCGCGCGCCTCTTCACGCCGGACGCCGTCGTCACGGATGAGGGCAAGACCCATAGGGGCAGAGCCGGGATCGAAGCCTGGAAGGCGGCGGCGTCCACCGCCTACCGATACACCAGCACGCCGATCGCCGTGCATGACGACGGAGATCATGTCGTGGTGACGGGCCATGTGGTCGGTGACTTTCCGGGTAGCCCCATCGACCTGCGCTACGTCTTCACCATCGACGGCGACGCAATTGCCGCGCTGGAGATAAAGCCATGAGCTTCGACCTCGAGCTGAAGGGCCGCAGGGCGCTTGTGACAGGGGGGACCAAGGGCGTCGGCGCCGCTGTCGTCGCCACGCTGGCCTACGCCGGTGCGATCGTGCTGACGACGGCGCGCACCGTTCCGGACGGCGGCGCGGAGGGCGTCGATTATGTAACGGCCGACCTGACGACCGCCGAGGGGAGCGATGCGGTTGCGAAGGCCGTCCGCGAGCGTCTCGGCGGCATCGACATCATCGTCAATGTGCTGGGCGGATCGGGTTCGCCGGCCGGTGGCTTCGCGGCGCTCGGCGATGCGGAGTGGATGCAGGAGCTGAACCAGAACCTGCTGTCGGCGGTTCGCATCGATCGGGCGCTGCTGCCGCTGATGATCGAACAGGGATCGGGTGTCGTCATCCATGTCACGTCGATCCAGCACAAGCTTCCCCTGCCCGAATCCACCACGGCCTATGCGGCGGCGAAGGCGGCGCTTTCGACCTATAGCAAGAGCCTGTCCAAGGAGGTCGCGCCGAAAGGGGTGCGTGTGGTGAGGGTGTCGCCTGGCTGGATCGAGACCGATGCCGCCATCGAACTGGCGCAGCGGCTGGCCACGGAGGCAGGCACCGATCTGGACGGCGGCAAGCGGATCATCATGGACTCGCTCGGCGGTATTCCGTTGGGCCGACCGGCGAAGCCGCAGGAAGTGGCCGACCTGATCGCCTTCCTCGTGTCGCCGCGGGCCGCCGCGATCACGGGCGCGGAATATGTCATAGACGGCGGCACGGTGCCTACGGCCTGAGCAGGATACCGTGGG